>CAYPCW010000008.1:0-62293 GCA_964409335.1 uncultured bacterium
CACAGTCCATGGCGCCGTTGAAGTCCGCAGGATCGACACAGTCGTCGCACTCGTCGGTCACAAAGGTTCCGTCGCAGACACCGGCACAGTCATTGTACAGACAACTGCCATCATCAACATTTGCATTGGGATCAAAGTTACACGCAATGTCGTCGGTGCAGCCGGGGATCACTGAATATCCTGCGAGTAATTGAATGTAGAATATTCCGTTGTTTTGCCAGGCGTGTTGTTCAGATGGTACGGCGTCATAGTATTCCCCCGTGGTGCCGTTGTAAATTTTAAATGTGGGGAATTCACCAGGCTGTAAATAACCTTCTGTAAAAGAATATCCATCATCCCCCATCGCGAGAACCGGCGTATATTCGCCATCCCAGGCAATCGCGCCTACACATACATCGCCTCTGAAAGACCCGATCCAATCCACATCCGGTGTCAATGTCACATCATCCAATGTGGCGTTTACGACAAAATAAAAGGCTTGAAGCGTGGATTGATTAAATTGAAACATGTCGGGTTGGCTGGTGGGGTAGGTACAGGAGCCGTCATCCAGTGTGGCTGACGGATCGTAGTTAAGCGCATCGGAATCCGTACAGCCGTAACAGCTATTATCGCCATTACACACACCGCAGTCATCCATATCCGCATTGTCATTAAAAGGATCATTATCGCAGACTCCACAGGCATCCAGGGTTGCATCACCGTCGCAGACTCCGTTACAATCCTCCACTGCAGGTCCTCCACACTCTCCGGCGCAGTCATTGTACAGGCAACTGCCATCATCAATCGTAGCATCCGGATTGAAATTGCAGGCATCGGGGTCCATACAGCCTTCCAGACCGGTATTTGCGGTCATGGTATTGATGTAAAAAATTCCGTTATTTGCCCATCCGTCGACATTTGAGGGCGTGGCATTCAGGATATCTCCCGTCGATGCGTCGTAAATTTTAAATATGGGTATGCCGCCAACAGGCATGTACCCTGTCGAATAGGGATATCCGTCATCTCCCATCACCGGTACGGGGGAATACTCACCTGTCCATTGACCGGCACCAACACATAAATCACCGTTAAATGCCCCTATCCAGTCATCTGTTGAAAGGGTTTCGCCATCAATAGTGCCGGATACGACAAAATAAAAGGCTTGAAGCGTGGATTGATTAAATTGAAACTGGGCTGGCGGTTCAACACCTTGAACCAATGACCATAATAATGTAACAAAAAACATGCTGATTTTATTCATGATGGTTATCTCCCTGTATCGGTTAATACTGTATTAATTCTTCTATGCATTACACAATGATAATACAGAAAAAGGTTAAAATGGAATCTAATTGACCAATTTCTGCAAAATATTTGAATAAAATAATAATCAATTACACGGCATCCATGAAAGATTTTTCATGAATTTTTATCCAAAATTATTATTTGAACACAGCCTTTCATCCCATCCCCATTGCGGAAAATTTTACAAATTTTAGAGAGAATAAAAAGCAAAATGGAGTGAAACCGGTGTTTTTGGGGTGCAATCCCCAGAAATATTAGAAAAGTCAATTTTTATCAAATCAGGTTTTAATTTTGTACCCTTTTGTAAACATATATGAAGCGATAAATGTAAGAACAATCGCAATTGCAACGCTGATGATCAGGGATAATACCGGGGATGTATCATAAATCCCGAGAGTGGCATAACGCATCCCGTTAATCATCCAGTATAGCGGATTGAATTGAGACAGACTCCTCCAAAACGGCGGCAGCATATCAATGGAATAGAAAACGCCTCCTAAAAAAATAAGCGGCATAAAAATGAAGTTCGTAAATACGGCAATATGATCCCAGGATTCTGCGAAAATACCCACGATCACCCCGATGGCTGAAAATGCCCATGACACCACGATGAGATACAGAAACGTAAGCCACCAGTATGAGATCGTAAATCCCGTTAGCACCCAACTCAGGATCAGAACGAGAATTCCGTTTAAGATTCCGCGAACCAACCCCCCGACAATGTATCCCATACTGAGCTCAAGTCCGCTTAAGGGCGTCACCAGAATGTCCTCAATAAAGCGAAGAAATTTGGACTGCATCATGCTGGATGACGAATTCTGAAAAGCATGGTTGATCACCGCCATCATCACCAGTCCGGGGATAATATAATTAATGTAGCTGGCTTCCTTTATCGAACCGATACGTGACCCCAGGCTTTGCCCAAATACCATGATGTATAATCCGGATGAGATTACGCTGGGTAACAGTGTCTGTTTGTACAATGCCATAAATCGCCAGATTTCCCTTTTCATAAGGGTAAGAAAACCAATATTCAGCATGGAAATGTTTCCCTTAATTTGACACTCGCCGGTGTTGATCCGCATGCATCCGCAGGTGAACAGCATGTATTTGGATCATGATTCATCAATTCGTTTCCCGGTGAGTTTGATGAACACCTCCTCCAGATTACTTTTTTTCATTTTCACCTCAAGAACCGGAATATTTTTCCGCGCAAGAACCGATAATATTTTACCCACATCTGTATCCGGTTCACGAGTCTGAATGTGGAGTTGATGATCAACGACGGTAAATTGCCAGCCTTCCAGGTCCTGACCCTGGGGCCAAACATTTACCCGGATGCAAATCATACTCTTCCCTGTTTCTCGGATCAGATCTTTGGGTGTTCCTTCGGTGATGATCTGCCCCTTATCGATGATCGCCACATGATCACACAGGTTTTCCGCTTCTTCGATGTAATGGGTCGTGAGCAGGATCGTTTTCCCTTCCCGGTTGATTTTTGTCAGGTACTCCCACATCTGATGACGAAGCTCGATATCCACGCCGGCTGTGGGTTCATCCAGGATCAGGATCGGAGGGTCATGGACCATTGCCTTGGCAATTTGCACACGCCGTTTCATCCCGCCGGAAAGCTGCCTCATTTTCATGTTCCGTTTGGTCTCAAGGCCGAATTGAGTCAGTAATTCCATTGCCCGTGCACGCGCATTTTTCGTTCTCATTCCATAATACCCGCCCTGCAGGGTCAGGAGATCTTCCAGACTAAAAAAAGGATCGAAGTTCAATTCCTGGGGTGAGATCCCTACGATTGCCCTGGATTTTCTGAACTCCTGGATCACATCATATCCCATGATACGAGCGCTGCCCGATGTAATGTTGACCAGTCCGGTGAGAATCCCGATGGTGGTTGTTTTCCCGGCGCCATTCGGTCCCAATAACCCGAAAAAGGAGCCTTTCGGAATATCCAGATTGATCCCTTTAAGCGCTTCAAAGGAACCATAGGTTTTTTTCAACTGGGTGACAGATATGGCGTTTTCCATAAAGATTAATCCTGTGTGAGTATGGCAACCGTTTCAATATGGGGAGTGTGCGGGAACATATCCACGGGAATAATCTTCCCCAGAGTATATCCTCCCTCGCAGAGCAGTTTTACATCGCGAGCCTGTGTCGATGGATTACACGAAACATAGACGATCCTTTGTGGTGCGAGCGTGAGAATATCCGTCAATGTGTGCGGATGTAATCCGGCCCGGGGTGGATCAATAATGAGCACATCGGGTGAGGGGAGTTTCGAGATATCCGGTGATTTTCGGAATATCTCCATCAGGTCTCCTTCAATAAAGTGTACATTATGAATGGTATTCAGTTCAGTATTTTCAAGCGCATCCCGTATGGCGGAAGGTACCAATTCAAAACCTAGGACTTCCTTCGCCCGGGAGGCTACAAACAATGAAATGGACCCTGCCCCGCAATATAAATCAAAAACGGTTTCACTCCCGGAAAGTTGACAATGGTCACGAACAATTTTGTATAGCGTCAATGCCTGCCGGGTATTCGTTTGAAAAAATGAATTGGCAGAAATGCGAAAAGTCAGATTCCCGATAGTATCGATAAGGTGGTCCCGCCCAGACAAAACAATCTCCTTTTCTCCAGTGGAAACATCTGATTTCCGGGTGGTAATATTGTTCACGATACTGACAATGGCAGGAAACGCCGATGTGAGTTCATCCACCAGCGGCCGGAGTTTTTCCCTGGCATCTTCAGTCGTCACCAGATTTACCATCACTTCACCGGTCGCTTCACTGGTACGGATGATCAGAAATCGCATTAGACCGGTATGATGGAGGATATCATAAGGCGGCAGACCCAATTCTCTGACTTTTCTTTTTACGGTAATCAGGATATCATTACATATTTGAGGTTGCAGCCAGCACTGGTCAATGTTCAGAATCTTATCGAATTTCCCGGTTGTATGGGCGCCCAGTACATAATCCCGGGGCAAATCTTCATCCAGCCCGGTAACAAACCGCCGGTTCGAAAAGGTAAATTCCATCTTGTTACGATAGTGGAAAACTTCTTCACATCCGACGATGGGTTCGATTTGAACCTCTCTAAACCCACCGATCCGCTGAAAAATATCTTTGACCTGGCCCGCTTTTGCGGTTAACTGTACCGAGTAGGTGAGATTTTGAAACGTACATCCGCCACAGTATTCAAAATGAGTGCATGGCGGCGATTGGAAATCCGTCGATTCGATTTCTACGGCCATCCGCTTAGCCTGTAGATATGAGCTTCTTTTCTTAAGGATTCTGGCGGTTACCCTCTGGCCGGGGATCGCATTCTGCACAAAGACAATCAAATCGCCCATATGCGCAACACCCATCCCGCCAAATGCCAGAGACTCAATGTCCAAGGATACGATTTCGCCTTTTTTTGGAAGTTTTATAGTCATTAGGAGCGCAAATTTACGGGTATATCTCCGTAACTAAGGTCATGAAGTTAGGCATGAGTGGGGTAAAGTTTGCACGACGGTTAAACCTGAGTTTGCAAATCTGTTCACCTGTCTTTCTTTGACCGGTCTTTCCGGAGTCCATTATAGATTATGGAATCTGTTTCTGAATTTTCAACCCAATTTTTCAATTTTATTTCCGTAAATTAATTGAACGTCTATCGGACTTAAACAAAAACCTGCTCATTGGTCAATTATAAAACAGGAAGATCAAGCACCCGGAAATATGAATAACGAAACGTTGCTGAATCATCAGAAGACCTCATCGATGACCGGAGATCTGTTTTGGCGGATCATCAAAATTGGTATTTCTCTTTCATCAGAGCGGAATACGAACCGGTTGATGGAATCTATTTTGATCGAAGCCCAGTCTATCACCCACGCTGATGGCGGCACCCTATACCTGATCCATGAAAAGGACGGGAAAATTGTTCTGGATTATGAGATCGTTCGGAATACCAGTTTGAAATACGCTCTGGGCGGGACATCCGGGATACCCATCAACTTCCCCGGGCTTCCTATGTATCACCCCGTCACAGGCGAACCGAATCATAATAGCGTTGCCACCCACGTAGCATTGTCGGGAGAATCGGTAAATATAGAGGACGCTTACAACGTCGAGCATTTTGATTTTTCCGGGGCTAAAAATTTTGATGCCCGGGAGAATTACCGGTCAAAATCCTTCCTGACTGTTCCTTTAAAAAACCATCAAGATGATGTGATTGGTGTTATCCAACTCATCAATGCACTGGATAGTGGAGGCCAGTTGACCGTTTTTCTCAAAGAGATCGAACCGATTGTGGAAGCGCTTTGTTCATTTGCAGCCATTTCATTGGACAACCAGAGCCTGATCCAGAGCCATAAAGACCTCTTTAATTCGATGATCAAAGTGATCGCACAAGCCATTGACGCAAAATCAAAATTTACTTCTGGTCATTGTCAGCGGGTCCCCGACCTGACAGAAATGATTACCCGGGCTGCCTGTAAATCAAAAGCAAGTACATTCAAAAATTTTAATCTGGATGAAACGCAGTGGTTTGAACTCACGGTAGCCGCATGGTTGCACGACTGTGGAAAATTAGCAACTCCCGACCATATTCTGGACAAGGAAACCAAATTACAGACTATCCGTGACGGCATTGAAACGGTTCACACCCGGTTCGAACTCCTGATCCGGCAAAAAGAGGTTGATTATCTAAAAAACCTGATGAAGAAACCGCAAAAAGAAACAGATCTCAACCGGGAATATAACGCCATTGTTACCCGGTTACGTGCAGATCTGAATTTCATTACCAAAGCAAATATCGGAGGTGAATTCATGACGGATGAAGATATTGCCCGGGTAGTGGAGATCGGAAAATTAACATGGGAGGATACGGAAGGGAAAATCCATCCGTTACTCACCGAATCGGAAACCTACAACCTCTGCATTCAGCGAGGCACTTTGAATCAGGAAGAAAGAGAGAAGATCAACGATCACATTGTTGTGACTATCGATATGCTGAACTCACTGCCATTTCCCAAAAACATGAAGAATGTACCGGAAATCGCAGGGGGACATCATGAAAAAATGAACGGTACTGGATATCCGAAGAGACTGAAGGGCGAGGATATGTCCATTCCTGCGAGAATTATGGCACTCAGTGATGTCTTTGAAGCGCTTACCGCTAAAGACAGACCGTATAAAGATCCGATGAAATTGAGTATGGCATTTAGCATTATCCGAAAGATGGCAGGTGATCACCTGGATCCAAATATCGTAAAACTGTTTTTTGAATCCGGAGTATGGAAAACCTATTCTAAAAAATATTTGTACAAAGATCAAATCGATGTCAATGACATCTCACCCTATCTTGAGGGTTTATAATGGACATTAATACTTCCTGAAAGGAGTTCTGATATGGTATTATATTTAGTTACCCTTTTAATGATTAAGCATTTTTTGGGGGATTTTACCCCCCTTCAAACCCACTATATGCTGGCAAACAAAGGTATTTATGGTCACTGGGGGGGGATTTCCCATGCAGGTGTACATACGATATTATCCTTTGTCGTTTTGTTTATGGCCTCAACCGGATTCACCGAGATCAGACTTGGTTTTATTTTCTATATTTGTGTAGGCGAATTTCTCATTCACTACCACATGGACTGGTTTAAAGAATTTCTGATCAGAGTAAAAAAATGGCGTAATACTGATTATCAGTACTGGCTTCTTTTTGGTGCGGATCAGTTGGTTCATCACCTGACATACATCGCCATGATCTTTATTTATACGATTCTGTAAAATTATAAAAAGTCAGAAGCATTGATTCATCTTCTTTAAATTTAATGACACGTTGCACGACAGGACATCATTCACGGTTATGAGAAATTTACTCCCCGGGTTCATTATCGAAAAATATCTGGATCAGGAATTCGAGGGCAATTTTAGGGCTTACTCTGTTTTTATTGACATTTCAGGATTTACCTCGACCACAGAAGCGCTGATGAAACACGGGAAAGAAGGTGCAGAAGTGCTTTCGGATATTCTGAAATTCCTGTTTTCCACCTCGGTGGAATCCATCTATTCTCACGGCGGATTTATCACCCGGTTTGCCGGTGACGCATTTACCGCATTGTTCATAACAGGAATTGATGACCCTGAACGTCCCCGAAGGATACTAACGTGTGCGCTCACCATACAGAAATTTTTCCAAACTCATCATACGTATCACTCCAAGTTCGGTGATTTTGAATTTGCAGTGAAGGTGGGACTATCCTATGGTGATGTGGATTGGGGTATTGTGGGAAAGGACCATTCAAAAGCATATTATTTTAAGGGGTATGCCGTTGATAATTGTGCCTATGCAGAACATCACTGTGAAAAAGGAGATATTTGTGCGGACATTCAATTTATAAATGCCGTTCCGGAACTGATTCTGAAGAAGACGTTAAAAAGCAAAAAATCCACCTCCTTTTTCAGAATTGATCAAGTGGCGGCGTTTGACACCACTCCAAATCCGTTGCCGTATAAAAATTTTTCTGAAGATATTGTGTCTATTTTTACCGGGAAAAACGAATTGCACTTCCCGGCCGGTGAATTCCGTGAAGCATTTTCGGTGTTCGTCTCATTTGACCGGGTCTCCGATCTGGGCAGGTTCATGAATGTGGTGATCGAACAACAGGAAGCGTACGGCGGGAGTCACCCGCATCTTGATTTTGGGGACAAAGGTGGAAATATTCTGGTTTTTTTCGGAGCCCCGGTATCCTATGAAGATAATGAACAACGGGCGCTGAAATTTATCCTCGGTGTACAGATGTATATGGACTCAACGATCCAGTTACGGGCAGGTATCAGTCAGGGGATTTTATATGCCGGATATAACGGCGTGGAATTACGTCAGGAATTCACCTGCCTGGGGAATACGGTAAACCAGTCCGCCAGATACATGATGAAAGCAAATTGGGGCGAAATATATACCTGTGACCGCACATCAAAGAATCCGTCATTTCAATTTGAACACAAAGGCGATTTTGAATTCAAGGGACGTTCCGGGAAAATTCCCACCTACCATTTAATTAGAGAAGCCGAAGTGAAACAGGTTCTATACACTGGTAAGCAGTTTGGCAGAACCGAAGAACTGGCACGCCTGAAATCGATGATACAACCTATTAGGAACGACCAGTTTGGCGGTATTGTTTATGTGGACGGACTGGCAGGGATCGGAAAGAGCCGGTTGATATATGAGTTGAAACGGTCATTGAAAAAATCTGCATTCACATGGTTTGAGATGCGCTGCGATGGAATTCTCAGGAAGAGTTTTAATCCAATTGTGTATTTTTTGGAGCATTATTTTAATCAATCTACAGAATACGGTCATGCAAAAAACAAACACCGTTTCGAAAGAAAACTGAATCGGATCGTAAACAGGACAGATCAAACCGATATTAAAAAAGAGCTTCAGCGGAGTTATTCTTTCTTGGGGCATTTGATCAACCTGCATTGGGAATATTCACTATATGAAAGTCTGGATGCCAAAAGCAGGTATGAAAACACGATGTACGCATTTAAAAATCTCATCAAAGCAGAGAGTCTGCAAAAACCGGTGATTATCCTGGTTGAAGATTGTCACTGGATTGACCCGGATACCCAAACCCTGCTTCAGACGCTTTTCACGAATGTTGATGACTTTCCCTTTCTCCTGATTTCAGCATGTCGGTTCAATGACGATGACACACCTTTCCACCTTGGATTTTCCGTAAATCCTGAAAATAGAGTCGGGCTTGAGTCATTGGATAAAGATACTACATTTGAGTTGATAAAAGATAAGTTTAACGCTGACAGGGTCCCTCTGAAGACCTTGAAACTGGTGTGTGAGAAAAGCAGCGGAAATCCATTTTACATCGAGCAAATGGTACTGTACTTACAGGAAAACAAACTTGTGGATGGTGAGAATAATCTTATCGCCACCGATATTGATATGCCGTCAGGCATCAATTCGATCATTGTTGCCCGTATCGACAGACTGACCAGCGATTTGAAAGAAATCGTCAAAACTGCATCGGCGCTGGGGCAGGAATTTGCCATCAATATTCTCAGCGCTATGTTAAATAATAAACCCTTAAAGGAGTATCTGCAGAAAGGCGAAAACGAAACGATCTGGTATCATGTCACGGAAATTGATTATGTATTTAAAAATGCGCTGATTCGGGATGCCGTTTATGAAATGCAATTAAAAAAACAATTGCGAAACCTTCATTCACTCGCAGGAGAGACAATGGAAAATATTTATAAAGACCAGTTGGAGATGTACTATTCCGACCTGGCCAATCACTTTGAAAATGCAGAAGTGGAGGACAAGGCGTTGTTCTATCTCGAAAAAGCCGGAAATTTCTCCAGGGATAATTATCAAAATACCGAGGCAATTACCTTTTATAATAAACTGCTGAAACATTTTGATTGGGTTCAAAAATTCCTGACCAATCCCACAGGACAGAAACCCACGAAAGATCAGGTTGAGGGTTGCCAAAAATATATCGATATCTCACTTGAAAATGCGAAGATTTTGCAATTGGTCGGTAAATGGGACGAAGCGATTAATATCTGCTATCAGTTACTAAGTCTGGCAACGCTGATCTTTGACGATTCCCGGTTTGCCCGCACAGAGCTTCATTTAGGCACCAAACTGTACATGAAAGGCAGCTATGAGGATGCCATGAAACATTATAAAAGTTCTCTGGACCGGTATGAGAAATTAAAAAACGAACACGGCATTGCACGGGCAGTTGCAAATATGGGTCTGGTATATTGGCGGCTTGGTAAAAATGACGACGCCATGGAAAGTTTTGAAAGAATGAAGAAACTCGCCGAAAATCAAAAGGACCAAATCGGGATTGCAAAAGCAGTTGGGAATATTGGATTGATCTACCAGTCACAGAGAAATTATTCGCGTGCCATGGAATTTTACCAGAAACAATTAAAGATAGATGAAGAGATCGGTGATAAACTGGGGATATCCGTAGCCACATCGTTGATCGGTACGGCGCACTACTATCAGGGCAATCTGGATGAAGCTATGGATTATTTTAACCGCCGGGTACAATTATCAGAAGAATTAGGGGATAAAAAAGGAATTTCTGACGCTATCGGGAATATTGGCAGTATCTATCAAAAAATGGGTAACTACGACAAAGCGTTGGAATGTTCTGAAAAGCAACTCCGACTGGCACAGGAATTGGGCGATAAACGGGGAATCGGCACATCCAGTAATTATATTGGCGATATTTACCGCGTCACCGGCGAACCTCGGAAAAGTATCCAGTATTTTAAAACCGGATTCGCAATTTCAGAGGAACTGGGTAATTTAAGGGGCGTCGCGAATGCAGCCGGCAGGTTGGGTGAACTTCACACTGAATTCATGGAATACGATACCGCCCTGGATTACTACGACCGCGCCATCGAGGTTTCGGAAAAACTCGATATCATGCCGTATTACTATTCTATGAAATATCAAAAAGCCGAACTTTTGTTTTTAACGGGACGGTTCAGTGACGCCACCGAATTGAATGAACATGTTCTCGAAAAGAAAAAGGAACTGGGGATTCCGGATAAAATTTTTGAGGGACACATGCTTCGGGGAAGGATTGAATTCAAAACCGGAATGACCGGCCAGTCAAATACCCTCTACACCATGCTGGCAAACACACAAAGTATGTCCGAAATTTCTGATCTGCATTACGAACTCTTCAAATTGACTGAAGCTGACGAGCATCAAAAACCCGCCCTGGAATTTTATCTCAAAATGAAAGATAAGGCTCCCGATCGACCAAACTACGAACTGGATAAACGGATCAAAGTGCTGACTAAAAAAAGAGGAATTTAAATCCCCACCGGATGCCAGGTGGTTTTGATCTCCACAAAATCCAGAATATGGTACAGACTTTCATTCCCGCGGTCATTACGATAGGGTTGGGAATAGTACTTTACCCGCTTAACATTTTCAGCCGCTGATTCACCCACCAGTTTTCGCTCATCCTCATTATTCCCACAGTATGAAATGGCATTCACATCCATGTGACTGCTCATGTGGGGTAATAATTCACTTTTTGTTCCCGTGAGAATATTTACAACGCCGCCGGGAACATCCGACGAATGAATGACCTCGCCAAATGTTATTGCACACAGCGGCATGGACTCTGATGCAAGGACCACGACGGTATTCCCGCTGAGGATCACCGGCGCCATCTGAGAAGTGAGCCCCAACAGTGAGGGCGTTTCCGGTGCGATGATCACCACGACACCCATCGGTTCGGGTACCGAAAAATTAAAATGAGAGGATGACACGGGATTTACGGTAGAGGCGAGCTGTTGGAATTTATCCGCCCAACCCGCATAGTACACCATCCGGTCGATAGACGCTTCTACTTCACGGTCTGCCTGATTCCGGGTCAATCCCTGCAGGGTAAGTTCCTGTGAAAATTGGGTGGTCCTGCCTTCCATCATTTCGGCGATGCGGTACAGAATTTGCCCGCGGTTATACGCCGTTTTATCCTGCCAGCCGGAAAAGGCAGAACGGGCGGCTCTCACGGCATCCCGAAAATCTTTTCTGGATGCAATGCACATGTTGGCAATATACTCACCTTTCGCACTTGAAAGTTTGGTGTATCTGCCGGACTCCGTCCGTGGGAATTTTCCGCCAATGTATAGTTTATACGTTTTTTGAATACTTAATCTATTACTCACACTACCTCCAGGTATGGATATAGTCCGTGCACACCGCCTTCCCGGCCAAATCCGCTTTCCTTGTAGCCGCCAAAGGGAGATGCGGGATCGAACTTGTTATAAGAATTCGCCCAGAGGACGCCGGCCCGGATCCTGCGGGTCACATGAAAAATCTTAGCGCCATTATCCGTCCATACGCCACCGGATAACCCATATCGGGTGTTGTTCGCCTTTTCGATCACTTCATCCACGGTCCTGAAAGTCTGAATGGCGAGCACAGGACCAAAAATTTCCTCCTGCACCACATAACTGGACTGCGCCACACCGGTGATCAGGGTGGGATTATACCAGTAGCCTTTCCCCGGCAATTGATTATTGCACTGATAGAGTGTTCCGCCTTCATCCACACCCCGGTTGACCATTTTGGTGATCTTGTCCAACTGGGGTTGTGAATTGATGGCACCGATATCCGTATTTTTATCCAGTGGATCACCCACAATGAGGGTATCCATCCGGTTTTTCAACATTCCGATGACCGTATCAGCGACTCCTTCCTGTACAAACAACCTGGATCCGGCGCAGCACACATGCCCCTGGTTAAAGAAGATACCGTTCACGATCCCTTCGACGGCTTCTTCGAGGGATGCATCTTCAAAGACGATATGCGCCGCCTTACCGCCCAGTTCCAGGGTGCATTTTTTCGGCGTGCCGGCCAAACTTCTTTGGATGATCTTCCCCACATCCGTTGATCCGGTAAAGGCGATTTTATTCACATCCGGATGGTTCACCAGTGCTGCGCCCGTTGCGGGTCCCCCGTTGATGATATTCACGACGCCCGGCGGAAGATCCGCATCCCGGATCACCTCTGCCAGCAACATCGCCGTCAACGGTGTGGTTTCAGCAGGCTTAAGAACAACGGTATTCCCTGCTGCCAGCGCAGGGGCGATTTTCCACGCCGCCATGAGCAGAGGGAAATTCCATGGGATGATCTGTCCGGCAACCCCTAAGGATCTCGCATCCCGGCTGGGGAAAACATACTCCAGTTTGTCCGCCCATCCCGCATAATAGAAAAAATGTGCCGCTGCCAGCGGAGTATCCACATCCCGGGATTCTCGAATCGGCTTCCCGCCATTCATGGATTCCACAATGGCAAACTCCCGGGACCGCTCCTGGATGAGCCTGGCGATTCGATAAATGTACTTTCCCCGCTCCCTGCCTGACATCCGGAACCAGGTTTTATCATAGGCTGTTCGGGCAGCCTGAACGGCAGAATCCACGTCGGTTTCTCCCGCGGATGCCACTTCAGCAATTACCGTTTCGGTAGCGGGATTGATCGTCTTAAATCGGGTTCCCTCTGCCGCATCCACATCCTTACCGTTGATAAACAGTCGGTAATAAGGCTGAATTTTGACGTGTGAGGTAGATTCCGGCGCCGGTGCATACGTGCCCGTTATAAAATCTGAGGTCGGGTGTGGTATCTGATTCATTATTAATCCTTTGAAAAATAATCGGGAGATTGATAAACTCCCGTGAGTTGCTTGACAATTTGCTGAAGCAGGTCGTTTGCAAGGGAACTGGCGCCGAACCGGAACAGACCTGGGATGAGCCAGTCCGGACCCAGGGTCTCCCGAACCATCACCAGATATCGGATTGCGGTCTTGGCATCGCTGATCCCGCCGGCTGGTTTCATCCCTACCCTACGCCCTGTCTTTCGGTAATAGTTTCGAATGGCTTCCAGCATCACAAGTGTTACCGGCTGAGTGGCGGCAGGCTGGACTTTCCCCGTGGAGGTCTTGATAAAATCAGCGCCGGCGGACATGGCAAGATCACTGGCGATCCGGACATTTTGAAGCGTTCGCAGTTCACCGGTTTCCAGAATGACCTTTAAATGTACATCTCCGCACACGTGTTTTGCCTCACTGACCTCATCAAATATAGTCTGATATTCTCCCTGCAAAAATTTCCCCCGGGAGATGACCATGTCCACTTCGTCTGCGCCTTCGTCGATGGCAAACCGGATCTCTTCCAGGCGGGATTGAAGGGAATTCATCCCACTGGGGAAATACGTAGCCACCGATGCGATGTGAATATTCGTACCCTGAAGAAAATCTTTCGCATACCGAACCATGCGGGGATACACACACACCGCAGCAACTGACGGCAGATGCAGGAGAGCATCATGGAGGTGTATGGCTTTCGTACACAACTGCTTCACTTTGCCGGGGGTATCCTTACCTTCAAGTGTCGTTAGATCAATCATGCTCAATGCCAGTTTCAATGCGGATAGTTTCGAGTCTTTTTTGATGCTTCGGCTGTTCAACCGGGCAACACGCTCCTCAACTCCCACTTTGTCGATGTGCGGAATTTCAGGCGATTCAAAATGGTATTTGTTCATATTCATGCGGTCAATTTAAAAATATTTTCAGGTGTGGTTATAAGACATAATCGGGGTTTTCCTTCCGATGAATAAAAAGGTTCAAAGCCTTGGTTATCTTTCAATTGTCATCTGAATTTAACAGGGTGACCATTTGTCTGATGGTTCCCGGTGAGGTGTAATAATCTCTCATTTTTAATTTTAAATTCTTAAGGAACAACTCTGTAATGCACGCTTCCGGTATGCGTTTGTCTTATCAAGATCAATCTAATTACAATTACATGGTCTTCGGTCGTTTCAGAACACCACCGCTGCAGGGGTTAATCCTCTGTGGTGCGGCACCATCAGTTGATTGAAAATACCCTCTACTGATGAATAATCCCTGGGAACCGGCTCATAAGATTCGGCTTACCAGGATGTCGTCAGATCGATATCATCGACATCGTGATGGCCATCCACGAAATTCGTGACTACTAATGGATATCGGCGATGACAGACGAACATTTTAGCGGTAACAACATAACGTCTGGTGCATTGTCTCTTCGATGGTTTGCCTAAACCAGGGACACCAGTTGTTAAACAATCGTCTGATTCGTTTGTCGGGATTTTTGCAGGAAAAGGATATTTTCCAGGATCATTCCGGATAGTGCATTATACCATTCTTTTCACAGATTCAACCAGCCTCTGCACCTTCCCCCTGGTTTCTGCTTCACCATAAATACGTATAATGGGTTCGGTGTTGGATTTTCGGATATGCACCCATTGATCCTCCCAAATAAGTTTGAGCCCATCCTGATGGTCCTGCTGTATATCTGCAAATTGTGTTGATATTTTTTGAATGACCTGATCTGAATTGATATTCCCCAGTCTGATTCTTTCCTTTATCATTGTGAATTGGGGCATGAGTCTGAAAATGGCGCTCACCGGATCAGAGGTTTGGGACATCCGGTTTAGGAACAGTGATGCACCCACGAGCGAATCCCTGCCCAGATGCGATTCCGCCAGAATTACCCCGCCATTCCCTTCACCCCCCAACTCAGAATGATGTAATTTCATGGCATTTACCACATTGATCTCCCCTACGGCGGTTCGAATGACAGATACCCCATATTTTGCCGCAACCCGATCCAGCGCCATCGTAGTTGACAGATTCGTGATGATGGGATGGACGGAGAAATTTTCTTTCAGAAATCCGTCTGCACAAATGGTAAGGGTGTATTCTTCACCCAGAGGCGCCCCCTGTTCATCCACCACCGCCAGGCGGTCGCCATCGGGGTCGGTGGCAAATCCCACATCCGCATGATATCGTTTTACCTGTGACGACAGTTCAGTGAGATTGTACGGGAGGGGTTCAGTCCCCCGGGGAAATTGCCCGTCCGGGTTACAGTAAAGCGGGATGACCTCGCAACCGAGTTGACGAATAAGCGCCGGGAGCAAAACGGATGCAGCCCCGTTGACAGCATCTACCACCACCCTGAACTTTCTGTGAGCAATTCGATCCCGGTTGATAGATCGCAGGGAAACCGTATGAAGTATATGCGCTTCTGCCGGCTCCGTTTCGATTTTCGAATCCATAACGACTGAAACAGGTTTATCCGGGAATTGATCTGCGATTTTAAAAAGCGCTGCGTTCGCGTTTCCATCGAGAAAGCATCCATCGTGATCAATGAATTTCATGCCATTCCATTCGATGGGATTATGGCTGGCAGTGATGACGATGCCGCCGGCAAGTTGAGTCTGCTTAACGATAAATTGTGCGGTGGGCGTGGGAATAATATCACAATCAATCACTTCTCTGCCGGCCGCCCGCAGTACGGTAAATGCAGTTTGCAGCAGCGCTCTGCCATGACGCCGGCTGTCTCTTGCCAGGAGTATTTTCCCGCTTTTTTGCAATTGTGAGAACGCCAGCGCATATTTTTCAACCTCTCCCGCGGATAAAGAAGCGCCAACAATACCGCGGATACCGGAAATCCCTCTGATTAAATTCATTAATACTCTCTTTTATGTTTGATATTTACTATTCCTGATTCACCAGAACTTACATCCGGGATTTGGATAAAAATACACAGGAAAGGGTTGGAAATTTACCGCTGAACTCGGGTCTGTAAAAATGAGAATAGCCAGAGCCGTTATTTTGTCATCCGGTTGTTGGATTCACCCCTGTCCTCAGGTGTTGGGTTCCACACCACTCTGTCTCTTTTCAGTAAAAATTGGGATGGATGAACATCGGTGATTTAAATGTCGCCAGTCCTTTGCGACGGGCACGATGGATCAGGATTTTATCCCAGATATGCCGGTATCAAAATTTTACATTCTGTTTTTGCGAATTTTGATAATATCCGTTGACTTCGGGAAGTAAGTCCCGGATCTGTTGCATCCGGTGCTCGTCTGTTGGGTGGGTACTTAAGAATTCCTCAGGCCGGCTTCCGTGTTGTAATCCCGCCATGCGCTGCCAGAATTCAAGGGCAAACCCGGGATTATACCCCGCTTTTGCCATGAAGATAAGCCCCAGACGGTCAGCCTCACTTTCATGTACCCGGCTATAGGGCAGCAGAACGCCGAGATTCGTCCCCATGCCGAAAACCTGCATCCACAAATCCTGGGTCTGTTGGGGTTTGGATGCCACGGCAGAAGATAACGCCATCCCCCCCATCTGGGCTAACAGGACCTGACTCAACCGCTCGTTACCGTGATTCGCAATGGCATGGGCGACCTCATGCGCCATCACCACGGCCAATCCGCCTTCATTCCGGATGATGTCGAAAATCCCGGTGTACACGACCACTCTCCCACCGGGCATACACCAGGCATTTCGTTCATCTTTATCCACCAGGTTGTATTCCCACCGATACCCGTCCAATATGGACGACTGACCATTTTCTGTAAAATAATCTGACACCGCTTCCGTGATATGTCTCCCGATTTCACGGATCATGTGTACCTCCCGCCCAACGGTGATCACCGTATTCTCCTGCAGGAATTCGTGGTAGTTCGATTCGCTGTATTCCATGATAGTATTATGGGGAACGATGGAGAATTGTTTCCTGCCGGTGACCGGCACCGTGGCACATGCGCTGACAAGTAAAATAATCACCATACGTGAGATATGTTTTATGTGAATGTTCATGGTTTAAATCGGGTTTTCCAGAGAAAACTCAACCGGTCACGCAGAAATTTTTCACGTCCTTCCCCTGTGGGCTGATAAAAAGACGGCACAGGTTTGAGTTCATCCGGGAAATACCGTTCTTCAACGAAATGATTTTCATGGGAGTGAGGGTATTGGTATTGCTTTCCGTAACCCATGTTTTTCATCAGGCCGGTGGGGGCATTTCGTAAGTGCAGTGGGACGGCATCTGTGCCATGTTCTCTCACATACCCCTGTGCAGATTGGATGGCAGAGCATGCGGCATTGCTTTTGGGGACGCTGGCGAGATACGTAGTAACCTGCCCTAAAATGATGGCACTTTCGGGCATACCTACCAGATGAACCGCCTGCATACAAGAGGTGGCGAGCATGAGGGCATAGGGTTCGGCATTTCCGATATCCTCAGAAGCGAGAATGATCAGCCGGCGGGCGATAAATTCAGGTTTTTCACCGCCTTCCAGCATGACTGCCAACCAATACAAAGCGGCATCCGGGTCTGATCCGCGCACCGATTTGATAAATGCGGATACGGTATCGTAATGATAATCTCCCGCCCGGTCATAGATCACATGTTTTTGTTGCAGCGCTTCCTGTACGTCATGTGCCGTGATAACCGGAGAGTCCTCCGGGTGGAAGGAAATGGCTAATTCCAGAGTATTCAGCATTTTGCGGGCGTCCCCCCCGCAACTGCCCGTAAGTACTTCCCGAAGTTCCGGCGAAATATCAATTGCTCTCCGGGACAAAACCAGATCCTGTATTAAGGCACGATCCAGAATTTTTCCCAGCTCATTATGGGTAAATGCAGAGAGTTTCATGACCCGGCATCGGGACAGCAAGGGCGATATCACTTCAAATGAAGGATTTTCCGTGGTGGCGCCAATGAGGAAGATCGTTCCATCCTCAACTGCATGAAGGAGCGCATCCTGCTGGGACTTACTGAACCGGTGGATTTCATCAATGAATAAAATGGTCGATTTTTGAATCTGCCGCATTTCTTTGGCAGATGTAATCGCTTGTCTGATCTGTGTGACACCGGATGACACCGCAGATAATTCGAGAAATTCCGCACCATACTCCTTCGAGAGTATCCGTGCCAGAGTGGTTTTTCCTGTCCCGGGAGGTCCCCATAAGATGAGTGAAAAGGGGAGGTTTTGTTTTACAGACTGCATGACCAGACTCCGGTCAGAAATGAGCGACGACTGCCCGATAAACTGATCCAGCGTTGAAGGGCGAATCCTTTCTGCCAGGGGAGGCAGTAGGGGTTGCCGCACGGGAGGAAATGGGGTATTTTTTGAATCCGTTTTCATGTCATTTCTTTTCAATCATATTTGAAGCATCTCTATGAAATTACGGTGATAAACCGCATCCTAAAAAGAAGGAAATGCAGGTGAATTACGCAGTGTGGTGTTGTAAATAAAATTTCTCATCCCACCTCAGTCAGACAAAACCACAGGCATGGTGATCTCTGCAAATTTTCCTTTGGTAAGATAGGCAGAACAGGTGAAATCTTTCCAGCCGGTATTTAACCGTAATTAAGGAGCGTTCACGTCATGAAGTGTTTAAAATTTACCCTATTTTTAATTTTATATGGATGGATACTCCATGCCGACACGCCTTATGTAGTCATGGTCTCCTTCGATGGATTCAGATATGATTATGCAGACCGTACAGACACACCAAATTTTGATTATCTTCGTGATCATGGATCAATGGCGAAATCGTTACAGCCGGTTTTTCCATCCAAAACATTTCCGAACCATTATACCCTTGCAACCGGCGCCTATACTCAAACCCATATGCTGACGGGTAATTCCATATACGATAAAAAATTTAAAGAACGGTACGCCATGTCAAACCGGAATACAGTACAGAACCCTAAATGGTATCAGGCAGAACCGGTTTGGGTCACCGCAGAGCGGCAGGGAGTGAAAACAGCATCATTTTTCTGGGTTGGATCTGAAGCCGCCATCAAAGGGATTTATCCTTCTATTACCAAATATTATGATGAATCCGTCCCCTATGAAGCACGGGTAGACAGTGTAATCAGTTGGCTGCAACTGCCTGAAAACAACCGACCGCATCTGGTGATGCTGTATTTTGATGAGCCGGATTATACCGGTCATGTGGAGGGTCCGGAAAATCCGTTGGTTGATGAAAAGGTCAGGTATCTTGATCGCATATTGGGGATGCTTTTTACCGGCCTTATGGCATTACCGGTTGCACCGGATATAAATCTGATCGTGATGAGTGACCATGGGATGACCCCGACATCCAATGACCGCATCATCCCGTTAAATCAATATATCAATACCGATAAATTGATCGTGGATATTGATGGAGCATATGCACAGTTCGATGTGCGCCGATTCTGGCAGAAAAGGCAGTTGACGAAGGATCTGCAGCACATCCCTCATTTGACCGCCTATGCCAAAAAAATGATCCCCGACCGATATCATTTTGTCAATCGAAATACCCGGGATTTCCTTCTCGTCGCGGATGAGGGATGGACAATTATACCCGGTGAAACAATCGGTTCAAATTTAAGTATATCTGCCGGCAATCACGGATATGATCCCCAGGTGAAGAATATGCAAGGGATTTTTTATGCCTTTGGTTCAGCCATCCGGCCAGGGGTTACTGTGGCTGCCTTTGAAAACATTCACATTTATCCCCTTGTGTGTAAAATTCTGGCGATTGAACCATATGCCAACGCGAATGATGCACCGGAAGGGAGGTTAGATATTCTGTCTCCCCTTCTGGATAAACCCCAGCCCTAAGGCGATTGTACATTGTATTGAACAACTTTTGTAAGGTATTATTTCTGTTATGAAAAAAGGACTATTTATCATATTAGCCGGCATCGTGTTATTGGGAATTTTTGGATTCCAGACCGATGCGGGAAAAGACAAATATCGCAAGATGAAAACGCTGAGTCAATTGATCCAGCTAATCAATAATAATTATGTTGAAGATGTAGATATGGATGATATTTTAGAGGGCGCCATCGATGGGATGCTGGATAGGCTGGACCCTCACTCCACCTACATCTCGGAAGATCAGTTAAAGACGGTAAACGAGCAATTCGCAGGAAAATTTGAAGGTATCGGAATAGAATTTGCGATTCTGGATGGATATATCACGGTGATCTCCCCCATCCCGGGAACGCCCTCGGACCGGGCCGGCTTACTTGCAGGAGATAAAATCGTCAGAATCGATGGGGAATCCGCCTATAAGATCACTCAGGATGAAGTTCTGCAAAAACTCCGAGGCCCCAAGGGATCTGAGGTAAAAGTCACGATCCGCAGAGCCAGTCTGGATGATTTTTTCGATGTGACCCTGATCCGGGATGAAATTCCCATTTTCAGCGTACTCGCATCGTTTATGTATAAGGACAATAGTGGATATATCAAGCTCAACCGGTTCGCATTTACCACTGCACAGGAAGTGGAAGATGCGCTGAATGAACTGGAGTCCCAGGGAATGGAACAATTGATCCTTGACCTCAGAAATAATGGCGGCGGGTACATGGATCAGGCGATAAAAATTGTTGATCTGTTTGTGTCATCCAACGATACCATCGTTTTTACAAAAGGCCGGATTCCCGATTCTGATGAGGTCTTCAGAGCACATAAATGGGGAACACATAAAAAATATCCGATTATTGTTCTTTTGAACCGGGGATCTGCCAGCGCCAGCGAAATTGTCAGCGGCGCCCTCCAGGATCTGGACAGGGGACTGGTTGTGGGCGAGACCAGTTTCGGTAAGGGACTGGTACAGAGACAATATCCCTTGCAGGACGGCTCTGCAGCCCGGCTTACCATTGCCCGATATTACACTCCCACTGGAAGGCTGATCCAGCGCAATTATGATGGCAATATTAGTGACTACTATGCAGACCTTCGGGAAGAAGACCGGGAAGCTTCGGACTCTACCCTTGCCCAGCGTCCTCAATTTAAAACCAAAAAAGGGCGTACCGTCTATGGCGGAGGCGGTATCACTCCTGATATTTATGTGGTATCAGACCTCGATATCGCCAATTCTACCACCCAATTAATCTGGAATTCCAAGCGACCACTATTCAATTTTGCCGAGTCACTAAAGGAGAAAATCGCTGGTAAATATTCTACCTTTGAATCATTTGATTCGAAATTCGATTTGTCCAAAAGCGACATGAAAGATTTTATGAAATGGCTGGATGAAAAAGAAATTGAATACAATGCAGAAGATCTGGAAAATGACTGGGAAGTCCTCAGTACTAGAATAGAAGCTGAAATAGCCGGTGCAATCTGGGGGAAGGACTATTTATATAAAAAGCTACTCGATATTGATACTCAGGTCAATGAAGCCGTAAAACACTTCTCCGAGGCGAGAAAACTGATCGCTGAACGACATTAAACAGAGGTGAAATACCGGTAAATACCTTTTGGCGTGGATAAATAAAATTGCTTAAGATTTAAGACAGATTTTTTATACAATACATAATCAAAACTTTATAATAAGATAGAGAGGAAAGAGTGGTACAATTATTTCTTGATGGCGGTAAATTCATGTGGCCTATATTGGGCTCACTGATCATCGGTTTATTATTTGTAATCGAACGTCTGGTTCATCTCATTCGCGGATTGTCTTCCGGCGAAGATTTTGCAAATGAAGTCGCAAAGCTGGTTGAAACCGATGGCTTTGATAAAGCAAAATCTGTATGTGAAACCGGTAAAGGACCCGTTGCAAATTTGTGTCTCGCATCCCTGGACAGAGCACATTTAGGTGTTGAAGAAGCAGAGAGTTATTTGGATAAAATCGGTTCGATTGAGATGGCTGCACTTGAAAAAAACATGACCTGGATTTCCCTGATGATCGCTGTAGCGCCTATGTTGGGATTCCTGGGTACAGTTTGGGGAATGATTGTCTCTTTTAATGACATCAAAGTCGCAAATGATATTTCACCGGCCATTGTCGCCGCAGGTATCTCCCAAGCCTTATTGACAACAGCGTTTGGATTGATTGTTGCCGTTCTTCTACAGTTCCTGCAAAATACATGTTTGTATATCATTGACCTGCAAATTGTAACTATGCAAAAGAGTACTTCGGTGCTGATCTCATCGATTAAAGATAAATTTCGAAACGAAAAATAATCCGTAATTCTGATGTACAATAAACCCAGACGCGGACTCGGAAGTTTTACATCGGCATCAATGGCGGATATTGCCTTTCTGCTATTGGTTTTCTTTCTGGTCACAACGACGATTTCAATGGATAAAGGGATTGAAATGGTCCTTCCCGAACCGGGTGATACAGATATAGAAATTCCCAAGAGTAATATTACCAACATTCTGATCAATCAGACCGGAAAAGTTCTGATTGACGAGGTACCTATCCTTGTGCGTGATATTGCCCGGGAAGCCGAAATGCGCATTAATAAACGAGGTTTTAAACCTGACGGCGAACAAATTATGATATTCTCTGTTAAGCCGCACAGAGACACGAAATACAATGTATATATTCAGGTCCTTGACCAACTCAAAAGAGCCGGCGCTAAAAAAATCTCTATCGCCAATCCGGAAACATTCTGATGAAGATCGAAAAAAAAACAAAGACCAGCAACGAAATCTCTACATCATCTATGCCGGATATTATTTTTATGCTGCTGATATTTTTCATGGTGACCACGGTCATGCGGGAATATGAAGGGCTGGATGTGCTCGTCCCAAAAGCAAAATCCATTCAAAAACTGGAAAGCAAACGGAACACGTCTTATGTGTGGGCAGCGAAAGACGGAACCATCGTGGTTGACGATCGTAGGATCAATGTTGGCGACTTAAGACATATCATGTATGAAAAAATGGTTAAACGACCAAAAACCACCGTTTCATTACTTGCCGACCAGGAAGTATCAATGGAAACCATCACTGATATCCATACGGAGCTTCGTGAAGCATATGCCTTAAGGTTGAGTTATTCAGCAAAAACACTTGGAGGTGATAATCTATGATCCGACACGATCCGCTCATTTTAAACTATCCTGTTCGTCTAAGGACAATCACAATATTGGTGATCGCGGGCATTGCATTTGGAATGTATCTGTTCCCCCGGTTTCTGGGAGAAGCCAGAAAGATCACTTCAGGTCAAATTAACGAGTCCATCGAGACGATTGACATTCCTCAAACCGAACAGATCAAAATACCGGAGCCGCCTTCCCGTCCGACGATTCCCGTCGCATCTGATGATGAGTTTCTGGACGAAGACATTACAATTGAGGACACTGATTTTGATGATCTGGGAGAATGGGAAGCCCCGCCACCTCCCAGCAGCGGTGCGTCTCAGTTCAAATTTATCCCGTACGATAAAGCCCCGGAACCCATTGGCGGATACTCTGCATTACAACGAAATGTAGTTTACCCTGACATCGCCATGGAAGCGGGTATTGAAGGAACAGTGGTGATCCAGGCGTTTATTAACGAAAATGGCATTGTGACGGACACCATTGTCCTGAAGTCAATTCCAAACACCGGACTGGATGATGCGGCTATTGAAGCGATTAAGCGGACCAAATGGAAACCTGCTCTTCAACGTGACCGGAAAGTCGGCGTATGGATTTCCATACCGGTCAACTTTAAGCTGACATCAAATTAATCTGAACCATTTAACAATTCTGAGGGGCAACAAAATCTTGTTACCTTTTTTTTATCTATAATATCTTTACGAGTCGTTTATTTCTATTTTTTAACTGAAATATGGCATGAATCATCAATTTAATTTCCTGTTTTTTGATTTATTTGGCGTTCTGATTGGAACTGACCAATCAGCCGTTACTCATTATGTTGCCACACAATTAAATATCCCATACGTCCTGGTCCGTGATATTTTATATGGGAGCAATCTCAAACAACTTGAACGCCGTAAGATCAATTTTACGCAATATTTTTCAGATATTCAACATGCCCTTCCGGGTGGGCGAAAACTTCAGTTTGAGGGATTCAAAAACCGGTGGGTTCAGATCGGACTTAATGAACTGCCTGCCGCGGGGTTGTTACCGGAACTAACCCTGAAATATAGAATTCTGATTTTATCAAATACTTCAAATCGGATGATCAGAAAATTTAAAACCCAATTCTCTTTTTTTGACAATTTAGAGGGCGTCATCACCTCTGAAGAGGCAGGCGTTATGAAACCCGCCCCGGGAATTTTCACTTATGCCCTCGAAAAATTCCAGGCAGTCCCAGATCAGTGCGTCATGATTGATGACTCTCCTTCGAATGTCAAAGCGGCGGAGAACCTGGGAATGGTGGGTCACTGCTACACCAATTTTGAAGGTCTTACCCAATTTTTAAACCAATTGCTTGAATAATCCGGGATGATTGTGAATCCCTGTTTGATGATCATATTGTCTGCATTGGTTGTGGAATATCTCATGGATGTGATTTCTACATATCTTACCCTCAAATCGCTGGACCCTGTATTACCATCAGAGTTCGACGGCATTTATGAAAGGGAAAAATATCAACAATCACAGATGTACACCCGTGCAAACATCAAATTTTCTCAATTTTCGTCGGCTCTAAATTTTATATTAATTCTGATCATCATATTATGGGGCGGGTTTAACATCGTCGATTCATGGGTAAGGGGTCTCTCAACGCATCCCGTTTGGGGGGGGCTACTATTCATCGGAATATTATTTTTCATTCAGGATATTATCTTAATCCCGTTTTCCATATATCATTCCTTTGTAATCGAAGAAAAATTTGGATTCAATAAAATGACCATCCCTTTATTTATCCTGGATAAATTAAAAGGTTATCTGTTAGCGATTATCTTCGGTTCACTCATCCTCGGCACTATTTTACTGATATTTGAAACATTTGGGAATTTTGCCTGGATCATAGCCTGGGTGGCTTTGACGATTTTTACCATTGTACTCCAACCGGTTTATATCCATTATATTGCACCCCTGTTTAACAAATTTACACCTCTGGAATCAGGTGAACTCATATCACGATTATTGGCTTATGCTGCCAGGGTGAAATTTCCCATAAGCGGAATTTTTGTTATGGACGTATCAAAGCGGTCGACCCATTCAAATGCGTATTTTACCGGCTTTGGGAAAAGCAAACGCATCGTTCTCTATGATACACTGCTCAAATCGCATCCCTCATCAGAATTATTGACCATTCTTGCCCATGAAATCGGACATTATAAAAAGCATCATATCCTAATGGGTATGGTAATATCTGTTATTCATACGGGGGTGGTTTTGTACCTGCTGTCGGTTTTCCTCAATAATTCCCTTTTATTTGAGGCTTTTGGAATGACTCATGTATCCGTTTATGCGAGTATCCTGTTTTTTGGGGTGCTGTATTCCCCCATCGAATTAGCGCTGTCTATGGGAATGAATATATTATCCCGAAGAAATGAATTCGAGGCGGATCATTTTTCCGTCGAAACCACATCCGACCCGGAAAACTTTATTCGTGGATTAAAACAGTTAACTATCCAAAACCTGAGTAATCTGACGCCTCATCCGTTTACTGTTTTTATGTCTTACAGCCATCCCCCGGTGCTCAACCGGATAGCTGCGGTGAGAACTATCGTTCTTGATCCTGCGACACCGGCCATTTGAGAAGAATATCCATGGTGAAACGACTTCAGTTTTTTTTTTGTTGGTGTTACTCTCCTCATTCGCATTTGCTGAAAATTCATACCCTATCATTCTATTGCATGGTTTCATCGGTTGGGGGCGGGATGAAATGAATGGTTATTATTACTGGGGTGGGAAATTCGACCTTGAAACGTTTTTAGTCCAGCAGGGATTTGAGGTATATACGGTATCCGTGGGACCGATTTCATCTAATTTTGACCGCGCCATCGAGACCTATTATCAGATTAAAGGCGGACAGGTAGATTATGGTGCCGTCCATTCAAATGAGTACGATCTGGTCCGAATCCCCAAGGGGAAAAAATATCCGGGTGTGTATCCCCAATGGGATGCGGAACACCCAGTACATATAATTGCACATAGTATGGGTGGGCAAACCGCAACCACGCTGGAGAGGTTATTACGGGAAGCCAGCGGTAAAGAGGACTCCAGGTTATTAGGGTCTTCGTTGAACGGTTGGATTAAAAGTATCACGACCATTTCGACACCTCATAACGGGACAACGCTCCAGCCTATAATATCGGGAATTTTCCCTTTTATACAGAAACTGGTGGTTTATTTGGGCAGTCTACAGGAGGGATCAACGGTTGAAACTCTGTTCGATTTTGATCTTGAACAATGGGGTCTTGCACGGGACCCGGATGAAGGTTTTAGTAAATACATGCGACGTATACGAACCTCTGATCTGGCATATACACAGAATTTTTGTACATGGGACCTGTCAATTGCCGGGGCAGCCCGGATAAATTCAAATTATCAACCGGATCCGGATGTTTACTATTTCTCCTATGCAACCTTCGCAACGCGTAAGGCAAATCGATTAAATTATCATGTTCCCGACGAAAAAATGAACTGGCGGATCTGGAGTACAGGATTTTTAATGGGCCGATCAGACAAGGCTGATACATTGTGGTATGAAAATGACGGCGTCGTAAATACCATTTCAATGTGGGGGCCGGGATTAAATCAACCTGAAAATCATTTCCAAATCGATTATTCAGAACCACCCGCTGCGGGAGTATGGCAGCGAATGGAAAAACTTCATTACGATCACGAGGCAGTCATCGGCCATAAAGTGGATGAGGTTGAATTAGAATCTGTCAAAGGACTGTTTCTAAATCATTGTTATTTATTATATACTTTAGACTAGCAAATTTATAGAATGGAAAATTTTAAGTGATCAGAGCTATTTTATTCGATATGGATGGTGTTGTCCTGGATTCTGAGCCGTTGTATATGAACGCTGAAATCCGGTTATTTCGACAGTATGGTGTGGAAATTCCGAACCAGGACTGGAAACTTTTCAGAGGTTGTACGGAGGAATCGTTCTATAAAATATCCATGGAGCGATACGGTATCCAGGAAGAAGAAGCCATTTTTCGTCAAAGGGGAAGAACCCTGGTGTTTGAGGAATTTTCAAAACACCTGCAATTTATGGATGGTTTTTTATCCCTGATAACGTGGGTCCGTCAAAAATTTGCCACGGGACTCGTCACGTCATCGTCAAAAGATGTTTTTGAATTTGTGAATAACCGTATGCAGATAAAAAAATATTTTGACCATATCATGTATGGGGGAATGACGAATAATGGGAAGCCTCATCCCGAACCCTATTTAACCATGATGAAAAAATTGGACGTTGTTTCGGAAGAATGTGTCATTATCGAAGACTCGATACACGGAATTACCGCGGGATTGGCCTCTGGTGCAAAGGTCATTGCGCTGACCGGGTCCGTTAACCCGGAAGATATGCCGGTCCCGGATAAGATTGTCAGCCGGCTGACGGAAATAACTGAATCGATGATCCGGGAGTTGTAATTTCTTTTTGCTGATTATTATTTGTCCGGAAGATTATTCCCCGTTGGACTGACAAACAATTTCAATATTATTCCCGTCCGGATCGAAAACAAATGCCGCGTAGTAAGTAGGAGAATAATTCTTTCGTAATCCGGGTCCACCATTATCCTTTCCTCCTGCATCTGTGGCTGCCGAATAAAATTGTCGAACCGGTTCCCTCGTAACAGATCGAAATGCGATATGTGCCCGGGTTGTAACCGGCGATTCGGCTTTTATCCAAAAATCAGGGATCTTGTTCTTCCCAAATCCTGCCGCAATACCGCCAAACTCCATAAGCAACTCATATCCCAATGGTTTTAGTGCAGCTGAATAAAATATTTTGCTTTTTTCAAAATTGCTCACATTTATACCACAATGATCTAACATATGTTTACTCTCCAAAATTAATTGTGAACTTCAATTCCTCCAAATGCTACGGTACAATTGCATTGTAAGACTGGCGCCCGGTCATCATCACAATCTGTACGATTCTCCATTCCCCCAAGGATCGGCGTTCCATTCATGAAAACTCTGCAGTTGTCGGGTACCTTGAGTTCAATTCCGCCAAACAAAGCGGTTAAATTGAGCACAGCACCGTCCCTGGATACCTTCACGTTTTTTAAATCAAGCTCAATTCCTCCAAAAATGGCCTGGATGTTGCCCCCCTCAAAATGATCGGAATTAATTTTTTGATCCGATCCTCCAAAAATAACATTGATATTAACGTGGTCAATACTTGATTCTCCGGATCGCGTAAACGTCCATGACTTTCGGTTTCTGGATTTGGAAATCATGGATATCCCCACCAGAATGATCAAAATTGGCCAGAAGCGTAAAATTTCACCCCAATTGACGAAATCGAGGGTACCCGTCAGCAGTATTATACCGATAATAAAGATGATTGCGCCCCCCGTTTTTGATTCGCTTTTTAATTTGAAAAAGCCAACAGCGATGATGATCAGCGGCCACCAGGTTGAAATAATATGCCCAAAATCCATAATATTCAATGTGCCCATCAAAAATAACGCACCTACAACGATCATCATGATTCCGCCCCAGGGGGTTTTAGTGGAATGTTCAGATGGTTGAGATGGTTGAGATGTTTCCATAATTTTTCCTTTGTGGTTTATGATCCCGCTTCGGTAACAATGTTTTCTATCTGACGATCAGAATTCCTGTTTCTAATTTACGATAAATTATAAATTCAGTGGGCATGAGTCAGGGTGGTCAACAATTTATGGGATAATTTCCGTCTTATCGAATCCATGATGCGTCCCGTAATTCAACTTGCGATCTCCCGCAATCGCATCCGGATATCGTCATAGTAAATGCTATCCGGGTATTTTTCGAGAAATAAGAGATAGGTATCAACGGAAGACGACAAATCTTTTAGAATATAATCTTCAATTTCAGCCTTCATGATCATTCCCAGAGGGGCATATGCGGAGTTTTCAGGGATGAATTCTGCCTGCTCAAGCGCTTCTAAGGTCTTACCCTGTAACAGTAATAATTGAGCATACTGATACCTGAATATTCCTGTGTCCGATGTCCCAAAGGGCACCAGCATGGATTCCAGAAGACGAATGGCTTCTGTACGTTTGTTTTGATGGATTTTCAATTCAACTTCAGCGAACTGGTAGAGCATATTTGTATCATTTTTAAGGATAGCGGCAACTCCCGAAAGTTCAAGGATATCATTGAGACGATCATCACTGGCCGGTAGTATATTGATGATCATGGCGATCAGGCTGTCCATGAGCGCTAGTTTCCCTTCATAAAAGTAAACCTGGGTTAATTTCATCCGGATGTCTGATTCTGCTTCCTGACCTAAAGAGCGGAGATATGCGGTGTTGTTCAACACATCTGATATTTGTGATTCAGCACCCGAAAGATCACCCCTGGCAATCTGGATGTCAACCAATCGAAGAAAACTGGGCAATTTAAAGACATTGGGTTGATTGGATGACGTCAGTTCACGAAATTGGATTTCTGCACCGTCCAGATCATCCAGCGCCCGATACCGGATTTCGCCGAGACGGTATGCAGCTTCGAAAGAATGGGTTACCGTTCTCAGGGAGTCGTAGATCGTCATAGCCTTATGGATCGCAAATGACCCGGATTCATCAACCCGAAGATGAGGAGAGGCAAAAAATAAATTCCCGCGGAAAAATCCGGAAATTGGCAATAAATACAGCGATTGCAGCGTTCGATCCTCATAAATCGTTGCGATCTTGAATATAGCAGATTCTAATGTCTTTTCGTTTTTACTTGTGAGTAGAATATCGTTCAAAACTGAATCCGCAAGGTCATATTGTTTGACCAATACCAGATCGCCGCCAAATTCTAATAGTTTATCCTCACCGGCGTCATTTTCCTTTAGAATTGAGTAGGCTTTCTGAAAATTCCGGTTTTTAAAGTAAAGATCAGCCAGGATGAATTTGGCTTCTTTCTGGGTGCTGGTTTCCAGTTTCGGCCGGATCACCGACTGAATTGATTCATCATCCGGCATCGATAGAATCCGTTCGCTGATGATGGAAATATTTGCAGGGTTGGCGGAAAGATAATTCAGATATTCATCCAGTCCGTTTTCCCAGGACATTTGCATCGAAAAGTATGTCCCCATTTCCAACGAATAAAAATGCGGATCCCCGGTTTGAGTACGGTACTGGCGGAGATATGAAATTGCCTCTTCGGTTAACCCATTTGAAACCAGTCTGCCGATAATCATTTTAATGGTATTATCTCCCCCTGCAGGATTGGCAATCAAACGATCAAAGACAGATTTCCATTTTTCGGATTTATCCCACCAAATATACAATTCCCCCAGGTCAACCCATCCCTGACCATCTTCAGGGTTTGCATTCACAAATGCGAGGGAAAAAATCTCTAATTGCGCATAATCTTCCTTCTTTTTCAACAGGTCTCTTAGGGGTCTGAAGTATTTGCTGATCCCGGGATACTGTGTATTCAGATCACGATACACCTTTTCTGCCTGGTCTGCTAATCCCGCATTTTCCAGCGATTTTGCCTGACTGAATTTCCGGGGTTCCGGGTCGGTGATCTTTTGGGCGTTGACAGCCTTTCGGATCAGGTCGTCAACTGCCGGATTTTCCTGCGCTACAATCCTGGCAGTCAGCATTAATCCGACCACAACAAATGCCAATATGGATTTCTTATTCAATTACCGGATCACTTTCTCTTTGCAGGTTTCTGAAGTAGGTTTTCATCATGGACTGATATTCTCTTGAATGACCTTCGTTCAGGGCGTTTTCCATGGCTTTAATTAACAGGACTTCCCGTTGTCCCAAATCGGAGGGTAATCCTGCCGGTCCGGAGTACATGAACGACTCACCAGTGTTACTTTTTCGCTTTTCAGAATAATCGCGCTGTGTTAGTGATTTTTGGCTGTCAAGCATTCTGGACAGTATCCGTTCCTGGCGTTCCATGGTTTGACGGGTGACCTGTTTCCGTTTAAAATCCCGGATCACTTCTTCCATGTCCTGCGCCGCTTTTCCCAGCCCGTCAGTGCCCTGATCCGGCATGTTTTGCATCAATTCCTGCAAAGATTGCTGAAGCTGCTGCTGCTGTGCCTGGAGTCTTTGCATCATTTGCTGTTGTGCCATCAATGCCATTTGTCCAAGTTGCATGGTTCCCTGGTTTATCCCTTGCTGCTGTTGGCTCATTTGCTGCATTTGCTCCATGAACGCTTCGAATCCCGATGCCGAACCACTGGCTTGCATTTGGTTCATCGCACCCAATAATAATTTTGCCGCTTGGTTCAAACCTTCCATCGAGGATTTCTGACCATTTAGTGCAGGAGCCACCTGTTTCTGTTCGAAAAATGCAATGGATTTATCCATGGATACTCTTGCGGAGCCCAGTGCGCGTCCAATCTTGGGTGAGATATAAAAGGTTTTCTTTGATAATGCGGTCAATTGAATAAATAATTGGTTTGTTTGACGACGGATTTTATCCTGTTCATACGCCGTTTCCGCCAGTTGTGGGCTGTTAGACCGCAGACCGATTGAAGCGTTTCGCAACTGTTCCTGCCGTTGGGAGATCGATAGGGTATTCTGCATGACCTGTTGAAAGTCTGCCATCATTTCCTGTACTGTCTGATTTTGAAAATCCTGCTGGATTTGCTGAGCCTGATCCAACATGGCTTCCAGATTTTCTTGTGATTCCTGAGATTGAGATTGAGATTGAGGAACGTCATTATTTTGCATGGCTTGCCGGGCGGATGAAATGCTTTTTTCCGTGTTTTTTGAAAGGTCACTTTCCATGAGATTCTTCATCTCTTCGGCTGGCTTCGCCGCAAGATCCTTCATGGCATTTTGTGCGTCATTCATCTGATCTTTCAGACCCTTGAAGCTTTCTTCCTGGCGACGTTCTTTGGATGCCAGTTCATTCATTTTACTTTGGTCCGGATTCAGCGCCATCTCCTCAACGATACCGGTTTGTTTTTCCACCATTCTTTCCAGTTGTTTCACCACCTCATCCATTTGCTGTTCTGCTAATGCTTGTTGAAACATATCAATGAAGCGATCCAGTTGTGCCTCAAGATCTTCCATGTTGAGTTCAAAATTTTCAAGGGCTTCCAACATTTTCTGCGGGTCCATTGAATTCATCGCTTCCTGCAATTTCGCCATCGCCTCCATGAGTTGCGGAGTCATGATCTGGTCAAGCAGGTCTTGTAATTTTGAAAATTTTTCCTTTAACGGATCATCAACCAGATTATTCTGTTCGATCTGTTTATTGATTTTGTCGAGATTCTCCTGAAGGTTTTGAACCTGTTGGGTAATATCCGACATTTTATCCAGCATGTTTTCAGTTTTTTTTGTTTGCTCCCAATCCATTTCATCAGATTTCAGCAATTCGAGTTTCAGATCATCCATCATCTCCTTCACATCATCGAGTGAAAGAAACATCTCATTGGCGGTTTTTTCTGCCTGATCTTCTGTAGCTTCCAGTTCATTGAACATATCTTCCAGTGAAGGATATCTGGCAATAAACGGCGCAGATTTGGTCAAAGATGGACCGGCCAGTTGATTGTTATCGGAGATGATGACATAAAAATGCAGTTCGTCTTCAGGCGCAAGGCGCAGATAGGAGACATCCCAGCTATGGTAGATTTGCTGGGAACGAAGATTTTCTATAAGTTCAGGAATTTCATGAGTATATACGGTTGTATCAGATAAAATATAATCCGGATGGCTAATCTTATATTCGATCCAGGCACCTGAAAATCCGTAATCATCGCTGGTTTGAATGCTAAAATCGATGCTCATGGAGTCGTCCAGTTTGATTTCTTTATCCGGTCTGAGGATGAGCAGGTCCGGTGGAAAATCCGGAATTGCCTGCACCCGGTAACGGGTGGGGTTCATATTGGCGATGTCGTTCAAATCAAGACAATAAATTTCAATTGTTTCATCCTGAGTTACCTGAATGCTTCCGGAAATTTTATAGTCCTGAACAAATAAATTTTTTCTCGAATTATCCAAAACTACCCATGCCATTGTCAGGGGTTTCGAAGATCGTGCAACAATCATAAGCTGACTGCCGGATAATGCGGAAATGTCTGTGATATTTCCCGGATGTACCCAAGGTGTTTCATGGGTGTAGTCCGGTGGAAGGACCGTAAATTTTACATCTTCGATCACCGGCCGGTCTTTCACAAGAATATGATGAATATCCGATGTGATCTCTTTCCATGGTGAAAACCAGTTCGTTGATCTTGAAACGGCATAATAGTCCAGGTCGGATTTAATATCCGGGAACTGATATGAAAAAACATCCCCGGTTCTTCCAATATTCATATATTGTGACTGGTTTCGTGATTGCCAGTAGAGTGAAATTGAATCCGGTAATTCCCCGACTCCAGTGATGGTAATTGTCAGACTGTCCCCGCCTAAAATACTTTGATCTCCCGTTAAAGAGACTAAATCGAACGGAAGTGGAACTGGATATTCTACATTGGGATGAATCAACCGGTCCACTGCCGGAAAACTGGTTTGGTAGGTGATGCCGATCGTGAATACAGACACACCAATGATTCCGGCGATCCACCGGATCAAACGTGTTTTGATATGTATTTTATACGTATCAGCTGCCGCCTTACGAATGGTGTTGATAACCCGCCTTATTGCCTCCGTAATCAGATCATTTTGAGTCCCCGTCCTGCTCATAATTGTCTCGAGCTGATAGGCGTTTAGTAACCGGTCACGAATTTGAGTATCTGTCCTGCCGACCCAATTTGCAATGGATTCATCATTGCTGTTGCCAAACCATCCCTTCAGATGAATGAAATATTTGATCACTAAATATGTGAGACTTGCCCCGGTAACAACCACGAACAGATTTGCCAAACTTACCCGGGTATCGGTGGAGAAGTAAAATATGACTTCTAAAAAGATAAAAACCAAAAAGACGGGGATAAATAAGATGATTCCGTATAGAACTGCGTTCGCCAAACCGGTTTTAATCTGGTTGATCCGTACCTGTTGTATAAATTTTCTGATTTCAGTCATTGTTCATTGGATTCTGCGTTGACAAGTTATCCTTTTAAAAAGAGACATCTATTTTTCCCTTTGACTGTTCATTGACTCAAAGCATACAACACGATGTTTGTGCCCATTTTTAAGGCTTCATCCCTGATTTCAGGCGGATCATTGTGCGCATTGGGGTCCTCCCATCCGTCACCCAAATCACATTCATAGGTATAGAGGACGATGAGTTTATCACCTTCAAACAGGCCGAGTGCCTGGGGCCGTTTCCCATCGTGCTCATGTACTTTTGGCAGCCCGTTGGGGAATTTATAGTAAATATTGAAAATTTCATGTGTTGGCGGAAGCTCAACCCAGTCTTTATCCGGGAATACTTTTTTTATTTCCCGCCGAAATGATTTGTCCATCCCATAATTGTCATCCGCATGCAGGAATGCACCGTTTAAGAGATGTTCCCGCAGGGTCTGGGCGTCGGCATCGGTGAAGAATATATTGCCATGTCCGGTGATATAGATGTAATGCGATTGGAAAAAAATGTCATCGCCGATTTGTGCGCGTTGTTCAATAGGATTCACAATAATATCCGTATGAATCGAAATATATTCAAGCAGATTAGGGAGCGAACTCGGGTCAGAGTACCAGTCTCCGCCGCCGGCATAATGCAGACGAGTGATTGAAAAAGCACCGGGGGTGCTAAATGATTGTGATTGGGACATTCCCAAAATGATAATACTGATAACTAAAAAGTGAGATATTTTATTCATATTTGGCATGAAAGATACAGAATTTCATGGAATCAGGTTTACTGCTTTAGGTGGAAAATAAAACAAAATCGATGTGAATAGCCAATAATAAAAGGGGGCAGAATTTCTGCCCCCTTTCACAATTTCAGTTTAGCTTATTTTACGGGTTTAGGGATTTGCAACAATCTTTTTCATCCTTCCAAAATGCCCACCGTGATTTTTTATGATCACATTTTGGAGCATCCATTGTGATCCCTTCAGAGGTTGCCATCTGAGCATTAACCTCTGCGGCTGCTTTCGGACAGGTTGCCGGATCACACTTTACATCAGCGGCATGATTACATTGAACTGCGGACATGTCTCCCTGATCATTAACCGTCATTGTTGTCATCGTATTACATTTTGCTCCCGGCTCCATCCCTTTCTTGCAGCAGGCTTTTTGCTGGGCAAACATCATGGACGTTGCAAGCAGTAATATTGACAAAACAATTATTTTCTTCATCGTTTCTCCTGAGTTTATTTCATGATTTGTACACATACATTAATTTGTTTTAAAAGTTTCCTGTCATTTTCTGATAGAGTGATCCGATTCGTTCTATTCGACAGTTACACTTTTTGCTAAATTTCTGGGCTGATCCACGTTACAGCCTCTTTCCACGGCGATATAATATGCCAGCAGTTGCAAGGGTATGGTCGTCAAAATCGGGGATAAACAATGATGCGTAGCGGGAATTTTGATCACATGATTCGAGTATGTTCCATACGATTCATCGTTTACACTGGTCAGAATAATGATCTTCCCTCGGCGGGCATAGACTTCGTGGATATTTGCCATAATCTTCCCATACCCCTGTTGAGTGACCAGAAAAACGACCGGCATATTTTCATCAATCAACGCAATCGGGCCATGCTTCATTTCTGCTGCCGGATATCCTTCTGCATGAATGTATGATATCTCCTTCAATTTTAAGGCACCTTCCAGGGCAACCGGAAACTGATATCCGCGGCCCAAATATAAAAAGTTATTCACTGACGAAAAATCACAGGCAATTTTTTTTATTGACTCCGAAAGCGCAAGAGTTTCCTGAATTTTTTGATTTAATTGAGAAAATTCATCAATGATAGCATTGACAGTATGTGCGTTTATTTTTAATGTTTGTGCCATAAGCAGGGCAATTTGATTGAGGACGGTCACCTGAGAAGTAAATGCCTTGGTGGACGCCACCCCGATTTCCGGTCCTGCATGGATATAGACTCCGCAATCTGTTTCGCGGGCGATGGTACTGCCCACAACATTGACAATCCCTAGGGTGAGGGCGCCGTTCGCTTTTGCTTTTCGGACGGCCGCAAGGGTATCGGCCGTTTCACCGGATTGACTGACCACAATGACCAGAGTATTGTGATCAACAGGGGTATCCCGGTACCGGAATTCTGATGCGTATTCTACTTTTACGGGTATTTTTACCAATTCCTCGATGATATAACTGCCAATTAAAGCCGCATGCCAGGATGTCCCGCATGCCGTAATAATCACTTGCCGGGCATCAAGAATTCTGGACAGGTAATCACGGATTCCCCCCAGCTTTACAGATCGCAAAGAAAAATCAAGTCTGCCCCGGGATGCCTCGCTCACGGTGGTTGCCTGTTCGAAGATCTCCTTCAACATGAAATGCGGATAACCACCCTTTTCAATCTGTTCCAGTGTATATTCAACTTTTTCAATATCTTTTTCTATGATGTGGTTTTCTGAAATGTTTCTGACTTCATAAGAATCTTTATGGATGATGGCCATTTCTCCTTCGTCCAGGTACACAATATTTTTCGTGTATTCCACGATCGGCGATGCATCTGACGCCACAAAGTACTCATTAATCCCCAACCCCAATACCAAAGGGCTGCCCAGTCTGGCAGCGATCATTTTATCCGGTTCATCAGAACACATAACCAGTATTCCGTATGCACCCACCACCCTTTTCAGTGCAGATCTCACAGCCTCCTCGAACGTAGACTGGTTTTTCTGATAATAATACTCAATAAATTGGACTAATACTTCAGTATCCGTATCAGAGGAAAATGAAACTCCTTTTTCTTCCAGAAATTTGCGGATAGAATAATAGTTTTCAATGATCCCGTTATGAATGAGGGTAAAATTACCGGTAGAAGACTGATGGGGGTGGGCATTGATGTCATTGGGAAAACCATGGGTTGCCCACCGGGTATGACCAATACCCATATCCCCTTCAATGGGCATTTTTGCGATTAACAAATCGAGATCAGAGACCTTCCCTTTGCATTTCATGACCGAGATTTTATTCCCGAGCATCGTGGATATACCTGCTGAATCGTATCCCCGATATTCGAGTCGATGAAGTCCTTTAAGCAAAACATCAGTCGTATTCCGAGCACCGATGTATCCGACGATACCACACATTTTTATGCTTCCTTTGCTGATAGATTTAAATTGTAAAATGAAAAACACGTAATCCGGTTTTCATTTTATTCTGATCCTCCATGAACTATCCAATTCATGGCCTTAAACAGGTTTTTCGTCTGGAATTAGGGGTATAAGTTAATATTGATATAGCATTCAATGTGCAGTTGGATTTCTATTCATAGATCTTTATTGAATTTAGTGAAATAATTTATTCCCCGCGGTAGCCGGTCATTTCATTTTATTTTTAGATCAGTTCGAGAAGAAATCACTGAATAATAATGTGCAGTCCTAAAGTCAGCGCGAACTAATTTTATCCCCAATTTAATACTGAGGAATAACGATAAATGGAAAAATCTATTTACATCATTTCCATCATGGATTTACTATGGATATTTATCCCTGTAGCGGTGGTTATTGTGATCTTCAAATTTTGGAAACTAAACCTAGCCTCTCCTATCCATGCGATTGTCAGAATGTTCATCCAACTCATTTTAATCGGGTACATACTCAATTATATCTTCGAGTCCGGTAATCCGGTGACCATTTTAGGTATTCTCGGCATCATGCTTTGCGCCGCTGCATTTATCGCCCCACGTCCTATTGAGAAAAAAACACCTTTACTTTACCTGTTATCACTGATTTCAATTGCGACCGGTGCGATCCCTATTTTAATTCTCGTCACCTGGGGGGTCGTAAATCTGTCCCCCTGGTTTGAGCCCCATTATTTGATCCCCCTGGCAGGTATGATTTTCGCAAATGCGATGAATGCCGTCAGTATTGCCGGTGAACGATTTGAGTCTGAAGTAAAACGATCTTGTGAAATTCAGGCGGCAAAGGCAATCGCGTTTAAGGCAGCGCTTATCCCGATCACCAATTCATTATTTGCAGTGGGGGTTGTCTCTCTGCCCGGGATGATGACGGGGCAAATCCTCTCCGGCGTTTCACCTTTGATTGCGGTACGTTACCAGATCATGGTCATGTGCATGATCTTTAGCGCTGCAGGATTATCCTCATCTGTCTTCCTGACCCTTGATTCCAGATTCGGGCGAAGAGATTCCCCAATAAACAGCCTTCTTTAGCGACCGGTGGATAATTTGGCGACGAGGGATCCCATGGCCATTTGAAATTCAGGGGTAAACCAAATATCTGTCACCTGTTTTAAATCTGCATTTTTATTCTTCAACATATAATCAATGATCGGTTTTCTGAACTGCATCTTAGTTATTCGCTGCTGCATTTGAGGAAGTCTCAACCAGTCCTCCATCAGGCGTTGAGAATGTCCGGCAATCTCATCGGCGGGTTGAATTTCATCAATCAACCCGTATTTCAGAGCATCCTGCGGGAAAATCAACTTTGCCGTCAGCGCTAGTTTTTCGGCATTACGCTGTCCACAAAGATATTGTGCGACATATCCAATGCCATAAGGGATTACCAATCCTACGGCAACTTCATTTAATCCGATAGTAAATTGACCTTCTGACATTATTCGGTAATCTGTCATGATGGCAAGGACCGTACCGCCTGCCGGACAATGGCCGCTGATAGAGGAAAAAACAGGCTTGGGAAATGTAAAAACGGTCACCAGCAACTCGTAGAATCGTTCCCAAAAATCCAGAATTTGACCTTTCCTCAGTGGAAATAATTCCATTACATCCAGCCCGGCTGAAAAATATCCCGGCAGACCCGTGAGAATAATGCCTTTGACGGATGTATCGTTTTTAATATTATTTAAATAGGCAAGCAGTTCATCCACCATCCGGCTATTTATTGCATTCACCGGTGGGCGGTTCATCTTCAACCATCCAATGCCATTATTTTTCTCAAACGAAACGATCATAATTATCCTTTATTAAAATTATTTTTGTATTCAGGGTTGATCTGATATACTTCGTCCAGAATTTCACAAATGTGTGTTACTTTTTGGCTTTGGGTAAATTGCACCAGACCCTTTTGGATGTGCATCTGACACCCGGGATTTGCGGTGATGATGACATCGCATCCGGTTCTTTTGATATCCTCAATTTTCATTTTCAGGATAGCCTCTGCACTCTCCGGTTGTGTCACCATGTAGCTCCCGGCGCTTCCGCAACACAGTTGGCTTTGTGGAAATGGTATCTCTTTCAGTCCGGACCGTTCGAGCAGCCTGTGCGGAGCATCATGGATTTTTTGTCCGTGTGCCAAATGACAAGGCGCATCCCAGATGACCTTCATCGATGAAGCAGACGTCGTATGATGAAACTCTTTCAGGTCTATGGAATCTAAAAATTCGGTGATATCCATCACTTTTTGTGTGAATTGCCGGTCGGGATATTCTTTCAACTCTGCACCGCATCCGGCAGCATTTACGATCACAATATCGGCCTGGTGAAATGCATCAATATTTTTCCTCGCCAATCCGGCAACCTCTCGTCTCAGCCCATTGTGGTGATGCAGCGCACCGCAGCAGGTTTGATGTTTGGGTATTTGGACATCAAAACCATTCCATCGTAATAATCGAACGGTGGATTCGTGGACAGTACTGTAAAAATTATCCATTACGCATCCAGTAAACAATGCGACAGTTCCTTTCCGTTCACCGATGGCGGAGAGAACTTCAGGATTCGCGGATGAGTATGATCGTGTGTTTATCGACGGGAATCCCTTAAGAATGGGAAGCAGTTTTGCCAACACTCTGATCATTCCAGTTATTTGAGCTACCCGGATCATGATCTGGCTGATATTTCTGAACCCCCGGCTCACCAGCGCATTGAGTAAAAATTTTTTCATCCGGGATGGGGGGGCTGATATTGCCTGTTTCATTCGGATATCATCGAGAATACCCGGATAATCTACTCCGGACGGACAGGCAGTTGCGCAGGCGCGACAATCAAGGCAAGTATCCAGATGAGACCATGCCATTGAAGATGACCGGGGTGTATGAGGAGTATCCCCGGTCAAAAGTGAATCTATAAACATCAGTCGACCCCTGGGACTTTCAGCTTCTAAACCGGTAACGAGATAGGTGGGACAGGCAGTCAGACACAGTCCGCAGTGAATGCAATCCGGAAGATGTAATTCTGCGCTCATGATCGGGTATCGTCCTGAAACAAACGAAAAATCTGCAGCGCAAATCCGGAATTGGCGTTTTCATTTTCTACGGGTTTGCCATGACAAATTTCCAGTAATTCGGCTCCAAATTCCTCCGCAATTTCACGGAGTTTGCGGAGAGATAGTAATTCAGAGGGTAAAATATCGATAACGCCCAAATTTTCAAAGCCTGCCGTCTGCGCCCCGAGACTGTGTAAATTCTTAACTATTTTAGAAAATTCTGATGGTAAGGTGATAAGCCGAAACCCCGTATTCAGAGGAGGTTGTCCTGAAACCGGTTGATACTCAACAGGCAATAATTTAAACGTTGCCCGGAGTATCATGCCTAATTTTCCACAGGATCCAATCAGTAGCCTGGTAAGGTCATAACCGCTTACATTTTTCATTACATCAGCGCCGGTGGAAAATTCACCCGCCAATGTTCGCAGGGTAGTATTCAACAGCCAATTTTGCAGGGTCCCGAATTGATCTGAAAACGTACCAATAAGGTTATGAATGATAGCCTCTTCAATTGTGATCCCCTCGCAGAACGGCCCAATCGGGATAAACTGCCCCTGTACCTTCAGCGCATCCTGAATTGCATTTACCTCTGCACTGCCGCTTACCACAGCCATCAGATCGGCTGGATAATGGGAGATGATCATATTTCCCATTGATTGATAAAGGGTCTCAACTCACCACAACCACCGCTACCCGGGAAAATTTTACCCGGATTTGCAAGGTTATTCGGATTGAAAATTTTTCGGATCTCTTCAGCATAATTCAGGTAAAGCTCGCTATACATGGCCGGGAGCAAGTGCTTTTTTTCTTCACCAATACCATGTTCACCCGTTAAAGAACCGCCAAAATCGAGACAAGTTCTCAATATCTGAACAGAACATTCAACCGCTCTTTGAGCGTCACCGCTCAACCCGGGATTATAGAGGATCAGCGGATGGATATTCCCATCACCGGCATGGCACAAATTCGCGATGCGTAATTGATAGTATCTGCCTATGCGATATATTTCGCTCATGATTTCCGTTAATTTGTGCCGCGGGACGACGCCGTCGTTGGTGTAAAATGCGGGAGACAACCTGCCCATGGAACCGGCAGCATGTTTTCGTCCCTTCCATAGTAACTCTCGATCGTGCGGGGTTTGAGCTTCTCTCAAAGGTTCTGACAATTTCCCGTTTGTTATCTTTCGTAACCGTTGGGTGTCCCTTTCCACGGTTGAAATATCTCCGTCTAATTCTACCAGCAGTACTGCTTTTGCAGACACCGGATACCCCGCTTTAATGGCGGATTCCACCGCTTCGATACACAGTTTATCGATCATTTCCAGGGCAGCCGGAATGATCCCGCTCTCAAGGATTGAAGATACCATATCCGTGGCTTTCGCAGGAACATCGAAAATGAGAAGAAAGGTACGTGTAGTTTCCGGGATCGGCTCCAGGTTGACGATGATCTCACTAACCACTCCAAGGGTACCTTCCGAGCCGGTGATAAGCGGGATCAAATCCATGCGAGACCGGTACCGGAATTTACTCCCTAATTTCATGATCTCACCATTGGGCAGGACCAGGGTCAGTCCCAAAATATGATTCAGGGTAACACCATACTTCAGGGTATGGGGACCGCCGGCATTTTCAGCAACATTCCCGCCGATGGTACAGGCGATCTGGCTGGATGGGTCCGGAGCAAAATGATACCCCCCAGGCCGCGTCATTAATGAGAGATATGCGTTCACGACTCCGGGCTGAACCACGGCACACCGGTTCGGAAAGTCAATATCGATTATGCGGTTCATTCGGCTGAGCTGAATGATCACACCACCTTCAGAGGTAGCGCCACCGCTCAGCCCCGTTCCCGCCCCTCTGGCCGTGAATGGTACATGTTGCCTGTTGCAGATAGTGACGATTTTTTGAATATCTTCTGTGGTTAGGGGCAAAACCACACAACCGGGAACCGCGGTATGCAGCCTTAAGCCATCACAGGAATATATCGCAAGTTCACTGGAATTTGTCAGGATCGTTAGCGGCTCCGGCAATGCCTGCAATTCGGATATCACCTTTGAAAGTGATGAAGCGGATACGTTCACAGGATCAGTCAATGTGTCTAGGTTTTCCGGTTTATGGTGGTTCCAGTCATGGGGATAAATTAGAATGTGAACCGATAGATGTTAAATGAAAATGACAAAAAAAATTGCCAAATGTTATCCGGTATTGTGTAGGAATTTCATATTTGGATAAGACCCATCTGACAATAGGTACGGCGTTAAATAAGTTGATAAAAAAACGGATTAGTCATAAGATATATGAAGAACCATTGACTATTCCCGGGAAGACTGAACATGTACCGGGTGGCATTGAAATCCTTTAAATTACCGGTACCAATTTCACAAAGGAACAACTCATGAAGTATTCTAAATTTATGTTATACGGTGTTTGTATCACCCTGCTGCTACAGATATCATGCGTTGAGAATACCTTTATTTTCGAGGTGAACCCGAACGGTGATTTTAATTTTCAGTATCAAGGAAAGGGAGATCAACCGGATTTGGACAATGCAGATTTTCCCATTCCCCGCGGGGCAGGATGGACCATTACGACTGAGCACGATTCCATCAACAAAATCTGGGTGTATACAGCAGCAAAAGGATTTCAAAATTCTGACGAATTCCCGGATAATTTTTTCACCTCTGACACAGTTTATCCGCCTTCTCTGATACATCACCCCTTGAAAGTGGATCATTACAACTGGTTTTTTAAGGAAGTTTACCGATTCACATGGTCATTCCTAAACCGGGGCATCAATCAAAAGTATCCGGGGATGGCAAATGTTCTTCACGAAGGCATGGAGAATCCCGGATGGACCTCAGAAGTTCTTGAATATTTGTTAACAGATTGTCTTCACCGTGCAAATGTTGGATATAACCGCGAGCCTATTATCAAAGCCGAACTGGATCGCTGGTTCAGTGCGTCATTGAAAGACTTGCCGGATTCGCTGATTGCAAAAAATTACGATTCGCTGAAAACAGCTGGGCTTACCCTTCTGAAACAGTCAATTGATCAACTTCAGTATACGGTGATAGATTCCATTTTTAAACAATTGGAGGACGAATCTCTTGTTACCCTGGATATGATTGATGATCAGTTTATCCTCAAACTCCTGCTCCCGGGCAAAGTATCAGAGTCCAATGCAGATACCACATTAACGGATACTCTCTTTTGGGAGTTTGATGTCAACCGTTTTCACAGCACGGATTTTCATATGACCGCAACCAGCCAGATCATCTATCCTTCCCGCTATAAGTGGGCTATAGGAAGTATGGTTTTTGTCATTGTCGTGGTCATTACCGGGATGTGGAAGTGGAGGGCGGACTAATCCGTAGCCGGGATCACGCCTCCCCGGATGACCGTCAATTCTTTACCAGAGGAGTTCGGTATTCACATTTTCCCTAACCATGTCCTGAATCAATTTTATCCGTTCCGGGCTCTCATGATTAATCAGAGGGATCATCAAATCAATCTTTTTGGCGATCTGAAACGTATCATTTTGTACACTCAATAGCGGCACATTTTTATCCGCAACCTGTGCGATGATATTTGGAGGAGGCAGGATATTATTCGTCAGTACAATCCCCACACACTCGGAATTCAGTGCAGAAAGGATCATATCGCTTCGGTCTCCGCTGGTAATGATCACTTTTTCCGGGTGTTTGAATTTTTCCAATCGTAATACGGCGTCAGCCGACATAGCGCCAACAAAGATGTCTTTCACGTCCACGTCCAGATAATCCTCTGATGTTAAAATACGCGCTGAAAGGGTGTCGGCAATGTTGCGGACGGTAGGATAGGACAATTCCGGCAAATACGGAATGATCCCGAGAATCGGAAACCGCAGGGTGCCGAGAATTTTTTTAAATTCCTTCAGAAAATCCGGTTTTTGTTTGACCTTGTTTAAAATCACACCGACAATTTCTTGTTCTCTGTGTTCCAGATGACGGTCAAAAAATAACAGATCGTCCATGATACGGTCATGAATACCGCCGACAACCAACACTTGTTTACCCCCGATGGCTCTGCAGATGGAGCAGGGATCAAGATGAACGGTGGTTCCCCGTGCCATATCCCGGCCGGTTTCAACAATCAGTAAATCCACATTATTCTGATGCCTGTCTGCCATTTCTCTCAGTGCCGTTTCCATCTCCAGGCGGTTGTACTGAAACCGTAGCTTTGAATGATCAAATCCCAGACTCATCGTTGTGGGATCATCCTGCAAATTAAAAAGGGATCCCACCAGTTTAGCATCGTGATCCCAAAGTTTTTTATCCTGATAAACCAGCCGGTCGCCCAATGGTTTGATATAGGTAAATGAACCTGGGTATAATGCAGTTAATCCCAGGATCAGGGAAGTCTTTCCCACATCTCTTTCCAGCGAAGATATAATAAGTTTTTTCATTTTAGGTATTCCTTTCGGATTTCGATAACAATATTCTCACATCAATGGCTTTCACCCCAGACCCCTGATCGTAAACCATCATGGGGTTGATCTCAATATCGGTAATCTCAGGAAACTGTCTGCAAACGGCTCCGACACGGAGGATCGCATCCACAATTCCGTCGATATCCTTACGTTTTTCTCCTCTCAGTCCCATCAGCATGGTATATGAGCGGATATCCCTCACCATCATCTGTGCTTCCTGATGCGATACGGGTAAGGCGCGGAAAGCAACATCTTTCAACACTTCAACATAGATTCCTCCCAAACCAAACATGATGACCGGTCCGAAACTTTTATCCTGTCGCGCGCCAATGATCACTTCTGTCCCTTTCGGAACCTGTTCAACGATTTCAATCCCATCGATGATCGCATTTCTCCGGAAGGATTTACAATTATGGATAATGGTTTGATAGGCATCCATCACCTCATGCGGATTTTCAAGGTTTAACAGAACCCCTCCAACATCACTTTTATGAATAATATCCCTGGATACCACTTTCATGACCACAGGATAGCCAATTTCCTCGGCTGCATCGACGGTTTCACCAATGGTTTTTACGACCCGGCTGTTGGGACCGGCCAGGCCAATAGCTCTCAACAGAGTTTGTGCTTCATGGGCAAGGAGGAACTGCCGGTTATCCTTTCGGGTTTCCGCAATAACGGTTTTGATCAACTGACTATCAATCTCCGGCTCCCGGATGAATTCTTCTGTTTTTCTGCCGTACCGTAAAAACCTGAATAATGCGCCTAAAGGGGAAATGGATTCATAGACTTCGGTGTAAACGGGAACCTGATGTTCAATGAGCCGGCTGACGGCTTCTTCGGTCAGGGAACCGCCGAAAAGCGAAAAAATGATCGGCTTTTTTTGGTGCTGATATTTTTGATTTTGTTCGATAACCATTTTACTCAATTCTTCGCTGGTCATCATTGCCGTCTCACAATATAACGCAATGACTGCATGAATTTTACCGTCGTTCAACGCCGTATCTAAAGCGAATGTATATTCTCCCACGCTCGCCTCTCCAGTGATATCAATGGGATTTTTCGTTGATCCGAATCCATGGGTAACGGCAGAAAATTCTTCACTTAGACGTTGTTTATCTTCATACAACGAGACACCGAATTTTTCGCATGCGTCTGTTGCCATCACTCCGACCCCACCACCGTTGGTCACAATAAGGGTATTTTCACCGGATGGACGGGGTGCGTTGGAAATATATTTACACCAGTTCAGCGCTTCCTGGATATTTTCCGCCCGAAGTACTCCGCATTGTTTCATTATCGCATCAAATATATCATCGGATCCCGCCAAAGATCCCGTGTGGGACGCCGCCGCAATAGCGCCTTTTTTCGATCGCCCGGATTTGAGAACAATTATCGGTTTGTCACGAGTGGTTTTCACCAGTGAATTGATGAGCCTTCCGCCGTCACGAATGCCTTCAATATACATTAAAACCGCCTGGGTCCCGGGGTCATCCCGCAGGTAATCCAACAGGTCAGATTCATCCAGGTCCGCCTTATTTCCCACAGATATGATGGTGGAAAGCCCGATTTTCTGAACGGAAGTTTTTCCGATCATCGCGACCCCCAACGCACCGCTTTGGGTAATGATCGCCACATTACCGGACGGTATATCACGGGGACCAAACGTCGCATTCAGGGAAACAACGGATGAAAAATGACCAAATATGTTCGGACCGAGGATACGCATACCGTATTCCCGGGCATATTTTACAATTTTGCGTTCTTCCTCAAGATTACCCACTTCCGAAAATCCCGAGCTGATGACCGTTGCAAATTTGACTCCTCTCCGGGCACAATCTACTATCACTTCAAATACACGCGAAGCCGGAACAGCCACTACAGCCACATCCGGTTGGGAATCGATATCAGAAACATGGGTGAATGCGTTAAGACCCAGTATTTCACCGCCTCTGGGATTAACGGCAAAAATTTTTCCCTGATAACCAGAAGATATAATATTATTCAGTATCTTGTACCCAATCTTTCCCGGTGAGGAAGATGCGCCGATAACCGCAACAGATTCGGGTTGAAACAGGGATCTCATTTGGATTGATGTCGTCGTCATGACAGCGGTATTTTCTTTATTTTAGCAAACTGTTGATTTATGATGGAATTTGACCTGAGTAAATTACGACTGGATTGTCTTATTTTAATCGAATTGAATATCATTTTCGACACAGAATATTCTCTTGAAAAATTCTACCGTCAGGCACATATCATTCGAATTCCCCCACATCCAATATCTGACATCCACATTCCACTCAAATCTGTTAAAATTCTTTCTGTAAAATATTGTGAAAAGTGCAGAACCAGAGATTCTCCGGAAAGGTGGTTTCGGGAGATTAAAAATTACTTTGTTTCAAGCCACTCAAATAACCAAATTGCCATCATGGTGAAGACGGTTTTTGAAAGCGGAATATTTCCTTGGATGTTTCATAGGTCATGCAAGTAACTTTCGCACTCCGATGAACCTTCAAGAAAGACTATCTGAAGAAAATATCATTTTTCTAACTTCAGAATCGTGGGATAAAGCCATTAACGAGATTACCAGTTACCTCACAAAAATATCGGACGTATCTGATATTCAATCGGTTATTGGATGCATACGAGCCAATGAAGAAAATCTGGCATCTTCTGCAGGCAGGGGTGTGGCATACCCCCACGGAATCTCCACTGAATTACAATCCTTTATCCCTGTCATCGGAATAAACCGGGAGGGGATTGAGTGTTCTACACCGGACGGACTCCCATGCCAGATTATTGTGTTAACGGTGAGTCCTGCTCATGCCCCGGACAGTCATGGTAAATTTTTGTCACTATTTAGAAGTATGATCAGTGATTCGTCCATCAGGTCCCGGATTCTGGAATCGCGATCAATCCCGGGCATATTGAAGATCATCCATGCCTGGCAGACTATTATACTTGATCTTGAAAACGACGACATATGAAAAATATTACAACGATTAAGGGCACCTACGATCTCCTCCCGCCTGAAACCGAAAAATGGCGGAAAATTGAGAATTTTATTCATGATTTCATGTATCTGCACGGGTATGCCGAGATCAGAACGCCGGTTTTTGAAAAGACAGAGCTTTTTACACGCGGGGTTGGCGAAGAAACGGATATCGTCACGAAAGAAATGTATTCCTGGACGGATATGGATAAAGAAAGTACCGGACTGACACTCAAACCGGAACTGACGGCTCCGGTGGTTCGGGCCTATATCCAACATAATTTAGGCGCAAAAAGCCCACTCCAGCGGTTATACTATATGGATTCCCTTTTCAGGAGGGAACGCCCTCAAAAAGGCAGACAGCGGCAATTTAATCAGTTCGGAGTGGAAGCAATTGGATCACCTCATCCCGAACAGGATGTCGAAATTATTTCGATGGCATATTTCTTTTATCAATCCTTAGAACTCGAAAAACTGAAGGTGCGCATTAATTCTATCGGTAGCCCGGATGTCCGAAAGCCGTATCTGGATTTACTGACAGATGCGCTGATCCCTGCAATCCATCAGTTTTGCAGCGTTTGTCAAACCCGTATCGAAAAGAACCCTCTTCGATTGTTTGACTGTAAAAACGACGCCTGCCAACAGCTTATGGATACATTTGCCCCATTGATCTTTGATCATATTTCTGATGAAGACAGATCCCATTTTAATACGGTTGTTAAATTGCTGACAGAATTGGAAATCCCTTTTTTCCACGATAAAAAAATGGTTCGTGGTTTGGATTATTATACCCGCACCACGTTTGAAGTGACATCAGAAGCCCTGGGCGCTCAGGATGCATTATGCGGTGGCGGGCGATATGATAAACTGGTGGAGGTCTTGGGCGGACAATCGACGCCCGCGGTCGGTTTTGCCGCCGGGATGGAGCGGCTAATGATCGCACTTCACGAAAATGAAAAAACAGAAGTTCGTTCTGATACAGATATTTATATCATCATCCTTTTTGAGGAGGCAATTCCCTCAGCAATGGTGATTGCTGACAAATTAAGAAGAATCAGAGGATTTTCCGTAATGATTGAAACCCTCCGGCGCAGCCTGAAAGCCCAGATGAGGGAAACCAACAAACGTAAAGCCCAATTTGCTATCATTATGGGTGAAGATGAGTATGACCAAAACATGGTTTTGGTTAAAGAAATGAAAACCGGAAAACAGGAACGTGTTCCCATACCGGATATCTCGTTATATTTTTCAGTTAAAGACCATCACCATCAGTCCGATTGTGGCTGCTGCGGGGATCAGGAATAACTTTTCACCCGGGGGTACAGATGAATCCAGTGACTTGCCCCCGGTTTATTTACAATTTTAGTAGTTTTTATTTCCTTTCTGAAAAAGCATTTTAGCAACGATTTTATGGGGAAAAGACAGACATCCAGCCACGGAATGTCCTTCAATTCAATCAGAATACATGATAATGAATGACAAATAACTGCATACTTATACATTACCACGAAATTTCCCTTAAGGGGGATAACCGGCAATGGTTTGAAAACGTATTTCTTCAGAATGTGAAGGAAAATATAAAAGATTTACCCTGCGACCGGGTTGCTCTTTCCGGCGCACGCGTGTACGTTTTTGGGGTTGATCCCGAGCGATGGGCAGAGTATGCGAACCGGCTTGGGGACGTGATGGGGCTTTCAAATGCGACGTTGTGCATTCAGATTTCCGCAGATCTGCATCAGCTTAAAATCGCCGCTGAATCTCAGATCCCCGAGCAACCCTTTGAGACTTTTAGAATCACTGCCCGTCGTCAATATAAAAATTTCCCGATGACAACGGCTGAAATCAATCAGGAGATCGGTGCATATATTCAGCAGATCGTTCAAAAACCGGTCAAATTAAAGGGCGCCGATCTTGAAATTTTTATTGAGGTCGTTAAAGGTATGGCTTACGTGGGTTCAAGACGGGTCGCCGGATTTGGGGGCTTACCGGTCGGAGTCAGCGAATCTGCAGTTAGTCTCATTTCATCCGGAATTGACTCCCCTGTCTCCTCATTTCACATGATGAAGAGAGGTGTGCGGTTGTCATTTGTCCATTTTCACAGCGCTCCGGCGACGAACCGGCAATCCATCCACAATGTGATCTTGTTACTCCGGGTTTTATCCAGATATCAGTCCATATGCCCCGTGTATCTGGTACCGTTGTTCGAAATTCAACAAAAGATCATGACTGAATCGCCGGATAAATTCTGGGTACTGTTGTTTCGACGTACTATGGTAAACCTGGCGAATTCAATTGCGGACAGGATCGGTGCTCCCGCTCTGATCACCGGAGAAAGTGTGGGTCAGGTCGCATCACAAACGCTTTCGAATATCCGCGCGGTGTCAGACGCCGCTACTTTGCCTATCCTTCGTCCGTTGGCCGGGATGAATAAAGAGGAGATCGTTCGAACAGCGCGGGACATCGGAACCTACCATATTTCTATCGAGCCGTACCAGGATTGCTGTTCTTTCTTTGTCCCTGCCCACCCCGAAACCAGGGCAGATTTGGAGAAGGTCCGCCGTATCGAAAAATCAGTTGACCTTAACCGTCTGCTGGAAGCAGCCATTGAAAATTCAGAATTTATGAAGATTGACCGGATGGGAATCATTTCACACTAAACACACCAAAATCAAATGACTAATATCATATCATGGAATGTAAATGGTTTCCGGGCGATCCTCAAAAAAGGATTCACGGAGTTTGTAAAGTCATGGTCACCGGATATCTTTTGCCTTCAGGAAACCAAGGCTCATCCAGATCAGGTAGAAGTAGATTTATCAGAGTATCCGTATAAATACTGGAACGCGGCTGATAGAAAAGGGTATTCAGGGACGGCTATATTTTGTAAAATCGAACCTGAATCAGTTACGAATGGAATCGGTATTATCAAACATGACGATGAAGGGCGGGTTATCACGGTGGAATTTCCCGGCTATTTTCTCGTCAATGTGTACGTTCCAAACTCACAAAGGGGGTTGACCCGCCTCGGGTACCGCCATCGGGAGTGGGACCCGGATTTTCTCAAGTATCTGAAAAATCTTGAAAAAAGGAAACCAGTCATCTTTTGCGGTGATCTGAATGTTGCCCACAAAGAGATTGATTTGGCGAATCCAAAATCAAATGTGAACAATGCCGGTTTCACACCGGAAGAACGGACAGGGTTCGATCAAATTATAGCATCCGGTTTTGTTGATACCTTCAGATCGTTTGTGTCTGAAGGCGGCCATTACACCTGGTGGAGTTACATGAACAATGCGCGGACCCGGAACATCGGCTGGCGCATCGATTATTTCTGTGTATCGCCTGAACTTGTGCCATCGGTGAAGGATTCAAAAATCTTACCCCATATCATGGGTTCGGATCATGCACCAATCGTACTAACAATCAAATAATAAGAATATAAAATGTTAAAAAAACCATTGCAAAAATCTGCTCATTTTAGTGCGGAATTAAAGACCCTCCGTTCCTTAAATATCAAGAAATTCAGAACCCAAAAAGGAATGTTCATTTTGGAGGGTTATCGGATCATCAAGGATTCTCTCCAAAGCAATTATGATATCGAAAAAGTCTGGATGACAGACATTTTTGAGCAATCTGCAGCCGGTAAATTTATTCAGATGCTGTGTGAAAAAAATAATGTGTCCACAGACGTGATTCCCCATAAGACGATGAGTCAGTTATCCGATACCCGAAATAATCAGGGGATAATCGCGTCTGCCCGAATGAAACGACCCAAGGGAGAGTTGTCCGATCAGGTCCTAATTCTGCATAAAATTTCTGATCCTGGGAATCTGGGAACGCTGCTACGAACGGCAGAGTGGTTCGGGATTAAGACGGTTATATTATCAGAATTATCTGCAGATCCATACAATCCAAAAGTTATCAGATCGGCAATGGGGGCGCATTTTTACCTGGACATTCTGGATAACCCGGGTAAGAACATTTTTCAATCGCTCAGAGAATCCGGACATACGATCATTGGCGGGGTTTTGGATGGCGAACCGATCCGAAAACTTCAAAAATTAAAACTGGACAAATGGGCGCTGGTTTTAGGCAGCGAAGCTCATGGATTTGATGAAGCGGTATTATCCCAAATTCGGGTAAAGATCACTATTCCGAAATTGGGAAATGTCGAGAGTCTTAACGTGTCCATCGCCGGAGGCATCATCCTTCATACCCTCACTCAGCTCAAACCCGCGTTGGAATAATAGCGCCTATATGTGAAATAAATAGCTGAATTTGATCAAAAGCACATTGTCACCGGGGGTTTTCCACAAATCCTTCATGTTCTGACCCAGATCGAAATTACCCGCATCCGCCGTCAAATACCGATCCATCGAGTTAGTATACCCATTCGACCAGACGAAGTAAACCATCGAACCGGTCTGGAATTCCCATCTCAGTACCAGGTTTGACCGGAATTGCTGGTAGGTAAAATCATCGTCGAGTCCATTATAAAATGAATACCTTATTTCGGAAAAATTATTAAGTGACAGTTGGGTCGTTTCTCCAAACTCTAACTCGGCATACTTCAGTTTTTTCAACCGGCTGTCAAAATTACGTTCCCGCACCTGATCTGCTTCTCTGAATCCAGAGTATTTGCCCGCAGTGGAATAATACTGGCTGTAGAATTGGAGTGAAAGCGAGGTCGTGATAGTGTAATTTGTCCGCATGGTGAACAAAATTGTACTTTGATCTAAATCTGAAAAAATGTAATGGATGACATCATTCTCATCCCAGGCTTTCCCCCTCCATGCCCAGGTATCGGAAAATTTATTAATGCCCATATTCAGTGAGATCTGAAAATTATCCCACGGACGTAAACTGATACCCTGAGATATATCTGCAGAATGAACCTTGTCTGTATTACTAAAATAGCTGGTAGAAACATCATACGAGACCGGCGCTCTCCAGTCAGTCCAATAGTTTATCCAGAAACTGCCGTTTGCAGGTGTGGCTATTGCAGGACCACCGCGTAAAAGTGTCGTTGAAAAACCCGGTGCATTGGCATTAATCCCCCCCCCAAATCCCGCATTACTTAACAAGGTGGTGTTAAAATTAATATTGCCGCCAAAACTGTTAATCTCGGGGGCAAAATCGCCGGAAACCCCTTGATTTATATTGATATTTAACGTTTTTAGGTAATTTCCCGGATTCCATTGCCGGTATGCCAGCCAAATGAACTGCATGTAATAATCCGAATTCCGGTTGAATCCCAGATCATTCACCTCAAAGCCCGGGCTGGATGCTAAAATTCCAATTGCACCCTGATAATGGCCGCGGGACTTCCCACCAATGAGTTTTACCGAATAGCCGGATAATGAGGTGGCGGTTGTATCTAATGAAAGGTGATCTGCGTCCGGACGTTGGAAATACCGGGCAGAGCTCATTTGAGTGTTCGTGATTGCGGTAACAGTTCCCGCCACCCGGCTGAAGGAGAGAGCAGATTGAAGGTAAAAATTCCGGTCGAAAAATTCGTGGGTCATATCTAACCCCCCGGAATAGGCGCTTTTGTGAAGATCGTTTTCAAATCCCGTGTCTTCCAGGTTTCGGTTCACCGCTGTTATAATCCCCCCGATAACCGTCTGCCCGTCACGGAAATCCTTCTGCAGCCGGCTGATGTGATAGTTGGTCAAGGGTTCGACCGTCACTTTCTCACTCGTTCCATCAGCGAGATGTTTGATCGCCCGTTCTTCGTTGGTCACTGCATCCATTAAGCCAAGAGATAAACCATCTTCTGTTTTCCCCGTTAATTTGACTGCGGTCAGGATATCCACAAATACCGGATTTGTCGCAGATATACTATCTTCAACGGAACTCACATATCCAAATGGAGTACTTCCAATTCTCCTGGAATAAACCAATGTGTTATTGCCGTTATCCCCATCGCCAAATCCCATACTGAATTTTAAAATATTACCGCCTTCCACGAAAAACGGACGCTTCTCGGAAAAATAAGTTTCGAACTCTGTCAAATTAAAGTCAGCCGGATCGGACTCCACCTGACCAAAATCCGGATTGATTGTGGCGTTGAAGGTGAGACCGTTGCCAAAACTGTAACGGACATCTGCGCCGGTGTTCGCTAACAGATCATATCGTTGGGAATGGTAGAAATCCTTCAATTCAGAATTAATATGATTCTTCCCAACAACGTAGGGGATGAGATAAAGCGGTTTTTCAGATTTGATGTCACGAAGGGCAGTCAGTTTACCGTAATTAGAGACAAAACCGGCATCCTCTTTTGACCAGTAGTTCCAGACAGAAAGTTCATCACTATTTCTTGGGAATTCCCGATAGACCTGCAATCCCCAAACCATATTATCTCCCGTATTAAACCGTAATTCCCGAAAGGGAATTTCAAATTCTGCCGTCCAGCCATCCGGGGTACGGTGAACCTCGCCTTCCCATACTCCATCCCAGTCATAATCAAGATTATCATCGTCAAATCTTCTCAGGTCCTGTTTCACTCCGGCTGCATTCAGACCGAATTCAAACGCAGTACGATTATCATTAAAACTGTCAATCGAAACGTACACCCAGTCAGAGGGTGAGCCTTCATCCCTTCTGGTCAGGATCGCATCAATATTTTCAGGGTCTGAATCATTTGCCCAAACCCCAAAATATAGATTTTCTTCGTCGTACACAACTGTAAAATAGGTGGCGTTGAAAGGTATGACGCCATCCTCCGGGGAACGCTGTGTGAAATCACCCTCTTTGGATGTATTCCTCCAGACCGTTTCTGATAGTAAGCCGTCCACATGGATTTTCGAACCGTTGAGTTTAATCGCCTTCACATCCCTGTTTTTCAACAGATCCGTTGTGGATTGACCCGATACACATTGAACCAATATTCCTGTCCATAAAATCAAAGAAGTTAAACTGTCGATTTTCATTTTTTTCTCCGCCATTATTCTGGTAATAAACCTCATATTGAAGCTCATAGACACTAATAATTTCTACCAGTTGTCAAAATAATCTAAGAGAAAAACCTAAAATCGTTCTCCTGAAGAAATTTATAATTTACCGTTTTGATAAACCTGTCGTTATTTGTAAGATACAAATATGGATTTATCCGAACAAATCAGGGATTTAAATTCTCAACTCACAGCCGTTTTCAGGAAGATTGCCGCCCGGCATCATCTCACCTTTTCACAGGCAAATATTCTGCTGGCAATTCCCATCGACGGTATCCTCATGTCTCAGCTTGCCGGTAAAATTGGTATTGAAGTCAGTACAGCGACACGGAACCTGGTGAAATTGGAAAGTCTTGGACTCGTCAACCGATCTAAAATCCACCGGGACAAACGAAAGGTGACCATCACTGTCACATCTGCCGGAGAAGGGCTGATTGACAAACTTGAATCTGATTTGGATGACCTCACTTTTTCGCTTCAAAGACTGATGTCTGATGAGGATAGAGAAAAAATTTTCCCGGTGCTTGAATCGCTAAACTGGAACCTGACCCTTCTGAGAGCAGACAACTGATAGATGACTGATTTTTCCACTTCAGTAATAAATTGGTATCACCGGAAAAATACGCTTATGCCATGGCGGAATGAGACGGATCCTTACCGTATTTGGCTGTCCGAGGTTATGCTGCAACAAACCCAGATCCAAACTGTCATTCCGTATTATCGGAGATGGCTTGCCGCCCTTCCAACAGCGTACGCAGTTTCTCAAGCCAGTGAAGATGAGGTACTGAAACTTTGGGAAGGTCTGGGATATTATGCACGAGCACGAAATTTCCGCCGTGCCTGCCAGACGGTCGTAAATGACTACCACGGAGTGATCCCATCAGAGCCGGTTCAATTCCGGTTATTGAAAGGGGCGGGAGATTATATTACCGCCGCCGTTCAGTCTATTGCCTTTGGGCATTTTATACCCACGATCGACGGTAACGTGAAGAGACTGACCGCCCGGTTGTTGGCATTACCCAACCCACCGGAACATCATCAATCAATGATTTTGAATTTTCTACAGTTACACATTCAAAAAACAGCGCCCGGTGATTTTAATCAGTCAGTAATGGATCTTGCACGGGATGTCTGTAAGCCCAAATCTCTGTTGTGTGATCAATGTCCGGTAGTGAAACATTGCCTGGCATATTCTATGGAAGCGGTTGATCAATACCCGGTGAAGAAAAAACGAAAAGTGCGCCCACATTTCCGGATTGCCGTCGGTGTGATTTGGAAAAACAACCAAATCCTTGTGTCAAAACGAAAATCAGGCGGATTGCTGGGTGGTCTTTGGGAGTTTCCCGGCGGAAAAATACAGAATGGCGAAACTCCACAGGAATGTGTGCGGCGGGAGGTCGCTGAGGAATTGGGAGTTCAGGTTTCAGTCGGCGATTTTATTCAAACAATTGAACACGCATACACGCACTTTTCAATCTCGATGGACAGTTATCATTGCAGGTATCAGCAGGGGGAACCCAGGACGATCGGATGTTCTCAGGTGAGATGGATAACCCGGGATGAACTGAAAACTCTGGCATTCCCAAAAGCAAACCATAAAATATTCGACCGTATTCCGGAGGGAAGTCCATTTGAAGGCTGATGGTCTGATCACGGTCCTCATTTCAGTGATCGCCGTCCCTCTGTTTGTTATATTCAGTATTTTACTTATAATAACCAGCATCTTTGCCAGACCGGCGATCTTCCCGATGGCGAAAATAATCGCCCGAATTATGCTTATCGTTTTGGGTATCCGGTTAAAAGTAGAGGGAAAATTCCCTGATAAAGACCGATATATTATTATGTCCAATCACTGCAGTTTTATCGATGTATTGCTGTTACCTGCTGTCATAAATGGCCGGTACACGGCTGTCGTTGCACTGTATAATTTCAAATATCCGGTGTGGAAACAATTGTTGTTAAGTTTTAAGGTTATTCCAATCGACCGGTATGACCGTACTCACGCCGTAAATGGTATCCTGTCCGCCGAGCATGTGATCAACACCAAAGGGTATCATATTGTACTGCTTCCCGAAGGAGGCCGGACCGAAACCGGAAAAATGACCGCATTAAAAAAAGGCGGATTTCATTTGGCTCTCAATACACACACCCCGATTCTGCCCATAGGATTAGAGGGGGCTTACCAATACAAACCATTCACCCGGAAAACGTTTAAACCAGGGACGGTTACGGTCAGGATTGGCGAGCCAATTACACCGGATCGATACTACACCCTGGGACTGGATGGGTTACTTCACGAAACTGAAATCTCTTTGAAACGGCTCTCCGGTGAAATCTAATATCGGACAGACCATAGCAAGAATGTTTATTTCTTCTTAAATAACACCGCCCTGATGCGTGGTTCTTCTTTTTTCAGGATTCTGATCATATTCGGATAATGTTTGTATAACCCAATGACCACCAGTACTAGGCTGATGTATAGAGCTGTGGGTGAATACCCATAATAAATTGTGAGGAATGGTAGCGATAGGTACAATATGACCGACCCGGTGGTCACCAGGTCTGTAACCGCTGAGGCAACCACCTGAATACCGAGGATGATCAACCCGAATCTCCAGTCAACTGCGAGATACATCCCGATCAGACTGGCAATTCCTTTCCCTCCCCTGAATCCCATAAAAAAGGGGTATATATGTCCCATGACCGCAAAGAATCCGGCGATGAATAGCGCATCATCAGAACCAGGATATACCGCTCTGACGACCCAGACTGCCGCCGATGCTTTCAGCATATCTATGAACCCGGCGATCAACCCCCATTTTAGCCCCATGATCATGGTCACATTCGAAGCACCCGAATTGGTAGATCCATGCTGCCGGATATCAATTCTACGAACAAATTTCCCGATAAAATAGGATGCCTGTATACAGCCGAAAAGATATCCGACTATTGCAGAAACGACTAATATAATATCCATTCTATACCTCTCATTCCACTAATTTGTGAGTTGAAAAAACCGTCCATTTTGCCAGAGAATGTTATTTATATACCCGATTATCAATGTATTCGTTAGGTTTGTTCGAATATATCTGAGAATATTCGCCTATTTTTTGCAGATCCATAAATACAAAAACAGTCCCGCCATAATTTGTATTGCTGAAAATGGTCGGAAATTCAGAACCTATAGAGGGAAAATTATAAACCCAGACTTCGAGCGGGTACACATTTGGGGAGAATTTAGAGAATACTTCTGAGGACGTGTCAATCTCATCTCTGAAAATATTAAATGGAGCGCCGTATAAAATGTACACCCTCCCCATATCCGTACTGCCGCCGTCTGTCAGTCCGGTGGTGAAATTTTCATTGCAAAATTTGACCCGCTTCTCGTGCTCAATTCGAAATTCGTTGATGGCCGTTTGTGGAGACGGGTCCCGATTTTTCCAGAAACTTCGGGTAAAGGCATCTAATTCATCCGGTGAGCGAAGCGATTTTATTTCTCTGATCTCGTCTGTCGTAGCAATAAACTGAATGATCTTCAATTCTGCCTTCACTTCCGGAAACATTTTTTTATCTTTAACTTTTACGATCGATCTGATGATGTTCCAGCCGAAATAGCCGACAATCGCTCCTAGGGCGATATTGGATATTATCTTATCTTCTGGATTTGAAATATCTCCGCCATTCAACTTTTTTGGGGAAATGAGACTGATAATAAGTAAAAACATGAGAGTCTGGGTTTGGAGCATGTGGTTTTTCTCCGGTCTGTGAATGTTTTGATTCATGTAGTATCCGTTTTTAGTATAAAATTTATTCGGCTGAAATTAAAATTACAGAGGGCAATTTGTGTATTCCAAAGGATTCTAAACTCCGGACGAGTCTTTTCTCAAACCAGTCGTAAATTTAAGAACGATACGGAATATCATTTCGAACATATGAACGTATACAGCATAAAATTTTAGTAACGACTGCAACAACAGTGTTATATTTGGTAATTATTATAAAATTCAATGTTAAGGAGAAATATTTATGGCTGACTTACAAGACTGGATCTCCATTGGCCGTGAGATGATCAATGACCGTGAGAGACGAATTCACCGTGCTAAAAAATGGAAATTCGATACCGTCGCAACTCACGGGCTCTACGATATCCAACAGGCGTTGACCCAAAATAACGGCTCCATCATGGAACCGGTTTACATGAGTCCCGCTCAGGCATATGCAGACACCGCGGAGATGGAAGCGGCACTTTCTTATCAAATGCCAACATGGTGCTATTCACGGATCGCAAATCCATCTACGTATTTTCTCGAAGAAGTGATCGCTTTGCTGGAAACCTACGGAACCTCAATAGAGGCATCCGGACTTTGTACATCCAGCGGAATGAGCGCGATCCGGACCGCTACCGATCCGTTTTTGGTAAAAGATAATTCTCTTCCCCCGCCGAATATTGTATCTTGCGCTAAAGTGTACGGCGGTACCTTTCAGCAATTTTGGGTCCGTCGTCATGAAGAGCAGGGGGTGGACGTTCGGTGGATTCATAATCCTTTCGATTTAGAAGAGTGGCGGTCTGCCATTGACGAAGGTACCCGATTTGTTTTTGGAGAATTCCCGTCCAATCCGTCTCTATCCATTTTCGATATCGAAAAAGTCGCCGGTCTGGCGCATCAAATGAATTCACCCCTAATCATGGACACCACTTGCGCCTCCCCCGCGCTAACCAGACCTCTGACTTATGGGGCAGACATTGTTGTGCATTCCGCATCCAAAGTTCTCTCCACAAGCGGAACTTCTATATCGGGGCTGCTGATTGCCCGTAAAAATATCATCAGCAAGGTGGGATGTGACGATATGAAAAGCGATTTTGCCGTCTGGGCAAAACTATGGCCCTACCGTGACAATGGTCCGTCCTTGCATCCTTTGGGCGCAATCATGACGCTGAATGATATGAGAACGCTCCGCATGCGGATCGCCCACATGAGTAAAACTGCAATGTCTGTATCGAAATATCTGGAGAGTCATCCGAGGGTCTTTCGGGTCAATTACCCAGGACTGAATTCTTTTAAAGGACACGATCTCGCACAGAAATACATGAAATTAGCGGATTCCGGTGAGCCAATGTTTGGATATATGCTGATGGTGGAAATTGGTGAAGATCATCCTGATTCGTCTGTCAATACGCGGAAATTTTATGATGGATTAGACATGATATGGCGAGCCACAGACCTGGGCAGAGTCAAAACAGTCGCCACCCTGAACGCGATCTCAACCCATCAGCAACAGGGCGAAACTGGACGAAAATTAGCCGGGATCCATCCAAATACCGTCCGTATATCCGTAGGGATCGAAAACCCTGATGACATCATCGCGGATCTGGATCAGGCGTTTGATTGCATCTGATCGAAATTCTATATTACTATACACATTAAAATAACCGGAGAACCTCATGAATCAAAAAATTGCCATTATCGGTTTTGGAACCGTGGGTCAGGGTTTGGCCGAAATCCTGAAAAACAAACAATCGGAATTAAATCAAAAGTACGGGTATGCTGCCTCAATTGTCGCAATCAGCGACTTGAAATTTGGAACCATCTACGATCCGGACGGACTCAATGTTGATCAGGCGCTTCAGGAAATCAAAACAGACCGTCAGTTTACGACCAGCCGGATGGACTGGAATGCGGTGGATACGATCCGCTACTGTAATGCGGATGTGGTTTGTGAACTGGCATTCACCAATCTGACGGACGGCGAACCCGCGCTCACCCATTGCACCACCGCCTTCGAATCCGGGAAGCACATCGTCACCAGTAATAAAGGACCGGCTGCATTGGCTTTTCACCAGATGAAATCACTTGCCGATCGCCATAACGTCTTTTTCATGATTGAAGGAACCGTCATGAGTGGTACCCCGGTGTTGAACCTTGCATCCGGACCGCTTGCCGGCTGTAACATCACGGCAGTCAAAGGTATCCTGAACGGAACGACCAATTATATACTTACACAGATGGAATCCGGGATGACCTATGAAACTGCCCTCCGGCAGGCGCAGAAATTGGGGTATGCCGAAGCCGATCCCGCCGGGGATGTGGAAGGTTATGATGCTCGTGCAAAGGTGACCATCCTGGCAAATGTGGTCATGGATACCCCGTGTAATATTGATGAGGTGGAGTGCAGTGGAATTACCGGAATTACATCTGAAAATATACAATCTGCAAAATCTCAAAATTCCCGGTGGAAGCTCATCGGTTCGGTCGAACTTAAAAACGGCAAACTTCACGCATCCGTTCATCCTGAAATGATACCCATGACACACCCTCTTGCGGGGATCATGGGCGCTGTGAATGCAATTACTTTTTCAACTGACCTTCTGGGAGACATAACCATTGTCGGACCCGGCGCGGGAAAAGGTGAGACGGGATTCTCCATTCTCAGCGACCTGCTGAAAATCCACCGGTTATCAGAGGAGACTCTGTCATGAAGATGCTTATCGGTGGACAGTGGATGGATAAATCCGAGACAATTGATGTATTAAATCCCTTCGATGGAGTGCTTGTGGATACTGTCCCCGCTGCCAATGAACAGGATGTTCACGCTGCGATTTCAAGTGCACAAAGAGGATTTGAGATTAACCGGGATATGCCGGGTCATCGCCGGATTTCCATACTAAAAAAAGCAGCAAATCTGATGCAAGACCGGTTTGAAGAACTGGCAGTGACGATCGCTTCAGAGGGATCGAAAACCATTCGCGAAGCCCGAAAGGAAGTCGGGAGAGCCATCAATACCATCACCATTTCTGCAGAAGAAGCCCGGCGGATCAATGGTGAAACCATCCCATTCGACAGCGCTCCGGGATCAGAAAACCGGGTAGGTTATTATTACCGGTTCCCCATCGGGATTATTGCGGCGATCACCCCTTTCAATGACCCGCTAAATTTGGTCGCTCATAAAGTCGGACCAGCAATCGCCGGAGGAAATTCGGTCATCGTCAAGCCCGCCACCGTGACGCCATTATCCGCATTGAAATTAGCGGAATGTTTGCTGGATGCGGGACTACCGGGTGAAATTTTGTCCGTCATCACCGGACATGGCAACCGGATCGGCGAAGCCATGGTC
>CAYPCW010000009.1:0-53055 GCA_964409335.1 uncultured bacterium
AACAACCGGCTGAAATGAATTTCAATAATAAAGATTATAAATATGCCGGAAGAGCATTAATCTATTCCGGTCTACTTCCGGGTCTCGGCGAGTATTACACGGGACATTGGAAACGAGGATTAGCATTTGCAGGCGTCGAGGTGACGTCGTGGCTGCTTTGGTCAAACTACACCAACAAAGGAAAAGATACTGAAAAAATGTATGAAAAATATGTAGATGATCACTGGTCATTCTCCCGCTGGATTGCCGATTACTATAAATGGGATGATAATGCGAATGATTTCAAATTCCTGTTTTCTAAAAATGTGGGAGACACCACAAATATTTATATTTATGAAAATTTATGGGAAGGCAGCCATTCAACGGAATTTTATTATACATACTATGTATCGGGTGAAGCTCCACGGGTCAGACTAATGAGCACAAATACACAGGAATTTCGGGAGTACTACGAATCTAATTTTGAAGATATCACCATGGATGAAACCTTGACATCTGACCAGAAAATCGATTTGATCAATACGATTATCAGTACTGATGACCATTTCCATGTCATTCAGGATGGCGCCTATTATGAGAATGTCGGGAAATATAATGGGTTTTTCGCCGGGTGGGATGATAATGACTCACTCTCGGTTTATGATGCAACCGGTTATGCGGTTGCAAAATCTCCCCATAAATGGACTTACCGTCGATTGAGACGAGACTCAAATGATTATCAAAAAGTTGCAAATTATATGTTATCAACGGTCATGATGAACCATGTTGCCAGTATGATTGATGCTGTTATTGCAACTAAAAAATGGAATGATAAAGTGTCTGCAAATCTATCCGCACGTACCGAGTTTAATCTCAATGAAAAATATGGAATTGGTGGTGTCCACCTTGACCTGACATTGGGTTGGTAGTTGAATGAAAATATATAATTATAGTTTACTGACACTCTTATCATTGATGCTGCTTGTCGCCTGCAGTCACACCAAAACGGGGATTGACGATGATCTCTCTTCCAGATTTGAAAAAGGGATAGCATATTTTAACAATAAACAATATAAAAAATCACAACAGGAATTTGACTACATTGTGATGAATAATCCGGGTTCCAGGCTTGCCGTAGATGCACAATACTATCTTTCAGAATCACTTTTTAATTCAAAAAAATACATTGAAGCATCTGTAGCGTATGAAAATTACATCCGGTATTCAAACGATATCGAGAAAATCGAAGCTTCCCGGTTCCGAATTTGTGAATGCGCCATTGAGACCTCAATGGATTATCAAAAAGATCAGCAAAGTACTCTGAATGCATTAGACCGGTTACAGGAATTTATCGAAGATTTTCCTGACTCAAAATGGACGACGAAAGCAATGGGAGAAATTATAAAAATACGGTCAAAATTGGCGCTGAAATTGTACGAAACCGGCCGGCTTTATCTTAAACTGGAAGAATACGAATCTGCACGCATCTATTTTCAACAGGTCGTGGATAATTATTACGATACGCCGATTGCAGACGATGCGAAAATTGAGATCATGTTTTCCTACATCCTTAATGAAGCCCGGGACAGTGCAGAATCCTATTTCAGATTAAATAATAATAATTTTACATCAGAAGATAAACTTAAGGAAGCTAAATTAATTCTACAGAACACATCAAATGGTAAAATGACCATGAACGAATATATTAGACTCTATAAATAATCAGACTTTTTTAACAGCAATCTGCTTCAGTTAACAGAGAGGATTTCCCGTGGATGGCGAGCGCTTTACAACAGATTAACTTTTTTTTTTAAGACTTATAGAATATGGAATTGGATCCAATTTCACAACAATCATGGCAAAAATACATTTTTTTAGTGGCAGCTTTGATCCACCTCATCTTGGTCATCGGGAGATTGCCAGGATCAGCAGTTCCCTTTGCGATACGTTACTGGTATTTCCCACCCGCCAGTCACCTGCGAAAGATCATATTCCCCATTCCTCAGATAGCGACCGGATGGTGATGTCTCGGTTAAATTTTTCGGGTATTCAGGGGCTGGAAATTGATGAATTTGAAATGACATCCGTCCGCCAGAATTTTACGATCAATACCGTGCATTACTTACAGGAGAGATTTCCCGGTGATGAACTGACCCTGGTGTTGGGGAAAGACCAGTGGGCGGATTTTTATCACTGGTACCAGTGGCAGGAAATATTAAACTCTGCCAGTATTCTGTGTTTCCACCGGGATTCCGTCTCTGACATCCCGTCCGAAACCGGTAACAACGCGAACGTAAAATATTACTCCAATTTTCACTTTCATATTTCTTCCAGCGAGATCAGGGTAATGCTCCTGGGGGGAAATCAGGATGTAATTAATTATTTATCTCCTGAAGTATATACTTACATTATTTCCCACAATTTGTACCGGTAGCGCAACTAATCAAATTGAATTTTCTTCGATTTCAAGAGGTGTGATGATGATGGTAATATTCACAATGCTTTTCCCTGTTATTTTATATCCACATCACTCAGATTTGAGAATTCAGAATTGTACTGTCCTCCATTCAAACGGGTCAACTTTGAGTTTCGCCGGTGTACAAAAGGCAGCCGATGATCAGATTTGAAAACGTCACCGCACGATACACAAAAGAAACGGGAATATTTAACCTGTCCTTCACGATACAAAAATCCGAGTTGGTATTTTTAATGGGACCCACCGGTGCAGGGAAGTCCACGGTATTAAGAGCAATCATTGGAGATATTCCTGTTAACAATGGTAAAATTTATGTGGATAATCAGGAGATTCCCCGGTTCAATGGGCGGAAAATTGCCTATTACCGGAGAAAGATTGGTACGATTTTTCAGGACTTTAAGCTGATTAAAGCCAAGACTGTTTTCGAAAATATCGCCTTACCCCTCAGAATCTGCGGTGTCCCCGGGAAAGTTATTCAGGATAAAGTATCGGAAGTGCTCAAAATGGTTGATCTGACGGGGAAGGGAAAATCCATGCCCCTCCAGTTAAGCGGCGGAGAGCAACAACGGGTATCGATTGCCAGAGCATTGGTCAATGAACCCTTGGTAATCCTCGCTGATGAACCTACCGGGAACCTTGACCCTATCGTTTCGGATGAGATCATCGACGTACTGGAAAGGGCTGCGGCAGGCGGGACGACGGTACTCATGTCTACTCATAATTATCCATTGATCCGTCCCCGGAAAAAACGATTTATCGAATTGAACAAAGGCTACCTCGTTCAATAATGCTTCGTAAGTTTTTATTTCTGTCCGTCGAAAGTGTAAAAGCGTTGTCCCGTGCAAAAATTCCTGCACTGATCTCTTCAATCACCATTGCAATTACCCTGTTTATTTTCAGTATTGCCTATTATTCTATGACGAATATGATCGGCTACAGCCACGATTTTAAGCGAAAATACAGAATCGATGTATTTTTTAACGCCGATGTAGATATTCATCTGGGGACGGAATTATTCAATACTATTTTACTGATCGATGGTATTGAACAGGGAGACTTTATCGATAAATCTGAAGCGGCTGCTGAATTCAAAAGATTATTCGCCTATGATGTGGTGGATATCATTGGTGAAAATCCTTTACCATACGGGGGAAAATTCGAGATTGATAAATCCTACAGAAAAGCAGTTGGAATGGAGAAAATCGTCAACGAAATCAGGCGAATCCCCGGAGTTGATCTGGCATTGTTCAGCACAGGGATGATTATGAGATTAGACCAAATTATCAGCAATATTGTAGGAATCGGGATTCTGATAGGAATCGGGATATTTGTCATATCTGTCATTCTTGTCAGTAATACAATCAGGCTGATCATTCATGCGAAACAGGAAGATATCCACACGCTCAGGTTATTAGGAGCGACTGACACATTCATTAAATTTCCATTTGTGATGGAAGGTGTGCTTCAGGGAGTCATTGGGGCTGGATTGTCAATTCTGTCAATCACATTGTTGAAGTCGCTCTTATATTACGTCCTTGGAGAATTTCAATTTGTAATTCTCGAACCTGCCATGTTGATCAGTGGAAATATCATGGCAGGGTGTTTGCTTGGGATCTACGCCAGCTATCGAAGTATTTCAAAGTACCTTCTTTAGTCAAATTTTGACAATAAATCTTAATTCAGTTAATAATAATCAGAATCAATGACAACACCACCACGAAAAACTCATAGTATTAAACGACTTAGAAAAAAGAGATCACAATTAAAGCGGGATCAACATGTCATCGCAAAATTGTTAAATGATGGATTGATATCTTCTGTTGACAATCAAAAAGTTCAAAAGACATCTGATACCGTTGAAGAAGAGAATTATAAAGAAAAATATGTCAGGTTATTGGCAGAGTTCGAGAATTACCGTCGACGAACATCACGAGAAAAAGACGACCTTTTAAAATATTCCTTGGAAGAATTTATAAAAGAATTAATACCCGTTATTGACGATTTAGACCGGACGCTTCAATCCATCTCACCAAAAAATAAAAAAGATCCTATCCTGGAGGGTATCCATATCGTCAGGGAAAATTTTACCCGGATACTTAAAAAAAATGGAATTGAGTCGTTTATCTCCGTCGGTGAACTCTTCGACCCACACCTTCATGATGCATTAATGAGTCAGACATCAGATGAATTTAAAAGCCAGACGGTTCTGCAGGAATTTGAAAAAGGATATAAATATCATGACCGGGTTATTCGACATGCAAAAGTCATCGTTGCGAAGTAGATAGTATTACATGAGAGATTATTACGATATTCTGGGCGTTTCGAAAGATGCAACCGGAGATGAAATAAAAAAGGCTTACCGAAAAGTTGCTATGAAATTTCACCCAGATCGGAATCCCGATAACCAGGAAGCTGAAGCCTCGTTTAAAGAAGCCGCGGAAGCCTATTCAGTCCTGAGCGATCGGGATAAACGTTCACGATATGACCAGTTTGGTCATCAGAGCGTGAATCAGCAGGGATTTTCCAGTAGTGGATTTTCGAATATGGAAGATATCTTCAGCGCATTTGGCGACATATTTGGTGGGTCGGGTTTCGGCGATTTCTTTAGCGGCAGGTCACGGCAACAATCCCGGGGTTCAGATTTGAAGATCAAGATTCCCTTGACAATTGAGGAAATATCCACCGGGGTTAACCGTACGGTAAAGATTAAACGCATGGAAATTTGCGGTGAGTGTAATGGCTCGGGGGCGAGACCGGGGTCAAACCCCGTACGGTGTGTCAGTTGTCACGGTACCGGTGAAATTAGAAAGGTACAAAACTCTTTTCTGGGTCAGATTGTGAACGTACAGCCTTGTCCAACCTGTCATGGGCAGGGAGAAGTAATTCAGAATCCATGTCCCCATTGTCATGGTGAAGGCAGAGTAAAGGAACTGGCAACAGTTACATTCGATGTTCCACCAGGGGTTTCTACGGGAAATTATATGACCAGAAGGGGAGAGGGAAATCGTGGTCCAATAGGGTCATCACCGGGAAACCTCATCATCTACTTTCAGGAAAAGGAACATCCGATATTTGTCCGGGACGGGAACGATTTGTTAATTGATGCGTGGATTCAGTTTCCCCATGCGGTATTTGGGAGTTCAATAGAGGTTCCCACCGTGACCGGTAAAGTAAAACTAAAAATTCCAGCCGGTATTCACAGCGGTCAGGTCCTTCGCATTCGGGGAAAGGGATTGCTGGAATTAAACAGTCACCGGTCCGGCGATCTGTTGGTCAGGATCAATATCGAAACCCCTCAAAAATTACACGGTAAGGCGAAAAATCTGCTGCAGGAGTTATACGAAGAACTTCCCCAGGAACCTGAGTTTAGAAAATTTAGATAATGCGGCTGTTTACTACAGAAGAAAAGAAAATTATTCTCACATTGACTGTGTTGCTGCTCATCGGAGTCCTGGCTAAAATAATTAAAGAAAAAGTGTTTCTCAATTCCTCTGAAACTCTTAAACTCATTGCTGTTTCTGATGAAATAAAAGGTATTTATTCTGATCCCGACTCGGTTGTTTCCAGTTCTGATTCGGTAAGTACTTTGATCAATTTAAACACGGCGGATGAAGTAGAATTGGTAAATTTACCGGGAGTTGGTCCATCTCTGGCAAAAAAGATCATTACAAAAAGAGATGAACTGGACGGATTTAAATCAATCGAGGACCTGCTGAATGTTTCAGGCATCGGAGAGAAAAAAATGGAAAATCTTCGTTCAAAAGTAACGATTTAACTGGTGGAGGTTCACGTGTCAAACCAACACAACATCGAGAGAAAAATTGGTATCCTGGATTGGGGTATCATTTTCGCAATACTTGTTTTATTTGCGTCTATATTTATCCCCGCTGTCATTTGGAAAGAAGAAGATGCAATCCGAAACGAAAGCCGGTTTCGAATGCACGTCATTGCCGATGCAGAAAAATTTTATTATGAACTCATGAATGAGTACACAAATGACGGTGAAGAATTATTCAGAGTTGTCGAAGCAGCCACTGACTCGTTGATCGCAGACAGTCTGTATGTGGGTGAACAGACCATTACCCTCGGTGAAAAAACTTATCACATTGAGATGACTCCCGGGTTTGTCACCCGGGTTGACACCACTTTTACCTTCCCTCAAAAACGACACAGAACCTACAAGGACACAATGTATTTAGTGTCGAAATCTGATCCTGAAAGCGGCGTAGTGATTGAAGATTGGGTGAATATCAGAAAACTTGGTGAAGTGAAAGCCGACACCTTATTTCTGTCCGTAGGGAAAATGGCTGTTGAAGAGAGAATCGAGAAATACACAGATTATATGCGTCACCGATATCACCTAAAAAAAGATTTATTAAACTGTCCACTTACCGGGAAACCATATTTGTTTGAAATGGACAAATCGGAATCCACATCTCCTAAATTCACAGTGAGAAGCCCCGTATCAGATAATTATTCAGAGACCAGATTCGGTATATTCAAATTTAAATCGGGTAATCATGGATTTATTACAGATGGCGAAGTAAGTTGGGCGGAACGTGATTAAGGGTATTGGTAATTGCTGGCAATTGCACAAATATCGGACACCTTTCACTATCTGCATTGGATTCCGTCTGACAGAGGGCCTCTAGTCACTGGATTTGGCGAGATATCGATAAAACCTATCTCTCTCAATGCCCCCGGTTTTATTGATCAACTGATCCAGTCTATCCTTCAGAAATTAAATCTGGAATTACCCGTATTTACCTTGACACTGGATACCCGGGGAGTTTTATTTTCTCAAACCTATATCCATTCAGATTTTTCCCCCGAAGATTTGATAAAATGGCAATTAAACCAATTCTCTGATGAACGATTTCAAAAATCCTATCGGCAGATCAGCTATCCTCTTGCAGAACAGACCGAAACATTGCTTAATATTCATGTCCCCGAAAAGTTGCTTCATTCGCTTGATGTGACGATGAAAAAAATATATGGTGAAATGCGTAGCGTGTCTGTAAATATTTTCTCTGCTGAAATTGGCGCCAGATACTGGATGGGTGCAAGCGAGTTTAGCTCGTACATTATTTGGCGGATGGGAAAATACAACTCCGATCATCTGTTGGTGGTTAAAAACAACGAATTATTGGCTTTTTGTCACTCAAAACGATCAACCAATAATGTGAAGAAAATGATTATGGTTGGTGATGAAACCGTCATCGATTCTTTTTTTGAGGATCTGAATCGTTTTCACCTGGAATCACTGGAGCATTTTACTGCCGCACAAATGGTTTTTGTATATCAGGGTGAAGGTAGAAACACCGAATTAAAAAAAATTTGTGAATCTGGCATTGATAATATCCGGTTATTGAACCCACTTTCTGTATTAACCTGCGAGGACGTCCCTAAAGCAAACTTATATTTAACTTCCCACCTTGCTGAAACCGGTGTGTCATTCAGAGGGATCGATGTTTGATGTGAACCTACTCAATCCTCCCGGGATTCAGTTACGGGGACAACAACATGTCATCTCATACCGGGAGAATATACCTAAGACCGTTACGCCTCCTCCACAGCAAACTTCGACCGTATTAAAAAAATCCAACAAGACATTGCGAAAATGGCTATTACTTTTTGTCATTTTGCTGGCTGTTATTGTATCGGTACTCATTCTGATAAAACCAGTAACAGATGGAAGAGATTATATATCATCCGCAAGTACATCACTTTCGGAAATTCAATATTTTACGATCCTGAACAGTATGTATGACTTCATATCAGATGGCGTATATTTAGAAAAAGCAGAACTTACAAAAAATAAAACAAGTATCATATTCATTTCCGATCAGCAGCGATTATTAAATGAAATGAATCATCAAATCAAATCTGCCTTTCACCATTCCGGGTGGATTAGGGGTGATCCGGCCAACGGCGGAAGGCTGGTCTATCAATGGAAACCCGCAACGGACCATCTGCCAATCCAGACGGTTTATGTTTCAAAAAATGTCATTTTAGACCTGTTAAATGATATGAACCTGACAGGGACGGAAATGAATGACACAGTGACGTCAAAGATTTCGATCGGGAAATTGGGTGAAGTCCTTGAAAAGTTGGATGGACTAAACCATACGTTGGGGATTTCATTTATATTAACCCCCGTTGAAGAAGCATCAGGGTTGCATCATTACAAATTGATCGTGGGTTTCTGAACGATAAATGATCCACATCATTTCCGGGAAATACAAAGGTCGAAAATTCACTGAGGGCAATATTCCCGGAGTTAGACCCACGTTAGCGAGAGTAAAAAAATCGGTCATGCAGATTTTAGAACCATTCGAAGGGAAAACAGTTCTTGACTTGTTTTCTGGGGTGGGTACTCTTGGCATTGAAGCATTAAGCCGGGGTGCCGATAAAGTTACTTTTGTCGAAAAGGATTTCCGGGTGGTGCAGTACCTGAAGAAAAACCTTTTGACGATTTGTTCAAGTGAACAATTTAGTATTATAAAAATGGATGTTCACCGGTATCTGAAAAGGAACCGGGATCAGTTTGATATTATTATCGCTGATCCGCCGTACAGTCAGGTTGATTTCCAGGCGCTTTTAGATGATGTAAAACCTATGCTCAATTCAAATGGGATATTTTGTATGGAAATGAGAAAAACAAAAATTGAAGGAAAAGAATTTCGCATCAAGTTGTATGGGAGGACGCAAGTTGTATTTTGGGAAAGTGGTTCATGAAAATTGCGGTATATCCAGGCTCCTTTGACCCTATTACGTTTGGGCACATTGATATTATTGGAAGAGCCGCATCGCTCTTTGATGAAGTGATTGTTGCAATTGCAAAGAACCACGAAAAAGTTTCTCTCTTCACCGTGACGGAGAGGGCGGCGCTCATTCAAAAATCAATTGAAAAATGGAATAATGTAAGCGTTGACCAATTTAGCGGTCTTCTGGTGGACTATGCAGTGACGAAAAGCGCCAATGCGATCATCAGAGGTCTGCGGGCACTTTCAGATTTTGAATTTGAATTCAAAATGGCTTTGATGAATCGCACTTTGAAGGATGAAATAACAACTCTGTTTCTTATGCCGCATACAAAATACACTCACGTTAGCTCTTCATTGGTCAGAGAGGTGGCGTATCATCATGGAGATGTTTCAACCCTTGTCCCGGATTTTGTAATATCCGCCCTGAAAATAAAATATGATACTGAAAACAGAATCTAAACCACATCAGGCGAATCAGGGTCAGTCCATGACCCGTTTTGTCATTCCTGAATCCACGGATTCCAGGGTCGTCGATGCACAAAAAATGGTACCGGATTTTTCTACAATCATCGGGCATGAGATGTTTGCCTCCCGAATCACCGATTATCTTGTATTTGCCGGCCGAAAGCCTTTTGCAAAATCCTGGCCCCTGGGGCTGTTGGAAAAGTATCTCGGGCATCCTCTCCATTTGGCGGTCATGGCGGTTGCCGCTGAGGATGCCGATCACCTGATATCCGGTATTCAGTATTCACAGAATGATGTCATCAGGACCGCAATCAGGATTATTGGTATTCGTAACAGATATAAATGGGTTTTCAGCACCACTTTATTGATCTCTCAGACCGGAGATCGAAAGTTTACCTTTGCGGACTGTTCAATAATACCCGAACCGACACCTGAACAATTGTGTATCATTGCATGTGAGGCAGCCTACAGCCATGAAAGACTCACGGGAGAGACTCCTGTTGTAGCATTCATCTCGTTTTCCACAGAGGGTAGTTTTTCTCACTATCGTGTGGACAGGGTCATTAGGGCACTTGAACTTTTTCAAAAAAAATATGCCCACATTTCCGCGATGGGTGAAGTTCAGGTCGATACGGCTATCTCGCAGAAAGTCCTTGCGCATCAAAACAACACGAAGACCCTTTATGGTAAGGCAAATGTGCTTATTTTTCCAAACCTGGATGCGGGAAATACAGCTCTTCAATTAACGAAACAATTAGGAAGATATCATTCCGCCGGATCATTTATACATGGTTTAGAAAAACCAGTAACGCTCCTGAGCGCCCACTGTAGTACTGAAGACATATTATTTACTTTGCGGTATGCATTAAAATTAGAAAGAGAACATGCCAACTTACAGTTACAAGTGTAATCAATGCGGTCGCTCATTTTCAGTCATTCAGAAAATGTCGGATCTCCCGGTGTCTTCCTGTAATATCTGTAATGGCAGCGTAAGCAGGTTGATCAGCGGTGGAACCGGGCTTATATTTAAAGGGAGCGGATTTTATCTGACTGATTATGTGAGAAAAAAAAATGCCGATGATGAAAAATCAAAAAAATTGATACCTGTAGAACCAAAATCTACCTCAGTAGAAAAAAAAACAAAAGGAAATACCAATGTTAAAAATTAATATACCGACTTTTGGTCAAAAAATCGTGATGGATAACGGAACACTTAAGGTTCCGGATCACCCGATTATTCCATTTATTGAAGGGGATGGCACCGGACCTGATATATGGGCTACAACCGTACGTGTGTTGGATGCGGCTGTTGAAAAAACGTATCATGGTAAACGAAAAATCGCATGGGTGGAAGTATATGCCGGAGAAAAATCTAACAAGGTGTACGAACCCAACACATGGCTGCCGCAAGAGACATTGAACATGATCGATGAATACCTGGTATCTATAAAAGGTCCCTTAACAACACCGGTTGGCGGTGGAATTCGATCGATTAATGTGGCATTACGTCAACAGTTGGACCTGTACGTCTGCTTGCGTCCGGTTCGATGGTTCAAAGGTGTCCCTTCTCCTGTAAAAGCGCCTGAAAATGTCGATATGGTAATATTTAGAGAGAACACTGAAGACATTTATGCCGGGATAGAATTCGAAGAAGGGGATCCCCAAACCATTGAATTCATCAAAATTCTGAAAGAAAAATTTGGTTCAAGATACATGAAGATCAGATTTCCCGAAACCAGCGGTATTGGGATCAAGCCAATTTCAAGAAACGGAACAGAACGGCTCGTCCGGGCAGCCTTGAATTACACCCTCATAAATAACCGAAAATCCCTTACCCTGGTTCACAAGGGGAATATCATGAAATTCACCGAGGGAGCATTTAAAAACTGGGGATATGAAGTTGCTGAACGTGAATTTGGTGATAAAGTTTTCACATGGGCGGAGTATGACCGAATTAAAAATACCCATGGCGTTCAGGCAGCAGATAAAGCTCAGGAACATGCCCTACAGTTTGGCAAAGTGATCGTAAAGGATGTGATCGCCGATGCGTTTCTTCAGCAGATTTTAACCCGTCCAAAAGAATACGACGTCATCGCAACAATGAATCTTAATGGTGACTTCATTTCAGATGCGTTGGCTGCGCAGGTTGGCGGTATCGGTATCGCCCCCGGTGCGAATATTAACTATGATACCGGTAAATCCATTTTTGAAGCAACACACGGTACTGCGCCTAAATATGCCGGCCAGGATAAAGTAAATCCCGGTTCTCTGATATTATCCGGGGAAATGATGTTTCGGTATATGGGATGGACCGAAGCCGCAGACCTCATACTCAGGGCAATAAATAAAACAATCAGCGAGAAAAAGGTCACGTATGATTTCCACCGATTGATGGAGGGCGCTGTCAAGTTAAAATGTTCTGAGTTTGGAGACGCTTTGATTTCAAATATGGATTGATCGAACCGGGTTTAATCCATATTCAAAAATACCAGATGATATTCGGCAGCGCATCTTAAAATGATCCCGCACCAGACCATCCCTGTTTTTGGGGCATTGTGGTGGGAGGCAAATGTAACGACTGTCACTGTTATCCTTATGATTTTGATATGGGGAAAGAGGAATACCGAAATCCAAAACCGGTATTTGTCCATGACTATCGGGATAATCCTGTTAGTCCGGTTTTTTATGATGGAATGGTATACCCGGCATATTGGATTATGGACAATACAGTCTAACCTGCCGTTGCAGATGTGTGGAATCTCCGCGATTCTATCCGGTATTGTCCCATTATGGCGAAATCAGACGGCTTATGAGTTTCTCTATTACTGGGGAATCCCCGGTGCATTTCATTCGATGATCACCCCGGAGTTTACGATTGGAACGAAAGGTCTGTTGTTTTGGGAATATTATTTCAGCCATGGCGGAATCATCCTGTCCGCATTATTTCTGACGTTTTACCTGGGGATGCGCCCGGGGAAAGGATCCTGGTGGAAAATTTTCCTCTGGACTCAACCGGTGCTGTTGATCACTGGTGTGATCAATTATATCCTGGACGCAAATTATATGTATCTCTGTATACCGCCAGAGGTGAACAATCCTTTCGTCATCGGCGCTTTTCCTTTTCATTTGATATCTCTGGAATTCGCCGGTATTCTTCATTTTGGAGTGATGTACATCCCTTTCGGAATCAAATACCGGAAAGGGAAGATGCCATTGCCGGAGCTTCAATGACCAGGAATCAGTTAGGGGAGATCGGTGAGGGAAAATGGCTCCTTCAACAGTTGATAACTCAGACATTTCGGGATGGTTTGGTCCCATAGAGAATTTGTAGAGCAACTATTTTGAAATTTATTGATCAGGCAACCATTTATGTGAAAGCGGGCGACGGTGGTCACGGATGCATCGCATTTTTGCGTGAAAAACACCGTCCCAGAGGTGGACCTAGCGGCGGCGACGGGGGTCGTGGCGGAAATGTGGTTCTTGTGGTAAATCCTCAATTATCGACTCTCCACGATATGACATATAATCGGCATTATCGGGCAGGCAGGGGAAATCATGGCGAGGGGAACAACAGACACGGGAAGAATGGTGAAGACGTGCTCATACCGGTGCCTCCCGGTACGATCGTAAAGGATTCAGATACACACCAGGTCATTTGTGATCTCACAAGTCCTGACGAAATGTTTATCATTGCCAGAGGAGGCAACGGCGGATTTGGAAATGCCCGATTTAAAACCCAAAATAATACCGCTCCCAGAGTGGCAAATGATGGTCAGACCGGTGAAGAGAGAAACATTGATCTTGAACTAAAAGTGTTGGCTGATGTTGGATTGGTCGGCTTCCCCAATGCAGGAAAATCCACATTTCTTGCCGCTGTTTCCGCTGCAAAGCCAAAGGTTGCAGATTATCCGTTTACAACGCTGGTACCCAACCTCGGGATCGTGAAGTTCGGTGACTATTCATCCTTTACCTTGGCGGATATCCCCGGCTTGATTGAAGGCGCTAGCGAAGGGAAAGGTCTTGGAAACCAGTTTCTCAGACATATCGAACGTACCCGCGTTCTTGTTTTTCTGATTGATGGAAACGAAAATATTTCAGAACAATTTTGTATGCTAAGAAAAGAGCTAGAGCAGCGAAACCCGGTTTTGAACAGTCGACCTGCAATAATTTTACTAACAAAAAAAGATACCTGGCAGAAACCCTCAGGCTTCAATCCTGAAGCCTTAAACCATATCCCTGTGTTGCCTGTCTCTTCGGTAACCGGTGAGGGTATACAGGCTGCCCTTCAGCAAATTGTAACATTGATCCTGATGATTCACAATGTTACCGAATGATCAAATCATCAGCCTCGCTGCCGTAGAGGGTGTGGGACCGGGAAGAATCCGGTCTATCATGCGCGCCTTCCCGGATCTGGCTGATATCCGAAAACTAAAGGTGAGCGATCTCGTTCAGGTTGATGGGGTTTCCCACGATATCGCCGGAAAAATTCGACAAATAGACTTAAAAACCGGTCACGATGCAATCGATAACATTCATCGCTACGGTGGAACCTACCTTACATACTGGGATGATACCTACCCTGAACCATTACGGTCCGTTTATGATGCACCCATCGGGATTTTTGTTCTTGGAACCATTCCTGAACTCCACTATGTCGCTATTGTTGGAACCCGGAAACCGACATCCTATGGTAAAAAAACCACCAAGGACCTGACCATTTCGCTGGTCCTGGCCGGCGTAGGTATTGTGAGCGGATTGGCGCGGGGGATCGACACCATTACCCATCAGACAACTTTGGATCAGGGCGGCATCACCATAGCGGTATTGGGAAATGGGGTGGATATATGCTATCCACCGGAAAATCACAAACTCAGAGAACGGATCATCGAGACCGGTGCAATTATATCCGAATTTCCACCCGGAACACCACCGGACGCCCGGCATTTTCCCCGCAGAAACCGGATCATCAGCGGCTTATCACAGGGGATTATGGTTATTGAAGCGGGAAAAAAAAGTGGCGCACTGATTTCCGCTTTGTATGCCTTGGATCAAAATCGCGAAGTGTTTGCTGTACCGGGGAGAATCGATAACCCCGTATCTTCTGGCTGCCACAGGTTGATCCAGCAGGGTGCAAAGTTAGTCACATCCGTCGATGATATTCTGCAGGAACTTAAACTCATAAAAGGTCCTGAACAGGTAACGTTGCTGCCGGAGTTATCCATTGACGAAAGACGTATTTATGACGTGTTGAACTCAGATGAAATTCATATTGACGAAATATGTGCCAAACTTCGAATGGATACCCCGGAAGTTCTTTCCCTGTTGCTGATGCTCGAACTGAAAAATCTGGTCGTCCAGCAACCGGGTAAATACTTTATCAGGGCATAATATTTTCGGATTAAAACCATTATGAAAGCAAATTCCGGTGAGTGGTGAAATATTTTTCTGCAGTTGTCTAAAACGGCAGTAATAATTATGTATGAATTCAAAAAAGAATTCATAGGGTAAATCCTTCATGCCTTCCCAGCGTAAAGTCCCCGGTTCTTCCGGGGACTTTATTTTATTACTGTATGACTTTCGTAATAAGTTTACCTGAATTATGCAGACCATTTTTATACTTCGACAGAATCATCGGATGATCAGGGTATTAATTTCTTTGAAAAGAATATGGATCCGAATAATATTGTGTTTGTTCATCACCATGGGCTGCTCTCACCGTGTTATTGTCACGGACACATGGCCGGACGGCAAACCTCAAAGATCTGAAAAAACAATGAGGGATGGACACAAGATTGAATACTCTTATTATCCCAGTGGAAATTTAGAGTTCAAAGCGCTGTATTTTAACGGGATGCTTGATGGCCAATCAGAATACTGGGATGATAACGGCAACATCAAGTCGGTATCAACCTATTCAGCAGGTAAATTGCACGGATTGTGGCGGCAGTACCATCCAAACGGGAAAATCATTCACACTGTGGGATATTTTCACGGTCAAAAGGATGGTCTTGAAATTTGGTACTGGGAAAACGGTCAGAAAAAATCCGAACAATATTTTGAATTTGACCAACCAGCTTCAAAATTAAAACGGTGGGACGCCCATGGTAAACCGCTCAATTGAAGTATATTTTCGTTTTCACCATTCTGAACAAAAAAATTTGAACAAACTCTCCACCTTATTGTTTGTAAATTAATCAACCTAAAAAAACAGGAGACAAAATGAGAAACCTATTTTTACTGAATCTTTTCACCAGCATTTTGGTGGTGAGTTTTGTATTTCCGGTAGACCGAAAAGACGATGCCTCACAATCCAATAAAGATCAATTTAAAATGGAATCACAAAAATTGAAATCAGTCTATTCGGAGCGTGAAAGTAAAATTAATCAATACTATGAAAATGAAGTTAAACAGCTAAAGATCAGGCAAAAAAACGAATTACGTCAATTACATCAGGAGATTGAGAAAAAATTTCAGGAACTGGAGGCGCGGTATGACATCAAAAAATCAAAAATGGATGGATCTTCAAAAGAAACCAAACCTGCGAAGAAAGCCAAAAGTTTGAAACCGGTGAAAAAGGAAGGAGAAAAATCCTCATCTGTAAAGAAAAAGGAAGGAGAAAAATCCTCATCTGTAAAGAAAAAGGTAAAACCTGGCGCTAAATGAACCGGGAACGATACTAATTCAAATATTATTTATATCAAAAAAAATGGAAATCATCGCATACCTGTTACTGCCTCCAGCGCTATTTTTTGGGTTAGGATTGATCTTTTTTGAAATGATTAAAACCTTTCCTGAAGGATTGGCGGGGATTATTATCCTGCTCACATTTTCACTACTGTTCATCAAAGTACCTTGGGAAAGATTACGGAATAAAGCAGACGATCATTATCAAAAAAGCGTTGTTAAATATGAGTATAAAACGATGATTACCACACATGATTCATTTGAGGATCATGAAATATCCGAAACACAAAGCCTGGTAAAAGGGAATACTGTTCACGCCAGGCATTTGGGTAAAGATATTGTAGCTTTATTCCGAAACTTGGTTGGGAGAGAAATACCGGAATACACAAAAATGTTGGCAGAATCCCGTGAACAGGCTTTTGACCGTATGGTGGAAGATACCCGGCAATTAGGAGCAGATGGAATTGTATGTGTTCGTTTCACCACCTCAGCTGTTATGCAGGGAGCTGCGGAGATTCTTGTATATAGTACCGCCGTCAAATTGATAAATATCTCCTGATTTATGAGCTGTTGTTATACGCGGGACCCGGCTCACACCTACAGACTTTTACCCCCAAATCCTGCTCATATAAAGGAAAATTGCCGAATGCATGCCATATTTTTTCTGGTGATCGGAAGTCTGGCGTTTGCCAGTCTTCAAACCGGTGCGGTATCCCAACCATTTGCAATGAATACCGGACGAAATGGTCTGCTTTCAATTTCATTCAATCTCCCCGACTCATCCATTACAACGGCGAACGGATATTCAAAAATCTGTCCCAGTCATGAGTCAAGAACTACAGAAGATTCACAACCTGACTTCCCCGTATATACCACGATGATCCAGACTGACCCTGGGAAATCCTATGACGTTGAAATGATCGTAACCAGGTCCCATCAACTCTCCGACTTTTTTCCATTACCCTCGAAATCCGGTGGAAACCCTGAATCACCGGACCTGTCCGGATTTGAATATCCTGCAGACCAGGGTATTTTTCCGGCGCAATTTCTCCGATCGTCAAACCCGATGGTGTTGCGGGGGAATCATCTCATCCAATTGAGTATCATCCCGTTTCGATATCATTTTGATTCCAAATTATTAGAAGTGATTGATGAAGCTGAAATTCAGATTACCGAGTTGAACGTAACCGCTCCTGCCGTCCCTGCAATCCGTATGAGATCAAGAGCATTTGATCCATTACTCTCCACCATGGTCATCAATTACATACCCGGCGACGACAATGAATATCAACAGCCTTCTATTTTGTATATTTGTGGTGGAAATGCCTTAAGCAATCCGGCGTTTCAGAATCTCCTGCAATGGCGCCGTGAGAGGGGGTACATTGTCTATACGGCTGAAACATCCGACATCGGTTCCAATGTACCTGATATAGAAAATTATATTCATGATGCATATAACACCTTTACACCTCCACCTGAATTTGTCGCCCTGGTGGGAGATACGGGAGGACCCTATGCCATTCCCACCTACTATGAACATTGGTCTCTATGCAGTTACAATGTTCCCTGTCTTGGCGAGGGTGATTTCCCCTACACACAGATAGAAGGGAATGATCTGCTCCCGGAGATGTTGATCGGCCGAATCTCGATCCGGACGAGTACGGATCTGACCATCATCTCCGCCAAAATCCTGAACTACGAAAACGGGGTAGATAATTATCCGGGGTGGTATGAAAAAGCCGCTTTGGCTGCAAACCCGGAGATTTATGGGAATGGTTTATCCATCGTGACTACAAGCGAATATATCCTTGATTTGATGGAAACCAATGGCATGGAAAATATAACCCTAAATGTCCAACCCAACATGGCCGCACTATCTTATTGGATGAATAATCAGCTGAGTCAGGGCGTGGCATTTATGAATTTCAGGGGATTATACGGTCCTGCCAGCTTCGATATTGATATTATCATGGACAACCTGCAATCCCGCTCGATGCTGCCGTTGGTGACCTTTATCACCTGCGGAACCGGAAGTTTTGCGAATGAAATTTAGGCTCCGATTGAACGATTGCTGCGGTCAGGGACGAGTGCATCAAATTATTCTGGTGGTGTCGCTGCCATCGGGACAGCCACATTGGGGACTCACACCCCCTTTAATAATATCGTCGATATGGGTATCTATCATGGCATTTTTTCAGAAGGTGTGGAAACCGCCGGTGCCGCCCTTGCTGCCGGTGAACTGGCGTTGTTTAATACATATCCTGATAACCCGTCCAATTATGTGAGTATTTTTACACACTGGAACAATCTTATGGGTGATCCTGCATTGACATTGTGGACCGATACACCGGAATCCTTCATCGTAAACCATCCGGATAATCTGATGCCCGGAAGTGATTTTTTCAGTGTGACAGTCCGGGACACCGCTGGTATGCCCCTGGAACATGTCATGGTCAGTATCTTACCCGAAACCGACAATTCTGCGATTCTGAAATTAACCGATGCGTCCGGAATGGTCCAAATCCCGGTCACGGAAGAGATGAGCGGGAGCGCCACTGTCACCGTCACACGTCGGAATTATTATCCGTCCCAGACTGCGGTACAGATTTACCCGCCCGGGACAAATATAATGTTAACGGCTCCGGTTATAGTAAATGATCAGGAAACCGGCAACGGAGACGGAATATTAAATTTGGGTGAGTCTGCCCTGGTATCGGTTCCATTTTTCATTTCGGGTGGGGATATCCCTTCCGGTGGAGCTATAGATCTCACCGCACCGTTTGCAGCGGTCACAGGCAACCCCTGTGAGTTTCAGTCGGCTGTAGACGGATCCACTCTAACCTGCGAATATGGGATAACCGTTTACCCGGATATCACACCATTCAATGACCTAAAGTTTGATGCACATCTCACAGACCTGGATGGTCATGAGTGGGAGATCCAGGTGCCCGTTACGGTTATCGGATGTCAAATGATCATCTCGCAAACCCAGCCTTTTAATCCCGAAAATGGGGTGCCGGGGATGGAACTATCCCTCAATCTGGCGCTCACCAACATGGGAATGCAGGAAAGCGGAGCGATTGTCGGACAAATTCATTCTGATAACGAATTTGCGATAACCATCATCTCCGGTGACATCGCATATAATTCGGTTCAACCGGGGTTGACCGCTGAACCGTTGGTAAGCCCGGTCATTCATATTGCCGGTTCATCAATTTGTGGGTCTACAGAAGATGTTGAGATTTTACTGATGACAGAATCGGGCGCATCAGCGACACTAACCCTTCCCATAACTTTCGGGGAGGGGACACCCGAAGAACCGGTTGGACCTGATGAGTACGGCTATTTTATCTTCGGGAATGAAGATCGATATCATCTTGCACCTCAGTATATGTGGAAAGAGATTGATCCGGCATTGGGTGGATCCGGCACATCCCATCAATTAGTTGACTGTGGTACCGGCATGCCGGATTACCAACTTCCGGCGCAGATTGACCTGCCCTTTCCTTTTCGGTTTTACGGGGTAGAGTACACGACGGTGAGTGTGAGTACCAATGGATGGTTTTCCTTTGGGAGTACAAATATGTCGTCCTTCAGAAATACACCGGTACCCGGCGCGGGGGGACCATCACCGATAGTTGCCGTCTTCTGGGATGACCTAAAAACGCGGGGTGAAAATGGCGGATGTAACGGCAGCTCGTTCGGGGATGTATATTCTTACAACGATCCTGAAGGCAGATATCTCATACTTGAATGGTCAGGGGTGAAGACGTACCAGAATGATGATCCCGAGCAATTTCAGGCGATATTATATAACACCGGTGATTTAACACCATCCGGCGATGGAGAGATTCTGCTTCAGTACAAAATATTTAATAACACTTCCAACGGACTATATCTTCCCGCCTATAACGGACTTATTCACGGCTCATATTCAACCATAGGGTTTGAAGATCAGACCGAATCCCGGGGTTTGCAATACACCTTCAATAATGTGTTTGCCGGGCATGCCGTGCCGCTTCAGAATGAATCATCCGTTTTTATCACGACGCGGTATCCTCAGAATCTGTTTTCCGCTGCCCCGTCTATCGGAGTTCCGCCGTTTACCGTGACCTTTGAAGCCACTGATACCGGTGCGGGGATCGTTCACGAATGGGATATTGACGGCGACGGTATTATCGAGGGAGAAGGGGATGTCTTTTTATGGACGTATGAAGATTTTGGTCATTATATGGTGACCATGACTCAAACCCAAGACGGGATTTCCAAATCCGAATACCGGCTGAATTTCATTCATGGAATTATTGAAGGCTGCACGGACCCTTTCGCTGAAAATTACGATCCCTCCGCAGAATACAATGATGGTTCCTGCAATTACATTTACGGCTGCATGGATCCAACCGCCGCCAATTATAACCAATTCGCGACTATGGATAGCGAAAATTGCTATTACATGCCCTATGATGAACTCACAGTCGACGGTTTGTATTTCAACGCCTATTTTGGTTCCGCTGTGGAATTGGAAGACGATCTCGCGATCGTCGGTGCATACAACGATTCAACGCAGAATATCACATCCTCCGGTGCAGCTTATATTTTTAAACGGAATACTTATGGTATTTGGGAATCGTCAACAAAATTAGCCGCATTTGATCCGCAATTCATGGATAACTTCGGATATTCCGTCAGTATCAGTGGGAATGTCGCCGCCGTGGGGTCATACCAGGATGATAATGAACAGGGTATTGATGCCGGCTCGGTTTACATCTATCGAGAAAACGTATCCGGACTGTGGGAATTTGAAGATAAACTGATCCCCTCGGATGCAGAGCTCAGTGACAATTTTGGTTATTCTGTTAAACTGGTGGGTGATCTGCTGGCTTCCACCTCCAGGAAAGACGATCCGGATGGACATTCAAATCAGGGTTCGGTTTATTTTTTCAGATACACCGATGGCGAAGGATGGTCACAGGTAAATTATCTGACACCGGATGACGGGCAGCCAGGGGATTCATTCGGACGATCCATTGATATGAACGAAAATCTAATTATCGCCGGTTCTCCTCTCGCAGACTCAGAAACCGGAAGCAATTCCGGAAGAGCATATCTCTTCTCAAATGACGGATCAGATACCTGGTCTCCCGTGGCTACATTTGCACCGATTAATATTCAGGCTTCTGATCAATTCGGGTCAACCGTTACGATCTCAGAAGGTTACCTGCTGGTTGGGTCTCCCAATAGTAATGTAAATGACATTCAGGATTCAGGGTCTGCATATTTGTATCGCTCCGTGGGTGGGTCGTGGATTTTCGATGATTTTATCTTCGACGAGACTGGTGAACCATTCGATAACTTTGGGAAAAACATCGCAATGGATGGAGATTACTTCTCAGTTCATACCGGAAACAAGATATTGATCTATCATCGGGAACCCAATGATCGCTGGTTGAAATCCGCCGGATTTGAATCGCCCGTGGCCGGTTTCATGGATATTGATCAAAACCGGATCATCTCGGGAAATACGACAAATAATTCGGTTCGGATTTACCGTCTGGATGAATGGGAAGACTGGTTGAATAATACCGTCCCGGGTGACGTAAACCATGATGATCAGATTGATATAATGGATGTCGTGATGACTGTGGCATTTATCATGGGCGAGGGCGAACTGAGCGAATCTCAATACTTAGCGGCGGATCTTAACGGTGACGGAACGGTAGATGTTCTGGATATCATCATACTCGTAGCAATAATCATTTGACCGGGAATTCAATATTCTGATATAATTCCTGATCTGAATAGCAGTATGAGTATCAGTCAAGCATTTTGTTATTCTCAAAGTCATATAAGGTTATAGCCCTCAACTGATAATAGGCGATCCAGTAGTCCTTCAGGGTTTGGTAGTATTGCCTGTGAGTAGAATCCAATTCATTTTGTGCCAGAAAGAGTGTGGTGACATCGGTTTTATCGATAAGATATCGGTCCTTTGCCGTTTGGAATTGTCTGATTGCAATAGCGTCAGATTTGGTTGCGATCATTAATTGCTCCTCTAACAGCTTAAATTCTTTAACCTGATAATTAATCCCCTGCACAAATTCAGTCTCAAATTGTTCTTTGGCGATGGCAGTCCGTGCTCTCCGTTGTTCCGCCGCCATGAGTTGAGCGTTATTTTGTGACCGGGTTATGGGAATCTCAAACCCAATGGAAAAGGATTCGGTATCAAGGGGTTTACGGTAAAGATCCTCTACACTTTGAGCAGTTTGGTTATACCCCATGGTTGCAGTAAGGTCGGCAGATAACCACTGATTTTTTTTTGCGTCTTGAACAGATTGATCTGATTCCAGTTTTTGCACCTGCCAATTGATGAGACTGCTGCCATTCTGCTTTGCGTATTCTACGGCCGTATCGGAATCAATATTCAGATTTTCCAATTTATCGGGAAGCTGTATTTCAAAATTAATATCTTCTGAAAGACCGATCAACGTCTGAAATTTTTCTCTGGCACGTTCATAATTAAGTTTGGCCCGGCGATAATTGTTCTCTGAATTCATCACCGCCAATTCGGACTGAAGCAGCTCATTCTCCGCAATTTTCCCCACAGAAAATCTGCCCTTTGAGATGGTGTAAATGGTATCATTGATGGTCACATTAAATTCGGTATTTTTCAATAATTGCTGGGATATGTACAGGTCAAAAAAACCGGAAATGATCTGAACCGCCAATTTCTCCCGGTTTTCCACGTACTTTTTATGGGACAGCTTCATTTTAAGTCGTTCAATATCATCCGACCATTTCAAAGAATTGGATCGAAACAAGGGTTGGGTATAGCCCAGAGTCAGGGGTGAAGCCCGCCAATAGTAATAGTGTTCCTGGCCAAATTGATCTACCCGGCTAAGATTGCTGGAGGCAAAAAGGTTCCCGCCGGTCGCCACAATATTTTTTGACAGAGTTAGATTTAACCTGGAGTAGGACTGGCTTTGTGCGTGAAATTCCGAACCCCCCTCCGGTTGGGCTACCAGAACAATAGATCGGTCCAGGTCCGGAATAGTGCCGTTTAATTTGACATGAGGAGCCAATCCGGCTCGGAATGACTGGTAGTTCCACTGGTCGGCGTTATATTCATGCAGTAATATTTTGGCCTGAGGACTCCGATTCAATCCCAGTTCAATACAGTCTTTTAACGATAATTCACGGGTGTCGCTTTTGGAAAATACGGGCAAAAGTGCAAGGATGAATAGTATTGTTTTATACATCGATTATCCTGTTTGTGGAGTTCAAATAAATTATTCGTACCGAAGTAAATCGACGGGGTCCTGTAATGCGGCTTTACGGGCGGGATAGATGCCGAATACCAGACCTACCGCAACGGAAACAAAAAAAGAGATGATGACGGAGGTAGAGGTGATAATGGTCACGATCCCGGTAGATTTTTCGATCCCCGTACTCAGGATGATACCGAGAAATATCCCGATACAACCTCCGGTGAGGGTGATGATAACAGCTTCGGCAATGAACTGCAAAGAGATATCACGCCGTGAAGCACCAATTGATTGCCGGATACCGATTTCTTTAAATCGATCCAGAACCGATGCCAGCATGATATTCATCACGCCGATTCCCCCGACCAGCAACGAAATGGAAGCGATGGCACCAAGCACAATGTTGAACAATCGTTTTGCTTTCTGCTCCTGATGGATCAACTGCTCCGGGATGGAAATTTCAAAATCAATCACCTGATAGTGCCGTCTTTTCAGCATTCGTTTAATGATTTCCGATACTGCGGTAATATGTTTATTATCCAGGACATGCACTACGATCTGATCCAGTTGATGATAATTCTTGTCTATTGATGAAGTTTCCTCTGCCACTTCAATACTCATAAACCGGTTTCCCCGGGATATGGTCTGTACCCTTTGAGGGGTCACCAGTCCCCGGTGTTTATATCGGATCAACAAGGTATTTAATGGCGTGTAAACGTCCATATTATAATCCCGGATGCCCAGGGACTTCATGTTTTCGCTGGTGATATTCTGTTTGTTCAATACGCCGATGACGGTGAGCCATAATTTCCCGCATTTGATCTTTTTGCCGATTGGGCTTTTACCCGTAAAAAATTTCGTCTGTATTTCTGATCCAATGATACACACCGGCATGGCATTTTTATAATGCACTTCAGAAAAATTATTCCCCATTTTGAGGGAGTTATCGCGGATTTTTCGGAAGTTACGGTCTATCCCCACCAGTTTTGCAGAACGTCTCAGACCCGAATAGATCACGGTCGTTTCAATGATGATTTCCGGACTTACAAAATCCACATCCGGGATAATATCTTCGATACTGGATGCATCCGCAAGTGTTAATCCCGGAGAAAAACGTTGTTTTTCTGATTTATCAATTTCGCTTTCATTTACCGGTTCCTCGATTTGTTCTGTTATCGGTGTGATGATAATATTATTTGAACCGAGCAGCTTGAGCTGGTCCAGGATCGTAGACTCTGTGCCTTTTCCAATTGCCAGCATAGTTATCACCGACGCGACCCCGAAGATAATACCCAGTGATGTGAGGAGCCCGCGTATTTTATTATCCATGATGGCATCAAGGGCGATACCGATATTGGTCATGTATTTATCAACAGTTTTGATGAGTGGTTTATTCATCTGTATGAATTACCATGTGCCAAAAAAACCAGGCAGTCGACCGTGTTTATATTTGAGTTTATGGAATAAGACCAAGTTCATCAGTATCGTTTGGTGCAGTCAGAAAAATGTGATCGTTGCGATCTAATCCCTGTTCAATAATGGCGAAATTATCGTTGATCAACCCCAGTTTCACCCGCTGTTTGATTGTCCCCTTTCCGGATTTTTTAAAGACGTAACTTACAGAGTCTGGTGAAAAAATGCTTTCAAGGGGAATAAACAGGACAGAATCCAGTTTTTCAATGATGATGATATTGGCGGTTGTCATGGAAGGCAGGAGCGTGGAATCAGATTCCTCAATTTCCACCACAACTTCAAACACCTTTGAATCAGAGTTTGGTTGCTGTTCGCCCATATTTGCAATACGGGTGACCGTACCGTGGAGTTTTTTGCCCTGATTTGCATCCATGGTAACGATCACGGGTTGGTTGAGTTCGATTTTCTGAATATCCACTTCATTTACGTAGGTTAAAGACTCCATGACCGTCAGATCGGGCAGGGTGGCGACCACCGGATCCCAGGTACTGACAGTTGATCCCACGACCTTTTTCTTACCGCTCCATTCCTTTGCATAAATGACGATACCATTTTCAGGTGCATGGATTTTAAATCCCTCCGACACCTCCATCTGCATATCGTATTTCCGCTGCTCTTTCGCCAGGCCTGCTTCATCAATTTTAATTTTTTCAATCGCCTGCTGGACTTTTGTCTGATAATTATTCTTGGCCTGGACGTGGCTTCGTTTGGCTTTTTCCAGATCGATCTCTGCCTGTCGTTGAATCGCCGGTGCTTCAAATTTGGATTGTTCCATATGCAGGCGCATCTGCTCCAGAGTATATCCCAGATTGGTAATTTCGTTTCTGGCCTGGGAGAGGGTGAGGGATGAGTCCAGCTTTGCCTGTACCAGCTTGGACTTTAGCTTGTCCAGGTTGAGTTCCGTTTCCTCCATGTTACTCGTCAATTCGGAACGATCCAGTTCTGCCACATAATCCCCCGCATTTACCACCGTACCTTCGGCAATCAGATCGGAAATTTTCATATTCCATATCCCAGCCATCCTTGCTTTTGCCGGACCCCGAATATCTGTGGAATTTTTTGCCTGTAATTCTCCCGTGGTGGTGACGGAAACGATAAATTCACCGAATTCAGGCTGAATGAGAATATCCCTCCCCGAGGATGATGCCGGATTCATGACATTCCATACCATGACGATAAGAACCAACAGAGGTATAGATACCCAATACCATTTTTTATTCATTCAAACTTTCCGATCAATTGAATTTTGTAAGTGAAGTACTCAGAATAATCATATTATTGTTTTCATTAATTTACAATTTTCGGTGTGATTTTTATAGAGGGGAATCGCAACAAAAGGCTAAAACTGAAACAAAGAAATTCAGGATGTGATTATGGGTTATTCCGCTAAATTTACCAAATCGTATTATCATAAAACGGTGTACTCAGCAGCCCAAAACAGACCCGGTTTTCCACTGGAGTACCTTAAATTTTACCCGGGATTTCATTATTAAAAAGGACATTATAAACTTGATTAAAAATCCAACACGCAAACAGCGGTACAGACTTACGTCGGTGATCCTGATCTTTGCTGTATCTCTTTGTTTTTCTGAAGTCGTTACCATCACAATTCTTGAAACTTCCGATTTGCATGGGTTTATCCATGACTGGGACTTTTACAGCAATTCTCAGTACGATCAGGGACTTGCCATGGTCCGGACCATCATCAACGAAGAACGTAAAACCGACCCGGACCTGTTGTTATTGGATGGTGGAGATACCTTTCAAGGAACGCCCCTGTTATATTATTATAATATCATTGAGCCTCTATCACCAAACCCCATGGCGATCGCCATGAATGCCATGAAGTATGACGCAATGACGATTGGAAATCACGATTACAATTATGGCCAGGAAGTATTGAATAAAATTATAGGAGAGCTGAATTTTCCCGCAATGTCTGCGAATATCCGGGCTGACAATGGCACAGAAAAATATCCTCCGTACGTGATTAGACCGGTGAAGGGGATCAGGGTAGGAATCCTCGGACTTACAACAACCGGGATTCCCATTTGGGAGGATCCATCCCATATTGAAGGGCTGCGATTTGATGATGCGGTTAAGACGGCGATTGAGTACGTTCCCCGGATGAGGGCAGAGGGGGCAGAGGTGATTGTCGCCCTGGCACATAGTGGGACTCATCTGGAACCTGAAAACTCCAGTGACCCGGAAAGTTGGAAGACACCGGTGTCCCGATGGGTCGATAAAGGATATGCGGATGTCCCGGCTCAAAATTTTGTGATCAAACTGGCAGAGGCAGTTCCGGACATCGATGTGATCCTCGCAGGTCATGCCCATTCTACAATTCCCGAGAGTTTCATACATGGAGTTCTTATCACAGAACCGTCATTTTGGGGGCGGGGTGTCAGCAAGGTTACCCTATCCTATGAGGGTGGAACCGTCATTGAGAAACATAGTGAGTTCATTCCTGTAAAAGGAAAAACGGCGGACCCCGGCATCATCGCATTGACGGAAGCCTATCAGACAACGGCAGTTGATTATATCAATTCTCCCATCGGGTATGCAATGTTGAACTTTGAAGGTGGCGATCCTGCCCGAATAACGGACTCCCCATTGGTGGATTTTATCAATGCCGTTCAACTGAAAATGTCCGAACGTGCAGGCTATCCCGCACAGATATCTCTTGCTGCCGTATTTAATAATTCCGGTGGATTTGAGGAAGGACCTATTGCAATCGCCGACGTGTATAAAATTTATCAGTATGATAACACACTTTATGTACTTGAGATCACCGGCGATATTCTCCGTCGTGCTTTGGAACATGATGCAGAATTCTGGAAACAGACTGACCTCCAAGAACCGGCAGATGTCACTATTGAATCATTGAAGTCTGGAAACACACGGGACTACAACTGGGATATGTATTCTGGGGTAGACTATGTAATTGATATCACTCGTCCAGCCGGTCAGCGGGTCGTGTATCTGGAATATGCCGGTCAGCCGGTTGAACCGGACCAAAAACTGGTAATTGCCATTAATAACTACCGTGCGGGCGGCGGGGGCGGGTATTCAATGTTTAAAGAGGGTAAAATTCTTTGGCAGTCTCAATCCGTCATACGGGATTTCATTGTCGATTACATCTACGATATCAAAACAATAGATCCTGATGATTATTTCCAGGAGAATTGGTATCTTATCCCGGAGTGGACGCAGGACCTGACAAAATAGAGGGAGCGAATCATGGTCAGACAGGATGCACTTAAATTACTACTGGAACATACAAAAAAAGACAGTCTCATAAAACATGCACTGGCTGTAGAAGCTTGTATGACTGCGTATGCTAAAAAATTTGGAGAGGACGAGGAAAGCTGGGGAATGGTTGGATTACTCCATGACTTTGATTACGAAAAATACCCCACCGCTGAAGAACATCCTTACCGGGGCGCGGAAATTTTGAGGGAAAAGGGCGCTCCGGAAGCATGGATACGCGCCATCATGGGTCATGCCGAATATACTGGCGTTCCCCGGGATTCACTCATGGCAAAGACATTATTTTCCATTGATGAACTTGCCGGGATGGTAACGGCGGTTGCCCTCGTCAGACCCTCAAAAAAAGTAGCGGATGTGAAGGTAAAATCAGTGAAAAAAAAACTGAAAGACCGTTCATTTGCCGCATCGGTAAACCGGGATGACATTTTGAATGGGTCCGAAGAATTAGGAGTGCCGTTGGATGACCATATTCAGTTTGTCATTGACGCGATGACCGAGGTTTCAGATGTATTGGGTCTCTAATTATTTTTTTTACAAAATGGGTTGATCCTGCCCTTATAAGACCTGTGACCGGTTAATCAGCGAACCAGCGGCGAACCTCTATTCGGGCATCAATCAGATCCGCCTGCTCAATGTGAAGGATGTTTGCAATGCGTTTGATAATAAAATCTTCCAGATGATGCAGCGATCCATCCGAATATCCAACCTCATATATGCAATGGATAAAATCCAGTTTTGTCTCAAGATCGAAAGTGTGATTTAAAATTTTGCCGGACTCAAATAATCCGGTGATGAGCTTTCTTTGATCCTTGCAGACCTCAAGCAGTTCCTGTGTTTCTGTAGGCGATAGATGCAAAAAATCCGATAAAATATCCTGTATTGCAGAATATTCTACGGTTTCCAGTCTTTCATTCGCTTCTGCCACGGCCAATAGTAATGTGCCGCAAGCCATCTGTGTATCATTGAACGGATGTGTTTTCAAAAGTTTGTAACCTTTATTTGACTCACGTCTCCAATTTGCAAATAGATTTAAATGGAGAACAAGAATGACTGAAAACCTAACTAAAAAAGACTTTCTGGAAAAAGTATTTAATTATGAGACCCAGGAGAGTTGGAAATACGAGGGAACCGAGCCGGCGATCATCGATTTTTGGGCATCCTGGTGCGGACCCTGTAAAATGGTTGCTCCCATTCTGGAGGAAATTTCTAAGGATTATGCCGGTAAAGTGAAAGTGTATAAAGTGAATACAGAAGAAGAACAGGAACTTGCAGGGACGTTCGGGATCCGAAGTATCCCTTCATTACTGTTTATCCCATTGGAGGGAAAACCTCAGATGGCAGTCGGAGCATTACCCAAAGATGCTTTGAAAAAAGCCATTGAAGATGTATTCAATATCCCTGAACCTGCCGAAATCAACTAACATCATCGGGTGCCTATCCGGGAGGTCGTCCCTACGGGCAATTCTTCCATCGGGTGCCCTTTCTTCAAATTACCGCAGATATCTGAGGAATTTCACTCATTATCTTCCGGCGATGTCCGGTAAATTATCCGAACTGTTTCATCAACAAATAACAATCCATTTCACAAATTGCGGGATCGTATTTAAAATAGCTACATGAAAATTGTCAAAGTATATTCAAGACAGTTGGGTGAAGAGCTGGGACTTAAACCCGGTGATCGTTTGTTGCGGATCAATGGGAAAAAAGTTCTCGATCATTTAGATTACCAATTTAGGATTACGGAGGAAAATCTCCTGGTTGATCTTGAGATAGACGGAAAGACTGTCCAATACGATATTGAGAAAAATTATGATACAGATCTGGGGGTGGAGTTCGAAGAATTCAAGGTCAGAAGTTGTGCCAATGATTGTGTGTTTTGTTTCGTTGACCAGCTTCCGCCCGGAATGCGCAGCACCCTTTATTTTAGAGACGGAGATTACCGGCTGTCTTATCTGCACGGGCACTACATCACCATGACCAATATGGGACAACGGGAGCTTGACCGTATCGTTGAGCAGCGTCTGTCGCCGTTGTATGTATCCGTCCATGTCACCGATAAGGTGTTGAGAAAAAAATTATTTCTGTATCATAAAGATGACCGTCTGTTAAATAAAATTAAATTTCTCACCGACAACGGGATACTGCTTCATACTCAAATCGTACTTATGCCTGAACAAAACGATGGCAAATGGCTGGTAAAAACCCTGAAAGATCTTTATCAGTTTTTCCCCGGTGTGAACAGTTGTTCAATCGTACCCGTAGGGTTGACGGGACACCGGGAGGGATTGTTCTCAATCCCGCATATCACCCGTGAATATGCCAAATCTATGATGAGTGAGGCGTACACCCTGCGGTCTCAATTCCCGGGGAGCGATCATCCGTTTATCTATTTTGCGGATGAATGGTACATCCTTGCCGGGATTCCCTTTCCCCCGGTTAAAGCCTATGGAAACATTGATCTGACAGAAAATGGTATCGGTCAGGTAAGCGCCTTTCTAAAGAAATTCACAAAGGATAAAAAACGAATCCGTGAAATTGCCAAACCCGGTTGCTTCACAATTGCCACGGGAACCCTAATTCATGACATTTTCAGAGAGGCTATCGGTGGATATTTAAATGAAATTCCGGGAGTTTCGGTTGAGGTGGTTCCCGTGACAAACCGGGTATTTGGTTCTTCGGTTTCAGTATCAGGATTATTAACAGGCCGTGACATTATTGATCAATTAAAAGGTAGGGAATTGGGATCATCCGTTTGGCTGACACACCGGATTTTAAATGACGATGGAATTAAAACGCTTGATGATTATTCATTAGACAAAATATCATCCGAACTGGGCGTCCCTGTTCATACGAGTAACGACAGCATTTTAGAGATTTTTGAAAGGAATAACCTTGGCTGATCCGATTATTGCTATCATTGGCAGACCGAATGTGGGGAAGTCCACATTATTCAATCGACTTGTGGGTAAACGGCATGCCATTGTATCTAAAGAAGAAGGGGTAACCCGTGACCGCATTTATGGAAAATTTGACTGGGCAGGACAAAATTTTCGCATTATTGATACCGGCGGTTATCTGCCGGATGCCGATGATGTGATCCTCAAAGCAGTGCGGGCTCAGGCGGATATTGCCACTCGGGATGCAGATTTTATTATTCTGCTGGTGGATAATCAGGATGAGATCACCACGAGCGACCGGTTTCTCGCAGAAATGTTAATAAGGCAGTCAAAGCCCTATTTGTTGGTCGTTAATAAAGTAGATGATCAAAAACATGAGGCGGACGCGACCCGCTTTTATAAGATGGGGCTGGGCGACCCTTTCACGATATCCGCAGAATCGGGTAGAAAAGTAGGCGATTTGCTTGACCATATCGCGGAAAGAATTCCTCAAACGGTTACCCTGCCTGCTGATGAAGAAGAAATGGTAAAGCTGGCAATTGTTGGTATGCCCAATGTGGGTAAATCTTCCCTGATGAATTCTTTGCTGCAGGAAGACAAGGCAATTGTAACGGACATCGCCGGGACCACCCGGGACTCTATCGACTCTTACATCCGATATTTCGGTAAAACATACCGTATGATAGACACGGCAGGGTTGCGGAAACTCCATAAAATGGAAGACTCTATTGAATATTACAGTTCCGTCCGAACATTCCGTGTCATCGATGAATGCGATATTGCCATCATGATGATCGATGCTGTCAAAGGATTTTGCAGCCATGACCGGAATGTAGCCAGATATATTGTGGATCAGGGGAGGGGGATGATCCTGGTAGTCAACAAATGGGATGCCGTTGAGAAAGATGAAGCCACGATGAAGCAGTTCCGGGATGCTATCCACCACTTCTATAAAGCCATGGAACATTTCCCTATCCTTTTTGTATCCGTGCTTCATAACAAAAGGGTAAGACAAATTCTCGAATTCTCCAAAATCGTCTTTGAAGAATATTCAAAAAAAATTAAAACATCTGAATTAAATGAATTCATACGGGACATTACCCTACAGTACAATCCCCCGGCGGTTAAAGGTAAAAATCTCAAGATCAAATACATGACGCAGGTTCATAAAGCTCCGCCAATCTTTGCCATTTTCTCAAATTTCCCGGATCTATTTCCGGTGAACTATCAGCGCTATATCGAAAACCAGATAAGAGAAAGGTTTGGGTTTCAGGGCGTGCCCATCAAACTTTCATTTCGATTGAAATAATGCGCTATATTTTAATCACAGGTTTGGTGTTGATAACATTGAGTTTCCCTCAATCTTTGATAAAGTGTGGATTGGAGGACCTTCACACCGGAGGTGATCTTCTTCGCACCGACCCTCCTGTCAATCAAACCTCGCACCTCTCACCCGAGGGTATTTTTTATATCCACTATGATACGACTGCCGTGGGTTCGGCTGATCATCGACCGCTTCCCGGTGACGACAATATGAATAATATCCCGGATTTTGTGGAAATGGTGGCGATCATGGCAGACTCGGCCCACCACCTGCTGGTTGATATTTTAGGGTACGACTCCCAACCCCCGGATCAGGATGGGATTTACGATATCTACCTTCGGGATGATTTGAACGCCGGATGGTATGGAGTTACATATTACAATTCTACGATGCAAAACGGTAGTTCATTTATCGTGATTGACAATGATTTTTCCCCGGAGGAGGGATTTTATACCACCGGCTATGATGCCATGAAAGTCACCGTCATTCACGAATTCTTCCATGGGATACAATTCGGATATTCCGCTGCTGTGACCGCTCCCGGGGGGATTGATAACCGGTTTTTTTATGAAATGTCATCGACGTGGCTTGAAGACGTAGCCGTCCCGGAAGTCAATGATTATTTATCGTTGCGATCAAATTTTTTCAGCGATCCTGCCAAATCAATTGACGATACAAACGGGTATAGTGTGGCATTATATTGTCATTATCTTGCGACCACCATCGAAGGCTTACCCGACGAACATGACACTCATATTTTACGGGAAATGTGGACGAACTTCTCAAATGCATCCCATAAAAATGCTATGACATCAATGGAATACATTTTAAATGTGAATTATAGTATGCTGTTCATCGAAACCTGGCTGGACTGGGTATCGAGAAATCTCTATAACACCATTGATGAAAACTATTACTACTATGGGGATCAGGCGCTTATCGGACCGGTCAACACAACTCCGGTTCAGTTAAATTTCAATTCGTCATTTCAGGATCTGCAGGTGGATAAATATTCTGCTGCTATTAAATCCTATAGGGTAGTTCATCCCCATGTAAGGTTAGAGATCCAGTTGGTTGGCGTGTACTACACAGGGTTTGTGATCGTTGTTAGCAGTGATGCGGCAAGGAATATCATCTATCCGGCCGTGGATTTATTTGATACGGGTCCCTTAAGTGCCGGTGATGAAGTTCACTTCATCCTCGGAAATACTATCTTTAATAATGGGGTGGTCGACGGAGATATCCGGTTATTGTTTACACCAAATCCTCCGGAAATTATGGGTGGTTTTGCCGTTCAGGATAGCATAAAGTTGATCTGGAGCAGCGTTGACGGCCCCGGAGATATTCTCAACTATCTTGTACAACGGGATTGGATATCCGGACAATTTGCCCCCGAAGCGACTGACAATTTTGTCGTCTATGATACCATATATTATGATCATTCCGTTTTGCCGGGTTCAACCTACGAATACAGGGTATCCGCGAGAAATGAATCAGGTTATTCTGAATTATCTGATCCGGTAATCCTGACTGCCTGGCCCGATCCCGGTAATGTTTCTGATTTACGAATTGTGAACGCCTATCCAAATCCCGTTGAAGGTAACTCGGGAATCCCTTTATTTCTTATTCTGGATTCGGATCAGGACTACGAATCATTGACCCTGCAAATTTACAATATCCTTGGCCAGAGTGTGTATAGGAAGATTATCCCATCTCTGGAGCAGGGAAGACACCGTATCCCGTTGGGGGAGTTTATTGACCGTGAACCTGCCAGTGGAATCTACTTCATCCGCATCCTGGACTCGGCTAAAAAATTATCCGATAAAAAAATTCATATTATCAGGTGACTGATATTCTTTATAGAATCCAGGAACCGCTTCAGGGAGAATTCCGCGACAGGGGAAGCCGGTTTTTCGCATTTGCATTCTCTGTTCATTCCGTTGAAGATATAAAATCTAATCTGAAGGAATTAAAGCTAAACCACCCGGATGCAACGCATATTTGCTATGCGTATCGATTGACGGGGGCTTCCGGACTTGAAGAATATTCTACGGATGCGGGTGAACCCGCCGGAAGTTCGGGTCTGCCCATTTTAAACGTACTTCGCCGTCATCAGTTGGTGGATACAGGTATATTCGTGATCAGATATTATGGTGGAAAAAAATTAGGAATTCCGGGATTGATTCACGCTTACGGGGTCTGTACAGAACTCTGTCTTGAAAACACAAACTTCAGGCAATGGGTGAAATTAGATCGTATGGTGATACAGTATGCCTATGAGTATCAGCGAATATTGGAAACCTTATTTCATCAATTTGACTGTAAAATTATCCGGCAGAAATTTGGGGAGGATATTTCGACCGAGATACAGTTAAAGTCAGCAGATTCTGCTCTTTTTTCTCAACAGTTATCCGACAAAACGAGAGGTTTGATTCATTCAGAATTTATTTATTAATCTCATACTTCCCATGAGTGATGGGTATTGATAAAACACAAAAAATATTAACATCCGGTTTCTTCATTACGTCGGTAACCAAAATCAAAAAAATTCAAAAGCAAAGCTTACCCTATGTAACGAAAAAGCCCTCCGGAGAGGGCTTTTTTGAGTGTAGCGGGGGAAGGATTCGAACCTACGACCTTCGGGTTATGAGCCCGACGAGCTACCAGACTGCTCCACCCCGCGTCAGTTTTAAAAATGTACCTTGAAAGAGCAGGTAATATTAATGTTAATCTGCCCTGCCAACCAATGAAATTTCTAGAAAACACCAGTTGAAATTTCGTCCGATTATGTATTCATAGGTTATGCCGTAAAGGAATGCAGATTCCATTAAACCCCTGCCTGCCGGCAGGCGGGAAGGGTCGAACTCATCTTTATCTTGGTTTTACTCAAAGAATGCGGTGATGAAATGCAGAATCATTTGTACTTTGTATGAGGACATGGAAACGATGGATGATGGATTTTACATTCCGTTCGACATCTGGCAATCCTGTGTTTTTTTAAACGTCTTTCTTCAACACAGTCGTAGGGAATTGATGTAAATTTCTCCATATTATTTTTCAGTAAAGATTGGTGGATCAATTGATAAAAGACCGGGCGAATTCAGGGTTGGGGCTGACTACCACGGCTTCGGTAATAGAGAAACTTCTAATCGATGTAAAAAGATATCATTGCGACAAATAACCAAAAATAATATTTGAAATGAGGGGTTTTAATATGTCGGAATTTTCAACGTTTCATATATTAAAAAGTATCACCAGACAAAAAATGTCTTCAGTACGCCATCATTGGACGAATGCAGAAGATGTCTTTCTGAAGATGTATTCCTTTACCCGGTCGAAGACTGTCAAAGCGATGGGCTACTATCCCTACTACCCGGGGATTGAATCCTTTAATGCAACGGAGGTGACCATTGACGGCGAAAAGAAGATCATGCTGGGTTCCAACAATTACCTGGGACTGACGCACCATCCTGAGGTTATTGAGGCCGGGATCAATGCATTGAAGAAATATGGCTCGGGCGTCACCGGCAGTAGATTGTTGAATGGAAACCTGAATATCCACACGGAATTAGAAGAGAAGATCGCCCGTTTCGTGGGGAAAGAAAAAGCACTGGTGTTTTCCACCGGATACGGTGTGAATCAGGGTGTTCTCAGCAGTACATTAAGCGACAGCGATCTGCTTTTCAGTGATGCACTAAACCATGCCTCTATTGTGGACGGTGTGAGTAAATCCCGGTGCCGGGTTGTCATGTACAAACACAATGATATGACAGACCTGGAACAAAACCTGACCGTGTATGAACGGTATTCCGGCAAGATGATCGTGTCCGACGGCGTCTTCAGCATGGAAGGAGATATTGTCAATTTACCTGAACTGGTTCGCATTGCGAAACAATACAACTGCCGAACGATGATTGATGAAGCCCATTCCATCGGTATTTTTGGCAAAAATGGGGAGGGATTATGTGGTCACTTCGGGGTATCAGGTGAAGTGGATCTTATCATGGGCACCTTCAGTAAATCTCTCGGGAGTATAGGGGGTTTCATTGCCTCAGAAGAGCCGGTCATCGAGTATTTCAAACATCACACACGAACCATGATATTCACGGCTGCCCTGCCTCCGGTGAATGTAGCGACCGTATCCAAGGCCCTGGACATTCTCATGACAGACACCCAACGGCGGGAAAACGTCTTGTCAAACGCCCTGTACATGAAACAAAACCTTGGCAGCATGGGATTTGATATTGGTAATAGCCACACACCCGTTATCCCGGTAATCATCGGAGATGATTTTAAAACCTTCCGGGTCTGGAAGGATCTGATGATCCGGGGGGTCTACACAAATCCAATTGTTTCACCTGCCGTTCCCCGGCATCGCGCCCTGCTTCGGACCAGTTATATGGCAACCCATACAAAAGATCAACTGGATCTTTGCCTTCACGCATTTCGTGAAGTGGGAAAAAAATTTCATCTGATCGAGTGAAGAAACGCATCGGACGGAGCGATGGTTAATTCGGGTAAAGCAGAGGTTTTATTCGGGCAACCTCCGAATTGGGGATTACAATGTCCCATAGTTCCGTATCTAATAGTCGCGTCGTCTGTGATAAACCCCGGTAAATTCCCAATCCCGGCGGAGGTTTCTCCAGCTATTGTTTACGGAAAAGAAAATGGGTATATTTTTGTTATCTCTCCCTACGCAGACCAGCAGCGCTTATAAAGACAAATATTCCCCTTATCCGGCAGCCAGACACAAACCTCCATCCAATTGTAAATCATCGGCAAAATAGTATACCGCACGAACAGATCCGTATGCGCCATCAGAAAAATCATATTCTGCACCACCATAAACAGAATGAAATGCAAAATCTTCTCTATCGACCTGGTATTCCGCTCGGTCCCCCCGTCGATCCGTGAACAAGTAATCGTAGCCGAAACTAACCCATTTTCCTCAAAGGTCCCATTCGTCTCCACATTGATTCCCATGTCTTATGCCGATGCTTCCAATTTTTGATTCACGTCATGGCGAATGCTGAATTGTGGAAATGCCGTTCCAAATAAGATCATAATTAAGCGGATTATTGTTTTCATACTCTCGATTATAGGGTAAAAATGCATGTCAAATGAAAGAAAGATAAAAAACGAAAAACGACCAATAATTTGATAATCAAATAATGTTACACTCAACTTATTCGCTTAAAGACAGACACGACGGAAAGGATTTGATCTATCCGCCGACAATCTGATTTACGATCATCACAACATCCAAAACATTAACCGTATTGTCGGAATTCAGATCGGCGGCACATATCTGATCTGGTGTTGGGATAACCATCCCCAGGATAAAATTGACGACTGAAACGATGTCCAGGACATTGGTGTCGCCATCGAAATTCACATCTCCATCGGCAGTACATTGACCCTCCACAACCGGTGGTCCCAACGTACCGTCTTCCCGGAGGCAATGTGCCTTGATTATACCGGATTCTGTCCAACTGATGAAAACACAACCGGGACCGGTGCCACTCGCTGCATTTGATTTTGGATTTCCCGATGTGGTCACCTGATAAATGCCGGGATTCCATCCGAACTCTCCGGCAGCATTTATCTTTAAAGCAAATATATCACTTTGCAAGTTGGTTGTTTGTTGAATGTAGATCGCCACACCATCCTCACCAAAGGAAGTGGATGATAAATCCAGATAACTGTACTGTGTATTTAAAGGAACCGCCGGTATCCCCGAATTTCCCCACTGGCGAATGCCGCCGGTGGAAAGTCTTTGAGTATAAATTCCATGTTGGCTCTGACTGCTGTTTGCCTGAGTCCAAAATGCCGTCATTTCATGGGAATCCTGCGCTACGGAGATTGAAGGGTTTGTTCTGAAATGATCGGAAAAAGTACTTAATTCAACGCCGGTACCCCACGTCGGTGTGCCCTCAGAATCTACCCGCTGTGCAAATCCCGACTGATTACTGGTGGTCATGATGGTCCATGCAGAATAGCTGCCGTTTGTCCCGTCTGATAACAACCGCTGATGCCAATTTCCCATGGGAAAGGAGACCGGACCGGAAACACCAGCGGGCGTACCCCAAATCGCCGAACCGGCGGGATCATACATCTGTTCAAAAATTTCGCTGGTGGGGGACCAATAGGGTCCCGTTTGCCTGATCCATCGCAGGATCAGATTTCCATCATCGGATATGACAGAATAGGGATTGACCAGCGAAGCGACAGGATCGGAAAGGACGATTCCCCCGGGTCCCCAGGACAACGTCCCTGACGCGGTGATTTTCTGGGCATGGACAATTGAAAAATTTTCAACCCAGGTAACCACCGCACTATCTTCCGGCAAGATAGTCACTCTGGGTGAAATATTACCCGTCGTGTTCGGGGACAGTTGAATGCCGTCATTTCCCCAAAGAAATTCACCTCCGGGTGATATTTTATAGGCAAAGGCATTCCAGACGCCCGTTCTCATATCAATAAATGAAAGAATGGCATTACCCTCGGAATCGGTCGCCAGGTTCAAATGAAAGACGGCGATCCATGAATCAGTTGGATGATCACTGATCAGGAGACCGTTGTCTTCAAATTGTGCAATGCCTTCCGGATTTAATCGTTGCAGATACACATGAAATTCGGATTCACTTAACCAACTAATATAGAGACTACCATCCGGCAGAGCCGCGAGTTGGGGTTGAATACCGCCTCCAATATTGACGGGGTTTTCAGGTGACGTTGACCATTGGGAAATTAAAAACGAGAAAATAAGTAAAGGAAATATAAATTGTTTCATGACACACCTCTGAAAAGAGTAAAATTCAATTAAAGAAAATCATTAATAACAGACAGAAGTTAGAACGACGATGGAACACATGAAAAGGGATTTTTCCAGCGGGTACAGGTGGATTTAATTCGTTCTGATACAACAGACCCCGGAGGTTTAGTCCGGGGCCGGTTATTGGGAGAAGCACAGAGAGTAGTTTTTATCCGATGATGGTAATTTCCACGGCCTGATAGATCCATCCCTTTTCTTCATCAAAACTCCATGATCCGGAAGAATCCATTGGCGCAATTGTGATTGGAGGCGCCTGGTAAATCCATCCTTTTTGTGAATCATATATCCAGCATTCCTGAACTTCATCGATTGTGCATTCATTTGCCTGTTTTTCAGATCCGGTAAGGATGAAAAATAATCCGATTGCCATGAGAATTGATAATCCTAAATTTTTAAACATTGTGATTTCCTTTTCTAAATTTGATGTTGAATTAAATTTGTGTATCGCATTTTCTATGAATTATTCAATATCCATGCCAATAATGAATTTTTAGAAATAATCAGAAAAATTTATCATTATAATTAATGTAAAATATTTATTATCAACAGGGTATTATCTGAAAATAATTAAAATAATATTATTGATACTCAATTTAAAATCCCAAATATTTATAATTATATCATTTTAGTATGACCGGGTTCAACGATGATATAATCATGGATGTTTGTCTGATTATCTTTGGTTTACTTTTCACAAAACAATGGATTTTTTCTAAAAATAGCCATCGGTTCATAGGATCGAATCCCGATAAATTAATGCCCGGTTATTCTCTTTAAATCTGTCCGGGAGGCAGAGAAGGTATCCGGAATAAACCCTGCAATACGCCCCCCGAAAGATTTTCACCGGAATACAGTAATATTTTCACAATTTATTTGAGGTACCGGATGAAATCAGTTAAATCAAAACTCATGGATGAGATGCAAATCAGTCGTACCCTCACCCGATTAGCCCATGAGATTGTTGAACAAAACCCGGATTTATCCACTGTTGCATTGGTAGGTATCCGAACCCGGGGTGAATTTTTGGCAAATCGAATACACAGGCTGATCAAAGAAATATCAGACTTTTCCCTTAAACAGGGATATCAGGATGTCACCTTTTACAGAGATGATTTTCGAACGAATCTGGGCTCGCCCCAGGTAAAATCCTCTGAAATACTGTTCAGCCTTGATGAAGTAAATGTCATTCTAATCGACGATGTTTTGTACACCGGACGAACCATTCGGGCAGCGATGGGGGAACTGTTCGATTTTGGACGCCCCGCGTCCGTACAATTATGTGTGCTCGTGGACCGCGGACACCGGGAATTACCGATTAAAGCAGACTATGTGGGAAAAAATTACCCCACCTCCCTGCGGGAGCATATCCATGTCCATCTGAAAGAGGTGGATGGTGCTGATGAAGTCCTGCTCATGGACTATTCCGGGGAGGTAAAATAATGGGTGCTCTCAGTCGAAAACACTTTCTGGATCTTGAACATGCACCCGTGCAGGATATGCATAAAATCCTAAATACTGCCTATACTTTTCGGGAGGTTTTAGACAGGCCGATTAAAAAAGTACCCTCCCTCACGGGTAAAAATGTAGTGAATTTATTTTTCGAAAATTCAACACGAACACGGATGTCCTTTGAATTGGCAGAAAAACGATTATCTGCTGATGTCACCAACTTTTCTGCAAGTTCCTCCAGCTTGAAAAAAGGTGAATCATTAAAAGATACCGTCCAGAATATCCATGCGATGAAGATGGATGCGGTGATCATGCGGCATCCTACACCGGGGTCTGTCATGCAATTGACACAATTTGTGGATGCGGTTGTCATCAATGCCGGCGATGGGACTCATGAACATCCGACACAGGGTATGCTGGATATGATGAGCATCCATGAAAAATTTGGCAGACTGGAGGGGATAAAGGTGGGTATCATCGGAGATATCCTCCATAGCCGCGTCGCATTATCCAATATTTATGGACTGGTCAAAATGGGTGCTCAGGTGAGGTTATGCGGTCCGCCGCATCTCATTCCGTTCGGAGTAGAATCTCTGGGCGTTTCCATTGAATATAATGTGGATTTACTTTTGGAATGGGCTGACATCGTCAATGTCCTGCGAATACAGCGTGAACGGATGGGACTCGGCGTCATCCCTTCGATTCGAGAATACCGACATCGGTTTGGACTAACGAGTGAACGACTGGCGAATCATTCAAAAGAGGTTGTGATCATGCATCCCGGACCTATGAATCGGGGGGTGGAAATTGACAGTGCCGTTGCCGATAGCAAGCAAGCCATTATTCTGGATCAGGTGTTAAATGGCGTTGCTGTCAGGATGAGTATCCTATATTTACTATTAAGTCCCGGGGAGGAAGGGGCATGAAAAAAAATGGTGAAAAAATATCACGATTGTTTTTGACCAACGGAACGATTTTCGATTCGTCCACCCAAAGTGAAATGAAGGCAACCATTGTCATTGAAAATGGAAAGATAAAAGAAATCGGGCAAATCGACGTTTCACCGGAATCACATAGAGTAATTGATTGCCCGGGGAAAATTATCACTCAGGGATTTACCGATATCCATTCCCATTTCCGGGAACCCGGGCGGGAAGATAAAGAATCACTCAAAACCGGTGCGCTGGCAGCGCTGGCAGGTGGATTTACAACGGTTTGCGTGATGCCAAATACAAATCCGGTCATAGATTCACCCGAATCGGTGCGGTATATTATAGACAAGTCTGCTGCGTTACCAGTGAAGATCAGGCCTATTGGTGCAATAACTGAAGGTCAATTGGGAACCCAATTGGCTGAAATCGGTGACATGGTTGACGCCGGTGCAGTGGCAGTATCGGATGACGGGGTTCCGCTGGTGAACGGTCAAATGATGCGATATGCGTTGGAATACTCCCGGATGCTGGGCATCCCCGTGATTAATCATGCTGAAGACGTCTATCTCCGAAACGATGGGGTGATGAATGAAAGCGCTCTATCCACCCGGCTGGGTCTGCCGGGGAATCCCAATATTTCTGAAACCGTCATGGTATTTCGCGATTTGACACTTGCAGAACTCACCCGGGGGAGGATCCACATACCCCATGTTTCTGCTGCACAAACGGTTCACCTCATTCGGCAGTTTAAAGACCGCGGCGTCAATGTTACTGCAGAAGTCACCCCTCATCATTTGATGCTGACAGAGGATAAATTAATCGATTTTAACACCCACGCGAAAGTTGCTCCGCCGTTGCGCCGGGATGAGGACCGGGATGCATTAATTGCAGGGCTAAAAGACGGAACCATCGATTGCATCGCCACAGATCACGCCCCGCATACCATTGAAGAAAAAGAAGAAGACTTCATTTCAGCTCCCTGTGGCATGATCGGATTAGAGTCGGCTTTTGCCGTGATCAACACTGTGCTGTCCGCGCATGGGTTTTCTTTGAAAACCATTCTGTCTTTGTTAAATCAGTGTCCCTGTTCGGTGATGGGATGGGATCTTGACGCAATTCATAAGGGTAAAACGGCAAATCTCGCAGTCATTGATCCCGATCATAAATGGGTATTTGGGGATCACCATATCTACTCCAGGTCAAGGAATACGCCGTTCATAGGTATCGAACTGACCGGCAAAGTGGAAACCGTCATTTCGGGTGAACTTCTATTACAATTACAGTGAGAATAACCCGGAAAACAGAAAAAATATTATACAATAATTGTTGGTTTAAAATAGCAGTATTGGATAAGTTAACAGGCTTTTCTAAAATCAATTTTATAAAGTTAAACGCTCAATGAGAACAGAATCAATCAGAAAAAAAGATATCACCAGAAGTTGGTTTCTGGTAGATGCTAATGGAAAGAACCTTGGCAGGCTTGCCAGTAAGGTCGCACAAATTATCCGTGGCAAGCATAAACCGTTTTATACGCCCCATCTTTCGATGGGTGATTTTGTCATTGTTGTGAATGCCGAAAAAGTAAAACTAACGGGGAAAAAAGAAGACGCGAAAACCTACTGGCGTCATTCAGGTTATCCCGGTGGTGACACCACGATCGGTTTTATCCAAATGAAGGAAACCCATCCTGAAAGAATTATTGAAAAAGCGGTAAAAGGAATGTTACCCCACAACAAACTGGGTCATCAGTTAAATAAAACACTCAAAGTATATGCGGGCCCGAACCATCCTCATAAAGCACAACAACCCATGCTCTTGGAAGTTTAAGGTAAAGGAAGTTAATGACAAAAACGACTGGATATTTTGCTACCGGTAGAAGAAAATCCTCTGTCGCCAGAGTGAGATTCGAATCCGGTAAAGGGAAAATTATCGTCAATAACCGGGATATTGAACAATATTTCGGGCGAAATACGTCGAAGATGGTGTTGAGACAGCCACTCGTTTTGACAGATAATGTTGGAAAATATGATATATTTGTCAATGTCGAAGGAGGCGGTTGTACCGGACAAGCTGGCGCAATCCGTCTGGGTATCGCACGGGTTCTTGAAAAGATAGATTCCGAGATGCGGCTCGTCCTGAAAAGCGCCGGTATGCTGACCCGTGATTCACGGGAAGTGGAACGGAAAAAGTACGGACAACCTGGCGCACGTAAACGATTTCAATTTTCAAAACGATAAGAAATATAGTGAGTATGGACAATATTACAATAGAAGCACTTCTGAATGCCGGTGCGCATTTTGGACACCCCACCAGCAAATGGAATCCGAACTACAAACCCTATATCGCCATGAAGAAAAATGGCATCCATATTATTGACCTTGAACAAACTCAACGTCAGCTTGAAAAAGCGAGTAAAGAAATTACCCGTATCACACGGAACGATGGCACAATTCTCTTCGTTGGAACGAAGAAACAGGCGAAGGACGTCATTCAATTGGCGGCGGACAGATGCGGAATGTTCTATGTGGTTGAACGATGGCTTGGCGGAACCCTGACTAATTTTGCAACCATAAAGAAAAGTATTAAAAGATTACTGCTTCTGGAAAAGGAATCTTCCGAAATATACACTAATCTGACCAAAAAAGAGTTGGGATTGCTGGAGCGAGAGAGAATAAAACTGGGCGATCTGCATCGTGGTATTAAAGATATGAAATATCTGCCCAGCGCCATCTTTTTTGTGGACGGCATGAATGAATCGACGGCGATTAAAGAAGCCAGACGGTTGGGAATTCCCACATTCGGAATCGTAGACAGTAATACCGACCCGACACCGATTGATTTCCCGATCCCTGCCAACGACGATTCACTGAAATCCATTCATTTTATAGTAAACCACATAGCGGATGTGATAATTGAAGCCCGCGGCGGTGTTGTTGAGAACCGGGCTGAAAATTACGATAGTGAAATGGAAGGAATTAAAGCCGAATTGCTATCCCGTAAATCAGGCGATACAGACATCAGCGGTGTTGAACTGAATTCTGACGATTTGAACCTTTCAGATGAAGAGACGGAAGTAGAACAGACGTTCGATCGGGAAGATTAATAGTATGATTACCGCACACGCTGTAAAAGAATTACGCGATCGCACCGGCGCCGGTATGATGGATTGCAAAAAAGCGCTGGTAGAAGCGGATGGAAATATTGATCTCGCTATTGAAAATTTACGGAAAGCAGGGATTGCAAAAGCGCAAAAGAAATCGGGCAGATCTGCCAATGATGGTGTCATTACACATTATATCCATCCCGGATCCAAGCTTGGAGTACTTCTTGAAGTGAATTGTGAGACTGACTTTGTCGCCCGAACGGAGAAATTTCAATCCTTTGCAAAGGATATCGCCATGCATATCGCCGCCGCAAATCCAATTGCTGTCAGACGAGAAGATATCTCAACTTCTGTTATTGCGAAAGAAAAAGAGATTTTTACCGAACAGGCGAAGCAGTCTGGTAAACCCGATCACCTCATCGATAAGATATCTGAAGGTATGCTGGGAAAATATTATTCTGAAAATGTGCTGAGTGAACAAACATTTGTAAAAGACCCTGACAAGACCATAAAAGATATCGTGACAGAGGCGATTTCCTCATTTGGTGAAAATATCACCATTGCACGATTTGTACGGTTTGAATTGGGTGAATCTTCCGATCCGTCTGCCCAAGAATAGCAACCCCTATTTAAAGATCATGCCTGACACTCCCTATCGCCGGATCCTACTTAAAATGAGTGGCGAAATTCTGGCAGGAGAGAAAGGTTTTGGCATCGATTCTGATATATTATCCCAACTTACAGGTACTATTCAATATCTTTACAACCAAAATCTGGAAATCGGGATCGTCATCGGTGCGGGAAATATTTTCAGAGGCTTGTCGGGTGCAACCCAGGGTATTGACCGTGTTTCTGCAGACTATATGGGTATGATTGCAACCATTATCAACTCTGTCGCTCTCCAATCCGCCCTTGAAAATTCAGGATGCGACACCCGTGTCATGTCAGCCATTTCAATCTCACAACTTGCAGAACCCTATATCCGCAGAAGAGCAAAGCGACATCTTGAGAAAGGTCGTATTGTTATTTTTGCAGGTGGAACCGGGAACCCATATTTCACAACGGATACCGCCGCCGCGCTTCGGGCGATTGAAATCGAAGCCGATATCGTGATTAAAGGGACAAAAGTCGATGGCGTCTACGACTCGGACCCTGCAAAAAATCCCCATGCAGTTAAGTTTGATAGTCTTACGTATAGGGAAGTATTAGAAAAAGATCTTCGGATCATGGATTTGACTGCTGTAACCTTGTGTAAAGAAAATAATCTCCCAATACTTGTATTAAATATCCTTCACAGGGATAATTTTCGGCTAATGATAGAGAAAAAAACTGTTGGAACTAAAATCATAAAAGGGTAGAGCATGGTCAACGAATTATTTAAAGATGTCCTGTCAAAAATGGAAAAAACCGTTGAACACTATCAACATGAAGTCGCTTCCATACGAACTGGAAGAGCCTCAACCAGTATTCTGGATATCGTGAAAGTCGATTATTACGGTACACTGACACCGTTAAAAAACATGGCACAATTATCAGTTCCGGAACCTCAAATGCTGACCATTCAACCCTATGATCCCACTAGTTTACGGGCGATTGAGAAAGCAATTATTGCCAGCGACCTGGGATTAAATCCCAATAATGACGGGAATGTTATTCGCTTGTCGATCCCGACACTCACTGATGATCGCCGTAAAGACCTGGTGAAACTGATTCATAATATCGTGGAAGAAGGCAGGGTTGGGATACGAAATATCCGCCGGGAAGCGAATGATCAATTGAAGAAATTTAATAAAGATGAGGGCCTATCTGATGACAACCTCAAACGTGCGATGGATGATGTTCAGGAGATGACGAATAAATATATTGAACAACTGAACGAAATACAGAAAAAGAAAGAAACCGAGATCTACGAATAAATTCTTGCGGATGTAGTTCAATGGTAGAACGAAAGCTTCCCAAGCTTTAGACGAGGGTCCGATTCCCTTCATCCGCTCTCAAAAGAAAACCGTTTTACCGTATGTGCTGAATGGTTTTTAAACACCCGCTTTACGCATCCCCCTTTCAAAATTGAAAAATGGATTTTTACCAAATTCCCAGATTTAATTGTGCAAATAATATATCGACAATGAGCTTAAAATGTTACACGAGAATTGATTTGGCGCCAGGGACAAATAATTGTTATTTGATGCGGGGTTTTTAAGTGGGAGGGAGGAAGAAAGTTGGCAGCAGAACATCTGTGCCAACTTTCTGAGTCATTTATTTTCTGCGATGGATTTACCAGGCTCGTTTGCTGGGACGCTCTTCACGTGGACGGGCTTCGTTCACTTTGATATTCCGTCCTTTCATTTCAGTATCATTCAGCGCTTTGATTGCAGCTTCTGCTTCGTTTTTGTTTGTCATTTCGACAAAACCAAAACCTTTGCACCGACCCGTTTCCCTATCTGTAATAATGGTTGCACTCGTAACTTCGCCGTGCTTTGCAAATAGTTTACTCAGTTCATCTTCCTTGGCTTCCCAGGATAAATTTCCAACATATAATTTCATTACGTAATCTTTCTTTTCAATTTTGGTATCGGTACTTATTACACTATTTGATCTACCGATACCCTAAAAATCAATAGTGGCTGGAACAGGTAAATTCTGGTTCCATTTGAACCCCATAACCAATATGTCAAAATAGAATTAATTAAGGGCTTTTAAAGGCGGGTAATATCTTCTAGCAGAACAAAACCGGTTGAAACGTACCTATACTCCAACCAAGATTAAATATCTTTTACCTAATAAACCTATTAAATTCTGATTCGAGATAAAATAAATTTGAGTGAATACATTGTTAATATCTAAAAGATGTATAAATTATTTATGGATATTATCTAAAATTTAATTTCACTTAACCAACAGAATAATTTATCGGAAAACAGGCAACGGAGTTCAGCTTTATTGAAATGTTACAAAGTCAATCGCGCAACTGATGTGCAAAAAATTACAACCCTAAAGTCGAATAAACATTTTTTGAGAATTGGATTTTACGATATGGGCGCGATAATGGTTTGATTGAACCTGCCTCAGGCGATAAACAGGCAAAGGAGGTTATTTCAACGGCGTTCCATTGATTTGCAACGTGGGTATCACTCCACACATAAAGAAGTCATTTATACTTCACAATAATTTGGAGGTCTAAATTGTGACCCTATTAAACGGGAAGAATGAATACATGCCAATTAGTTGGAATTGGTATGAGATGGTAATCCGGTCACCGGTCACTCAATATTGTACCTAAAAGATTGACGTCTGAACGAAATGTTTCGTATATCGAGCAGGCTTTTGGCGAGAGTTTTTAAAAATGATCAATTTTGGATTGAAATTACGGAAGATATTTGAATTATCTTTAAAAAGATAGTCATTTATGTTTACACCAGCCAAACTGCCAGCAATTATGATGCTGTTAAAATCCAAAATATCAAAATCAAGTTAATTAATGTTATATTGGATAATCATACCAATCTGATACATAATAAAATGGATGCTTATTATTCTCCTTCCATTACAAAATGATACAAACTTATTTCTGAGGGAATTTTAATTACAATGTAGATTTTCTTCTTTAAAATCAGATATTAATTGAACAATTATCAGGAGGAGATATGAGAAATTTGATATTACCGGTCATCGGTTTGGCCTTGGTTTTTTCTGTCGGATTTGGAGCAGACTCATCACCATTTGAGCTCAATGCCGGACAGAACGGAGAAATTAGAATTGATTTTACCAATAGTTATACGGTTTCCAACGAAACCGGTGGACAGCGAATCGAATCTGAATTTGCAGGTAAGACCACACAGACCGGAGTGCCGGATTTACCGGTTTTTTCCACATTCATTCAGTTGCAGCCCGGAATCGCATATAGTGTATCATTCACTGTAGTTGCTTCCACAACGTTATATGGGATCAACCTTCTGCCGGCGAAAGGAATTTTCTTTGACACCGATCGTACTGCGAACGCTGAACAGGGAATTCAACTCATGAACGCCGAATCTGTTTACCCTGAAAGCAGCATCATCCTTTCTGATCCGATGGTGATGAGAGGAGTTGAAGTAGCGCTTTTAAATTTCATCCCATTTACATATTATCCGAATACTCACGAACTGGAAGTATTTGATCAGGTGGAAATTTCTGTAACTGAATCAGGTACCCGGGCGCTGGGGATATCATATCAGATGCCCCCGTCATTGGCATTCGAACCGTTTTATAAATCTGTGATTTTGAATTATGATGCCAACACCCGAATTGAAGATTATCAGCAGCCGGCAATTTTATACATTTGCGGCGGTGGTTCAAACGGCTCAATCGTTCACCCGGTCTTTCAGCAATTGGTAGAATGGCGCCGTCAGAAAGGATATAAGGTGTATACTGCCTCCACCGATGAAACCGGTTCCAGCAATAATTCAATTAAATCATACATTACAAATGCGTATCAAACTTACAATCCACCCCCTGAATTTGTAGGATTGGTCGGTGATGTTGGAGGAAGCTACGGGGTTCCTACGTTTAATGAAAACTGGTCATGGTATAACGGTGAAGGCGATATGCCCTACTCACAACTGGATGGTAATGATCTTCTGCCTGAAGTATTTGTCGGCCGTTTGTCTGCAGAAAGCAGTACACAGTTATCGGTTATCGGCGTAAAAACCATGGACTATGAAAAAGCCACCCATATCGCTGAAACCGGCGATGATTGGTATGTCAGCGCAGCATTAGTGGGCGATCCCTCATCTTCAGGACTTTCCACCATCACCACAAATCAATACATTGAAACAATAATGTATGCATGGGGCATGGAATATATTAATACAAATTATGGTAATGGGAATTATTCGAACTGGATGCAGACCCAACTCTCTAATGGAATCAGTTATTTTAATTACCGGGGATATATTGGAGTTAGTGGGTTTGGATCGGGAAATATTAATAACGCCACGAATGTGTGGAAAACACCATTTGTCACGTTTCTCACCTGCTCAACCGGTTCTTTTTCGTGGGGGGAAGCGATTAGCGAATCATTCTTAAGAGCTGGTACGGTCAGTAATCCCAAAGGAGGTGTCGGTGCGGTAGGGACAGCAACATCCGGGACTCACACTGCATTTAATAATATCGCAGAAATGGGTATTTATGAGGGTATTTATTCCAGGGAGATTGAGACCACCGGCGCCGCATTGGCAGCCGGTAAACTGGCGCTGTTGCATGCATATCCCAGCGATCCTGCAAATAAAGTCAGTATATTTTCTCACTGGAATAATTTAATGGGTGATCCTGCCGTACATCTATGGACGCTTCGTCCCCGCGAACTGAATGTTGAACTCCCTTCCACAATATCTGCCGGATCGAATTTGATTGATATTTTAGTTACAGATTCTGAAACAGATACACCTTTAGAAGGCGTCAGGGTCGTCGTGACACAGGGGTCAAACACTTCATTTACCGGATTTACCGATACTGATGGGCACGCGATGGTGATGATTGATTCCGGATTGAGCGGTGCAATAACCATTACGGCGGTGATGAAAAATTACATTCCTTATCAGGAATCCATTTCGGTCACAGGCGCACTCCTTGCAATTGCTGCCGATGATTTAAATCTCATTGAAACGATCGGAAACAATGATGGTGTTGCAAACCCCGGAGAAACGATCCAGATTGAAATCCCGATTACGAATAACGGGACGACAACGTTGACCGGATTAGTCGCCAACCTGACCACCAATTCAGGAGACGTTCAAATTTTTTCAGGAACATCAGGAATTGATCAACTGACTTCAGGCATGACGGCGAATTTCAATTTCGTTGTATCCATTGCCGGTAGTTCGATTCAGGATGAAGATCTCGGATTGGTGATGGCCATCACCGACGATAGTACAAATTCCTGGGGAAATATTATCCCCGTGATGGTCGCTGCACCCAGTCTGCAACCGGCTTCGTACAGCATCACCGGTGGCGGGATGTTGAACCCCGGAATGAGTGTGGATTTTGATATTTTAGTCTCAAATGACGGTACTCTCCCTTCAGGTGAGTTTACGGTGATTATCGATGAAATCGGACCTTGGAATTATTTTGAAATCGATGATAATCTGGCATCATACTCCAATATTCCCGGAGGACAGTCCGGATATTCTTTGGATGGCTTTCATTTAACGACCAGCGATAACATCGTTCACGGAAGCATGTTACCTGTTTCCGTCAATATTACGAATGCAGACGGGTATGACCGGACAGAAATACTGATCGTACAGGTGGGTGAAGTTTCCGTTACCGATCCCTTAGGACCGGATTCCCACGGGTACTACATATACGATTCAGGTGATCTGGGGTACACATTAGCAATGCCCTATAGTTGGATCGAGATTGATCCGGATTTTGGGGGTGCCGGAACCAGCTTAGGACTAAATGATTCCGGGTATGGTGTGCCGGTTTCACAACAACCTGCTCATGTCGATCTCCCGTTTACATTCACTTATTATGGTGTGGATTATGATGAAATCACAGTCACATCGAACGGGTGGATAGCCTTGGGATATTCCGATATGTCATCCTTCAGGAACTATGAACTCCCCGGTGCAGGCGGACCATCCCCGATGATCGCCGCATTCTGGGACGATCTGAAAACGTCTAATAGTGGTCAGGCCTATCGATATTTCGACACGAATAACGAACAGGTGATCATAGAATGGTCAGGGATGAGAACCTATGACCAGTCAAGCGAAGAGACGTTTCAGGTGATCCTGATGAACAGTATCACACCCACCGGAGATGATGAAATTTTAATCCAGTATAAAGTGTTTAACAATACCACAGTAGGGAATATGGAAGGTGGCGGGGTTACCCATGGCGATTACAGCACGATTGGTATCGAAAACCACCTGGGGAATGTTGGACTTCAGTACACATTCAATAATCAGTATCCTGTTGCTGCAATGCCCCTTCAGAATGAAACCGCCCTGTTTATTACCACCCGACAGCCCACTTCATTGCTAAAGGGCGACGTTAATATGGATGGTGAGTTAAATATTCTCGATATTATACTGGTAGTAAATGATGTCATTAATATCGAAACTTTGGGGCCACTTGAGCAGTATATTGCGGATATGAATGAAGATAGTATTGTCAATGTACTGGATGTGATCCTGATCATCAATGATATTCTTGCCCAATAATCTCCCCCTTATTGGATAATCTGAACTTCCTGTCCAGGGCGCCAAACCTGTTGTTCATCGGTCCGCCCGGTGTGGGTAAAACCCACCTGGCGATTGCAATGGGAATGAAAGCGGCGCAGGTTCAGAAACGGGTATTGTTTTATACCGCTGAAAATCTGATTGACGAACCGACAGCCGCTGGGGTCTCGGGCAGGCTACCATAAGCCATGACCTGCCGGGTAAGTTGTTGATGACCCGAACTGAGGGTTGTTGACCGGCAGTATTATCACAGAAACCGAAACGTATGCAGGACCTGATGACAGGGTATCGCATACCGATGGGGATAGCCGGACCCAACGGGCAGATATCATGTCCAGAAATACTTGTAGTGCCTATATTTATTTGTGTTATGGCGTTCATCATTTATTTAATGTGGGCACAAATGTGGAAGGGATCACACCAATTGTAGCCAAGCGAAAGCTGCCGGCGCTCAAGCCCGGGAAGGGTAGTGTTCCCGGTACTCTCTATTCCTGGGATTAGGGATCCAACATCGGTACAGCCTGAGCGGTACGGCGTGTTTGATGTGGGCGAATTAAGCGCGGGCGTATATCTCGTTCAGGTTCTTAGCGAAGGCATTACCCTGCACGGGAAAATGGTTCTCAGGGAGAAAGGAAACGCAGGAGCATCCGGGTAAAATGAAGAATCACTTCCCCTATAAAATGTCACAGCAAATACCTTAAACCCCCTTACCACAACCTCCCGGACCCCTGGCGGCCTGCGTTTTACAAACCTCAATTCGACTATCAGGTGGATTCAGATAACAATGCGAATACATCACACCCACTTGTTTCTCTTTTCATTCGTTATATTATTTGGGGATCTTATGCATAAATAGTTATATTAGATTCATGGAGAAAGTCATATTATCAGTTGCAGAGTACAGAGGAGAGAAACGGTT
>CAYPCW010000010.1:0-52117 GCA_964409335.1 uncultured bacterium
AACATAGGAATGAATGCGGGTGTTAACACAGTTAACTGTGGCAGTGAAAGACTAGGGTTTTCTGCGGTTTCGGGCAGCCCCGGTGTTTTTTCGTTTTGCCCCGTGAATCCGCCTGCCGGGTTTCCCGAAATTTGCTGATCCCCGATTTCTGGATTGGGGTCTTGAGGATGTCTCATATGCCGGTTTATCCTGTACAAACTGAACCACCACCGGCACACTATCAAATATCTGACCCTGTAATGCAGCCATGAGCCGTGTTTCAGTTTGTTCTTCAATTTCAAAGAAGGAGAATGTATTCATGATTTCAATTTTACCAACGGTAGAGTTTCTTGAGTTCAATCCTTCATTGATGAGTCCCATTAAACGTGCAGGGGTCAGATTGTTTTTCGAACCCAGATTGATATGCAGTTTGGTAAACGGCGTTCTTCTTCTTTCTTCGCGGGTTCGTTTTTCTCGTCGGTTACGCCCATCACTCCCGGTGTGCTCTGTGATGTTAATATCTACAGCGTCTTTATAATATGCCAGAAACCGGTTAAACTCGGTAGAGACAAAATGTTTGATCAGGTCCTCCCTGCTCAACCACTCCAGTTTTTGGTAAATCGCCGGCAAAAACGGTCCAATCTGCTCTTCATCCACTTCAACTTGTTCAAGTTTATCCATGAGTGAAAAGAGTTGTTTTTGACAAATATCCTTTCCGCTGGGGACGGACTCTTTTGAAAAACGGATACCGAATTTTTTTTCAATATCTCTGATTTTACCGGTTTCCCGCATATGGATGATAGCGATAGATATCCCGCTTTTTCCCGCTCTGCCGGTACGTCCGCTCCGGTGGATATACACTTCGATATCATCGGGCAGATCAAAATTAATAATGTGGGAAAGATCAGTGACATCCAACCCCCGTGCTGCCACATCGGTAGCGATCAGTAGTTGCAATTGACGCATTCGGAATCTGCCCATCACCTCGTCCCGCTGCGCCTGGGACAAATCGCCATGGATCGCATCGGCGTTGTAGCCGTCCTGCATGAATTTGGCGGCTACTTCTTTCGTCTCCTTCCGGGTACGGCAAAAGACAATCCCGTAAATATTTGGATTGATATCGGCAATCCTTTTCAGAACCTCGTAGCGGTCCCGGGCATGAACCATATAGTACAGATGCCTCACATTTTCTGCACCGGTATTCATAGGCGTTGCAGAGATTTCGATAGGAGAATTCATGTATTTTTTTGTGATTTTCATCACCTCATCCGACATGGTCGCTGAAAACAGCATGGTCTGCTTGTGATGATAGGTTGCCGCTAAAATGGCATCCAGGTCTTCTCTGAATCCCATGGTTAGCATTTCATCCGCCTCATCAAGCACCACCCGTGTGACGTTATCTAACTGCAATTTTTTTCGGTTGATGAGATCGTTCGCCCTTCCCGGCGTGGCCACAACCACCTGCGCTTCTTTGTTCAGTGCCCTGATCTGTGTATCCATACTGGCGCCGCCGTACACCGGAACAATGGTGATGCCCTTCAGATATTTGGAATAATTGGTCAGGTCCCGGCTGATTTGCATACAAAGTTCGCGGGTGGGACATAATATCAGTGTTTGTGGTTTTTTATTGTCAACATCTGTCCGCTGGATAACCGGCAATCCAAACGCCGCGGTTTTCCCGGTCCCTGTCTGCGCAAATGCGATCAAGTCCTGATCTGATGTTAATAAATGGGGAATCGTCTTTTCCTGGATGGGTGTGAGGGTTTCAAACCCAAGTTCCTGAACGGCATCCCGGATCCTGGGATCCAAGGCGATATCTGTGAAAGATTTCATATTTTATGAGGTCCGATTAAGCTGTGTAGCGAGTGTAATGGTTCGTGTTTTTTGCGGGTGTTATTCAAAAATGATATAAACTTATTATTTTTATCGTCTCATATTACCAGATTAACCGGTCTCGGTGCTAATGTTAATTCAATGGTAAGAGATCACTTTCTTCAGTCGGGCTCTTAGGGGCACAATTCCGCCGGAGAGGCTCATCTGTACAACTGTGCAAGAATTAACCTGTCTGTTCTGCCGGGCAAGTACAGTTAATTCACTCAAAAATATACGCTCTGTGGATTGCCCTTCTGGTCCGTCGGGTCGGCACTGCCAGGGGGGATTAATATATTTGCACATCATACTAATCCACCTTAAAAAGTGGGGTTTGAGGGATAGGAAAAGAATTTATATTATTCATACTATCAAATGTTGAAAATATTTTGTGATTGAATGTCGCTTTTCCGGCATGGACCTCCATCAAAATCACCCCCGGTTTTTTTTATTTCTCTCTTGAAATTCTCAATGACAGGTGTTGTATTTTAGATGCATGTCACACAGGGATAATATCTATCTGGACAATCAGGCGACGACGGCGGTTGATCCGCGGGTTATGGACGCCATGCTTCCCTATTTCACCGAACACTACGGAAATCCCGCCAGCAGGAATCATGCATTCGGTTGGGAAGCCGCCGATGCGGTTGAAGTGGCGCGGGAAAAGGTGGCAAACCTGGTTCACTGCCGGCCGGGGGAGGTCATTTTCACCAGTGGCGCCACGGAGGCCGATAATTTAGCCCTGTCCGGGATCGCTGCAGGCTACCGGGAAACCGGCAAAACCCACATCATCACCCTGAGAACGGAACATAAAGCTATTCTCGATACATGTGACCATCTGAAAAAAGAAGGATTTCACGTGACTTGTCTGGACGTGAATTCCGACGGGCTGCTGGGGTTGGATCAATTGACGGATACGATCACCCGGAAGACCATTTTAGTTTCAGTCATGCATGGGAATAATGAGATTGGCGTGATACAGCCCATAGAAAAAATCGCCGGAATATGCGCAACAAATCGGATTCTGTTCCACACAGATGCAGCCCAATCTGCCGGGAAGATCCCCATCAATTTTTCGCACTGGGGAATAGACCTCCTGTCTCTTTCCGCCCATAAAATGTACGGGCCAAAAGGGGTGGGGGCGTTGGTGATCCGTCGGAAATCCCCCCCTTTGCTGGTGAAACCGATCCTGTACGGCGGAGGGCATGAGCGGGGGATGCGATCCGGGACTCTCCCAGTGCCGTCAATTGTGGGGTTTGGTAAAGCCTGTGAACTTTCCATGAAAACCGTGGAGGAAGAATCCGCCCGTATCACCGGTCTTCGGAACCTTCTCCTGAAAGGATTAACCAATGAATTGACAGGAGTAACCGTGAACGGATCCATGGAATTCCGCCTGCCGGGTAACCTGAACCTGTCCTTTGCCGGGATCAATTCAGAAGCCCTCATCATGGGGATGCCCGGAATTGCGGTGTCGACAGGGTCTGCATGTAAGTCTTCTTCCAGTGCACCATCGTATGTTCTGAAAGCGTTGGGACGATCGGATGAAGAAGCGCATGCGTCTATCCGGTTGGGCATCGGGCGGTTCAATACAGAAGCGGAGATCAGCGTCGTAATTCGCCGTATCGTTGAGACAGTCACCAGATTACGCCGGTGATCTGCCCCCTGGACGCTTACAAAAGGTAAGTGAGGCGAACGCTTACAGACGTCATTAAAATCGGATGATAGATCATCCCCACCGAAATATGTACCCGCCGTTTTTCGATTTGTCCGCCCAGAATAAAAGACCGCGGAGCGGACGTAAATCCACCCAGTACATGCAGGGTTGGCCGTAGAGCAGACTTCCAGTAAATCTGATGATTTATCGGGTGTGGGATCTCCTTTTCCAGCCGGTAAATGACGGTCTGATTCTCAACAGGGCGGCTTTCAATGGTCACCAGCCCCCGCCTGGGAATATCTTCACGGATTGCAGACGAACTAAAAAATACCAGGTTATCATAATCGAGGGTAAGGATGATGTCATCAAATGGTTTCAATCGGGACACTAATCCTGCCGAAGCCACCGATGAGGATCCATATCCCTCGACTCTCACATGATATACGCTTAATTTCAGGGAATAATTCAATGCGGATATTTGTCCCCATGCGGCGTAAAACCGCGCCATCGATTCCCGGTATAAGCGATCACCGGATGTGTACAGAGTTCCACCAAATTTGGTTTCCCCCACCGGGATTTGAAATCCCAGTTCGTATTGATTCAGATAGGTGAAGGAAGGAAAATTCAATGATCCGCAGAAAAGATATGGCTGTCGGGTTTCGGTTACATCGGACGGATGCAGATAGGATTGCAACACAAAGTTTTCAAATGCCGCCATTGCCGGATGATAAAAAACAGTCAGGGTAAAAAGAATCAGATATTTTTTTGACATTACCCTAAATTGCCGCCCGCTAAAACGCTGGTCATGTCCATGACTTTCGAGAATCAGTCTGAGGGTGAGACCGTGCGGTTGTCTTTGACACGAAAAACTTTTTCACCGGGTTTGACCATACGGAACTTTTCACGGGCGATCTTTTCTATGTAGCCTAAATCCTCCTCAAGTCGTTTTTTTTCGATGTGGAGGGCATCCCGATAGTCCTTTAAATCGTTAATTTGGGAGATCAGGCGGTTATTTTCGCGTTTCAATTGAAAATACCGGATAAGCCCAAGATCACTGAAGGATAAAACCACCAATCCCATGATCAGCCCGGTAAAAAAGATCAGTTTACGGTTTTTTGAAGCATGCCTTGATTTTCTGGTTATCGGCACCCTAAAAATCCTATGTTTGCAAATGTAGCCCGGGACCCCAACTCTTCTTCGATTCGCAGCAATTGGTTATATTTTGCTACGCGGTCGGTCCGGGATGCAGACCCGGTTTTGATCTGCCCCACACCCGTGGCTACAGCAAAATCAGCGATGGTAGTGTCTTCCGTTTCACCGGAACGATGGGAGATTACACAGGCAAAATCCGCGCTTTGGGCAAGGGCGATGGTATCTAAAGTTTCGCTGACTGTGCCAATTTGGTTGAGTTTGATCAATATTGCATTCATGGATTTCTCATTAATGGCGCGCTTTAACCGAACAGGGTTTGTCACGGTCAGGTCATCACCCACCAACTGAATTCGTGAACCCAACTCACGTTGTTGAATCTGCCAACCGGACCAGTCATCCTCCGCTAACCCATCCTCGATTGAGATGATGGGGTATTTTTTGACGAGATCATCATAGTAGGCAATAATCTCTTCGGACGTTAGCGACCGGTTTTCAGAGGCTAACTCATATCTGCCGGTTCGGGGCTGAAATATTCCGCTGGCAGCCACATCCAGTGCGAGGAAAATTTGTTTTCCGATAGAATATCCGGTGTTGTTCGCTGCCTCCAGGATCACTTCGATGGCTTCTTCGTTGGAACGGAGGTTGGGTGCAAATCCGCCTTCATCACCTACCGAGGTGTTGAGTCCTTTTTTCCTGAGTACAATTTTCAGGTTGTGAAAAGTCTCCACACCCATCTGAAGCGCTTCGGAAAAGGAAGATGCCCCGATGGGAAACACCATAAATTCCTGGATATCCACATTGTTGTCTGCATGACTTCCGCCATTCAGGATGTTCATCATTGGTGCAGGCAATACGAAAGTATCACCGCTGTGCAGGTAGTCGTAGAGAGGTTTTCCGGCAGATATAGCCGCAGCCCGAACCGCTGCCGTGGACACGCCTAAAATGGCATTGGCGCCGAGGCGTCCTTTATTTTTCGTGCCGTCTAACGCCACCATATCAGCGTCATTCCGGCGGTAGTCTCCGGCGTCTCTTCCCGTCATCAGGTCTGCCAGTTCGCCATTGACATGGGCAACGGCTTTGGTAACGCTTTTCCCCATGTAAGCCGGTCCGCAGTCCCGAAGTTCAACAGCTTCATGTACTCCGGTAGAAGCGCCACTGGGGATAGCTGCCCGTTCAAAACTCCCATCCTGCAAAGTGATATCAACTTCGAGTGTGGGATTACCACGAGAATCCAGGATTTGTCTGGCATGTATGCGGGAAATGACGCTCACGGTTCGGTTTCCTTTCAATTAAATTTGGTTCTGATTATTTGAATAACGATTGGGTAAATTTACCATCAGTGCAGTCTGTTGAATCAACGGGCTTTTCAGTATAAAATTTAATTTTTGTTTAATCATACTGAATTTATCTTATGCTATGTTAGATAATATAGGTAAATTATCCCAATTAAATCATGGATATTTTTTGGACTTCAATCAAGGACTAAATTTTATTGTTAATCAGTCATTAGTTGAATTAAATTTTTGTCGAAGAATTAGTTATCATAAACTATAATATATAATACTCCCCAAAATTAGGACCACTGGTTAAGTTGTAGATATGTTAATTTTAACCAGGGGCAATATGAAAACAAAAAGAAGAAAGTTCACATCAGCCTTTAAGGCTCAGGTTGTCATGGAAGCGTTCAGGGAGCGCGAGACATTACCTGCCTGTGCGAGCACGCAGACAGGTCAGAGCTTTCCAAACGGCATGAGATCCATCCCAATATCATATCCAGGTGGAAGCGCGAGTTTCAGGACCGGGCGCCTGAGATCTTTGAAACACAGCCTCCTGAGGAAGATTTTGCAGCGGAACGGGACAAGCTCCATTCAATTATCGGACGTCTGCAGGTAGAGATGGAGTGGTTAAAAAAATTCTTTGAAGGCCGGACGATGACCCAGCTTCGCGGTTTCGGAAATCTGAGCCGGAACCTGCGGTTCGCGCCGTGCCGGGTCGTTTCCTGATGAATGACTTGCTGGTATCGGCAGGCATTCAGGTCAGTATGGATGGCAAGGGGCGGGCAAGGAATACAAAGACCAAATCGACCGGATGGTGTATGAATTGTACCTGCCTGCGCCGCAAAGAGGAGCGTCGCGGCAGGCAGGCGGCCTTACCGAGGAAGAGATAAAGATTGTGGAGGGGGAGAAATGAAATACAACCCTGACATTCATCACCGACGTTCTATCCGTTTGAAGGGATATGATTATACACAGCCGGGCGGGTATTTCGTTACCATTTGCACGCAAAACCGCGCATATTTGTTTGGAGACATTCAGAACGGAGAAATGGAATTAAATGATGCGGGACAAATGGTTATGAAATGGTGTCATGAATTGGAAAATAAATTCCCGGATATCAAACACGATGCATGTATATGTATGCCGAACCATATCCATTTTATTGTGATAAACCACGCCACCGTTGTTTCCGTAGGGGCAGACCTGCGTGTCTGCCCCGATAAACCGGGCGAACCCGATAAAAATTATACAGGTTCATAAAATTAACAATCGATCAGGAAGAACATCATCATATACAACACGGTTGACGGCAAAGGTCCCCCCATTAAAAATGATCAGACAAAATTTCCCTAAAGTAGAAATTAGCGTCCTATCCCCTGCAAAAAGCCAGAATAACAAATTGAAAAGTAAGGCGATTTTTCAACATTATGTTCCCATCGGAAAAGCATAGATTAAGACGCACCAGTTGCCGGATAAAATATACTTAAGTGAAGGGATAATTATTTCAAAGCCCGGCAAATGGCCAGAATTATCCAAACAATATATTAAAATTAATGATTGTAGTTCATCGATATTCGAATCAATATCGCCCAAAATGGGACCAGTTTATTGCCCGTTCCAACAACGGCACACTCTTTCATTACCGTGACTTTTTGATTTACCATCTCGACAGAACATTCATTGACCATTCCCTTATTTTTACATCGAAAAGCGGGATCATCGCCGTCTTCCCGGCTGCAGAGGTGATTGACGGAGAAGACCGGGTGTTGTACTCTCACCCCGGCGCCAGTTTCGGCGGATTTATCACCGGTCATCTGCGCTATTCAGAAACCTGCCGGATTCTGGATGCATTCGGGGAATATTGCAAAAATCTTAAATTCAACCGAACGTTTTTCATCCAGCCTCCGCTCATGTATTTCCAACGATTTGATGAAACGCTGCACTACTCCCTGAACTGGTACGGATATCAGGTCACCGAGCGGTATATTTCCAGTATTATCCGGCTGGACCACACCGCCGAGGAGATCATTCTGAATGCCTGTCACCTGAAAAACAGAACCTTCGGATTTTACGAGAAATTACAGTCAGCTCATCAGGTGCGATTCGAATGGACGAATGATTTCGACTCATTTTATCCCATTCTGCTGAAAAATAAAAAACGGCATAGATCGGTACCCACTCACTCGTTGGCTGAACTTTTCCGACTGGATGAATTGCTGCCGGGGAAACTGCATCTGCTTTTAGTATATTCCCGGGACCAACTTATCGGTGGAACGCTAAGCCTGTTGGCAAATGACCGAACCGGGATCATTTTTTATAACATGATTGATTATCGATTCAGAGCATATCACCCGGCTGAATTACAGATTTTTGAAACCATCCGGTGGGCGAAAGCGCAGGGATTGTTGTATCTGGATTTTGGGGTGTCACATGACCCAAAGGCTGAGGATCCGCTGTCGCCGGTTCCATCACTTATCCGCTTCAAAGAAGAATTCGGATCGGCTGGTCTGATTCGACGGGTATATGAAAAACAGTTTTAGACCGGCACTGATGTGAAAACAAAAAGGATTTGGTTTTGAACCGGTTTTTTTGCACCTTCCCTGTATCAGATTTTGGGATGATTATTATCATGTATCCCGGCGATGAAATACGGTTCTTCGTGAAAGCCCGGCCACCCCACACTTCAGTATATTGGGTTGACGGGAGTGAATCAGGCAAACAGATTTAAGAGATGAATCCATTATTTAATTCTACCCATGTCCCTCAAACAATTCGGTAAAGATACCCTCATTTACAGCGCAGGCAATCTGCTCATCAGATTCGTCTCATTCATGCTGGTGCCGGTTTATACCAACGTATTTACGCAGGAAGAATTTGGTACCTACTCGCTGATATTCACGTTTATCGGGTTCATTCAGATATTTTATAATTATGGGATGGCTTCCGCGCTGATGAAATTTTACTGCAATGATCCTGCGGAAAAGAAGCGGCTCGTGACCACTACATTTATCGCACTGGCAATAACCTCTGTGATGTTTTCCGGCATTTTGATGATCTTTGCTGCTCCCCTTGCCCGTATATTGATTTCCGTAGATCGTTCAGACTGGTTTTTCACCATCGCAGGCATATTAATATTGGATACGATCTCTGTGCGTGCAATGATCCTTATCCGCTTCGAGAACCGTCCTGGATTTTTTACCCTCCTGGCACTGGCAAACGTACTGGTAAGCCTGGTTTCAAATATCGTCCTGGTCTGGGTGATGCACATGGGTATCACCGGTGCCATTTTCTCCACACTGATATCAGCAGCTACTTCTTTTCTGCTGGTGTTGCCGACGATACTCCGCAATATGGATTTTTCATCTTATTCAGGTGCCCTTCTGAAAAAAATGCTCACTTTTGGACTGCCTTTTCTTCCCGCAGCCATTTTTCAGATCATCATGGACCTGGCTGACAGGTATCTCATCGATTGGATCATTGGCCGGGATGCCGTCGGGATTTACAATGCCGGGTACAAGGTGGGCAGCCTGATGCTGATCATGACCACCGGATTTAACCTGGGGTGGCAACCCTTTTTCCTCGCCCGGGAAAAAGATACCGGCGCATCTCCATTATTCGCCAGAATTGCGTTGATCATTATTTCCATCTTTTCTGTCGTATGGGTACTCTTCATTCTGTTCAGTGAAGAACTGATTCGTATTCACATCGGGAGTCTATCCCTCATCGGTCCCGCTTTTTGGGAGTCTTCAACCGTCATTCCGATTGTCATGGCAGGGTACATATTTTTGCTTTTTTACGATCTCTTTATGCCGGGAATTTTTTTCTCAAACCGATCCGGATTACTCCCCATTTACCGGGCGGTCGGCGCCGGGTCAAATATCGTGTTAAATCTGATTTTTATCCCAAAATGGGGAATTCAAGGGGCAGCCTGGGCAACTTGTATTTCCTTTGCACTAATGTCCGTACCGCTGTATTTCAAAACACAGAAATTATATTACATCCCTTTTAATTTGAGGAAAATTTTCCTGATACTGTTCCCGGCAGCATTGATCTACCTGGCATCGTGGTATTTCCCCCTTGGTCTGTCTGTCCGATGGTTCATTTTCGCAGGTTACATTCTGATCATCGGGTTGGGGCTCCGGGAAGAAATCCGAAGATCAGTCGGGATATGGGGATGAAAAAGATCCTGTACATCGCCCCTGAGAATGTGGTGGGAAATCTGAACATCTGGAAACACATCCATGAGTACCGGGGGAATGAGTGTCGGTTTATCACCTATTTTCCATCACGGAATGGCTTTCCCGATGATATCTGCCTGAATCTCCCATTGGTCAGACCCTCGCCAGGATTCCTTTATCTTCGAAAACTCGCGTATCAAATCATGGGTGGTCCGGATGAATCAGTTCTGATGAACGGGTTTCCGCCGGTCTGGATGCCCGCCAACCCGATGATATCTGCATTTTTCAAATTTCGGGACGCGCTTTGGAAACGAACCATTGAACCGGTGATCTCACAATATCATTTACTTGAGTTTGATATTCTCCACCTGGAAACAGGGCTGGAATTTTACCGGGATGGCTGTTTTGTTAAACGGTGGAAACAGTCGGGAAAAGTAGTCCTCAATACGTTCCACGGGATTGAATTAAGACACCGCGGGGTAATACCGGCTATTGACACCCGGACGGATTTAAATCTTACTAGTGAAGTCCATCTGCTGTCTATGCATCCCAATCTCAAATATTTATCCCTGCCTTTCGATGTCCGCAAGGTTACCCCGGCGTTTTCCATACACCCGCCGATTACCCTGTGCCATGCGACAAGAAATCGATATTTCAAAGGATCGGATGAAATCATCCGTGTGTGCCGTGATCTTGAAAAGACCCATGGTATCCGGTTCCTGCTCATTGAAAATCGCCCTCATAAAGAAACGATCAGGCTAAAACAAACCGCTCATATTTATATCGACCAGATCGCAGACATCGCCCCAGGGTACGGAATGAACTCCATTGAAGCCATGAGCATGGGACTGGCGTGCTGCACATCCATGAATTCTGAATGGCAGACATTTTTCCCGGGACACCCCTTCATCCAGGTGACACCCCGCTCACTCAAAACCGAACTGATCCGCCTCATTGACCACCCGGATATCATCATTGAAAAAGGGCAACATGCCAGACTCTGGGCAGAACAGTACCACAGCCTGAATTCTGTCGGAGATCAGCTTTACCAATATTATCGACAACTTGGAATCCCATTGGATGAATAAACCGGCTGTATCTCTTATCGTTCCTGTTTTCAATGGAGGAACCGCCTTTCGGAATTGTGTTGCCTCTTTGCTCAACATTCGATATCCCGTTGAAAAACTTCAAATCATTATGGTCGATGACGGATCAACGGATGACACCTTTGAGTGGCTGCAGAAGCAGTCCCTGCCACCGTACATGCTCGTCGTCCGGCATCAGATCAACCGCGGTCGGGCAGCGGCGAGAAATTCAGGGATCTCCCAGGCTAATGGAGAGATTCTCATTTTCATGGACGGAGATATGCGGATCCATCCTGAGTGTGTTCAATCCCATGTGGAGGCGCTTGCTTCCGAATCCGTGGTAGCGGTTGCCGGGAGAATGATCCCCGACCCTCAAATCCCCGGAACCCGGCTACAACGATACCTGTTCGAATATTCAAAGCGGGGCGCCAAACAGTTCGGAGAACACTCCCCTGTCGGATTTCAATACCTGCTTACCGGTAACATGTCGGTCAAACGGGAAACGCTGACCGCGACCGGATTGTTCGATGAAACCATGTCCGGATATGGCGGGGAGGACACCCTTTTTGCCTATCAAATATGGAAATCGTATCCCAACGGTATCCGGTATTGTCCGTCGGCAGAAGTTGTTGATCAACAGATTTACAGATTGGATGATCTGCTTGACAAAACCTATCATTACGGAAGATATAACCTTCCCCGGCTGGTGCATGAATATCCGGAGATGATCCCTGCGTTGCGGGCAGACTATCTGATGGGGATTTCATTGAAAAAATGCCTGACTGATTTTTTCTGCAATCCCGTCTTTTTTACTATTGGCAGGTTAAAATATCATATTATGCCCAATCCCTTAAGCCATCTGCTCATCCGCTTTCTGCTGATGTGTGCCCTTCGGAAGGGCTTTCGGAGTCTGTCGCAATGAGGCATTAATGGAAAGAAACGGTTATTCGTAAATTATCCTATGATGAATCATTTTAAACCGGTAAAAATTGGTATCATCGGAGTTGGTCACCTTGGGAAATTCCATTTACAACAGATACAGGAGATCAATACCGCTAAACTGATGGGTATTTATGATCAGGACCTGCAACATGCAAAAGAATGGGGCAACATACAGGGTATCCCGGTGTTTGATACGCTGGAGGGTCTGCTTTTGGTATGTAATGCCGTATCTATCGTGACCCCCACGACCGCTCACTACGAGGTTGCATCGCGGGCATTGATGAACGATTGTCACGTGTTTATCGAAAAACCCATTACCAAAACGGTGGCAGAAGCCAGAGACCTGTTACGCCGGGCGGAAAAGAAAAATTTGATTATTCAAGTAGGGCATATCGAGCAGTTCAACCCGGCGTTTCTGGCAATTCGCTCGATGGAATTGGATCCGAGGTTTATCGAAAGTCACCGGCTGGCACCCTTCAACCTCCGGGGAACGGATGTACCGGTGGTTCTGGATCTGATGATCCATGACATCGGCATCATTTTGTCAATGGTACCATCGCCCATTCGCGAGATCCATGCCAGCGGGGTAAAAGTGGCTTCGGATACCGCCGATATCGCCAATGCCCGAATCGAATTTGAAAACGGATGCGTCGCAAATCTCACCTGTAGCCGGATCTCACAAAAAAAAATGCGAAAACTACGTTTCTTTCAGCATAATGCTTATGTAACGGTAGATTTCCTTCTGAGTGTGGTTGAAATCTATCGTGTGACAGATCACCTTCCGACGCTCCGTGAAAATGAATTGAGCTTTAAAATTGACGGTCATCATGAGAAATATGTCATCTACCAAAAACCGGCGGTGGAACCACAAAATGCATTGAAGCTCGAACTGGCACATTTCATCGAATCCATTCAGCATCGGAGGGCGCCGGTTGTTGATGGTCACAGTGCCACGAATGCGCTGGAAATTGCGATCCGGATTCAAAATATAATTGACAGGGCGGATACCTGAACCCTGCGGTAATTCTTCCCAGACCTATAACCGCTGATGATGAAATTGTAGCCGGCTATGATAAAAATAATAAACTTATACTGTCATCCTCATCAAAAATGTGCACAAACATTTAATCGTCATTTTGATGATGCAGCCGCAAAACGAAGGTTATTCGTCAAAATAATTTCATGAAAAAGTCTATTTTTATCATCGCCGGCGAGACGTCCGGTGACCACCATGGAGCCTTGCTCATGCAGAACATGATGCAACTGGATCACGAAATTTCATTCCTTGGGATCGGCGGTCCGAAAATGGAATCCAAAGGTCTTCGCTCGCTGGTTTCCATTCAGCAAATGGCGGTGATGGGTTTTATCGAAGTCATCCGGCATATCAGGTTTTTCAGAACGGTGGAACGAACGGTCTTATCCGCCATCGGGGAATGCAGACCGGACCGCATTATACTCATCGATTATCCGGGATTCAATCTTCGGATGGCTCAGAAACTCCACAATCGGTTCAAGATTCCCATCACATATTATATCAGTCCGCAGATCTGGGCATGGAAACCGGGGCGGATTGAGATCATCCGGAAGTGTGTGCAACAAATGCTTGTCATTTTTCCCTTCGAGAAACAGTGGTATCATGATCAGGGAATAGAGGTGGAATTTGTTGGGTATCCCCTTTTGGACGAATGGAAATCCACCCCTCGATCAGAATTATGTGCGAGATTGGGAATATCGCCTGACCTGCCGGTACTGACACTGTATCCCGGCAGTCGAAAAAATGAGGTTCGGCGACATTTGCCCCTTTTACTGAAGAGCGCCCGTATCCTGAAAAACCACCTACCCGGATTGCAGATCCTCATCGGGGCTGCCCCCGGTTTTTTCGAATTCGCACCCGCATCGGCGACGATACCGGATGATGTTTCCGTTGAAATCCGCCGCCCCCGGCTCGCGCTGGAAGCCGCCGATGCCGCCATCGTCGCATCCGGGACATCTAGCCTCGAAGCCGCAATTTTCGGTACGCCTCTCGTCGTAATGTATAAAATGAATCCTTTGTCCTGGTGGATCACCCGGTTTCTGGTCAACGTCCCCTTTGCCGGGATGGTGAATATTATCGCCGGAGAAGCGGTAGCCCCGGAGTTTCTGCAGAATAACGCCAATGCGACTGCCATTTCAAATGCGGCGCTACAGTTTTATACAGACGGCATATATACCAATGCGGTGAAAGATAAGTTGAAACGAGTGAAAGATTCATTCGGACCGATGGGGGCATCCCATCGGGCGGCCAAAGCCATTCTATCGGTCATGGGGAATCCAACGCCGTGACATGGCTGGACATTCGCCAGGCTCTGGTGTCATGGCTGGGCCAAACCGTTATTTTTTTCCTGTTTCAAACCTGTAAATGGAAGGTGATCGGAGATGTATACCTGAACTATGCTATGTCAGCAAGAATCCCGGTTATGCTCTGTTCATGGCACGGACGCCTTTCCTATGGGGCATGGTATCTCCGGCGGGTAAAGATCAGAACCTGGGTGATCGCCAGTTTTCATAAAGACGGAGATGTCATGGCGCGGATTCTGAAACGGTGGGGTTTCCGCCTGATTCGGGGCTCCAGCAAAAAGGGCGGGAGAGAAGCCCTGCAAAAAATAAAGGAAGCGTTTGAATCTGATCTTCCTATCGTCTCTATCACCAATGATGGTCCAAAGGGGCCGCCCCGGGTTGCCAAACCCGGTTCACTGACCATTGCCCGGAAGTATAATGCGCAGATCATTGGCATCGCCGGAGCTTCAACCCGGTATTGGCAACTGAAATCATGGGATCGGTTTCAACTCCCCAAACCGTTTAGTACGATCTACATCCGAATTTCGGAACCGATGTCCATCCCGCCGAATACATCTGATGATCCTGAAGTGGAATCACGTCTTGTCAGTGATTTCCTAACCCAAAATCAGGATGCAGTGGATACACTGGTTACCCAAAATTGAAAAATTTTCCGGTTATCCTTCGTTGGTGCCTTTTCCCGTTGGCAGGATTGTACTGGCTGATCATAGAAGTACGGAATTTTTTATACGACCATCATGTTATCCGCGCCCACAAATTCAGTGTCCCGGTAATTTCGATAGGGAATCTGACAGTTGGCGGAACCGGGAAAACTCCTTTTGTTATTTTCATCGCACAATATCTTTTGGATTTTCCTGCCCGGGTGGGGATAGTGAGCCGCGGGTATGGGAGAAAATCAAAAGGCACACTCGTGGTGCATGACGGGTCTTCAATTCAATCAGCGCCGGACAAATCCGGTGATGAAGCCTGGCTTATGGCATCGGCGCTAAAATCCGTACCGGTGATTGTGGATGAACATCGGTCGCGGGGAGTCCGGCGGATGGTCGATGAATTTCAGGTTGATGTGATCCTGCTGGATGATGCATTTCAGCGCCGTCAAACTGCCCGTGATGTGAACATCCTTCTGATGAATTCACAGGTTCCGCTCTGGCATTACCATCTGCTGCCTGTCGGTCGATTACGGGAACCCTTACGCCAATCCCGACGGGCAGACATCATTGTTCATACCAAATGCCCGGATCATTCTATCCCGGTGATGGCGCGTCAATTGGCCAGATTTACCAACATACCGAATATCTGTTCGAATTTTTGGTATCAAACGGGTCAATATCAAAATGGTCATTTTATTCCGGCGGACATTCCCAGGAGTGAGCGAATTTTTGCCTTTTGCGGAATCGGCGATCCGGAATCATTCCGGCAGGCATTGACCTTCCTGGATATTTTACCGGCGAAATGGGAAATTTTTCCCGATCACCAAAAGTACCCGGAATCGGTTGTAAATCGCCTGCGGTCACACATCGAGTCAGATGCCTGTAGCGTGTTGATCACCACGGAAAAAGACCGGGTTAAACTCCCTTCGAATTTTTGTGAATCTTTTTCAATTTATATTATTAACATCATCATTAAATTTAGGGATGCCGGCGATAAAGACCTGACCGGTCTCATCCGTCAAACCATGGATAAAAAAAAGGAGTCAGCACTATGAAAGCCCATCGAATGATGTACAGCATTTTTCTCAGTTTCATGTATTACCAGATTGGATTTTCCGCCGATATTTTTATTTATAATCAGAATATGGCCTTTATCCGGGATCATCTGGCACTTGAACTAGCCAATAAGGGGGATGTGTCCTTTACCGTACCGGAATTACCCGCGTATACCATCCCAACATCCATTTTAATCGAATCGAAGGATGTTGATATTGTGTCCTGTGAATTTATGAGCACACCTCCGACTCAGGAAAACATCCTTGAATCGTTCGTAGGTAAAATCATCCAGCTTGTCCGGTATGGGGAAGACGGAAACATTGCCTCATCCCGGGATGGACTACTCTTGCGCACCCGCCCCGTTGTGATGTTTGAGATTGACGGGAAGATCGCCATCAATCCTCCCTATAGTTATTTATTTCCATATATCCCGGATGACCTCGCCGAGAACCCGGTCCTGCGCTGCCGGGGTAACGCATCTTCCCTGAAATGTGACATGGATTACAGTTATATTACACCGGGTTTCGACTGGAGCGCCATCTATTCCATTACGATGGATTCCCGGCAATCCGGGAATGTGAAAGGCTGGTTTCTGGTACAGAACCAAACCCGGGAAGACTTTGAAAATGTGCAGTTGACGCTGGTTTCCGGTGATATCGTTTTTGCCCGGGAAACGGGTAATCGTCCCAGGGAAAAGGCAAATGAAAGGGTATTATTGTTTAGCGCAAACGCTGATGCATCCGAAACCCAGCCACAACTGGCGAGGACCGGGGATTATATGACTTTCAAATTACCCACCCGCGTATCTCTTGCCTCCAACCGTGAAACGCAGTTTAAATATCTTGAGAAACAAAACGTTCCGGTGAAGCGAACCTACAAACTGGAGCATGAAATCGGGTACCGCAATTTTCGGAATACCAACATCGAAGATGCCCCTGTTACATCCATATATTCTTTAATGGCGGATGATCTTGGCGAGTATCATCACCCGGGCGGTATTGTGAGGATTTACGAACGAAGTGAAGGTCATTCGGGTTTAGTGTTTGTCGGTTCCGGTAATATCAATAATATCCCTCAGGGTGGAGAATTTCTCATTAACGCCGGGCGTACACAGGATGTCACGGCGACGTACACAGTAAAAAATATTGAAAACTATAAATCTTTATTCACACTGGAAAATTCTATAATTTTTAAAAATTCAAAAACCGAGCAGGTAACTATCGATTTGATTGAACGATTCCCTGCCCATCAGAAAGATTGGGAGATCAGGCAAAAGAGCCATCCATATGAGAAAATAGACGCCCGAACCGTTAAATTCCTGATCACTATTCCTGCCAATTCAACTGAAACGGTTTCATATACCACCGATCTGGAGCGGTAAATGATTGTCAATATTACCTATGAAAATATCATTTTATTTCCTGCAGGGTTAGCGATTCGCTGGAGTGACGGAAAAGACACCTTTGTCGGGTATAAAAAACTCCGTGACGAGTGCCCCTGCGCCCACTGTTCCGGTGAAACCGATGCACTGGGGAATGTCTACATTGCACCGGGTATTCAAAAATCAGACTCTGCATATGCCCTCAAATCGTATCAGAAGGTTGGGCATTACGCCATTCAACTGGCATGGGAGGACGGTCACAATGCAGGGATTTATACAATTGATTTTTTAAGGTCGCTGGATCTGTCTGAATAACGAATGAAATACCGTCATGTCATCTGGGATTGGAATGGAACACTGTTTGACGACGCCTGGTTATGTGTGGAGGTGATGAATGGAGTATTGTCCCGGCGAAATATGCCGCTCCTTTCCCATACCCGGTATATGGAGCTTTTCGATTTCCCAGTGATTGATTACTATCGAAAATTGGGATTTGATTTTGAGAAGGAACCTTTTCAAATTTCCGGTACGGAATTCATCGTTGGGTATAACGAACGATATCGGGAACCCGAATTGCAACCCGGCGTCCGCGAGACCCTGCAATTGATCCAGGATGCGGGGATCACCCAATCCATTCTTTCGGCGCAGGAACAATCCACACTCGAAGAACTCATGGACATCCATGACATGCATCCGTTCCTGCAAAAAGCCATCGGGCTGAATGACCACTACGCCCACAGTAAGATCGAAAACGGTTTACGGTGGATGAAGGAACTCCATTACGGACCCCACGAGGTGTTATTTGTGGGCGATACCGTTCATGATCATGAAGTAGCCAGGGCTATCGGCGCCGATTGTGTGCTCATCCCCGGCGGACACCATCCCCGCACCAAACTGGAAAAAACCGGGGTTCCGGTTCTGGAGGATCTGTACCAGGTTCCGGACCGGCTAAACCGGTAAAGACACGTCACCTACACAGGGTCTGCCACGTCGCAGGTGTTGGCAGCCGGATCTGAATTTGTGAATCGCCCGGACAAATCAAAGGAGTAGCAGTTTACCGCAGACCGCCGAATCAAAATCAGCTTTAACTCTACCCGGTTATTTGGGGGGATGAGACTGATCTTCCGCTTGTGGATAAAACCGGTAACGGCTGTCATCCTTTCGGGGTAATCTCTCGTCAATTTGCTGTAGAATCGTCTCACAGAATCCGTTTAATTTTGTCACCTGATATTCATTTGTTAAATGAAAGACACGCTATGAAACAAAAAATATTGCTCTTATCGTCATGTCTCGCATTGACGGGATGTGCCGTGATCACCTATCAGCCGGATGCAGCCAGCATTGAACAGATCGAAGCGCTTACCCCGGGGATGACCATCAACCAGGTACAAAAGGTATTGGGGAAACCCTACAAAGTGTCCCAGATGTATGAAGGTGTGCGGGATGAGAACATCTATATCCATCAATATGCCGTTGCTTGCGGGGTATACCCATTTGACAAGCACAACAGCGAATCCGGATGGCTCACGGAAAAACAGATCAACGGGAAATTTAAATACCGACTGGGCAGAACCCTGAACACCGATATTTTTAACCAGGTCTATTACCTCCGCTTTATTTACGAAGACAGTTTGTTGATCAAATATGAGACCGTACCGAATGTTCCTTGAATCCATCTGCCGGTGAAAAGAATCCCGTGTCTGCTCCAGCTTTAGAGATTACCGGGTTACATAAATCCTTTGGAAAACTCAACGTTCTGAATGACCTGTCTTTACGGGTTGAGACGGGTGAGGTCTTCGGTTTTTTAGGTCCAAACGGGGCTGGGAAATCCACGACAATTCGTATCATTTTATCTCTTGTGAAGGCAAACAGCGGATCTGTAAATATTTTTGGTCGATCGATCAAAAAAGCCCGTCACCGGTCGCTTATCCATACGGGCGCCATGATCGAGAAACCGGATTTCTATCTGTACCTTTCTGCAGAACAAAATTTGAAAATATTGGCTTCGATGACCCACACGCCCTACTCCAGGATAGACAGAGTATTGGATATAGTAGGGCTGCTACACCGAAAGACAGACAAGGTAAGAAAGTACAGCCAGGGGATGAAACAACGTTTGGGATTAGCGCAGGCTATCTTAAACTCACCCCGGTTGCTCGTGCTGGACGAACCCACCAACGGACTGGACCCCGGAGGGATGAAAGAGGTGAGGGATCTGATCCGGCGGTTTTCGGATGACGGTATTACCGTTTTTCTATCCTCGCATCTTCTGCAGGAAGTCGAAAAAGTATGTACATCCATGGCCATTATTAATGAAGGATATCTCATCAGGGAAGGGAACGTTTCAGCGCTTCTCTCCGAATCCTCTGAACAGACAGTTCGCATCGCCGCAGACCCCATTGGGAAAGCGCTGGCGCTGATAGAGCATCTTCCTGATGTCATTCAGGCCGGGATAGATGAAGGTCATATCAGATTGATCATGCCGAAGGAAAAAATTCCGTCTGTTATATCACATTTGGCGAGTCAGGGGGTGAGCATCCGGTCGGTGATCCCCCAGACTACATTAGAGGATTATTTTCTATCCATCACCGGCAACCCTCCGATTCTGCAGGAGACGGTCTGATGCTTCTGCTTCGTCTGATCCGGAATGAGATCACCAAGATCATCGGAAAAAAACGCAGCCTTATTGGGTTTGCCGCTATTGGCGTGCTGATGCCTGTGATCATGTTTGCGTTCTCCTATCATCAGAGCGGGTTTTCTTCGGATTTTTCGAGACGTTCTGCCAATATCGGAGGCGGCCTTATTATGGTGGGGACGCCGGTAAACGGATATTTCATTACCCATTTAATCATGAACTTTCTGTGGGTTCATATTCCCTTTCTCATAACGTTGGTGGCCGGGGATGTGATTGCCGGTGAAGGGGGCGCCGGCACCTTTCGAATCTATCTGACCCGTCCTGTATCCCGGCTGAGGATCGTGATTTCCAAATTATGTGCATCACTTCTTTACACCGCCACAGTGATTCTGTTTTTTGCGGGATTAAGTCTGGGGATGGGAATCCTCTGGCACGGAACCGGCGATCTTGTCGTGATGCATAAAGGGATCCTCATTTTATCATCCCACATGGTTCCCTGGCGGTTTATCCTGTCCTTCACCTTTGCGATTTTGGTGATGTGGGTTGTCACCGCGCTGACGTTCATGTTTTCATCCATGGTGAATAACGGGATCGGTCCCATGATCGGCGCCATGGCAGTGATCATTGTTTCATTTGCACTTACAACGATTCCGCTGGATATTTTTGAGGCGATCCGGCCTTACCTGTTCACGACATATTTTGATGTGTGGCAAAAAGCGTTTCATGATCCGATTCCCTGGTTCAATATCTCTAAAAGTCTCGGTATATTAGCGGTGTACACTTCGGGGTTTATCATCATCAGTTTTTGGATTTTTGTCCGAAAGGATATCCTCACATGAGAAACCTTGTCCGTATTCTTACAGCTTTGGTGTGCAGCATGTATTTGTCCTTCCTGCCGGCGCAGACGGATGTGACATCCGTCCGTGAAAAATTAAATACCCAGTTCAACAAAACTAAAGATTTTTCCGTCGATGTACAACTATCGCTGAAAATGACGGCGATCCGTATGCCCCAAAAGAAAATCAGGGTATTTTTTAAACAACCGGATCATGTTAAAATTGAGACCAATGGTTTTGCCATGGTCCCCCAATATGGACTCCCTTTATCACCGGAGACATTATTCAGAGCCGTTTCGGATATGATCCTCGTGACAGAACCTGCCCCGGAGGATGGGACCGTTCGGTTGATGGGCGACCTTCAGATTAGGGATGAAGACAGGCAGATCTGGAACTTCTCCCGAAAACAGCGGCGTGCCCTCTCCATTGAGGTCACAGTAAATACCCGGCTGTGGGTTATCAAAGGGTACGAAATTTTCAGAGGTGAGGATAAATTGATCCACGTACAAACCCGGTACACCGAACCGGAAAACGGGATTTATCTTCCGGAAGAAACCGTCATTTTAATTAAAGTCCCCGAGGAATTAAGCGATTACCAGCCGGACTTCCCATTTGAGGAAGGGATATCCCCGCAGGATGGGAAGGTGACGCTGACTTTTAAAAATTACCGGCTGAACCAGGGTCTGGATGAATCCCTTTTTTTAGAAGGACCGGAATGATCTCCATCATTTATGATGATCGATTTTTAGACCATGATACGGGTTCGCAACACCCTGAAAGCCCGGATCGACTGCGGGTAATTATTACTGCCCTGCAATCACCGGAATTTGCGGGAATATTAGAATGGATTTCCCCGCTTCCCGCAACCAGACAAGAATTGTTGTGAATTCACAGCGCGGCACATATTGAACATGTCCAAAGGATATCAGAATCGGGCGGGGGATATATGGATGCAAATCCGTCGGTAAGTAGTGAAAGTCTGGAAACCATGGGGACGTCCATGACACGGATGGTACAGGTTTTACAAATATTCACAGGAAGGGAAAACCATGAATAACAGCGAATACACCGATGAACAGAAATTCCATCACTACATGGGGACAGAACTCCATAATCAAACATGGAATCTGTTAGGGAAAAATAAACGGACTGAAAAGGATAATCAGAGAATGATCTTCTTTGCTCAGGGATCACTGTATCACTGGTTGCGATCACCTGTTTTCGAAAAGGTCAATGAACAACGCGGTGAGTGGATGGTGTCCCATGTGTATGCCGTGGTTGGACATGGAACTAAAGCGCTCAAATCAGCAGAAAGATGTTTAGCCCTCACCCAGGAGCTCAGATTTAAAGATTTTGATCTGGGATATGCCCTTGAGGGAATGGCAAGAGCTTATGCGGCAAACGGCAATACCAAAGCAGCCAATGCTTATTTTGACGAAGCCATTGCAGCCGCGGAGCAGATCCAGGGCGGTGAAGACAGAACGCTTTTTTTAAACGATCTGGCAAGCGGTCCCTGGTATGACACCGGATTGCCCAGATGAAGTACCTGATCTTTGACATCGAAACGGTGCCTCGTGACGATCTTCCGGAGTCCCTGAATGAAGAAGTCCTTCGGAAGGCGCAGCAACGGGTAGAACGGTTGGGTGGAGATCCAGAAGAGGCGGAATCGCTTATCCGTTCCGTGTCTCCCTTTTTCGGCAGAGTTCTGTGTATCGGTATGAAATGGTATGATGATACGACAGATGAGCAAAAAAATAAAGTAATTTGCGAACCGGCTGAACAAGATTCACTCCAGGCTTTTGCGGATATCATCAACCATGTGAACACCCGCCAGGTGAAATTTATCCATTTTAATGGGTTGGGGTTTGACGTCCCCTTTTTGACCATACGGTGTGCCCACTACGGGATTCCAATTGTCAATCGGAATTTCAGGAATCTCCGTCGCTTCAGTTTTGATTCTCATATCGATCTGATGATGTACCTGTCGAACTGGAATAATTTCAACGCAGTGAGCCTGGACACGGCCTGTCAATCCTTTGGAATCGAATCACCCAAATCCGGTGATGTAAAAGGGAACACCGTCTCCCGGGCATTTATGGATGGGGATATCGACGCCGTAACAGAATATGTCATGCGGGATGTGGAAGCGACCTTTCAGTTATATCTAAAATTAAAAACGTACTTGTAGGCGATGTGGATTCGATACGATCACTTTCGCCAATCCCTCTTTCACTTCTTTTCTACGGCGGTGGTTGCGTGTACAGAAAGACGTAAGGGATACTTCAATCCAAACTCCGGAGCGAAACCATTCATTGAACACGCCAAACAGCGGTATTATGAAAATTGGTATTCAACTCACCCAAAATACGGATAAATACCGGGCGCTGCTCACGGACATTCAACTTGAAATTCAAAGCGAACCGAAGGTGGAATTTGTCCATATTACTGATGAAAGTTCCCTCGAAATCCATCTACCGGTTCTGGATGTTTTAGTGTGCTACCGACTTTCGGCACGGTCGTTCCCGCTTGTGACGCAAACCCTCAAATGGGTTCATTTCGGTGTTGCCGGGATAGAGCACAGTCTGTTCCCGGATTTGCTGAAAAGCGATATCATCCTTACCAACGCCCGCGGTATTCATGCCGGACCGGTTTCGGAATATGTTCTGGGCGCTGTCCTGTACTTTGCCAAACAATTTCCGAATTTTCAACAATTCAAAATTGATCGTTGCTGGAGACAATGGAACATCGCCCGGCACATGGTTCAGCTTAGGGGAAAAACAGCCGGTATCATCGGTTACGGATGTATTGGAAAAGCGGTGACGAAACGATTATCCGATTTGGGGATGAACATCATTGCGATTCAACGTCACCCTGAAAATCAACAAATTCTTTCTCCTGACCGATTATATAATCTGCTGGTTCAAAGCGATGTCGTGGTGATCACCTGTCCGCTGACCCCCGAAACCCACGGCTGGATAGACGCTCAGGCATTCAATCGAATGAAATCCTCCGCAATTCTGATCAATGTCTCCCGGGGGGCGATCGTGGCGGAAGATGCACTGATCCACGCTTTGGAATCCGGTGGGATCGCCGGCGCTGCGCTCGATGTATTTTCCACAGAACCCCTGCCTGAGGACAATCCATTGTTCGAATTGGAAAATGTCCTGCTCTCTCCCCATGTCGCCGGTAACTTCCCTGAATATCAACACGACGTTGCAGTTCAGTTCGGGAAGAACCTCAACCGATTTCTGAAGGGTGATACGCTGACGAATCTTGTGGACAAAAATTTGGGATACTGATTAATATCCCAGATCTAACATCAAACATTCTACCTTCCATCTTCAAATATGCTTTCAGCGTGTAACGAGGACGATTTTCCTTTTCCCGTCTGTGTCGGACATCCCTATATTTTGCACCGATTTCACACGGATAATCTTTATACAACCATTACACTTTAGGAATGGTACCAATTGGAACGAAATGAAGGAATAACATGCATCGGGAACTATATCCAATCATTGAACCCTATAACGAAGGGTATTTAAAACTATCCAGCATACACACTATCCATTTTGAAGAATCGGGGAATCCCACAGGCAAGCCCGTCATTTTTCTGCATGGCGGTCCCGGCGGCGGAATTGAACCGGTATATCGCCGGTACTTCAACCCGGAAAGATGGCGAATCATCATTTTTGATCAGCGTGGTTGCGGTAAAAGTACACCCCATGCGGAACTGCGGGAAAACACAACCTGGGATCTGGTATCCGACATCGAGAAAATACGGGAGCGCCTGGGAATATCCCGGTGGGCGGTTTTTGGCGGTAGCTGGGGGTCAACGCTATCCATCGTGTATGCAATCACCCATTCTGAACGGTGCGAAAGTCTAACACTGCGCGGAATATTTTTACTCCGGCGATCGGAGATAAAATGGTTTTACCAGGAAGGTGCCAGTTATGTATTTCCCGATGCATGGGAAAAGTTTACAGAGATCATCCCGCAATCGGAACAACATAATATGGTTGAAGCTTATTATAAGCGATTGACCCATGATGATGAGAATATTCGCATCCCTGCGGCGAAAGCATGGGCAACCTGGGAAGCGGCCACCAGCAAGTTGTACCAGGACCAAAATTACCTTCATCATTTTAGCGAATCCAAAGTAGCGGAAGCATTTGCCCGGATTGAATGTCATTATTTCATCAATGACGGATTTTTTGAATCCGATGGCTGGTTGCTAACACAGATTGATAAAATTCGTCACATTCCCGCGGTCATCGTTCAGGGCAGATACGATATGGTATGCCCCGCAACCACCGCGTGGGAGCTTCACAGCAAATGGCCGGAAGCGGAACTCCATATCATCCCGGATTCCGGACACTCTATGACCGAACCGGGAATCCGCAGCAAATTAATCGAGACTACCAACAGGTTTTCGCACCTCTGATCATGAACTCCGGCACTTCGACCGCCCTGGTAAAGCGAATTTATACGCCGGTCCTTCTGGCAGGGTGGGTTCTGCTGCTGGCGATTCTCATCAAAGACCGGTATTTTACCGGTGGAACCGATTACCGGTATATCACGCTTGAAACCGGAATCAAGTCCATCCCCACCGATTCAGAATGGATGCTCATTACCAATAATGGAAGAAAAATGGGATACGCAGTAAACTCCATAATGAATCGTGGGCAAGACGGTTACGGGGTGATTAGTATGTCCTGGCTGAAAACCATTGTGGCGGGCTATGAGGCGAATATCACGCTTGAAAACCGGGTCAGCCTTGATACGTTATTCCGGCTTGAATCCTTTGATTTCCGGCTGTTCTCCGATCAATTTACCACTCATATCACCGGGCAGAAATCCGGAACGACCCTTCACATTTCCATCATCCATGGACAGGATACCACCCATTCTGATTACCCCGTTCCGGATGCTTTAACCACTTATCTGGGTATTCAACCTCTGATCACTCAACATGGGATTAAGAAGGGAGATCGCCTGAAAATCCCTGCCTTTGATCCGGTAGCCATGCAGATGGATGAGGTAGAAGTGATCCACGAAGGAAAAGAACATCTCCAGATCAACGGTATGGAACTGGACCTCAACCGAATCCGGGTCACATTTAAAGGCATCCCGGTAATCCGGTGGCTGGATGATGACGGTCTCACCTGGCGGGAAGAAACGGTTATGGGGATGATGATGGAACGAACGACCCCGGAAAAAGCGCTTCAAACAGACACCATGAATTTTTCCGGAGTAGATCTATTGGATACCTATTCGGTCCCGGTGGATATCCCAATCGAAAATTCGTCGGAATTGAGAGAGTTAATCCTTCAATTCGATGGAATTGATCCTCAATTTTTCCGGCAACTGGAATCTCCCAGGCAATCCATTATTCAGGATATGCCGCTACAGGTCCGGTTTCGGCCGCTGGATTCACCGGATACGAATGTCAGGATACTGCCATATCTGGAAACCACGGATATCATTCAACCGGAAGATCCGTTGGTGATCGAAACGCTGGCCGGCATTGTGGAAAAACAGAGCTCTGATTCAGAGAAGGTTGAGAAAATCCGTCAATGGGTGTACGAAACCATCAAAAAATACCCGGTGGTCAGTCTTGCTTCGGCAGTGGAGATTTTACACCAGAAAAAAGGGGATTGCAGTGAACATACCGTATTGTATACCAGCCTGAGCCGGGCAGCGGGGATCCCTACAAAAATTCATGTCGGGTTGGTATACCTTAATGGGAAATTTTTTTACCATGCATGGCCCGTAGTTTGGGTGGAGGGTGAATGGAATTCCATCGATCCTACCCTGGACCAACCCGTTGCAGATGCCACCCACATTGCGCTGCTTGAAACCGACTACTCCAATTTAACGGACCTGATTCCCGTTCTGGGGAGAATATCCATTAAAGTGATTTACCAATCATCCGAAAAGGAATCTTTATGATCCGTCTGGAGAACATTAAAAAATCATTTGGAGCGCTGTCGGCGGTGGATGATATTTCACTGCATATCAGAAAAGGAGAGTTGTTCAGCTTTCTGGGTCCGAATGGCGCCGGAAAAACCACCACCATCAAAATGATTGTTGGGCTCATGTTCCCGGATGCAGGGAAAATATTTATTGATGGACAAGATATCGCACTCGAACCCATTTCTCCGAAGCAGATTATCGGGTACGTGCCCGACAGCGCTTTTCTATATGACAAGCTCACGGGTATGGAGTATTTTCAGGTCATCGGGAATTTTTTTAAAATGTCCGCCCTGGAAATTGAAGAAAAAGTCCGGCACTATCAGGAGATACTGGGATTTGAAAACTGGCTGAACCAGCGGATCGAAGGATATTCTCAGGGGATGCGTCAGCGAATGATTTTTGCCTCAGCATTTATTCATGAACCCCGCATTCTGATCATTGACGAACCCATGGTAGGACTGGACCCCGGCAGCGCCCGGACCATCAAACGATTGCTGAAAGAAAAAGCGGAAGCGGGGACCACTATTTTTCTATCCACCCACAACTTAAATGTCGCGGAAGAATTATCCACCCGTATCGGGATCATTCAAAAAGGAAAATTACGGGCGGTGGGAACCATGAATACCCTTCGGGGTCAGGTGAAATCAGACGGTAACCTTGAAGATTTGTTTCTGGAAATGATTGAGTCCGACAGTTAGCGGATGATCTGATACCCGGATGAAATGGCTGCTGAACATATTGAAACTTCGGGTGACGTCCTACCTGGGACAAGCCGGGTCTCTGATCAAAATCAAACGGTTGGAGATCTCCGTTTCTGCCACGATTATCATCGGGATGGTGGTGGGCAGCTATTTCCTGTTTCTAAAGGGCGCACAGTTTCTCTATCATCAGGGGGAGATTGGCGGACTGTTTCTGGACCGCATGTTTTATGTGGGCTGGTCGATCATCTTTTCTCTGCTGATCCTTTCCAACGTGATCACCGCATTTACCACACTCTATCGGTCAAAAGAAGTCTCTTTTTTACTCACGATGCCAGTGTCATATTCCGATATTTTTCGAATTAAATTTCTCGAAAATATGATCTACAGTTCCTGGGCTTTGCTCATTTTGGGCTTTCCACTCACGCTGGCGTACAGCAGTGTAAAAGCGTTATCTGCCGCCGAAATGGCATGGATGCTGGCGCTGGGACTGCCCCCTTTTCTCATGATAGCGACTGGTATCGGACTGGGATTTCTGATGGTGGCGATCTGGTTATCCCAATGGTTTCATCTCCGGACAATATTTGTCGCAATCGTTATCTTATTTATTGCAATTTTCTGGATTTATTTCAGGGGAGGGCATCAAAACCTCCCGATATTAGGAGATGCAGCAAACTTCAGAGCGATCGATCGTTATCTTCTAAATCTTGCACGACCGCCCTTTCCCCTGATGCCCAGCCACTGGCTTAGTGAGATGGTACGGGCATTGTCAGAAAAAAATCCGGGACATCTGATATTTTACTGGGTATTGATGGCAACCTCTGCAAACGTGGCCTGGATCACGGCCGGCTCGCTGTCGGGAAAAATGTATTTTTCAACTTTCCAGTTCATGGAATGGAATTCCGGGTATCGAAAAAACCAAAAATCCAACCAGCGGTCCTCTGTTGCGAATCGCTTTCATTGGATGCCATCCCCTACCCGGGGGATAGTGATTAAGGATATTTTACAATTTGCAAGAACCCCTCAGCAATGGGTACAACTGCTGCTATTTGGATTTTTTATCGGGATATATTTAATGAACCTGACCCGGATCGACATTCAGGTGAATTCCATGATCCCGTTTTGGAAAAATGTGATCTACGTTTTTAATTTCGGGTTCAGTGGGTATATTATTGCAGCGTTAACCGTACGATTTGTCTTCCCATTGATCAGTATGGAGGGCCAGGCTGTTTGGATTATCCGGACATCTCCCTTTTCCATCATCCGGTTATTCCGTGAAAAATTCTGGATGTCATTTGTGGTCTTTTTTCCGCTTGCGGAAGTGGTCGCGATGGTCAGTAATTATTTTCTGCAACAAGGGTTGGCTGTTTCGATAATTTCGACCCTGTTTTTACTGGCGATGAGCATTTCCCTCATCAGTTTGTCCTTAGGTCTTGGGTCTGTATATGCTCAGTTTCGGGAAACGAATCCCATGAAGATCAGCTCCGGAGCAGGTGGGATCATCACAATTATCATCAGCCTTTTTTTCGTAGCAATCATGGTGTTGGCAATGGTGGGTGTAATATACTTAAAGGATATACCTGATATGAAAGTTGCTATTATGTGGATCATCTCCGGCATATTGGCGCTCAATGGATTGATGATCTATTATCCATTAAAATGGGGACATCGGGCATTGACCAGGATGGAATTCTAAGGCAGACCCGTTTACCCTTATTGGGTGGGATCAGCCTCCGAAGATCACTTATCGCACTTACTATATCCACAATCAGGATCAATACAAATATCACATCCATTTTCAATTTTCAGCGTGGTGTTATTACAATCCGGGCAGATTTTAAATTGCTGGTTTGGAACAGCAGCACTTTTCCTGTTGGTTCTATTGCCGGAAACTTTTTGTTGAGGTTCCGGCTGCGGTCCGTTATCAGATTCCGGCAACCGTTCAGGGGGTTCCAAAATACCCACATCGAAGAAGAACTGCTCGATGACGTCGGCGATTTCTGCATAAAACGAATGATAGTATTTTCCGGATTTGAATGATCCGCCGTTGGGGTCGAAGATACCCCGTAGTTCTTCCAAAATAAAGTAAGGATTGGGTGATCTCCGAAAAATAGCAGATATAAGCCGGGTGAGGACCACATATTCCGGCGCTCTGGTTAAATCTTTTGAGTTGATAAATATCTCGATAGGCCGGATAACATTATCCAGATTGATATATCCCAGAGTGATAAAAACAGAATTTTTTATAAAAGCGCTTTTCAGTTTATACACTTTGGCTTCTACCACTTCAGGTCTGATACTACCCAGTTCGTTATAATAACTACTTTTTAAAGGTTTTGGAATCCCTTGTTTTGAAAGCACCGTCTCCGGTTTTGGTTTACTTTCTTCAACCATTTCTATTTTAGTGTTCATGTCAGTTAGTTTGATCACTGCTAATTTCCTCTAATAATGATGTGGAACCGTTGATATTAAACCCGGTGGATTGTTTGTGCAGATAATGATACACAGTTGTCAGTTCGCCGTTTGGTAATTTTAAAATTTCATCCCCTTTGCATTGGGTTTCAGTCCCATCGGGGAGCGCAATTTTGTATGATTTTTCCCGGTTATCCTGAAATGCCGTTCGTTTACCTTCTGTAGATAAAATCGGGAACCGGCTCCCATCGCGATAGATGGTAATGCCCTTTAAATTATTTTTCCACGCCTGAATATAAATATCCGAGATCACCTCCGGTTCGATGTCTTCGGGAAGGTTAACCGTAGATGAGATGCTGTGATCGATAAATTTCTGGCAGTATCCCTGTATTTTCACCCGCTGCATGGGGTCTACACGATGGGAGGTGGCAGAAAAATATGACGGTAATGTGCTTTCTATATCATTCGTTTTTTCAACTGCCTCAGCGAGACCCATTTTATCGATATATGCTCTGACTGTTGAGTGGAATACCTTAAACATCTGATTCCCGAACGACTCCGACCTTCGGGTGTAATACAATGCGAAAATGGGTTCGATACCGCCGGAAACACCGATGTAATTTTTGTGTTCAGATCGATATCCCAGGACAATATTTGAGATCGTACCGGTTGGAGCAATAGATAAAATCGCAATATTCCGGATTCCCTTTTCCCGGATGATCTTTTGGGTTTCACTGCTGAGGGCTTCCCTGACAAACGGGCAATTAAGATAATTTTGTGTGTAGATAGGCGATTTCCCTTTTTCTTCCGCCAATGCCGAGGACGCCTGATATGCAGCGTTTGCGATAAAACTCATGAGTTGCCCCATAATCTCAATGCCGTCTTCGGAATCATAATGGATTCCAAGTTGATTCAGCATGTCTGCAGCGCCCATGATCCCCAAGCCCAATCTCCGGGTCTCCGCCGCCGCCATTCGTTGTTTTTCAAGGGCATTCAACTGCTCGTTCCAGGTGACCACATTATCTAAAAACCGGACTAATGTCCGGGTGGTGTCAGCCAATTGATCCCAGTTAATGGTTGGCTTATCAGAGTACCCGTTATCCACGAACCGGGATAAATTCAGGGACCCCAGATTACAAGCTCCTCCATCTTCAAGGGGAACTTCAGCACATGGATTTGTGCTGATAATCGGGCGGTCCACATAATTTGAGGGGGAATACCGGCTCATGGTCGTCCAGAAAATCAAGCCTGGTTCGGCGGTTTTGTAGTTCCCTTCGATAAACTGGTCCCAGATATCCCGGGCTTTCATCATTCGTCTGATCTCCCCGGTCGGCTGACTACTGAAATAAAGCAGAAAATCACCGGCTTGTTTCACTGCAAGATCAAAGTCAGATTCGTCTAGGGGATACACCAGATCGCCGTAAACATCCCGTTTCCCAGCATCAGCCAGTTCATTTTCCCGGCAGGAAACCCCATATTCCTGAAACATCCAATTGTTCATTTCAGTGAAAGAAGAAAAAGATTCGATCAGCTCATATTTTGATGGGTCCTTGGATGGTATCCCGCTGGAGTAATGGCAGGATTCCGTCTGTGGCGCCGACATAAGTAAAGCTTTATCCAGTTTTTTGTACACCAGGTATTGATGATCGCCAAAATTCCGTTGTTCGGTCACGGCATACATAAACTCATCACTGATTTTGATGGAAATGTTGGCAAACCTGACCTGTGTATTCTCCATGACCTGTTTTTCAATATTTCGCAGTTGTGTTTCGGAATACAATCCGGAGAACTTACATTGTTCGACCACCTGTGCGGTTACCCAGTTGGGGATTTTTTTTACCTTGATAAACTGAAGGATATCCGGGTGTTTAATGTCGATGGTTAACATCAGGGCGCCACGGCGTCCGCTTTGCCCGATAAGCCCGGTTGTCAGTGAATATAATTCCATAAATGATACCGCTCCGGACGAGGTATCCGCGGCATTGTGAACGATGGCATTATGAGGACGAAGACTGGAAATATCGACGCCGATGCCGCCACCATAGGAATAGGTTCGGGCACATTCGTAAGCAGCTTTATAAATTGAATCAATGTCGTCTTCTTCAATTTTAGCGACGAAACAATTGGCAAGCGTTTTTAAACGGTAGAGATCGCCGGAACCAGCCAGTACCCGGCCACCGGGCATGAATCGCCCTTCATATAATTCACGATAGAATTGTTCTGCCCATTTTCGTTGTTTTGGGCGGGTGGGTTCAACGGTGGCGATAAATGACGAAATTCTGCGAAATACATCTTCGGGACGGGTCTCAATGAGTTTATTCTCCAGATCTTTGAGAAAGTATTTTTTACGGTAGATATTTTTGGCAAGTTCATTATCGCCAAGATAGTCAATATCCGATGGCAGGATCCCGGTTTCCATTTCATCTGAGAGGTACTCGTACAATTCGTTGTAGGTACCCACCCGTTTCTTACCCATGATTTTCGTAGTCTTTCCTTCAAAGTGGAACATTTCACTGAATGTCACGACTGTTCATCCTTTCAATTTTCATCCTGATGATCACGGCGTAAAAAACGTAACTTTTATGATAATGTCACTCTTGCATCCCCAAACGAGATTCAGCAATCTGATTTCCTAAAGATGTAAATTTTTTAACGGGTTTTAAAATGACTGAGGCGACTCATCCCCCCTATGTGTTGTAGGAGCTTTGCCAATCCTTCTAAAAAATATACCACATGTGCATAAAAGCGGCAAACTGTTTTCATTTTTTTTAACACAAATTTTAACATTTACGCATCAAAACTGTAATGATAGTAATATATTAATGTCATATAAATTATTGGTAAAAAAATAATAAACAGTACGTCCCGAAGAAAACAATCGGGGCTAAATTTGCACATGAAAAATGAAATGAAAATCGCCCGGCTTGCATGTATGGAGGCGGGAAAAGAAATAACGAAGTTTTACAAAAGTAAATACAGCATCACCGATAAAAGTTATCATAATCCGGTGACCGATGCCGATCATGCCGCCAATGCCGCCATCCGGGACATTATTCTCAGGGAATTTCCAACTGACGGTTGGTTATCCGAAGAAACGGTTGATTCGGAAGACCGACTGGAGAAATCCCGGGTGTGGATCATCGATCCGCTGGATGGGACTAAGGAATTCATCGAAGGTGTACCGAATTTTACCATCAGTATCGGTCTTGTGGTAGATTGTACACCTGTGTTAGGTGTTTTATATAATCCGGTGACTGAAGAAATGTTTTCCGCCATAGCCGGGGATGGCGCTTTTTATAATGGAAAGCGTATCACATGTTCACCTCTGCATGACATTCAATCTTCCACCATCGTGATCAGCCGGTCTGAAACCCGAAAAGGGTTATGGGACGGAACGAAACCCTGGTTCAAAAATCAGGCGCATATCGGCAGCGTTGCCTATAAATTGGGATTAACGGCATCGGGAAAATACGACAGCTTCGCGACCCTTCGTCCCAAAAACGAGTGGGATGTATGTGCGGGTGAAATTATTTTACGTGAAGCCGGGGGGGTGTTGATGAACCTGGCAGACCGAACCTCACGACGGTACAATCAGAAAAACACATTGATCACTCCCGGAATGATCGGAGGGAATCCGGTTCTGGTAGAACAATTTTTCACCCGGTGGAATAACCACTTGCAAGAAACCGCAACCACGGATACACAGAATGAAAGCTTATCTTGATCTCGTATCACAGGTACTCGCCGAGGGTATCCTCCGGAAAAACAGAACCGGTGTGGATACCATTGCCATGTTTGGCGCACACTATAAGATCAATCTAAACGAAGGGTTTCCCTTACTCACCACAAAAAAAGTATTTTTTAATTCAATCATCAGAGAGTTGTTATGGTATCTTTCCGGTCAAACCCACATTCGGGAATTGCGACAGCACACCAAAATATGGGATGCCTGGACATCCGAAGAGAAAAACTGGGAAGTGGGCAGAATGTACGGATATCAGTGGGTCAATTGGGAAAAATATACAATGGATGCTGAAACCCGGGAATACCGGATGAGCCATATCAATCAGATTCAAAATGTGATTGACCTGATTAAAACAAATCCCGATTCCCGCCGGATGGTGGTTACCGCATGGAATCCCGCGGTTTTGGATGAGGTTGCCCTGCCCAGTTGTCATTCATTTTTTATGTTCAACGTCATGGGCGGAAAGCTGAACTGCCATCTCACCCAGAGAAGCGGCGATATTGCTCTTGGGATACCCTTTAATGTGGCGTGTTATGCCGCATTGACCCATATGATCGCCCGGGAAACAGGTCTCACACCGGGCATCTTTTCTCATTACATCAACGATGCGCACATCTATGTAACTCATTTGAAAGGATTGGAAGATCAACTGATCCGTTCCCCCTACCCATTACCCGGTCTGAAAATTGCAAATAAACCGTTCTGGAACCTGGAGTTTGAGGATTTTCAACTGGTAAATTATCGCCACTATCCTGCGATCAAATTTGAAGTTGCCGTATGAATGTTCACATGATTTGGGCACAGGATAAGAATGGCGGAATCGGAAAACAGGGTAAGCTTCCCTGGCGCCTGCCCGAGGATCTGAAAAACTTCAAGAGGCTTACGACCCATCACCCGGTGATCATGGGCAGGGTCACTTGGGATAGCCTTCCAATGAAACCACTACCGGGCAGACGGAATATTGTACTCTCCTCAAAAAACCGCCACGATGTTGAAAGTTATCCGGATGTCCAATCCTGTATCCATCATCTGGAACGGGACATTGTCGATTCGGTATTTATTATCGGCGGAGCGAAGGTCTATAGCGCATTTTTCCCGCTTGCAACAGACCTGCATGTCACCATCGTTGCACAGACAGAATCTCAAATTGACACATTTATACCCATTTCCAAAGCGACAATCAGAGCAGAATTCGATATTAAGACATCCCTTGTGCTATCTGAACGGGCGACATATTTTCACTGGATCAAAAAAGGAAGCCGGCGCTGAAAACCCATCATGATAGTGCTTGATTTTCAATTAAATTTCCTGCCATATTTTTAGGAAAATTATGAAATCACCCGTTAAAATTTTTATTACCGGCGGAACGTTCGATAAAGCCTACGATGAACTGACCGGACTGCTGAAATTTAAAAAAACACACCTGTTTGATATGCTTGATAAAGGCAGGTGTCACCTTGATACCGATATTGAAACGCTGATGATGGTTGATAGTCTTGACATGAGTGAAAGTCAACGGAATTACATTTTACAACGGTGTGTGGAAATCTCTCAAACCCAAATCATGATCACCCATGGGACAGATACTATGGTTACTACAGCAGAATATCTTGGTAATGCCAATATTCATAAGACCATCGTTCTCACCGGCGCGATGATCCCCTATGATTTTGGTAGCTCCGATGGAATGTTTAATCTTGGGAGTGCATTATCCTTCGTTCAGATTCTTCCTTACGGAGTGTATATCGCCATGAATGGCAGAGTGTTTAATTGGGATAATGTGAGAAAAAATAAAGAAATGGGGGTATTTGAAGCGGTTCAGGACTCATGAACTTACTGCCTGACTACCCTTACGAGTATGTTAAATTTTTCACTTATTCTTGATTTCGATAACACATTTATAACGACTGAAACGCTTGACGAACTGGCTGCGATATCATTATCAAGACATCCGGATCAACGGCAGATATTGGATGAAATCCAAAGCATTACCAAACTGGGAATGGCGGGTGACATCCGTTTTTCCGAATCATTGCAGCGTCGTCTGAACCTGCTACAGGTAACCAGAACCCATATTCACCAACTTTGCCGAAGGTTGAAAAGAAAAATCACCCCATCCATCTATCGAAACCGTGATTTTTTTCTCGAAAACCACCACCGGATTTATATCATCTCCGGGGGTTTCAGAGAAGTTATCCGGGAGGTATCAGTGGATTTTAAAATTCATGAAGATCATATTTTTGCCAACGACATTGTGTTCGATGGACAATCCCGTATAGCGGGTATCGAAAAAGATAATCCTCTCTCGCAGGATCACGGAAAATCCAGGGTAATCCGGGAAAATAATATTCTCCGTCCGAGTGTGATGGTGGGCGACGGTTACACGGATCTCGAAGTGAAACTGGACGGTTCGGTGGACCATTTTTTTGCATTCACTGAAAATGTAAACAGACCAGAGGTGACAGGAAAGGCTGACCGGGAAATATACTCATTCGACGCATTTCTCGATTTCATTCGGCAGGGTGTATTATTCCGGGACCAGCCAAAGGTTAGGTAGACCCGGTGCAGATCACCTCTTTCCCCAAAAATAAAATTAAAGTTCTGTTGCTGGAAAATATTCATCCCCGTGCACAGCATATATTTGAACTGGAAGGATATGATGTATCCGTTGTCAGAAGTGCTGTGTCGGAAATTGAACTCATCAGGCGATTGAAGTGTGTGAGGATTTTGGGAATCCGGTCGCAAACCCGGATCACCGGGCGGGTAGCAGAGTCTGCGAAAAAATTGTGGGCGATAGGTGCATTTTGTATTGGGATCAACCAAATTGATCTGGAATCATGCCAAAAACGGGGGATTGCTGTCTTTAATGCCCCATTCAGTAATACCCGCAGTGTAGTGGAATTGGTGATGTCAGAGATTATCATGCTCATGAGACAAATTATCCCTAAAAACGAAAAACTACACCAGGGAATCTGGGAAAAAACGGCAACGGGAAATCACGAAGTCAGAGGTAAAAAACTGGGCATCATTGGCTATGGCAACATCGGATCACAACTTTCTATCCTGGCGGAAATTTTCGGAATGCAGGTCTGTTATTATGATATTGCAGAAAAATTGACTTTGGGGAATGCCCAAAAATGTAAATCTTTGGATGAATTGTTAAAAAAATCCGATGTGGTGTCGATCCACGTGGACGGGTCAGCCCGAAATACGAACTTAATTGGCGCAGAGGAACTGGGTAAAATGAAGAAATCCGCGGCGCTGATCAATGCAAGCCGGGGATTTGTGGTGGATATCCCCGCGCTGGTATCTGCGTTAAAGAAAAAAAGACTGTCCGGTGCGGCAATCGATGTATTTCCTCAGGAACCGGGCACTCGTTTCGACGGGTTCAAAACAGAGTTGCAGGGTCTTCCAAACGTGATTCTGACCCCTCACATAGGCGGCAGCACAGAAGAGGCTCAACAAAGTATCGCCGGGTTTGTACCTGAAAATATCATTAGGTATATGAATTCCGGGAATTCCGATCTCAGTGTCAATTTCCCGCAGTTAAACCTGCCCTTGCAGAGAAACACCCACCGGTTCATCCATATTCATGAAAATACCCCCGGGGTATTGGCAGAGATCAACCGAATATTTGGCGGACATTCCATCAATATCCTTGGGCAGTATTTAAAGACCCATGAAAATATCGGCGTGGTCATTTCGGATACCGGGAAAAAATACGACCGGAATATCATCCAAGATTTAAAATCGGTACGGCATACGATAAAATTCAGAGTACTCTATTGAGCTGAATATGAGCAGGCCGATATATTTTACGCCCGGTCCCGGTCAGTTGAATCCGTCCATTTCAGAATATATCCATGATGCACTGGATATCGGTATTGCCTCCATATCCCACAGAAGCCAGGCGTATATGGATATCCATTTTGCCACTACACAGGCATTGCGTGAATTACTGACTGTCCCAGCGGATTATCACATTTTCTTCGGTGGATCAGCCACTGAAATGATGGAGCGGATTCTTCAAAATACCGCCAAATTGCGAACCTTTCATTTGGTCAACGGGGCATTTTCCCGCAAATTTTTTCACATGGCACAGGCTGTCGGTAAAACGGCGATCGCCGGGAAAGTACCAGATGGCGAAGGTTTCCACCAGTTCCCCCATGAGCATGTTCATCCAGATACAGAGCTGATCTGCCTGACCCATTGTGAAACCAGCACCGGCGTGATGACCGGTGGCGACCTGATTCAGGCGGTTCGACAACGGTATCCGGAGAAGCTCCTCGCTGTAGATATGGTTTCATCCAGTCCCATGATCCTGCTGAATATCTCCGCCGTGGATTATGCATTTTTTTCCGTCCAAAAGGGATTTGGTCTGCCGGCCGGTTTGGGTGTGGCCATGGTAAGTCAGCGGTGTTTGGATCGTTCCCTTGAATTATCCGTGCCGGGAAAATATTCGGGAGGATATCACAGTTTTTCTTCCTGGTATGAGTTCGGAAAGAAATCCCAGACTCCCGAAACGCCGAATGTGCTGGCGATTTACCTGTTAGGCCGGGTGTGCAAAGCGTTGTTATCTACCGGCATTGCATCTATCCGGGATGAAATACTTCAAAAGGCAGAGCTGATAAACGAGGTAATCCAATCTCATCCGGGGCTGTCGTTTTCCATCCGGGAGCCTAAATTCAGATCACCCTCTATGGTGGTTATAAATACGGTGAATGATTCCGGTCTGATGATATCCAGGTTATCGGAGCAGGGGGTCATAGTCGGCAAGGGATATGGAAAGCAACATTCAGCGCAGATCCGGATTGCGAATTTCCCCGCACATGATATTAAGAGTGTAATGAAATTGTGCCGTCTGATTTCACAAATCCCCTGATGCAATCGCCATCAGAAAACGGAGATTCATTATTCTTTTATCCTGTTTTCCTTTTGTAAATTGATCAAATAAAATTAGAAAAAAACCACCCATAAAAGGAGAAGGTATGAATCAACACAGAGAAAGCTGGGGATCGAAATTCGGGTTTATCATCGCGGCTGCGGGGTCTGCGGTGGGGCTGGGAAATATCTGGAAATTCCCCTACATCACCGGCGAAAACGGCGGTGGGTTATTTGTGCTTATTTACCTGGTTTGTATCGCCGTTGTAGGGATTCCCATCATGATGGCGGAAATTGTGATAGGAAGATCGACTCAGAAATCACCTGTAGGTGCCTTCACTGTTCTGACAGGAAAAAAGAGCAGTTGGAAGATCGTGGGGTGGATGGGCGTCTTTGTGGGTTTCATTATCCTCTCATACTACAGTGTTGTTGCCGGCTGGGCATTAAATTATACATTTATGAGCCTGACCAATTTTTTCTCAGGTAAATCCCCGGAAGAAATCGGGTCTGTATTCGGGTTGCTCTACACATCCAGTGGAATAAACATTTTCTGGCATGCCATATTTATGCTGATGACGATCGGAGTCGTGTTGGGAGGCGTCAAAGGCGGGATCGAACGATGGAATAAAATATTAATGCCGGCGCTCATCGTGATTTTTGTGATCCTTGCCATCATGTCGGTATTTCTGTCGGGATGGAGAGAGGCCGTCGATTTTGTATTCCTGCCCCACATTGATCGACTGAAGGCTTCCGGGGTGCTTGAGGCTTTGGGGCATGCATTTTTCACCCTCAGTCTCGGGATGGGTGCCATGCTTACCTATGGCAGTTATTTACAAAAAGACACCGATATTGTCAAATCCTCAATTTGGATCAGCGTATTGGATACTCTGGTAGCGTTGCTTGCCTGTATGGTGATGTTTCCCATTATTTTCACCTATGGATTCTCGCCTGAAGCAGGTCCGGGGTTGGTGTTTAAAACTCTGCCTATCATTTTTAGTCAAATCGGTACTGGCGGTATGTTTATTTCATTTATCTTTTTTGTGCTTTTGGTCTTCGCAGCGCTTTCGTCGGCTGTATCCCTTCTCGAAGTGGTTACTTCTTATTTTATTGATGAAAAATCATGGACCCGTCATAAAGCCACCTTGATCACCGGTGGGATCATTTTTCTCTTTGGTATCCCCAGTGCATTATCCGGAGCAGGCACATTATTTCCCCAATGGGAATCCATGTACGGGAAAAACTTCTTCGATACTTTTGATTATCTTGCCAGTAACTGGATGCTCCCGCTGGGAGGATTGTTCATCTCAATTTATGTGGGATGGGTGATGGATCCGAAATTGCGCCAATCAGAATACCTGACAGGTTCCGCCATAACGAATACCTGGTACTATGAGGCATGGCTGATTTTTTTGAAATTTGTTGCACCCGTCTCCGTCATTCTGATTATTCTTCAACGGGTAGGACTACTGGATATCGATCGGCTGCTGGGGGCGATATTTTAGCCGCACATTCCGGTTCTGCACCGAACCCTCAAATACCGGGGCTTAACCCCTCGTCCATTCTATCTGTGGTTTGTGTGACGGGGGTCAATACGATGCCATTACCGGATTCGCCATCAATATTGATCCGTAACGGGGTGGGAAACTCAAGGCATTTCAGATATTTGGTTTCTTTTATGATGGTTTGATTATTCAGAACGGACCAATTGATTCGGTCTTTAGACCGTTTACTGGCGGATACGGTAAAATAGCCGATTCGCATACTGGTGACGTTCTGGAAAAAATGACTCCCAAAAGACGGATCGATTTTAAAATCCGCCAATTCCATTTCTACAATCACCTTTGCTCCGGATATCTGGTGCCAGTTTACCGGTATCCCCAGACGCGGGTCGGCGGTTCCCCATCTGCCCGGACCGGCTAAAACATACTTTGACGACGGGGACAATTCATGATTCATCGACTCAATTTCCCAGGCAATATTCTGCGTTACTGATGCATTAAATGATTCCGGTTTAACAAAAATAATATGCCGGATATCATCGATATAACCATTACCCAGCGCAGAACTGCTTCTGAAGATCAGTTCATTCCTGCTGTAGGCGCTAATGGAGATATCATGAATTCGCGAACTTATGACCATGGGTTTGATCTGCAAAATACAAAATTCCGCATTTTTATCCGGTTCGTCAAAGATATTCGATGAGAATTCGATCTCTACAGGACACCCCAGCGCTTTTTTACCGATGGCTAATATTTCGTTTAATAAGGCAGGTAAAGGAAATACATTCCATTTAAGTACAGGCGCAAATGTCACGACTCTTAGCCCGGGATAGGACAAAGAATCCCGGATAACATTATCATCCACGGATACCACGCTTGCCACATGTTTTAAAACGCCGTCCTGCTCTGCAATTTCTAACCCCAGCTTTTGCAGATTGGATTTTTCACCTTTACTGATGGGATTCCTATCCGGATCCATATTAAGGGCATAAAATGTATTTTGCGAACTATCGATTGTTGACCGAATTGAAAAAAATTGGGGTAAAATTGCCGGATATTTCGGAGAAAATCGAAGCGATTTTCCTCCTTCTACCACTATTCTTCCCAAGCCCAATGCAACAAAAGCAATGCCCTCATCCCGATTCAAGTAAGAGACGGGGTAGTAATTATAGCTTTGGGCAACGCCGCTAAATGTGGGATAAAAAAATTGGCGCCTTTTCTGTCCGACCATTTCCTGAATGATAATCGCCATTTTCTCTTCTTCGTGCCGGTGAGAAGACGAATCGATAATTGTTTTAGCGTCCAGAAAAAAGGTTGATGCATAAATCCGTTTGATCGCATCACATAATATTTCCAATCGCATATCATCGGGACCGATATTGGGTAGCATATAGGTCTCGTACATCCCCGCAAGAGGTTGATACTGGGAGTCCTCCAATAGGCTGGATGATCTCACTGCCAGCGGATATTTGATTTCAGCAATGAATGATTTGAGCGTATTGATTAATTCACCGGATAACCTCGCTTTCAAAAAACTATTGAGTATTCGGTCGTTTTCATGACACTGCAGGGCAAATTCCCACAATGCATTATCATCCATGAATTTATCGAATTCATCGGTACCAATAACGGCGACCAGAGGAACCCGAATACGAACTCCGGGATGTCGCAGGGTAAATTCATTCTGTGAAAATAGCAGATTCGCAAATGCCAGTCCGCGGGCTTTTCCTCCCAGTGAACCGTTGGCGATCCGGATGAAATTTGATTTAGGATCCAGTGATTTTTCAGAAAAGTCAACGACCCGCCCTCTATGGTGGAGATCACGGTACTCAGAAATGGCGTTGATCATAAATTTACGCAGGTCTTCCACATGTTTGAAGTCGGAAACATGAAGAGGACGCATCCGGGTGGCAAGATCAAATTCCCCCCGGGCTGCCAGCCAGTTTGAAAAGTGATTCCGTAATGCATGATACTTTAGAGATTCCACAGGAATGACCTCTAAATTTTTCTGAAGTTCGTACATATCCTTCGCTACACCTGCGATATTCCCCGCTGGCAGCCGGAAGATAAAATTACCGAACCCGAAATTATTGAGGATAAAATTTTTCAGATCCTTTATCAGCGTTGGACTCATTTTATGAAGAAACTGAACATTGTTGGCTCTGGCTTCTCTGGCGTGTTCCGGATCTGTTGACTGCAACATTATAGGTATATCCGGATCGATTTTTCGAACCTGCTTTACCAATTCGACGCCGGCATGAGACTCCAATTTTCCAAAATGGGGGAAACGGATGTCGGAAATGATTCCCAGCACATTATTTTTATATTGATTGTAATATTGTTCAGCTTCTTCGTATGTGCCAGCCAGTAAAATTTTAGGTCTGGCTCGCATATGAAGGAGTCGATGAGAATCATTCAAACTCTCATTGATGAGTTTTTTTGTGTGGTAAAGAATGATTTTATACAACATAGGCAGAAAAATGGAATAATACCGGGGAGTATCCTCTACCACAATAATAGACCGGACATCCCCTTTTTTGGTATCCCGGCGGACATTTTGTTTGTCTTCGATATATTTGATTATCGCCGGAAAAACATTGGCATTCCCTGACCAGACAAATACTTTTTCGATGATGGCTTGAAAAACGGTCTCCGGAATGGAAGCAATTTCCGACTCATCGAAAATCAGAAGGATTACCGGTATTTTTGGGTAATTCTTTTTCACTTTTTTGGAAAAAGTGATGGGGTCCATATCGGAAATGCGGGTCATGACAATGACCAGATCTATTTTCCGTTTTGAGAGCAATGCCATCGCCTGATTGGCGGTGTTGGTTTCCCAAATTCGGGGTGCGTAGGTGAGATTCATACCGATATATTCGTGCAGCACCTGTTCTGTGAGTCTTCCGTCTTCTTCTAATATAAAAGCGTCATACGGGCTGGAAACCAACAATATTTCATGCACTCTGTGGAGCATCAAATCCTGAAAATTCCAGGTATTATGAACGGATATCTTGGGCGTTGTCATTATTAAATTGTAATCATTGAACGAGTGAAAAATTAGGATTAGGAATCGGTACGAATCACAATGAGAATTTCATTTTATACTAGTGGTGAAAAATTTGGCTGTCCGCCGTCCGGTTCCTCGGATGTACTCTATCATATGTTCTAACCCGCTGACAATTTGACTCAGCCGGTCTGACCGATTTCAAGGCGAAACTACAATTGATGATCACAGACCCCCTCACAACTCCGCTCCCAGTGATTTTTTTATTAACGGGATATAATCACTGATTATTGCGTAGTTTTCTCCAGCAAGACGGAATTAAATATTCGTCATAGATTGACACAATATGAATGAAAGCGGCTTACTCAGAAAACAAAATAACTGAATGATCACCGGATAGCAGTAGTCGGTGCAACTCCCACCCGACGTGTGCGGGTGCACGCAACGTCTGAACCGTATCCCAGAAGATCCTCGCTGAACACCTTTCCCTTGCCATCGTCAGCAGAATGTCGGCAGGATCGGAATCCTGCAGGGTACTCTACACGACAAACCCTTTTGGATTGCCGGGTGCACAGTGTGTATTTTTAATATATGGTGTTGAATTCACAATTCTGGTTTTGATGGGCAGTCGGGCAATGATCGACCCGCCCCGGGCGGATATATACCTGTAGGATTGACACCCCATGTTTCCGGCGAAATGAAAACGAATCCGGGAGTCATCACGGGTATAGCCATGGACTGGGCAGAAATGTTCAGTGTAACATATTTGATAAAACCGGCAGAAGATATTCCAAAAACACGGCAGCCGGTTATGAGTGCTGGTTGATCGAGAGCCGTGTTCGTGATGATAACGCAGGATTTTGGATTTGCAAAAAGTTAGTATTAAACTGAGAAAGGCAAAATATGAAAAATACATTTTTTCCTCCTTATCGGGATCAGAAAATCGCACACATTCCATCGTTGGATGCATACCAAAAACTCTACGACCAGTCTGTAAATGATCCGGATACGTTTTGGGCAAACCAGGCGGAACGGCTCTCATGGTATCAGAGATGGGATACCGTATCAGATGTAGATTATCACACAGCGAAAATCAAATGGTTTGCAGGAGGAAAACTGAATGTTTCATATAATTGTCTTGACCGTCATGTTGAACTTGGGAACGGAAACCATACGGCACTGATTTGGGAAGGCAACGATCCCGGCGAAGATAAACGATTTACATACATTGAATTATTAGACCAGGTTTCCAGATTTGCAAATGTGCTAAAATCAAAAGGCGTTACCAAGGGAGACCGGGTTTGTATTTATATGCAGATGATCCCCGAGCTGGCAATCGCTATGTTGGCATGCACCCGGATTGGTGCCGTGCACTCCATAGTATTCGGCGCCTTTTCACCCGCTGCATTGCGTGATCGGATTAATGATTCAGCCTGTACAGTCCTGATTACACAGGATACGGGCGTACGGGGACGGAGATTAGACATTCCCATGAAGGCGAATGCGGATATCGCCGTGGCAGAGACGGCATCCATCCAACATATTATCGTGGTGAAAAGAACAGGCAAGGAAGTTAACCTGTCTCCGGGCAGAGATTATTGGTGGCACGAGGAGATGACTGCCGCAACCACTGATTGTCCGCCGGAACATATGGATGCAGAGGATCCACTGTTTATTCTGTATACCTCCGGCTCTACGGGAAAACCGAAGGGTGTACTTCATACTACCGGAGGATATCTGGTATACACCTCTTTTAGTCATCAGGTGATCTTTGACTACCAGCCGGGGGATATTTATTGGTGTACGGCAGACATCGGCTGGATTACCGGTCATTCATACATCGTTTACGGACCCTTAGCAAATGGTGCGACTACTATGATGTTTGAAGGGGTTCCCAATTATCCCGATTATGGTCGGTTCTGGCAGGTCGTCGAAAAACACAAGGTGGATATTTTCTACACAGCCCCGACGGCTTTACGGGCATTGATGGCACAGGGGAACGACTTTGTCATTAAACACGACCGGTCCAGTCTGAAATTTTTGGGTACCGTGGGCGAGCCTATCAAAGAACCGGAGTGGACGTGGTACTACAAGGTCGTTGGCGAAGAACGGTGTCCCATTATGGATACCTGGTGGCAAACCGAAACAGGGGGTATTTTGATCACGCCGCTTCCCGCAGCCATCCCTACCAAACCGGGGTCTGCTACCCTGCCGTTTTTTGGTATTGTACCGGCGATCATGGACCAGGATGGCAAAGAAAAAACAGGGAATAATGTAGAAGGTCTGCTGGCGATTAAAACCAGTTGGCCAGGACAAATGAGAACCGTTTACGGAGACCATGACCGGTTTTTTAATACCTATTTTGCCATGTTCCCGGGCAAATATTTTACGGGTGACGGTGCCAGACGCGACGAAGACGGGTACTACTGGATCACCGGACGAGTGGATGATGTGCTGAATGTATCGGGTCACCGTATCGGTACGGCAGAAGTGGAAGGTGGGATTGGCAAAGCAAAAGGTGTGGCAGAAGCGGCAGTGGTGGGATTTCCACATGTGATAAAGGGACAGGGAATTTATGCGTTTGTGACATTGATGAAAGGTATCGAACCCAGCGATGAAATCAGAAAAGATATTCTCGCCACGGTGACGAAAGAGATTGGACCTCACTCAAGACCGGATAAAATCCAGTTCACTCCGGCTCTGCCTAAAACCCGTTCCGGGAAGATCATGCGCCGGATCCTCAGAAAAATCGCCGAAAATCAAGTTGACAATTTGGGGGATATCACCACGTTGGCTGATCCGACAGTGGTTGATTCCCTGGTTGTTGGGAGACAATAGAATGAATTAATAGCAAAGAGGTAAAATACGGAGCACTATCGAACAATTTGTGGGTCAAAAATACAATCTTATGGATTACCAATGAATCGAACCCAGAATATGATACCTGGAACCTATGTTTAGTTCTCATTTAGCACATAAACCCATCTTATTCATACCCCTCTTAGTCAGGAACCTTTAACTCCTTACTACGTATAAGATTTAAACACCTTTAACGCAACCAAAGGAGTATCCTAATGGGTGAAGTTACCTCCTCCATTTTTCCTGTAATTTTTAACAAGTCACTCAAAGTAGAAACCCGCCCCGAAAGGCTATCTTCCGACGGCGGAGCTATCGTCTTGCGTGAAATTGACCAGCGACTTCAGATCACACAAGATCTTGTTTGCAACCTGAGAGACCCCCGCGACCCCAATACCACTATCCATCCTCTCATTGAACTCATTCGCACCAGAATATACCTGATCGCCCAAGGCTGGAACGACGCCAACAATGCGGACAGCCTGAGGCATGATCCAGCTTTCGTTACCGCCGTTTCGCAGAAGAAAGGTCAGACCCTGCTCAAACCCGATAATAAGGACCGCAGAATACCGGACGGACTTCCGTCACAACCCACATTATCAAGATTGACAGAGATGCTTGCCAGCGAAGAGAATCGGAACGCCCTCCAGAATAACCTCATCGGAAGCGCTCGAAGATCAATCAAAGCCATTCGCAAACATCGTTACCAGCGCTTCACCATAGATATAGATTCCCTTCCCATTGAGACGTATGGTCATCAAGATGGAAGCAAATACAACGGTTATTACAAACATACTTGCTACCACCCTATCATAGGCATGCTTGCCGAAACCGGCGACATCCTTGACGTCAAACTTCGTTCCGGAAACGTCCATTCTGCTGACGGACTGAGTGATTTTCTCTTCCCAATGATTGACGATGTCCAAGGTAAAATTGGAATCGTTGCATCAGTGCGCGGTGACGCCGCTATGCCAAACGAAGCTGACATGTCCGAGTTAGAGAGACGTCGCATCGGGTACGTTTTCCGTCTTAAAACCAATGCTGTACTGAAACGGTTGGCAGAACCCTATCTGAATCTAGACACTGAAGATGGGTTTGGTGACAGAGTTGAAAGGACGATTGAACTGTCCTATCAGGCGGAGAGCTGGAGCAGACCTCGTCGTCTCGTGCTGGTGATCGTTGAAAATGCCCAGGTTGATCTGTTTGAACCATACAACTACTTCTTTCTTATCACCGACTGGTCAGAAAATGAGACGTCGGGCTTTGAATTGCTGGAATTCTATCGTCAGCGGGGAACGATGGAACGTTGGATCGGCGAGTTCAAGGATGTTTTAGAACCAGCTCTTTCCTGTTCTGCACGCCCACGCCAAACTGGTAACACCGTTCCGAAGTTTCGGGATGACCTGGCTTGCAACGAGGCGTTGTTGCTGTTGTACGCATCTGCCTGCAACCTGCTGAATACGGCGCGTCGCCTGATGGAAAAGGCGACTAAGGAGGGTTGGAGTCTGCGCCGTTTCCGGGAACAGGTTTTGAAGATTGCGATACATTTCACGCTTCATGCGCGCCAGATACAGGCTTGGATTACAAGATCAGCGGCGGAACTATGGTTGTTACTTGGTTTGAGGATAATCAAACTCCATCCCATCTGACCATAATTTCGGTCACGATGTCATTCAAGGGGCGTTGATTTAGTGGGGGGGTGAACTCTGTCTTTGAGCGTAAAAACTGTCTGATTTCACTCCTCAAAACCACCTTAATCTTCCTTTTTGCTCTCATGTTCGCCATTATTCACTCACACCCATCTTTTCCCTTGCGCTTTTGGATTCTTCGTCTTAATTTCTAATCTTTCACACATGGGGCGTGAATAAGAAAGGCTAAATTGAATTTCAAGTCAGGATATCAAGGAGATAGTATGGCCGCCGAAATCATCGGTCGCGTGAAGAGTGGCTCAGGCAAGAGCTACGAAGTCAAATGGGACTCGCACAACCAAGACGTCTATGTCGGCTATGCCGGCTGGACCGGGTGCGGGAAGGCTTCCTCTGCCGGTGAGGCGATGAGGAAGGCGGAAGCTTGGGTGTACGATAAATAGAATGGCAATCCAATGAGTCAAACAGGCCCCGACAGCATCAGAGACTTTGTGCATGCCTATCCTGATGTTTCAGTGCAAGGCAATCTCTCGATTCGCTCCCTATTAGACGCGGGTGATCCTTCGAGCATCGCTAAGGCCATCAATATGTGCATAAAGTGCATTAAAGGAGGAGGAGTTTATGAACGAAAAGGTGCCTACTTTATCCTCGGGCAGATAGGTGATGCGGTGGCATTGGAAGTTTTGGAAAAGGCGATTTCAAGAGAACAGACAGAGGGATTGATTTGTGCAGCAAAAGCGGGTAGAGATGCAATCCTGAACGCGCCTAGGTCGAAAGGTACAAGCGAGAATGAAAGGTGCATTGTTATTGAGAATTCGTATTGGGAATATGGCAACCCAAAACTTGCAATGATGAAAAAAATGGGAGTTTCCCCAAGCGAGAGTCAGAAGAAATCTTCTGGCTGCTTCATCGCCACTGCGGTCTATGGTTCGCCTCTCGCTGAAGAGGTTATTTGGCTATCCCGTTTCCGTGATGAGGTGCTTTCGAAACATGGCACTGGCCGGAGCTTCATTCGCATCTACTACGCGTCAAGCCCAAGAATTGCATCCGTTATCTCAAAAAGCGCCGTCTTGCGCTTTATCATGAGGTCGATCGTGGTTCGGCCTGCAACTCGTCTCGTCAAACGCTTGCTCGTTTCCAAAGGAGGAAATAATGCCGTCATCAGATAATAGCAAGGTTGCAATCGCCTTGCTGAAAGAGGTTGAGGCGCAGATCGAACTCGTCCTGGGTTCACAGATAGCTCAACGTTTCGATCCCAATGATATTCAGGAGTCAACTCGTATTGCAGTATTTTGTGAGGATATGATAAAACAATGTGAAATGGCTGAAAGGAAGGCCAGCGACGATCAAGAAGTGAAGCTGTTGAGCAATATTTTGAAAGCTCAACTGTATGGGAACTGGCGAAAACCCATGGGTGAGAGAGGAACACAAAAGAAAGCGATTTAATCCTATGAAGAAGCCCTTCGCCTCATACCCCAAGGTGATATCAAAGCTGAAGTCGAAGTTCGGTACCGTTATGCGCTAATGGCGAGAATCGCGGTTGCTGGTGTCGGAGGGGGAAAAGAAAAAGCCATAGAGAACTTCCAACGAGTCGTTTCATTGGTCGGCACAGATGATCCACTTGGTCTTGAATGCGCCAAGGAACTCGAGAAGGAGAAGTCAGTGAAAAAGAATGGTTGCTTCATCGCCACTGTCGCCTATGGATCGCCGCTTGCTGAAGAGGTCGTTTGGTTGTCCTGTTTCCGAGACGAGGTTCTTGTAAATCATCCATCTGGAAGGAGTTTCGTTCGGGCCTACTATGCGCTCAGCCCAAGCATTGCGTCGGTGATTGCGAAGAGTTCTGTCTTGCGTGCGATTGCAAGATCAATTTTAGTTCGACCAGCGTCTCGCTTTGTAAGACGTTGGTTCACTAAAGTAAAGGGAGAAGAAAGGACACTATGAACGAACAATTTGAAGAATTCTTATCGAAAGCCCCGCCGCAGTTCAGGCAAGGCTTCCAACTTCTCGATAGCGCGGATTATGACCGGGCAGCGAGCATATTCCTCCAACTGCGTGAATTCCATCGATCTAACAGGGAACTTTATCGCTTCTCCTCAATCATGGCGGCTTATTGTCTTCAACTATCCGACGAAAATGAAAAAGCACTTGACTGTATCTCTGAGGAGTTTGACGATTACACTGAGTTGGACTATTGGTATTATGGATTTACTAAGATATTTGCCAATGACCAATTAAACAGGATGGAAGAAGCCGAGATTAGCGCCCGCTTCTTTGCGATGCAGGTTCCGTTCTTCTATGGTGTTGTTCAAGCGGCTACTGCGTCAGCAATACTTTGCGGTATTCTTAAGCAACGTATCGCGAGTACTTACAGAAAGGATGGAAAGCCCATTCTTCCCACTGAGGAGTCTTGGAGTATCGGTAGGTCAAAGTGTATTGCGGCGATGACGCAATATGCCATTATCGCATCGAGCATCGGAGAATTACCGTCACAAGAAAATATCGAAACATTTAAGATAATCTGGGCGATGTCTTGTCAGTTTAATTTGAAACCGAGTGAACTCGGATTTGGCGGTTTCCCCAAAGTTGTGCCCGTTCTATCAAATTACGTTGATCTATCCAGCGGGAGGATGGCATGCAAGGGCCTTGAGCGTCTCTTTAATTTTGCGCAAGAGTGTAAGAATGACGGCAGAAGAGCTGATGCAGAATTCTATTACGCCAAGGCTTGCGAGATCGACCATCCAACGGATCGTCCGTTTATGGCTTATGTGAGATATCAGCGTGGCTTAAATATATATAACATGCACGAATTCGAAATGATGGGGATGGATAGAGTAGTTCCTAACGCGGATGGGGGACTTGTTTTTGCGAGAGACAGGGAAATCACTCAAGGTCAATACAAAGCCATTGCTAAAATACAAAAGTTATGGAACTCATATCTCAATATTGTTGATGCCTTATCGCCCGATGAGCTTAAGCATGCGAATGAGTTGTTTCCTGTACAGCGTATTGCGAATGCGATAAGGGTCGATAAAATAATGAGAGTTGAAAATGTCTAAACAAATCTGGACAACCGACATCTTCGGCCTGAAAAAGGAACTCAAAGCCACTGTCAATGACGACGGTCACGTCTGGACGGTGGATTCGCTCGGCTTACCGAAAGAGCACATTGCGCGGATCGATCCTGATGGGTCGGTCTGGACTGTGGATGGGCTCGGGTTGAGAGTTAAGTTGATTGGAAAGATCAAATAAGATGAGCGATTCACCTGAATTAGAAAATCTCTTTGAAGGCGCCGCTGAAATGGCGCTTAGAGCTTGTGAAAATGAGGATAAAGATGGAGCTAACAGACAGTTCCAACTCGCCATCGGGGCATTCAAGCAGTTGTTATTGTTCTACGATATGGCAGACGAGGAGGATGGGGTTACAATTGGTGACAGGATGATGGTTCATCTGAATCTTGGCCAATGCATTGCCTAGAATTTTGGGAGTGGCAAATCAACATCGATTCAACTTAGTGTGGAAGAATGGTCAGAGGCTGCTTCAAATTTTGACCTAAGTGCCCATCATTTTGACTATTGGCTTGACAAGTCAGATTTTGCGGAGCGGGATAACCTCAAACAATTCCGTGACGCGGCCAAGGCACGCCTCAATCATTGTGTATTCAGAGGTGGAGGTGGAGTGAAGTATTTTCGAGGTCGGTGGGCAACAAAGAGTACGCTCTGTGCGAGCTTTAAGAATTTTCCTGGCTATCCGCAATCCTATCACGAAGAGAGAGAATAACCTGCGATGCCTCTTTACCAACTATCCCAAATCAAGGTCATGGCTACGCCCAAATTCGAACCTGCATTCGCGGTTAAGGGTCTGGCCGATGTGCCATTCGAATACTCGCGTCCTATTGCGGTCATCGTCGGCTTTCATTTTGGGCTCGTTCGCGCCATTTTGCACGGTTTGGAGGATCACTACGAAGCGGTTTTTGAAATCTATGAAAATGATCCCGCGCTCGATCCAGCAATAATACTTGCTGGAAGTAATACCGATCATTCCCAGCAGTTTATTAACCGGGGTATTTGTTTTGTTCGTCATCATTTCGGTAAACTTGACAATGTTATCACGAACATCAGGTTCAACCCACTGTGCATTTAGTTCTCCCCATCGATATTTTTTTTTATTTCGATGTTTTCCCGAATCCGGCAGCTGCCGGATTGCCTCGTCACGGTCTTTCAGTTTGGCTTGCAGATTTTCGATCTTCTTCTGCTCGGTTGATGCTTGTTTTGGAACCGATATCTTCTGAGTGAAAATATCAGTTGCGGATTCAATCCGGCAGCTGCCGGATTCCAGTTATAGATGTCGTTTGGTCGGACCTCGTACTTC
>CAYPCW010000011.1:0-15887 GCA_964409335.1 uncultured bacterium
GAATAAAAGTCCACACCTGTTTTTTCAATTTCGTAATATCCGTTGCCGGTCACCAGATATGCCGTATTCCGGAATACCAGATTTTTACGAATGGGGATAAACGAATTAAACGAGAATATCTGTTGTAAAAAATCATCGGTAAAAGGGGACGTCCACGCCATTTTCCCCCGTCGCAATACGGGGTCGTTCACCATCTCCCTTGAAATACCGTCCCACTGCAGGCGGCTGAGTTCTTTTCCCAAAAGGGCGCGAAATTGGTGAATGATACCCCGGGATTGATATTCAATTCCACCCAAAAATGAGTGTTGTTCCGATTGAGAATCCTGACGGTAGCCCTGGGATCGAAGAAATGTAAGGCGTCCCGTGTAATGGACTTTACCATCTGCGAGGGCATCGGAAAAATATTGTACCCGGAATTTATGGGTTTGATATGAACCTGAACTCATGGATACCAAATATTTTTCGTCTGGATTTGAAATTCGGGTCACCACATTTACAGACCCACCAAAGGATGCGGCGCCGTACAAGCTGTTCCCGATTCCCCGCTGGATTTCCACAACAGAGGCATCGCTTAAAATATCACCATGGTCAACCCAGTACACCTGGTGGCTTTCGTTATCATTAAGAGATACATTGTCCAGCATAACTGCGATCCGGCTTTGGTCAAATCCACGTATGGACAGGTATGAATATCCGGCGCCGTTTCCGGATTCGCTGTACGCATACATACCCGGCTCTGCAGAAAGTATCATCGGTGCGTCTTCAGTTGAGTATCGGAGGGATATTTCCTCAGGCGTAACGGTGGAAAACGAAACCGGGGTGACACCGTCGATTGAACGATTGGCGAAAATGGTGATTTCCGGGAGTCCGATCTTTCGGGGGGTCAATTTAATAGTCCGGTTCACAAGAGGTAAGCGGAGCTCAAGGGGATCGTAACCGATATGGCTGATTCTGATGGCGGTATCCTCTGAATTGACCACCAGGCTGAACCGTCCTTCAGAGTCAGACGTTGTACCGGCATCCACCGTGGTGATATTTACATCTTCAACAGGGAGACCAGTCGTCTTATCAATGATGGTACCGCTGATGGTTTGTGCGCCCCATAATGATTGGACGCCGATGAATAAAAATAATAGTCGAAGTGATATGTGGTGAAGCATGGTGTTTTCCTCCGCTAGCATCATCTAGATCAGGTTCAAGGGTATGTTCTCAGACATTCATCATCACATCATCACTGAAGATAATGTTATGAATGACACCCCTAACAGGTAAATAAAATTAAATCAATTTGATGAGATCAACCAAATTTCATGGTTTGGTGTTTCTGTCCGGGAATCAGGATGATGTGGTAAAGCCCGGTCCCAAATTCATTGCCTGTTATTGTACAGATTTATTGTAATTTTAATGAGAACAAAGACAAATAATTTCATTTCTTCAGGAATATAATAACTGTTAAAAAAAGATGAATATAAATAATAAGCTATCTCTCTGCATTGTGTTTTTAATGATTCCTTTTCTCATGGGAAAAGTGGGTTTGGGTAATGAATCAGAAAATACTTTAAAAAAGCAAATTAAAAATTCTGCTCCTTCCGAAGAGGCTTTTTTGGCGGTTCAGAAATTAGCAAAGCCGCATATCATAGAGTGTGATTGGTGGACGGCAAGTTACATTTTTGAAGACCACAAATACTTATTCCCTAAAATGTCCCGTCGTTTTGAAAATATCATTGCAATGCTCACCCGTGGTGACGAAGGCTGGATTGTAGAAGTGATGAATGACCATATCAATACCATGCAATTTAACGATTTTAGCCCCGTACCTTCTGCAGATGGGAAATATCTCTACTTTGCCAGTGACCGAACAGAGACAGGGTACGGAAAAGAGGATGTATTTATTTCAGAAATAAGTGGCGGGGTATGGTTACCAGCAAAAAATATCTCCGGCAATATCAATACCGCTTCGTCTGAAGCCCCATCGTCGATCAGTCAGGATGGTCTGCAACTGATCCTGTTTGGAAATTATGAGGGATCCAAAGGAAGAGGCGATCTTTTTGTTTCAGAATTTATTGATACGGTTTGGACGCCGGTGGTTCCTTTCCCGGTCGGTGTAAATACACGATATTTCGAAGGGGATGGAGTGTATTCTCCGGATGGAAGAGCCTTTTTCTTTACCTCTGACAGACCCGGAGGCATTGGAAAATATCACAAGCGAGATGAGTTATTCAATGGCAGTTATTCGGGTAATCTGGATATTTATGTCATGGAACGAACGGAATTTGGTACCTGGAGTGAACCTGAAAATCTCGGAGAAATGGTGAACACTCCTTTTTGTGATCAGGATCCATTTATTACCCCTGACGGAAATACACTCTACTTTGCATCGGGAGGCCATTACGGCATTGGCGGATTGGATATTTTTAAATCAACCCGTATCGCAACAGACAGTTGGACACGGTGGAGTGAACCGGTCAATCTAGGTAAAGAGATCAATACGGTCTGGGATGATTTCGGGTATAAATGGGATGCCTCCGGTGATTCTGCTTTTTTTACCATCGCAATAAACGGAAATATGAATATTTATACGGTGAAACATTCAAGTGTGCTGCTGCCACATATTGACCCTGTGAAAATCTACGGGATGATCACTGGCAAAGACAGTTCCAGGATTCATGCCGAGATAACGGTCACTTATGCCGATTCTGATTCCATTGTTCAGCGGACATTTACCGATTCATTGTTCGGGGTATTCCATGTGATACTGGATGACAATAACCATTACGAATTATCGGTGAATAAACCGGGATTTACGAAAGTCACCAAAACTCTGAATCTGGCAGATTACGAAGCGGGAGCATCCACTGCCCTGGACTTTGCCCTGACACGATTACCTGTGGTTATCCCTGACTATGACATACCAAGTATTTTGTTTGACTTCAGAAAGTACGATATTCACCCCGGTCAATTTTATATTCTGGATGATCTGGCAGACTTTATTCGGAAATATCCCCATAGCCGGTTTGAAATTGCTGGGCATACGGATAATATAGGATCGGACGGAACGAATCTGCTTCTGTCAAAAAAGCGGGTGGAAACGGTGTTATCCTATTTGGAGCAGCTGGGAATTTCGGAAGATCATTTTGTGGTGAATTATTTTGGGAGTCTAAACCCTGTCCAGCCGAATGATACCGAACAGGGTCGTCAATACAACCGGCGTGTGGATATCCTACAGACTAAATCCCCTCGATGATCATGGGTTCAGGGTGGGATACGATATTCAATATTCCTGTGATTAACGGCTAATATTTAAAGAAATCAAATCGCGGCTGATTGATTATATTTATCATCTGCCGGTGAATGGGATCGTTGGTTGCCAGCACGCGGTTTCCATCAAAGGGTAATATTCCGCCCGTCCAGTCCGATGTTTTTCCACCGGCTTCACGCAGAATAAATTCGCCGGCACAAATATCCCATGGCTTCAGATGAAACTCCCAGAATCCATCAAATCTGCCTGAAGCGACATAGCAGAGATCAAGGGAGGCTGCTCCCAATCTACGGACTCCCTGCGAACACCGGTAAAATGACTTAAACAACTCGAAATTTGCTTCCCATAATTCATCCTGTCGATAGGGAAAACCCGTCAGCAACAGACATTCTGCTAACACAGAGGTTGTGGAAACCCTTATCGGTCTGCCGTCCAGAAATGCACCCTGATTCAGACAGGCGGTGAAGCAGTTACGCTGCGCGGGATTATACACGACTCCCAAAACGGTGTGATCATGAAATTGCAGCCCGATAGATACGGCAAATTCCGGATATTGATGAACAAAGTTTGTGGTACCGTCGAGGGGATCGACCACCCAACAGTACTCTGAATCCGGCTGGAGAGATGAATTTTCTTCACTGAGGATAGAATGTTCCGGGAAATGTAATTTGATCTTCCGGGTAATAAATTCTTCAGCAGACAGATCAGCTTCAGTTACCAGGTCATTCCCGCCGGATTTTCCCCGGATGTGTGTTAACCGCCCCAGATGATCCATTAATATTTGTCCTGCGCCCCGTGCAGTATCTTCGGCAAAAGATGCGAATGGCTGCCAATCTATTTTCAGCATATTCAAAGGATTATCTATCAGCTTCACCCGCCTGTTGTTCCTTCCATGTAGGATGTTTGGTAGAGAAATAGGTTCTCTGCATTTTTAAGAGTGTCGTTGATAACATGATAATGGCAAAGAGATTAGGGAACGTCATGAACCCTAATGCCGCATCGCCGAAGGCCCAAACGGCTTCCAATTGTGCGATGGAGCCGGCAAACACGAACACCACAAAAATCCATCGGTACACCAGAATGGCTTTTTGTCCGAACAAATAATCTGCAGAACGGTCACCATAAAAGGACCAGCTGATTGCTGTGGATACAGCGAACAATAATACGGATAGGGTCACTATTTTATCTCCAAATCCAAACAACCAACTCAATCCTTCCTTAAAAGCAAAAGAAGTCAACAGACTGCTGTTTAATAATTCTCCGGTGAAATGCGGGTCAATCCGGCTGACGTAAAATTCAGTATGCATCCAGGCGCCGGTAGTGAGAATTACCAGTCCCGTAAGGGTACAAATAATGATGGTATCGATGAACGGACCCAACATTGAGACGGAACCTTCCCGCACAGCATATTTTGTTTTGGCAGTTGAATGTGCAATGGCAGCGCTTCCCTGACCGGCCTCGTTTGAATACAACCCTCGCTTGATTCCCCATAACATGGTGTTCATAAAAATGAGAAATGCGCCGCCGCCCACACCGGCGATTTCCGCAGGCGGATTAAATGCCATTTTAAAAATCAAAGAGAAACTGCTACCGATAGCAGGCAGGTTTGCCAGGAGAATGAGTCCTGCGGCTGATACATAAATGATTGCCATGATCGGAGCCAGAAATCCCGTCACTCTCCCGATTCTTCGGATACCACCGATGATCACCATACCCACAATCGTCGCCAAGACCAGACCATTGATCACCTGCTGAACCGATAATTCGAATCCCTGCCATATAAGATGTTTGGCGGTTAATAAATGTGTGGATCCCACCAATTGGATGACTTCAGAATAGATTTGATCCGAGACGGTAAATGCCTGTATAGCATTCCCGGTAGCGAAGGAACAGATGATCGCAAAAACGGCAAAGGTTACCGCAAGCCACCGCCATTTTTTCCCCATTCCGTGTTCGATCGTGTACATTGGACCGCCTGCCGTGAATCCGTCAGGATCGATTTCCCGGTATTTCAGAGAAAGCGTACTTTCGGCAAATTTGAGAGTAGTACCGAAAAATGCCGTGATCCACATCCAGAAAATTGCCCCGGGACCCCCGTAATAAATGGCAGTCGCTACGCCGGCTATATTGCCGATGCCCACGGTAGCTGATAACGCAGTGGTCAATGCTCTGAAGTGACTCAGATCACCTTCATCCGCGGGATTATCATAAATTCCACGGGTCACCTTTACGCCATGCCAGAAGTACCGGATCTGAGGGAATCCCAATTTAATAGTGGCAAATATTCCCGTACCGACTAAGGCAATGATCATCAGTGGGATAGACCCCAGGGGCAATTTTTCCGAAGGGAAATGTTTAAAGAATTCGAAATTTCCGGGGAATGACCAGACTGCATCATAGAAAGGTGATCCCCAAAAAATTAAAATGAAAAAAATGATACCGAATGTGATGATTCCGGCGGTGGACTTTTTCATAGCAATCCTACATTTGTTGTGAAATATTGGGGCAATTCTAAGCGTTTTGCAAAGGTACCGCCAAATGTGAATTTATATACACGAAGGAAGTCCAGACAGCCTGCGACGGCTCTCTCAACCTCAAAATATTTGCATGAGTTTTGACGGATTACTCAAACCTCCCGTCAGATTAGAGATAAATTTTGAAGCCGGCTTTACACATTTTGTCATTCATACATCATTAAAAAAGGATCCTATGTCAATTATATCTGCCACTCTTTTATTATTTTTAGTGATGGACCCAATGGGGAATATCCCTCTGTTTATATCTACTCTGAAGAATACCAACCCTGCGCGGCAACAGAGAATCATCCGGCGAGAATTACTGATCGCCCTGTTTGTCCTTGTGATCTTTATGTTCGCCGGAAAATTCATCATGCAGGCGCTTCAAATTTCCGATATACCACTTTCAATTTCGGGAGGGATCATCTTGTTTATCATCGCCATTCGGATGATCTTCCCCAATCGTATGGGGGATAAGCAATATCCTGATCTTGAAACCGAACCGCTTATCGTCCCATTGGCCATCCCGTTGATCGCGGGTCCCTCTGCGCTCGCTTCCGTGATGCTGCTCATGAGCCAGGATGCCTCCCGGTGGATGGAATGGCTAATTGCCCTCATCCTGGCATGGACGATGTCGGGGATTATCCTTCTGTCCTCATCGGTCCTCAGCAAACTCCTCGGCGTCCGGGGACTCATCGCCCTGGAACGTCTGATGGGGATGATACTCACGACGGTGGCTGTACAGATGATTTTAACCGGGATTCATAAATTTTTACAATCCCCAGCCCCCCTTTTTTAAACGGGATTAAAAGAACCCAAAGAAAATTTATCCGCATTGTCAGGGTTTACCCGGCTGCGTTTGACGACCCTGATTACCAGATTCCCCCCGGCAAATCCTAATATTCCTGCATATTATCTATCTTACTTGTCATTCAATCTTCTCCCGTACAACTTCATTCCAATCTATCCGTGCTTTTTGATAGATGCCGAACCCACCGAAGCGGTGAATGATCCCATTTTGCGATCACGCCGCTTAACTGACTAAAATTGGAGTTTCAGGTCTTTATTCTTGGATGGTGAAAAGCGAACAGAATAAATTTGACGCCTGAAAAATATATGATTTTATGTATCAAAACTTTGCACCCATAGTCATCTTCATCCTGGTAGGGCTGGTATTAGCCGGCGTTCCCTTTTTCCTTCAATCTATTGTGTCACCAAAATTTAATAAAAAGGGAGAGAAGCTCATTTCTTACGAATGTGGCGAAGTTCCCGAGGGAGACGCATGGATAAAATTTAACATTCGATTTTACGTTATTGCTCTGGTGTTTGTCATTTTTGATGTTGAGGTGATTTTTTTATATCCCTGGGCGGTAGTATTCAAAGATCTTGGGATGGTAGCCTTCGTTGAAATGATGGTATTTCTTTTGATTCTAGTTACCGGATTTGCATATGTCTGGGTTAAAGAAGATCTGAACTGGGTGAAGATCAGAGTGAAATATGGCCGGGGCAGATATGCCGGGTTGGCAGCGAAGGTAGAATAATCGCATGGAACTCACACTTCTGAACAAATTTGATCAGGACAATATTATTATGGGTAAGCTGGACGAGTTAATCAACTGGTCCCGCGCAAATTCTCAATGGTATTTCCAATTTGGACTGGCGTGTTGCGCCATTGAAATGATGGCCGCCGCGGCGCCTCGTCATGATCTGGAACGGTTTGGGGCAATGCCCCGTGCGACACCCCGTCAATCGGATGTGATGATCGTTGCGGGAACGGTTTCGCTAAAAATGGCAGAACGGGTAAAACGGCTTTACGAACAAATGGCTGACCCTAAATATGTGATCTCAATGGGGAGTTGTTCAAATAGCGGCGGTCCCTATTGGCAATACGGATACCATGTCTTAAAGGGGGTTGATCAGATTATCCCGGTTGACATTTATGTTCCCGGGTGTCCGCCACGACCGGAAGCTCTGTTGCAGGGGTTGCTTGAATTGCGAAAAAAAATCCGGGAAGAAACCCCCCTCCGTAAAACTGTCAATGAATGAAGTTTTTAATCACAACACTTCACGTATTATCATTTTAACCCATTTATAATTCTATGGAATTTTCTCAAATTAAAAAAGTGCTTGATATCCGGTGTTCCGGGTTATTTGAAGCAGAAATCGATCGTCACACTATCCGGGTATTACCCGAAAATTGGCTAACCGTCGCCAAAGTACTGAAAGCCGATGCCGATCTCACTTTTGACAGTCTCATGTGTCTCAGTGGGTTTGATCTGGGAGATTCGGACATGCTTGGGATTGCCTGCCATTTTTATTCCATGGACAAAGGACACATGTTGGAAGTCATCATCGAGACCCCGAAAAAAAATCCCACGATTCCATCCATTGCTAACATTTGGCGGACGGCTGACTGGCATGAACGGGAGGTTTACGATCTTTACGGTATAATATTTGAGGGACATCCTGACTTAAAACGGATCCTGCTGCCGGATGACTGGGAGGGACACCCGCTTCGAAAAGATTATGTCCAGGCAGAGACCTACCATGGAATAACCATCAAAAAAGACAAAACCTATTGGGAATGAATACTAAAACGCACATCGATCAAAGTTTGATCAAAACGGATGAGATGGTTCTGAACATGGGTCCCCAGCATCCCAGTACCCATGGAGTTCTTCGGTTGAAAATTCACACAGACGGCGAAATTGTCCGTAAAATTGAACCCATTATCGGGTACCTCCATCGGTGTTTTGAAAAACATTGCGAGAATCTGGGATACGAACAGATCGTTCCGTTTACTGATCGATGCGATTATATTGCCTCCATGCACATGAACCATGGATATGCGCTGGCATTGGAACGTCTGATGGGTATTGAATTACCCCCGCGGGTAGAATATATCCGGGTGATCGTCGGGGAACTACAGCGGATCGCCAGTCATCTGGTTGCTCTGGGTACCTTTGGGCTGGATATCGGCGCCATTACTCCCTTTACTTGGATGATCCGGGACAGAGAGCGGGTCCTCGACTTGTTTGAATATTTGTGCGGCGCCCGTCTGCTTTATAATTATATCTGGGTGGGGGGAGTCTCCCACGATCTGCCTGAAAAATTTATTCGCCGGACGAAGGAATTTCTAGATTATTTTACTCCGCAAATTGATGAATTTGACCAACTCCTTACCTTTAATAAAATATTCATTGAACGGACTGCCGATGTGGGTATCTTACCACCGGATGTAGCAGTGAATTATGGAGTTACGGGACCGAGTCTTCGAGGATCAGGCGTAAATTGGGATCTGCGGAAAAATGACAGTTATTCCGTATATCCCGATCTTGAATTTGACATCCCGGTGGGAACAGGACAAATGGGGAGTGTGGGCGACTGCTGGGACCGTTACTACGTTCGTATGTTAGAAATACGTGAAAGTATCAGGATCATTAATCAGGCGCTGAAAGCCATCCCGGCCGGTGACGTTCACGCTGCGATTCCGAAAAAAGTCCGGCCCCCCAAAGGATCTGTCTACTCTCGCTTCGAGACCGCCCGCGGAGAACTGGGATATTATATCATCAGTGACGGAAAGAATATTCCGGTTCGCCTGAAAATGCGATCACCGGCTTTTTGTAATTTATCTGTGATCAGTGAGATTGCCGAGGGATGGATGATCTCCGACATCATTGCAATATTAGGCAGTCTGGATATCGTATTGGGGGAAATTGACCGATGAGCGAAATTTGGACCTCGACGATGGAAATTTTCACCTCCTATGGTTCGATGATATCTTTAGCGGGTGTCGCCATTTTTGGTGTGATGGCGGTGAATGCTTTAGTGGCCGTGTATTTTGAACGAAAGGTTTCTGCCTTCATGCAGGACCGGCTTGGACCCATGGAAGTGGGTATCTTCGGATTCACCGGCGGTAAAAATTTCTGGGGGGGAATTGGTCAGACGATCGCTGATGCTCTGAAACTGCTGACAAAAGAAGATATACTCCCCGACAGTGCAGATAAAAAGCTCATGATCCTGGCGCCGTTTATCATTTTCATCGGTGCATTTGTTACCTTCATTGGTGTACCATTTTCCTCAGTCCTCCTGGTATCTCATTTTAACATCGGGATCTTTTATATCATCGCCATGAGTTCGGTGGGGGTGGTCGGGATTATTTTGGCTGGCTGGGCGTCGAATAATAAATGGTCATTATATGGATCCCTACGGTCTGCCGCACAGATCATCAGTTATGAAATTCCCGCAGGATTATCACTGATCCTCGTAGTGGTGGTTGCAGGCAGTCTCAACATTCATCAAATCGTGGAATGGCAGGCCGACCATCGCTGGTTTATTTTTCATTCCCCCATGACCGTGCTGGCGTTTTTTATTTATTTTATCTCCGGCGTGGCTGAAACCAACCGAACCCCGTTTGATATCCCGGAAGCAGAGTCCGAACTGGTTGCAGGTTGGATGACGGAATATTCAGGCTTCAGATGGGCGCTGTTTTTCCTTTCAGAGTATGCCAACATGCTCATCATCAGCATTCTCGCTTCGGTGGTGTTCCTGGGCGGGTGGCTTTCTCCCATGGAGTTATTCAGTGTTTTCCCTGATTCATGGCTCATCCTTGACGGTGTTTGGTGGGGTGCATTCTGGATCCTGATAAAAGCCATCATTCTTATTTTTATAATGATGTGGTTTCGATGGACTTTCCCCCGGTTGCGGGTTGACCAACTTATGCATCTGTGCTGGAAAATACTCATCCCATTTGCACTGGTGAACCTGGTTCTCGTATGTATTTGGGAGTTGGTATGACCGAATATTTTAGCAATATTACCGCCGGACTGAAATCCTTTATTGAAGGACTGCAGTTGACCATTCATCATTTCCATAACCGAAAGAACCTGGTGGCAACCCTGCAATATCCACACGAAAAATGGCCGATTGAGGATCGCCACATCGGGTTCCCGCTGGAAGAATACAACGTCATCCGGTCCCGGCTGAATGTGGATATTGAAGACTGTATCGGATGTCTGCAGTGTGAACGGGCATGTCCGGTAGACTGCATCAAAATCAATACCATTAAACCCCCAAAAGGCAACGATTTTGATTGCGGCATCACTTCAAACGGGACTCAGAAGAAAATGCTGGTCACCCGGTTTTCCATCGATATGACCGAATGTATGTTCTGTAATCTTTGTGTTTATCCATGTCCGGAGGATTGTATTTATATGGCCGGCGGTCCCAATTCTTCAAAACACGAGATCGAATATGAATACGCCAGCCGCGACCGGGATCATCTTATTTTTCAATTTGCCAATCCACCAGAAAATGACATCATGGCTGCCGGAGGTGAAAATTATCTTCGCGCCCGAAATGGGCTTCCACTCTTAGTACCGGATACGCCAGTGAAAACAGTGGAAACACCCGGCCCGAAACCGGCATCCGCCGATGAGAAACCTGGTGTGACCATTCTGAACGGGATCACGGATCGAATGGTCAGATCCGTGGCAAAGAAAGCATTCATCGCGGCAGATAGGGCAGGAAACGATCCGGTTCAGATCGCTGCCATGATCAAGGATGCCCTCGAAGAAGCCGGTAAATTCACCAATGAGGCGAAAACGGTATTGGCATCGATAACCGCTACCCAGTCAGAACCGTCTGCAATGGGTCCGGCGCATTTACCCGGGGCTGCTCCTGATATCAAAATATTGAATGTCATCGAAGATAAAATGGCGCGGGGACAGGCAAAGAAAATATTCATGGCGGAAAGCCGGAATGGAAAATCGCCTTCAGAAATGGTTGCCTCCATCCTTGAGGGACTTATGCAAGCGGACAAACTTACTCCGGAAATTGAAACCATCGTTCGTCAGCTTTCACCTCACGTTTCAGGTGCAACCCCGGCACAGGCTTCACCAAACCTTGAACTGGACGTAAAAATGCTGGATGCGATCGAGGACCGTATGTCCCGCAGCCTGGCTAAAAAAGCCTTTATCGCAGCCCAACGGGAGGGAATAGCCACCGGGGAGATCATCAATGCAATACAAACCGCGCTATCGGATGCTGATAAATTAACAGACGACATTCAGAAGATTTTAACCTCGATTAGCGGAGCTAAAGTATGAGCCAACTATTATTCATCCTGATCGCCGCACTCACTATTGCATCTGCGTTTTGGGTGGTTTTTTCAAAAAATCTGATCTACTCTGCGGTTGCATTATTATTCACCTTATTTGGTGTCGCGGGTTTGTATGTTTTTTTATATGCGGATTTTATTGCCGCCACGCAGATAATCGTTTACGTGGGTGGTATTTTAGTTCTCATCATATTTGGGGTGATGCTTACCAATAAAATTGCAGATAACCGGATTTCTCATTCCAGCCTGCCCAGGTTCATGGCAGGTATGATCAGTTTTTTTATTTTTATTTTGATGATGACGGTGGTCTTTACCACGACATGGCACACCGGTGAAGTTCAATCTTCCCAGGGAACCGTCGCCCTGATCGGGGAAATGATCCTCACCGATTACCTTCTGCCTTTCGAGGTTGCATCACTGATCCTGCTCGCGGCACTGATGGGATCCGCACTATTATCGAGGAAAAAAAATGGATAATCTTACGTCGTATCTTGTCATCAGCGGCATCTTATTTTCCCTCGGGCTTTTCGGTGTGATGACCCGGCGAAATGGCGTTGCGGTGCTGATGGGGATTGAATTGATCCTGAATGCCGCTGGATTGAATTTTATTGCATTCAACCGGTTTGGGGGAATGCACCGGCTGGACGGCCATGTCTTTAGTATTTTTATCATCGTCCTGGCAGCTGCTGAAGCGGCTGTGGCATTGGCTATTATCATTAATTTGTTTAAAAACCTGGAAACCGTGGATATCGACCAGGCAGATCGTATGAAAGGATAAATGTGAATCCCACTATTATTTTTGCATTATCTATCCTGTTTTTACCCCTGATCTCCTTTGTTTTTCAGATATTCTTTGGCTGGCGGATTGGGCGGTCAGCACATTGGGTATCCCTCATCTGCTTAGGGATAGTTCTGGCATTGTCGATGGGCTTTTTTGCCAATGCTTTTCTCATAGAGGATATCCCCATATTGATGGACTCTGTCACCTGGTTCTCTACCGGTGATTTCACACTTACCCTGGGATTCAACATCAATCAGGTGGCTGCCATCATGCTGGTGGTCGTATCGCTGATTTCCTTTTTAGTCCATGTGTATTCGACAGAGTATATGAAGGGTGATCCCAGATATAACCGGTATTTCGGATTTTTAGGATTATTTACGTTTTCGATGAACGGGATTGTTTTGGCAGACAATCTGATCATGATGTACGTCTTTTGGGAACTGGTAGGATTAAGTTCCTATCTTCTTATTGGTTTTTGGTTTGAAAAGGATAGCGCCGCAGATGCGGGAAAAAAAGCATTCCTCACCAATCGGGTAGGGGATATCGGCATGTTCATCGGGATCATGATGTTGTTCTTTCTGTTCGGAACGGTGAATATCGAAGATATCGTTTATGAAGTCAGTCTGGGAATAGCGGACGGATACATGGCGTTGTTGACGACGGCCGGTATTCTGGTTTTTCTCGGTGCGGTGGGGAAATCAGCTCAGTTTCCGCTTCACATCTGGCTGCCCGATGCCATGGAAGGTCCGACTCCCGTGAGCGCTCTGATCCATGCGGCAACGATGGTGGCTGCGGGTGTGTACATGATCGTCCGAATATTCGCATTCCTGACCCCTGCAGCGCTTCAGGTGATTGCCATCGTGGGAGCCGTCACCGCACTGATGTCCGCTATTATTGCGATCACCCAAAATGATATTAAACGGGTTCTGGCTTACTCAACCATCAGTCAGTTGGGATATATGATCCTGGCGTTGGGTGTAGGTGCGTATCAGGCAGGATTTTTTCATCTGACGACCCATGCAATGTTCAAAGCTTGTCTTTTTCTCGCGAGCGGGTCCGTCATCCATGCCATGCATCACGGACTACATACCGTCAAAGACCACCATACCGACGCACAGGATATGCGAAATATGGGTGGGCTAAAATCCAGGATGCCGGTCACCTATTGGACGATGCTTATTGCGACACTTGCATTATCCGGGATACCTCTGTTCTCTGGTTTTCTGTCGAAAGATGCGATTCTGGCGGGAACCGTTGCCTATTTTCACATGCATCACGGATGGACGATCTTTCTCCCCATTGCCGGGTTTGGCGCAGCGGTAATCACGGCATTTTATATGTTTCGGCTTATTTTTATGACCTTCCACGGTACGCCTGCAAAACCGGATGCTTATAAAAATATCCACGAAAATACCCTGCCAATGACGGTACCGCTGATGGTGCTTTCTCTTTTGAGTGTCGCTATTTTCTTTACCCTGCCGGGACTGAACCCTATCGTAAATCATGGTTGGTTTACCCATTTGGTTTCTACCGGTGAGAATTATGCAGGGCTTATGATGGAAGAAACGGTTGAAGGGATACATCATGCACACGGAACGGCAATGACAATATCTCTCATCGTTGCCGCATTGGGAGTTTTCTTTGCCACGCTCGTGTACTATCTTAAAAAGATCGATGCTCAGAATATGGCAAAAGCAATGAATCGGGTGGGTTTGTATAACCTTTCCTTCAATAAATTTTATATCGATGAAATCTACAACACCGTTCTCTATAAACCGTTTTTCTGGTGGTGTTTTGTATTTTCAAAGATTGATTGGGATTACTTCGACCAGAAGTTCATTGACGGATGGGGATGGGTTACCCTGAAAATTTCGGAAGCCTCCGGCTATTCAGATTACAACTGGCTGGATCAGAAATTGGTGGATGGATTCGGTAAACTGGCACATTATTTCAGTAATGAATTGAAGCAAACGCAATCGGGCGTGATCCAAAACTATGTAATGGGAGGCGTTTTCGGGCTTTTAATTATTCTAATTATTTTTCAATCAATTTGATATGCATATAAGGATTTAGAAGTAGGATATTTATGAACTCACATATACTTTCATGGTTAGTGTTTATTCCCATCATCGGCGCGCTGGTATCCATCATGTATCAACAGATTGCCAAAGGAAAAGGGCGGGACGCCGGGAATATTGGTGATACCCATAAATGGATCGCCGCCGTTGCGACCGGTATTCAACTGGCGGTGGCGATCTGGTTATATATCATATACGATCCATCCGGTGGAATTCAGTTTCAGGAAAAGTATTCGTGGATTCCCCAGTTTAACATTGAATATTTTCTAGGCGCAGACGGATTGAGTATGCCTTTGATCCTGCTGACCGCATTACTCTCGTTCATCGGGGTCGTCTCAAGCTGGAGTATTAATAAATCACCTTTTGGATATTTTACCATGTTCCTGCTGCTGGATACGGGAATGATGGGCGTATTTGTTTCTCTGGATTTCTTCCTGTTCTACATTTTCTGGGAGGTCATGCTTCTGCCAATGTATTTCCTTATCGGAATTTGGGGAGGTCCTCAACGGCAATATGCCGCCATAAAGTTCTTTTTATATACGCTTTTCGGATCAGTATTCATGCTTTTGGCGATGCTGGGACTCTATTTCTACACCGATCCCCACACCTTTAACCTGCTCACTCTCATCCAGGATGCATCCACAATCCAGGCGACGATCTGGGGGATGGATGTAAAGATTCTCATTTGGGTTGCGCTTTTTGTGGGATTTGCAATCAAAGTACCTATTGTTCCCTTCCATACATGGTTACCTCTGGCGCATGTGGAAGCCCCTACAGCGGTATCTGTTATTCTGGCGGGAGTACTCTTGAAAATGGGAACTTACGGGTTACTTCGGATCAATTATCCCCTGCTCCCCGATCTGGTATTCTGGTTTGCCACCTTCCTGGCGCTGCTTGGAATAATCAATATTATCTGGGGGGCGTTGAATGCCATTGCCCAGATCGATCTGAAAAAAATGGTGGCATATTCTTCCGTGAGCCACATGGGGTATGTGCTGTTGGGAATGGCAGCTCTGGTCTCTACAAATCCTGCCGGCGCACAAGCGGGGATCAACGGTGCGGTAATGCAGCTGTTCAATCACGGAACGATTACGGCAATGCTCTTTTTACCTACTATGCCCGCAGCATTTTTGAG
>CAYPCW010000011.1:15897-51999 GCA_964409335.1 uncultured bacterium
TCTATGACCGGGCACACCACCGGTACATCTTTTATCCAAAAGATTATCATGATACGAAGCTTGCAGGTGAATTAGGATTCGGCGGTCTGGGTGTAAAACTGCCGGTGTATTCTTCATTTGTAGCATTCGCATTCTTTGCCGGACTAGGGCTGCCGTCGCTCTCCGGGTTTATCAGTGAGGTAATGTGTTTCATCGGTGGTTTCAGTATTTTCAGAACATTGACCATTGTCGGGACCCTGGGCATTTTACTGAATGCTATTTATTTCCTCCGTGCATACCGCCATATGTTTTTGGGGTCATTAAACGAAAAATACATCGATCTTCCGGATATGTCCGGAAGAGAAATGGTTACGCTGATCCCTTTGGGAATCCTGGTGTTATGGCTGGGAGTTTACCCTGCGCCTTTATTAAACATGATCGCCCCTACCATGAATGCTTTGGTTGATCTGATCCATACTGCCGGCCAATGATGGGGATGATGTAACGTGTCCAACCTCCTAAGTCTGTCCCACTATCTGCCGGAATTGGTTTTGATTGGGGTGATCCTGATTGCAATTGTGATTGATCTGATCCCCTCTACCCGGCGATTCACAAAAGGGATTATTCTCGCCGGACTGATCATTGTTGCTGTGTTTCTGGTACAGTCCGACACCTACGCTCTGTCATTATTTATGGGAATGTCTGCCCATGACCCCTTCGGAACCTTTTTTAAATGGATTTTTATACTTGCAACCTTTTTCATCATCCTGATTGCCAGATATGATGACAGCATGGATCAGGCTGTTGCCGGAGAATTCAACATCATTTTATTGATCGCCATGTTTGGGTTATTCCTCATGGCAACCGCCACTAATCTCGTGATGGTGTATTTGGCCATTGAGACGGTCAGTATTTCATCCTACATTCTTGCGGGGATGCTGCGTAACGATGTAAAGTCTAACGAAGCGTCCCTCAAATATGTGATCTTCGGCGCGTTTGCATCCGGCCTCATGCTGTACGGTTTCAGTTGGCTGTACGGACTGGCAGGATCCACGGATTTATCGGCAATTCGGGAGGTGCTGTCCATTCAGGAAGGTCCGGTGTTTGTTGTGTATATGTCCATTCTCATGGTGTTGGTGGGAATCGGGTATAAATTATCCATGGTGCCATTTCATTACTGGACCCCCGATGTATATGAGGGCGCGCCGACCCCGCTGACGGCCTATCTGTCCGTTGCACCAAAAGCAGCAGGACTGGCATTGTTGATCCGGTTTTTTCATATGACATTTACCACTGACGCTGGCAGTGTCGTGGCACAGGTGAACTGGACGGTCCTCTTCGCAGTGCTATCCGCACTGACCATGACCGTGGGTAATTTGCTGGCTTTGCGTCAGGAGAATGTGAAACGGCTTTTCGCCTTCTCGTCCATCGCCCACGCCGGGTATATGCTGATGGTCATTCCTGTGCTTTCAACAGATTCAAATTCGGCGATCATGTTTTACCTCGTCCCTTATTTATTCATGAATATTGGGGTATTTTTGATCACAATTACCGTCGCCAATCACACCGGATCATATGATCTGTCAGAATGGAAAGGGCTGGGTAAACGGATGCCGGTATTATCTGCGCTCATGGTCCTTTTTCTTATGTCTCTCACGGGGTTACCCCCTACGGCCGGATTTATCGGAAAAGTCTATTTATTTTCCGTTTTAATCGATCATCAACAATTTTACTTGTTGGCGGTCATCGGGGTCGTCAATAGTGTGATATCACTGTTTTATTATTTCAGGATTGTCCGGCAAATGTATCTGGTGGATTCCGATATTGATACAGCCATCCATCCACATCCCATTCTGAAATGGTCAATTGTCACCTGTGCCATCCCGATATTACTGCTGGGGGTGTACTGGGGTCCGGTTATTGACTGGGTGAGCGCATCTCTCAGTATGTTTTAGAATTTTTTTCTACCTGTGACACAAATATCCTGCTGTGTAAAACACAGATGATAAAATTTGGTGATTCCACACCCAACATCCTACTTACCTTAAAAAGATATTTTCACTAATATATATATTCCTGTAATTTTTTATCAGGTTATACAATAATAAAAAAAGGCGGGCGGTCATTGAAATTGGGTATATCAATTGGTTATATCATATATTAATGCTTTTACCAGGTATTTTGTCAGAGGATGCCCGATATTGGAACTCCTGGAAATCTGTTTCAAATCCATGAAACCTGCTGACTGATGTTAACATCGAGACCCATAAAATTGCTCATTATATGATATGATCGTCGACATCAGCATGGGAACTGATCGTACGATCACGGGAAATTCCCGGGGAGTAAAGACAGGTTTTCTGAATTCCAAATTACGTCTGGTAGTGAGGGGACTGATGGAAGATATCGGTATATCAATTGATCATGATTGCTGATGGCATATCCCCTGATAGCGCTTGGGTAACGGCGATGTTCCGGTTATATAACCGCGCACAGCTCGTCTGTCCGGCATGCATAACCAATTTGTCGCCGATGTCACCCAGCCGGCAAAACACGACAAAACTATCCAAAATAATCGAAAGTTCATGTTAAGCGCACTTTGTAAATTTCCACTTTGAATTTTCGCATCATTTTAAAGATTTAAAATACCGATGATAAGATTATATCGATGATTCATATTATATGAAGTCATTGACTGTGAAGATTTGGTGTTCAGAAATAAGATAAATGCATAGGAAACACATTTCATATGAGTGATTTTCATATCAAAAAGGGCCATGATCTAAAACTCATCGGCCGCCCTGAAAAGTCTTTTGGGGACCCTACGGTTTCGGATGTGTTACAAATATCTCCGATGGAATTTAAAGGTATCATCCCTAAACTTTTGATCAAAGAGGGGGATAAGGTTAAAATTGGTACTCCCCTCTTCAGGAGTAAACTCTATCCTGACATGGTTTTCTGCTCCCCGGGAGCAGGCACAGTCAGTCAGATCCAATTTGGTGATCGAAGAAAACTACAGGATATTCGTATTCAATTAGCGTCTTCTGATGATGCTGAATCTCTCGAGGTTTACACTGCTGATCAAATCAAAATTCTCACCGAACAAAATATAAAAGTTCACTTGTTAAAAAGCGGCCTGTGGTTTGGGCTTCGGCAGCGACCATTTTCGAATGTTGCGAAACCCGATACTCGTCCCAAATCCATTTTTATCCCAGCCCTTAGTACTGCGCCTTTTGCGCCGGATCCCGGGTTTGTTCTGGAGCAAAATTCTGCTGGTTTCCAGACAGGGTTATCCATCCTGAAAAAATTGACATCCGGGCCTGTGCATCTCGTGATTGGGAAACACACCAAATTACCTGCACTTACGGAGGCAAAAGAGGTGACCGTCCATCGGTTCTCCGGTCCGCACCCTGCGGGGAATGTGGGGATCCATATTCATCACATTGATCCCATTAAAAACAAGGACGACATCGTCTGGTATATCGATCCTCAGGATGTTGTTGCGATAGGCAGACTTTTCATCCATGGATTCCGTCCTGAATATAAGGTGATCACGGTTGGCGGCAGCGGTGTGAAAAATCGTCAATACCTAAAAATCAGACGGGGTGCCCTGGTGCGGGATATTCTGAAAACCAACACGTTGAAGGAGGATGTACGAATCATCTCCGGGGACGTGCTGACCGGTGTAAAAACAAACGCAGATCGGGGGATTGGTTACTATCACAATCTCCTGACCGTCATCCCGGAGGGAAGAGAACGACGGTTTCTGGGATGGATTTTGCCAGGGCTGAATCGCTATTCATTATCCGGTTCTTTCATGTCCGGAATCGTGGGAACCCGGGAATCCGTATTAACGACCGCAGTCAATGGCAGTCAGAGAGCGATCATTCCCTTTGGACAGATCGAATCTGTTTTGCCCATGGATCTGATGCCCACCTTTTTACTGAAATCGATTCTCTCACGGGACATTGAGGAAATGGAGAAATTAGGGATTTATGAATGTGATCCGGAAGATTTCAGCCTGTGTTCGTTCTCTGATGTGTCAAAAATGGAAATTTCAGAGATCATTAATGAAGGATTGAAATTAGTTGAAACGGAGGATAGCTGATGAAAATATTGAGAAAATTCCTGGATTCAATGCATCCCAAATTTAAAAACGGAACCAAACTTGAGAAATTCTATCCTTTATTTGAAATGGCAGATACGTTTCTCTATACTCCGGATGACGTCACGACAACGGGACCCCATGTTCGCGATGCTGTCGATTTAAAGCGAGCGATGATCATCGTGGTTCTGGCGCTTCTTCCGTCATTCTTTTTTGGACTCTTCAATATTGGTTATCAGGAAGACGCACACAGAACGATCATTCAAAATTTCCTGGTTGGATTAAAAACGACTCTGCCCATTCTCATCGTCGCGTACGCGGTGGGGGGAGCATGGGAGATGGTTTTCGCGATTGTGAGAAAGCATGAGATCAATGAAGGTTTTCTGGTTACAGGTTTTTTAATTCCGCTGATTGTTCCTCCAACCATGCCATTGTGGATGGTGGCGGTTGCAACGAGCTTCGGCGTTGTGATCGGGAAGGAGATTTTTGGCGGAACGGGATTCAATATTTTCAATCCGGCGCTGGTCACCCGGGCATTCCTCTTTTTTGCCTACCCGGGCGCGATATCCGGGGATCAGGTGTGGACGGTTGTAGATGGCATATCGAAAGCCACCCCGTTGGCGGTTGCTGCTTCAGGAATAAATGCTCATGCTGTGGATTTGCTGGCGTCCAAAGGGTACAACTGGTGGGATTTGTTTTATGGATTTATCCCGGGATCAATTGGCGAGACGTCAACATTGGCAATCTTCATTGGTGCCGCTATATTGTTGAGCACTAGAATTGCAAACTGGCGAATCATGGCAGGTGTTACGGTGGGGATGATTATCTTTGCCGCCGGGATGAACCTGCTTTCACCGGCAAGCACCAATCCAATGCTGTCCCTCCCGCCGCATTACCATCTGGTGATGGGGGGCTTCGCTTTCGGGATGGTGTTTATGGCTACCGACCCGGTATCTGCAGCCCAGTCCAATTCCGGTCGATGGATATACGGAATTCTGATCGGAGGTCTGGCGGTGCTGATCCGGTCTGTCAATCCGGCATTCCCGGAAGGGATGATGCTGGCCATATTACTGGGGAATGCATTTTCTCCGATGATTGATTACCTTGTCCTCCGAAGGCATATTAGAAGGAGACAACAGCGATATGCGAAGTAATGCTTATACTTACAAATTTATAATTATCGTTACCGGAATTGCCGCATTCCTGCTTGCTCTGGCTTCCACAGGGTTAAAAGACCTGCAGGATTTCAATAAACAGTTGGATACCCGAAAGAATATTCTAAAATCAGTTGGTGAATTTGATAGTAAAATGAGTGCCGCATCCGTTGAAGATGCTTTTAATCAGTTGATTACTGAAAAATATGTTAACGAAGCGGGAAACCTCGCAGAAACTGAAAATAATTTCAAGGTTTTTGTGTATCGCAAGAACGGAAAAATCCGGGGATACGTTCTCCCCGTCTCCGGTAAAGGCTTATGGTCAACAATCAAAGGATTTTTCGCAGTCGGACCGGATAAAAACACGGTGCTGGGAATCACGTTTTACGAGCATGGTGAAACTCCGGGTTTGGGTGGCGAAATTGAAAAAGACTGGTTTACCGTCCAGTTCCCGGGAAAAAAAATATTCGACTCAAATCACACCCTGAGGTCGATAACCATTGCCAAGGGAAAATCCACGACAACCGGTGATTACCACGTGGATGGTATCAGTGGTGCAACACTGACCACCAAAGGCGTCAACGACTTTTTATTACGGAATCTAAAGAAATATGAAAAATTTCTTAGTCAAGACATTCACAGTTAAGGAGAGCGGACATGGCAAATAAAAAATTACCGATTTTTGCGGATCCTCTGAGCCAGAATAATCCTATTACCAAACAAATATTGGGAATATGTTCTGCGCTTGCCGTAACGGTAAAACTGGATACGGCGCTGGTCATGGCGATCTCACTGACTGCTGTTCTTGTAGCGTCCAATATGATCATCTCCGCCCTGCGGAACCTCATTCCTGCAAAAATAAGAATTATCGTCATGTTAACGGTAATCGCCTCTCTAGTTATCCTTGCAGATCAGGTGTTGAAAGCCTTTCTGTATGATATCAGCAAACAGCTTTCGGTCTTCGTGGGGTTGATTATTACCAACTGTATTGTCATGGGGCGGGCAGAAGCCTTTGCGATGCAAAATGATGTCGGGTCCTCAGCCCTTGACGGATTAGGGAACGGATTCGGTTACGGTATCATTTTAATTCTGGTTGCGACGTTCAGAGAGATTCTGGGCAGCGGATCGTTTTTGGGGATGAGAGTCGTCCCACAGTTTATATATGACATTGGTTATGTGAATAATGGTCTCATGTTATTGGCGCCCGGGGCATTCATCGTGTTGGGGTTGATCATCTGGGTCCAGCGGGCCATTATCGGTTATAAGGAGGACTGATCATGGAAGTTTTATCGCATTATCTGAGTCTCGCAGCTCAATCCATTTTTGTACAGAACATACTATTGTCCAGCTTTCTGGGTATGTGCTCCTTTCTGGCAATTTCAAAAAAAGTGGAAACCTCTTTCGGATTGGGATTAGCGGTCATTTTTGTCAACGGGATCACGGTTCCCCTGAACTGGCTGATCCGGGAATACCTGCTGTCTCCCGGAGCGCTTTCATGGACAGGGATCAGTCCATTGTCAACCATTGATCTTAGTTTTCTCACATTCATTACCTTCATCGCAACGATTGCGGCAATGGTGCAATTAGTCGAAATGATATTGGATAAATTCAGTCCGGTCTTATATCAGGCGTTGGGAATCTTTCTGCCGTTAATTGCCGTGAATTGCGCCATCCTTGGTTCATCCTTGTTCATGGTTGAGCGAAGTTACAATTTTCCTGAATCTATCGTTTATGGGATCAGCGCCGGATTCGGTTTTTTCCTCGCCATTACGACCATGGCGACAATCCGCTTCAAGTTGAAATATTCAAACGTTCCAGCGGGATTGAAGGGGTTAGGGATTGCAATGATCCTGACAGGGTTAATATCGATGGCTTATATGTCCTTTTCCGGAATTAATTTATAAGAGAGTGTCAATGGTTGTTATCACAAGTATGATCGTATTTATCGCCATAATTATCTTATTAGTGGCGGTTCTCAATGAGGCCGAGAAACACTTGCTTCCGCAGGGTGAAGTAAAAATCCTGATCAATGGAGACGAGGAAAAGTCCCCGACGGTAAAACCGGGGAGTACCCTTTTATCTGCGATGGCTTCGAACAAAATATTTCTCCCCTCTGCCTGTGGAGGCGGTGGGACCTGTGGAATGTGTACCTGTCAGATTTTTTCAGGTGGCGGACAGATACTACCCACAGAGTTGAATCATATCTCCCGCAGCAAGGCAAAGGATCACTGGAGACTCGCCTGTCAGGTAAAAGTTCGGGAGGCGATGGAAGTCAAGGTCCCAGATGAAATATTCAATATCCAAAAATGGGAATGCACTGTTCGGTCGAACATCAATGTTGCCACTTTTATCAAGGAACTCATTTTGGGATTACCCGAGGGCGAAGACCTGAAATTTAAGGCCGGAGGATATATTCAGATTGATATTCCTGAATATGATATCGATTATAAGACAATTGATGTGGAAGATGAGTACCGTCACGACTGGGAGAAATATCATTTGTTTGATCTCCATCATAAAAACGAAGAACCCATTTTCAGGGCATATTCTATGGCAAATCACCCTGCAGAGGGCAATATTGTAATGTTAAACGTCCGGATTGCCACACCGCCGCCAAAACTCTGGAATGATGTACCACCCGGAATATCTTCCACCTACATTTTCAATTTAAAACCGGGTGATAAAGTCATTATTTCAGGACCTTACGGTGAGTTTTTTCTGAAGGAGAATCAGCGTGAAATCGTTTTTGTCGGCGGGGGTGCCGGGATGGCGCCAATGCGGTCACACATATTCCATTTGTTCAAAACTGAAAAAACCCGTCGAAAAGTGTCCTTTTGGTATGGCGCCAGATCTATGCGGGAGATGTTTTATCATGAAGAATTTTTAGAGATCGCCAAAGAATTTCCCAATTTCACTTACAATGTCGCCCTATCAGAACCCCTTCCAGAAGATCATTGGACAGGTCCGACCGGCTTCATCCATCAGGTACTTTATGATAATTACTTAAAAGATCACGAGGATCCCACAGAAATTGAGTATTACATGTGTGGTCCGCCGATGATGGTCGAAGCTGCTGAGAATATGATTTATAACCATGGTGTGGATCCTGAAAACATTATGTACGATAAATTTTAATTATTATTCATGATGAATTTGCTTTTTCAAAGGAAAGTTCGGTGTCAGCCGGGCTTTCTTTTTTTTCTGATGATATTTTTTTCCTGTTCTAATGGCACAAAAGAAATATCATTTACCGGCACCACTATGGGGACCGTCTATACGATTAAAATCCGGGTTGAAGGAGCTCATACAATTTCCGCAGATGGTATCAAAACAAAAGTTGATGATGCTCTTTCAGATCTGAATCAACAAGTATCCACTTATATCCCAACCAGTGAAATATCGGCATTTAACCGCCTGCCAGCAGGGCAATGGTACACCATCTCTGATGATTTTCACATAATCGTCCAGCAGGCGCTGAAAGTATATGCCGTCTCCGGCGGTGCATTTGATATCACAGTCCATCCTCTCGTCCGGTTATGGGGATTTGGAAATGACGGGAGCAGATGGGAACCCCCGACGGAGCCTGATATCCGTCTGGCAATGGCAGCACTGGGGAGTCAGCATATCAAATTGTCTGGTAAGAAAATCCAAAAGGACATTGATGGTCTGGAAATTGATCTAAGCGCCATTGCAAAGGGGTATGGCGTCGATATGATCAGTCGGCTGTTAAAGCATTTGGGATATAAAAATTTCATGATAGAAATAGGGGGAGAAGTCCGATGTAATACGGAGAACACCGATTCATCGTGGAAAATCGGAATCGAGATTCCAACGGATACGCCTGCTAATGACCAGGGATTTGCGGGTATCGTCCGTCTGGGGAGTGAATCGATGGCAACTTCGGGTAATTACGCAAACTATTTTATCTATGAGGGAAAGCGCTACTCGCATACGATGAACCCCAAAACCGGGAGGCCAGTGGATCACCGGCTTGCAAGCACGACGGTCATCACTTCCATATGCATGATGGCAGATGCGCTGGCAACAGCCGTTATGGTATTAGGAGTGGATGAAGGATTGAAATTGGTTGAATCGTTGGATGAAGTGGAATGTTTTCTAATCGAAGTGAATGACGATGGGAGTACCACTTCCTTTTCCAGCAGCGGATTCTCAAAGTTTATGGAATGATCGTTTTATTTTCACATTCGCCTGAGCGGGACCCTGAACATGTACAATTCCCACCAGTCCCTCCGCAGAAGTTTTTGAGTTCATGTTTTGAATACAAGCTGCCGATTGTCAGAACAATCGCGATAAAGATAGAAAGCAGTACGGATAAAATGAGAGTTGCCATACTCATTAATTTACCAGTATGCCGTACCATTTCACATCGGGAAAATCATTGTTAAAAGAGGAAAATCAAGTATGAATTTTGGGAAGGTTGTAACCGCTTTCATCTCTGTTTTGTGTCTGGTAAATTTTGCGTTTTCAGAACCCCCACAGGAGGAAAATTATCATCCCGCAGTTCAACATGTAATGGAGCTGCATTCAGGTCCCCAAGAAGGTATTGTGGCACAGACGGATCGTCACGCTCCCCATTTAGACGGAAGCAGAGTCTCGGCCTGGTGGGTTATTCCATTCATGGGGATTTTATTGTCCATTGCGATCTTTCCGCTGGTGATGCCTTCATTCTGGCACCATCATTACGGGAAAATCTCACTCTTTTGGGGGAGTTCGTTCATTATTCTGTTTGGGATGTACTATGGCTTTGAGATGGCAGAATTTTATCTGTTGGAAGTGTATCTCAGCGAATTTATCCCCTTTATTGTTTTATTGTTATCTCTGTTTACGGTGGCGGGAGGAGTCCGGCTCACAGGTTCGTTACGGGGGAGTCCGGTTGTGAATACCCTGTTGCTATTGATTGGTACAATTTTGGCCTCCTGGATGGGGACAACCGGCGCTGCAATGTTGCTGATCAGACCGACGATCAGAGCGAATGCATGGCGTCATTATAAAGTACACATTATTGTGTTTTTCATATTTTTAGTTGCAAATATCGGAGGATCACTTACTCCGTTGGGTGATCCCCCTTTATTTCTCGGATTTTTGAAGGGCGTCAGTTTTTTTTGGACGACGAAACATATGTTTATGCCTATGATAACAATATCATCAATGCTATTGTTCATTTTTTTCATCATCGATACCATCCTATATAAAAAGGAAAAACGGGTTCCGGATGATGGCACCAAATCTCCTCTTCAACTCGAAGGAAAGGTTAATCTGTTATTGCTCCCTCTAATAGTCGGAGCCGTATTAATCAGCGGAATATGGCACCCCGATACCACCAATCCGAACGACTGGGCGATTTCTGCATGGGGAACCTGCCTGATGACAAAAGGCGTTTTGGTACAGGTCATTTTATTATTACTGATTGCGGTTATCTCCTGGAAGATCACACCTATGACCGTCCGGAGCGGCAACGGTTTTACCTGGGAACCGATTCGTGAAGTCGCCAAATTATTTGCAACCATCTTTATAACCATGGTACCCCCTATAGCAATACTGAGAGCAGGGAACGAGGGAGCGTTAAAATTTGTAATCGGCATTGTCCGCAACCCGGATACCGGTGAATTTGTGAACAGGATGTTTTTTTGGGCGACAGGTATATTATCCAGTTTTCTTGATAATGCACCCACGTATGTGGTATTTTTCAATACTGCCGGTGGAAACGCCCAGGAATTGATGACCACATTTTCCGGCACACTCCTGGCCATATCCGCGGGCGCGGTTTTTATGGGAGCAAATACTTATATTGGTAATGCACCGAATTTTATGGTAAAATCTATTGCAGAAGAGAATCACATCAAAATGCCAAGTTTTTTTGGATATATGGTTTGGTCGGTAGGGATACTCGCCCCCTTGTTTTATATAGTCAGTCTTATTTATTTTTAATCAGACAAAAGGAGAATCAATATGTTTCATCATATTTTAATTGCAACGGATATGAGTCCACGGGCTATTTCTGCCACAATGAAGGGTATCCAGATCGCCCACCAATTTAATTCAACGGTCACCCTGTTAAACGTACATGAAGAATTTATGTCTGACACTGAAATGCAGATGTTAAGGGTCAGCGTAGCTGTGATGAAAGAGGAATTTCTAAAAACTGCGGAATCAGCCCGGCAGGAAATGAAAAAGATCATACGCGAATTACACGCCGATAATATTGAGGTTGATTTTTTAATCAGGGAAGGCAAAGCTTCAAAAACAATTTGCGAGGTTGCATCTGAACTGAAGGTCGACCTTATCGTCATCGGTACAAATGGCAGGGATAATATTCATGATTTTATTCTGGGAACAACTTCAGAATATGTGGTACGGCATTCCAAATGTCCGGTTCTGGTGATACCCGGTTCATAAATCAAAATGCCCTATCTTTCGGGTAACCCTCATTGATTTGTGTCATCAGAAATGACGTAAATTAATCAATGAGAACTTTATCCGAAATGGTACGTAATCGAAAAATCATTCAACTGTTGTCAATTATTCCTTTTTTTTTACCGGCACAGATGGATGACGGTAAACACGTCGAACATTATTCAGATGGAACAATTAAGTACAAGTCAACTCTGAAAAATGGGAAACTGAACGGAGCATTCATCTGGTATTATAAAAATGGGAATAAAAAATTTGAACAGTATTATTCAGAGGGAATTGTAAACGGTTCCAATATTACCTACTTTGAACAGGGCGGTATCCGGATGATGGAGAGTTATCGACTTGGCATCAAAGATGGAGGATTCCGGACATATTTTCCAAATTACATACAGAAAAGTGAAGTACATTTCAAAAACGGATTAGAGCAGGGTAATTTTAGAGCATGGAATGAAGAAGGTACGCTTATTACAGAAGGGCTTTGGGCGGCTGGCAAAAAAGACGGAGTATGGAAATCCTACTATCCTTCGGGTGACATCATGTCAGAAAGAAATTTTAGAGAAGGTCTTCCTGAAGGTCAGTGGAAATATTATTTCGAAAACAGACAGGTCCAATCCATCGAAAACTACCGGCAAGGACTGCAGGACGGAAAATGGGAAGGATATTTTAACAACGGCTCATTAAAGTATATTGAGTATTTTGATGACGGGCAGTCTGAAGGAACCTGGATCAGGTATTATAAAACGGGAAAAGAACATCAGATAAAAAATTATAAAAATGGTATCCCGAACGGGTTATGGATCGAATATTATATTACGGGGATGACGAAGTCGGAAGGATATTATAAAGGTGGTAAAAAAACAGGTCTGTGGAGAATCTTTGATGAAAAAGGTAAATCGGTTCGGATTGAATATTAGGTGTAAATTTATTGCGAAAGGAAAATATGAATAAACCACTGGATCAATCATTCGTTAATGCAAAAAATCTATTGAATAGTTCACCCGATATGATCATTGCCGTAGATACCGATCGGAAAATTATTGAGTTTAATGCGGCTGCTGAAAAGGTATTCGGCTATACTCGCGAAGAAGTTCTTGGGAGACATGTTAACATGCTCTATGCCGAACCCCAAAATGGAAATATTATCCATAATATGACCATCGCCAATGGACATACCCGACAAGAGATTACCAATATCAAGAAAAATGGAGAAATTTTCACGAGTTATTTGTCCGCTTCAATTTTAAGTGATGTGGATGGTAATAATATTGGTGTGATGGGTGTTTCGAGAGATACATCTAGTATCAAACAAACCGAAGCACAATTAAGGGCAAGTCGAAAATACAGCCAGATTCTGATCGACTGCTCCATGGATATGATAATTGCGGTAGATATGAACCGAAAAATCATAGAATTCAACAAAGCAGCCGTGGATACCTTCGGATTCCAACGGGAAGAGGTTTTAGGAAAATCGGTAAACATCCTGTATGCAGATCCGAATGAGGGCTTCAGGCTCCACCAAAAAACATCTGTATCGGGCAGGGCTTTATCCGAGGTCCGCTCTCGGCGGAAAGGCGGTGACGAATTTATCAGTCTCATTTCCGCATCCCTACTGCATGACGAAACAGGTGAACAGGTTGGCGTTATGGGAATTTCCCGGGATATTACTTCAGATAAACTCAGCCGTGATATTTTAAAAAGATCAGAAGAGAAACACCGCCTTATGTCTATCGAACTTGCCGAAGCCAATATAATGAAAGAACTCCTCCTTGATGTAATTACTCATGATATGAAAAATACACTCGGGACTTTAAACGGAATGGCCGAACTGTTATTGAAAGAATATGGGAATAATGAATACATTAGCGTTATCGGTCAATGTACTTCCAATTTAATTGATATTATTGAAAATGCCTCTGTACTGACACAAGTCACATTGGGGGAAGAGATCGAAAAAAGAAAACTGAACCTCTATACGTTGCTCTTGGACATTTCACAAGGATTTGTCGTTGCACTGGAATCCCAGGAAATTTCGTTGAACATGGAAATCGATCGGGATGTTTATATCCATGCGAATCCTATCATTTCGGAAGTATTTAAAAATTATATCAGCAATGCGATCAAGTATGCCGACAGCGGCAAGAAAATTGTTATTACTGCGATACAGGAACGCTCAGGACTTACCGTTGAGGTGTGCGACTTTGGGGAAACGATCGAAAAAAAGCACTACGAGAGTATTTTTAATCGTAAGATCCAACTTGCAGGAACCGGAGAAAATGGCAGAGGGCTTGGCCTGGCAATTGTTAAAAGAATTTCAAATGCCCATTCTGCGAAGGTTGGAGTACGCCCAAATTTCCCAACTGGCAACAAATTTTATATTAAATTCCCAAATACATTATCCTAATTCCACTGAATAAAAAAATTATATTAAATATTCTTAAATGAATTATCCTAACTTTATAATGATAAAATTCCACATTTTAATTAAACTCACAAAATTTTAGGACGCATAATAATGGCAGATAATAATCATAAACCGATGGTTCTTGTAGTAGAAGATGATATTCTTAACCGGAAACTCATGACTTTCTTTTTAAGGGAAAAGTATGAATTATGCTATGGAGCTTCCGTAGCGGAAGCAAAGAAAAATCTCCATAAATTTCATCCCAAAATAATATTACTTGACCTGTCACTCTTAGGGGGTGAGAATGGTTTGGACCTTTGTGATTACGTTTTAACATCTGAAGAATTCAAACACGTACCCATGATCGCCGTCACGGCGCACGCTTTTTCGAAAGACAGACAAATTTGTGAACAGGCCGGATGTGCTGCCTATTTATCAAAACCGGTGAAGCAGAATGAACTCCTCAAGATGATCGAAAAGCATCTTACCGTATAACATTCCAATACCTTACGGCAGATTACTATCAAATGGTCGATTCCAAACATCCTAATATCCTCGTGGTAGAAGATAATGAAACGAATATGAAATTTCTGGAATTTATATTGAAAAGGCTAGGACTTTCGTACAAAAAGGCATATACAGGCGAAGAAGCATTGGACTTGATAGGGAAAGAAAAGTACGCTTGCATGCTGTTTGATATTAATCTTGGGGACGGTATTTCCGGAGTGGAATTGATGGAGCGGGTGAGGGGAAACAAAAATTATAAAAAAACGACAATCATTGCCGTGACCGCTTATTTTGGCGATAGTTTTCAAACGGAGCTCATTGGGAGGGGATTTACAGATTATCTCGGGAAACCATATGTTTTAAATCAGTTGTGTGCCATGTTAAAAAAGTATCATATCCTGTAATAAATCAATTTGAACCCTGAAGGACGTTATTTAACATATTTTCAAACTCCGGGATTAGGTTCATAAGTTCGTCATATTCTTCATCTCTAGCTGCAAACTCAATTTTCTTTCCAATTTCAGTAAATTCTGAAAATCCGTACCCCGCACCCGTCCCTTTCAGATTATGCCCAAACTTTCGAATGACCGGGAAATTTTTATCAACCATATGCGTATTGATAATTTCTTTAATTGATGTATCAAGATATTCAAGATACTCTAAAATCAATGCTTTGAATTCCGGATCGTTAAACATCTCATAATCCATAATACGCCCTCTTAAAATGTTATTAAATAAAATTAAATACAACTTCAGTCATCAATTCGAAATTATGGAAATATCAGTGAATTAAAAAAATTATTATTTTCCCTTTAATGTCAGTGGAATGAATTCATGATTAGACATTCCTGGACTGAACTCATCTTTCAGATAATGAAAATTCATCCTAAATTTCCCTTCCGTTATCAACGGAAGTTTCTCATAACAAAACCAAGACAGCAGAGTAAAACGTGTCATTAGTACCAGTTCATATACAAAGATTAATCGCTTATAAATCAGGAAAACCCATTGACGAAGTTAAACGGGAATTTGGTCTGAACCATGTTGTTAAGTTGGCGTCGAATGAAAATCCCTCAGGTCCATCGCCTGCGGCACTCGAAGCCGTAGCTGCCAGTCTGGGCAGAACCCACCGGTATCCGGATACATCCGGATTTGAGCTTCGTTCTCTTTTAGCCGATCGATTTCGGTTAAAAATTGACAATGTGGTTTTAGGGGCGGGCAGTGAGGGTATCATGTCCACGATCATGCGAACGTTTCTGTCTGGCCCTGATGAGATTATATCTGCACAAAATTCTTTCATCGGATTTCGGGTGTTGGCAAATGCCAGCGGCATGAAAACACACTGGGTGCCCATGAATGGCAATAGATACGATTTGCCCGCCATGGCTGACCTTATAAATGAAGATACAAAAATAATTTACCTGGCAAATCCCGATAATCCCACCGGAAGTTTTTTTACCATCGAAGAATTCGATACTTTCATGAACCATGTCCCTCAACGCGTACTGGTTATATTGGATGAAGCTTATTTTGAGTTTGCAGAAGCCGTTCCGGATTATCCCGATTCGATGCATTACCGATATGACAATGTGATCACATTACGAACATTCTCAAAAATTTACGGACTTGCAGGATTTCGGGTAGGATATGGATTTGCCCATCCGGAACTGATCCAAAACTTAATGAAGGTTAAACTGCCATTCGAACCGTCGGTACCCGCTCAGGTTGCTGCCGTCGCCGCACTGAAGGATAGTCACTACCTCGAAAAATCTTTGGACCTGAACCAGACAGGCAAGGACCGGTTTGTGAATTATCTGAACGACAGGCAGATTCAATTTATCCCATCCGTAACTAATTTTGTCACAATGGTCTTCCCGGACCCCGGATTTGCGGAATCCGTAACAGAAGCGCTGTTAAGGCGGGGTGTCATCGTGAGGCATTTAATTGGATTTGGCTGGCCGGCTTGCATTCGGGTAACGATTGGCACCGATGTTGAAATGGATTATTTTACATATCAGTTTGATGAAATATTAACACAAGTAAACCTGGGAGTATAGCTTTATGGCGATCATTACCACAGAATGGCGGGGAACGGAATATTTTCCATTGACCGACATCGCATATGTGGAATTTCTGGTAGGAAATGCCAAACAGGCAGCCTATTTTTACCGGTCTGCGTTTGGATTTCACCCTGTTGCATATTCCGGTCCTGAGACGGGTTCTACCGATTCTGTTTCCTACGTCATGAAGCAAAATAATATTGTTTTTATTGTTACAACACCCCTTAAACCTACCCTCCCGGCGACAAACTGGTTAAAAAAGCATGGTGATGGCGTGTATGATATTGCCCTTCAGTCCGAAAATGCGATGGCGGCGTTTCTCTCCTGCCTTAATAGAGGGGCTGTTTCCGCTGCTCCTCGAATCGATTATACAGGTAAGGACGGACAGTATATCCGGTACAGTATCAAGACATATGGTGACACGATCCATTCTTTCGTACAGAATAAGGATTATCAGGGAATCTGGGCACCGGGGTTTGAATCCATTGATATACCGCCGGTTTCGAGTGAAGATCTCCATTTAATCACAATCGACCACATAGTGGGGAATGTGGAGGAAAATCGGATGAACCAGTGGGAAAAATATTATGAAAGAGTATTTGGATTTACAACTTTCGTCGTTTTTAATGAAAATGATATTTCAACCCAATATTCTGCCTTAAAAAGCCGCGTGGTAAGATCCAAAAACTGGAAGATTAAATTTCCCATTAACGAACCTGCCAAAGGACTCAAAAAATCTCAAATCCAAGAGTATCTGGATTTTAATCACGGTGCGGGTGTCCAGCATATTGCATTACTTACTGATGATATTGTGATGACCGTTAAGGCACTTCGAAAAAACGGGGTAGAATTTCTACATGTTCCGGATGCGTATTATGATGAATTACCTGCAAGGGTGGGGGAAATCAGTGAAATATTGGATGAACTTAAACCATTGAAAATCCTGGTGGATCGTGACGAAGAGGGATATTTACTTCAGTTGTTCACGAAACCCATTCAGGACCGACCGACTTTATTTTTTGAGATTATCCAACGGAAAGGCGCTCGTGGTTTTGGCCAGGGGAATTTTCAGGCGCTTTTTGAATCCATCGAACTCGAACAGGCAAAAAGGGGCAATCTTTAAGCGATGGCCGGTGCGGAATAATGCCGTTTTACAGACATCAGGGCATAACCCCGCCCAAGAGACATACGGCTTTCCGGCCAGAATCAAGTGCGTTGTATTATGAAGAGTTGATCAGCCGGGAAGGATTCAACAGCTTATATTCCAATTTGTACCACCTGAAAATGCCCACAATCCTCGAACATGCCGCGGACTTTAATCCCATTCATCCAGGCAAGTCATCGACATTTACCGGCAACCAGCATGTATTTACGGCGCGTCTGGGTTCATCCGGGGATTGTATTTCTGCCCGACGACTCCTTTTTTACAATGCCGATCTCAAAATTCATAAAGCCCATACAGATACTTCTATGGATTTTTTCTACCGCAATGGTCATTTCGATGAGTTGTTCTATGTCCAATCGGGGAAGGGTGTGTTACATACAAATTTTGGAGATCTAAATTTTTCTGATGGCGATTATATTGTGATCCCCCGCGGTGTGATCTGGAAAATGCAGCTCCTTGTGAGTGCCCGGTTCCTGATCATTGAATCTTCGGGTCCCATTGAGACTCCCTCAAAATACCGGAATCGGTTCGGACAACTTTTGGAACACTCACCCTATTGTGAACGGGATATCCGAACCCCCATCCTGTCCGCCCCGGTGGATGAAACCGGAAAATTCACGGTCAAAGTGAGGCTCTCCAACGGTATTCAGAATCTTGTGTATAGCACGCACCCATTTGACGTCGCCGGATGGGATGGATATTTCTTTCCATGGATAATCAATATACGTGATTTTGAACCTATAGTAGGGAGTATTCATCAGCCACCCCCGGTCCATCAGATGTTTCAATCTTCGGGTTTTGTCGTCTGTTCATTTGTTGATCGTCTGTTTGATTTTCATCCGGATGCGATACCCGCTCCCTATTATCATTCGAATGTAGATTCTGACGAACTGATATTTTATTCTGAAGGAAATTTCATGAGCCGTACCGGTATAGAATCAGAATCGATGACTTACCATCCCATGGGTCTGCCCCACGGACCACAGCCGGGGAAATATGAGGGATCTATCGGAGTCAGATCAACCAGGGAGAGAGCCGTGATGATTGATACATTCCGTCCCTTAATCCTCACGGAAGGACTGGACGCGGTCCGGGACGAGTCATACCCCATGAGTTGGAAAACAGATTGAAACCATTTATTTCGCTCTGGACTTAAACCAAATCGTCCAAAAGGAACCAACATGGATTATCCATCGCTTATGAAAACATTTGACCCCGAAAAACTAAACCTGCGAACCAATTATCATTTGATGATTTCAGGAATTATCCCCCGGCCAATTGCGTTGGTAACCTCCATTGATCAAGCGGGCCTGGTAAACCTGGCTCCTTTCTCATTTTATAATGGATTTGGCTCAAATCCCCCGATTGTTGGATTTTCTCCTGCATCCAGCGGAAGAACCGGAAAATCAAAAGATACCTTACTCAATGTCCGGGAGACCGGGGAATTCACAATTTCGATGGTGACCTTCTCTATGATGGATAAGATGATTATCACCTCGCAGGAATTTGACAGGGATGTGGATGAATATATTGAATCGGGATTTTCAAAGCGGATTTCAGATGTTGTGACCCCGCCCTACGTTGCAGAATCTCCCTACATCCTCGAATGTAAACTGTGGGATATTGTTGACCTTGGCGGGAAACCGGGCAGTGGAAACCTGATACTTGGAAAGGTTGTCCGTTATCATGTTTCTGATTCAGTATTGGATAATGAAGATAGAATCTCCTCTCACAAACTGGATGCCGTTGGACGATTAGGCGGATCATCATATGTCCGGGTCAGAGATGCGATATTTGAGGTGAATCTGTCCTCGGGGATCGGATTTGCAAAACTTCCCGAATTTGTTCTCAATTGTTCTGTATTAACCGCCGATCACCTAAAAAAACTGGCATCTGTGGTAGAGATACCCTCTCCTGACCGCGACGGGTTGCAGTCACTGGATCTCCAACCGGCGATCGAATTAGAATGGCTTTGTCGAAAATTAATAGACAGTGGCGAACTTGTCCGGGCGTGGCAGGTCATTTATAAAATTGGGGAAAGATGTGTGTGAACCAGTCTGGCAACCGTCCCAGGATCAAATCCCCGGGTTTCAAATCACCCGGTTTACGCAAATGATATCAGATCGCTTTCAGGTGCGCCTGCCAGACTACCCGGCATTGCACAGGTGGTCGGTTGAGCATATCCCTGAATTTTGGGAATCGGTTTGGCAGTATAGCCAGATTATTTATTCTGCAGACTATGATCAGGTTGTTGATGATCCGAATAAAATGCCCGGTGCGAAATGGTTTACGGGAGCACGGCTGAATTTTGCGGAAAACCTACTCCAACACCGTGACGATCATCCGGCAATATTATTCCGCGGGGAAACCGAGACAGAACAGAAAATCACCTATCGTGAACTTTATTTGTCTGTTGCGAAAACAGCCTATGCCATGAAAAAGCTTGGCATTCAATCCGGTGACCGGGTGGCGGGTTTTTTGCCCAATATCCCCGAAGCCGTGATTGCGATGCTGGCAGCCACCAGCATTGGCGCTATCTGGTCGTCGTCTTCTCAGGATTTCGGCATCAACGGCGTCCTTGACCGGTTTTCGCAGATTGAACCTAAAATAATCTTCGCAGCCGATGGATATTTCTATAAAGGAAGATCTTTCGATTCAACTGAAAAATTGGAATCCATCGTATCCCAACTTCCATCGATTCAAAAGGTGGTTGTCATTCAGTACACCGGACAGGGGGATTTTTCCCGTATCCCCAACGCCATCACGTGGGATGAATTTATCCGAAATTCCGCCACATCACTGGAATTTAAACAGGTGCCCTTTGATCATCCGGTCTACATTATGTATTCGTCCGGGACGACAGGCAAGCCAAAAAGCATCGTGCATTCGGGAGGGGGAACCCTCCTGCAGCACACCAAGGAATTACGTCTGCATACAAATATCTCCCGTCGTGATACCGTTTTTTATTTTACAACCTGTGGGTGGATGATGTGGAATTGGCTGGTTTCATCATTGGCTATTGGAGCTACGATCGTCTTGTATGATGGGAATCCATTTTATCCGGATGCATCTACCCTGCTGGAGATGGCAGAGGATTATAAGATCACCGTATTCGGTACCAGCGCAAAATATATAACATCTCTGGAATCTGATGGGATCATTCCCAGACAAAGATTTCGCTTTACGGCGTTACGAGCCATATTATCCACAGGATCGCCATTATCGGAGAAAAGTTTTGATTACGTGTATTCCCAATGGAAACGGGATGTGGTCCTAAGCTCAATTTCCGGGGGGACGGATATCGTGTCGTGTTTTGCACTTGGTAATCCTGCACTGCCGGTATATCGTGGGGAATTACAATGTATGGGGCTGGGTATGGATGTACAAAGTCTGGATGAAACGGGCCGTACCGTCATCGGTAAAAAGGGAGAATTGGTCTGTTGTAAAGCGTTTCCCTCCATGCCGGTCTATTTTTGGAATGACCCTGATGGAGAAAAATATCAAAACGCATATTTCAAGCCGTATCCTGGGAAATGGTGTCATGGCGATTATATTTTAATCAACGAACATGGAGGCGTTACCATTTTCGGACGATCCGACGCCACTCTGAATCCGGGTGGTGTGCGTATCGGTACCGCTGAAATTTATCGCATAGTGGAAGGGATTACCGAAATCGCCGATTCTGTGGTGGTGGGACAAACCCTGAATGACGATGAGAGAATCATATTATTCGTCAAACTGAATGATGACTGTGAATTAAATGACCAACTTAAACAGAAAATTTCCGACTCAATCCGGAAGGGATGTAGCCCCAGACATGTTCCCCACACGATCCTTCCCGTTCACGACATCCCGTATACAATCAACGGAAAAAAGGTAGAGATTGCCATCAAACGAATTCTCAATGGATTGGCGGTGACAAACCGGGATGCTTTGGCAAACCCGGGATCCCTCGACGAGTTTCGCCTGTTACGGAGTAAATTTTAAAAAAGGGCGGTAAAACGACCTTTTTAGTGGAATATCGATATATCATTATAATCCAAACCATTCAAATTACAGGGTGCGTCACCGTCCAGGAATAAAAATACCGGGAAAATGGTTATTAACGGTATTTATTTTTTTTCATAAAGATCCTTTCATGTTAACTTTACCTAAATGGATGGTAATAACAAATATCAGTGCGTATCATCAGCGCCGTCAAAAATTCGTGTGATTGAGAAGTCCATGTTATTTATTATGACGATGATCCTGTGGACCAGTCTGGCGGGTCAGGATACTGTCTATTTTCTCCCCAATTTACAAAACACCGGCGTTCATCACCTCACGGTCTTTATGTCCACGGTCACCGGACTATCCACGATGGACGAAATTGGGTTGTTCGATGAAAATGGATTAATCAGCAACCAAAATTGCAATAGCGAAACAGGACCTCTTTTGGTAGGAGCGGGTGTGTATCAAACTGGACAAATGGAGATCGTTTCAATCGGATCAATAGACAATTGTGCATTCGGTGGGATACAGCTTCCGGGATATGTTATTGGCCATGATATATCTGCTCGTGTCTGGAAGTCCCTGACGAATACGGAATATCCGGTTCATTTAATTGTAGGTTTGGGAAATGGTGTATTTGGTGAAGTTTTAACCGTAATTGATGACATTCTGTATTTCATGCCCGCATGGTACGGATTTGACCCTGTAACGCCTATGACAATTGAAATCCTTCAGGCGGAAATCCAGGGTTTTTTACCCGATGCAGGAGATGAAATCGCGGTGTTTGACAATGCCATCTGTGTCGGGAGTATCAAATATACAACCGGGTGGGAGCAGGGATTGACAATTTATGCAGGTGCTGATATTACCGGTACTGAAACTGTTGAGGGATTTACTGAAAGCCATGACATGATATTTAAGTTATGGGATGCGAGTGATGCATTTGAAGAAAACTGGGTATCATTGGACGTATCCGGTGACGGTGTTTTTACGCCCAACGGATTTTCTCAGATTTCAGTGACCGGGTTATCTACGGACGACGGTTTTGAGCTTTCGCCTGAATTTTTCTCACTGACTGCATATCCGAATCCCTTCAACTCGACGGTCAAAATTGATTACGAGGTACATCAAATGACACATTTAATAATTGATATTGTTGATATTACCGGCAGACAGATGAGCGTGTTATTCCGGGGAAGAGCGCCGGCGGGGAGTCATTCAGCAGGGTGGTATCCCGGGAACGTCTATTCCGGAATATTTTATGTTAGAATTCAAGCAAATGGTATATCAAAATCGTTACCGGTTCTGTATTTGAAATGAGTCTGTGACATTGAAAACATTCAGGATGAGATTGACTTCAGGCAGTGTGGCTGCCGGTCGTTAATAGCTGATCTTTCAGATTTGACGATGTTTCCTCTATACAAATACTAATTGTTACAACTTTCAAACTCCAGTATTCTACCTCATAATCCTAATATTGTCTGCAATATCAGGGGACATTCACAATGATACATCACAAGTTGACAATTATTGTTATTATTATATCGGGACTTTTTGCGAAGGTATCGGATCGATTTCAATTACAACCGCTGGATTCTACAAATTCTAAAATTATTTTTACTCAGGAACAACTTCAGTATCAGAATCGAAACGGGTTTCAGGAAATACTTTCAAAATCTTCTGCAACGACACAGGAGTCCGGAATGCCGAAACTGCCAATGCATACGTTTCTGTATGAAATTCCTTCCAATTCACATGCCCAAGTGAGCTACATGGTCGTACAATCACATTTCGAATCCGGGAAACGTATAATTCCATTTCAATCGGTGGGACTTGGTGAAGCGGAAACCGGGCATCACCCACCCGCTATCAATTCTACTTTTTATCAGTCGCCGGGTATTTTCCCATCCGAAAATCTGAGGGTTTCCGAACCTCAGATCATGAGGGACATTCAAGTTGTTTCCATTAGTTTAGTCCCGTTTATTTACAAGCCCCGAACCGACGCGCTTGAAGTATTTGATGAGGTAGAAATTCTAATTACAACCACATACAATCAAGGTTATGAAGAGCGTTATCAAAGCGCTCCGGTTTCTGGCAGTTTTCAATCTGTTTATCAAAACACGGTTATAAATTATGACGAATTCAGAGAGGTGGGAAACACGCCGGTGATCCTCTATATTTGCGGTGGATATTCTATCAGTTCACCTTACATCCAATCATTATTTAATTGGAGACATCAACGGGGATATAAAGTTCATAGCGTCTCAACCTCCACGACCGGGACAACAACGACCGCCATCAAGAATTATATCCAGAATCAATATGACTCGCCGGCTTCACGGCCTGATTTTGTTTGTCTGATTGGAGACGCCGGAGGGAGCTTTAATATTCCGACATTTATGGAAAATTATTCCGGCTATGGAGGAGAAGGAGATCATCCCTACACGCAACTCAGCGGTAATGACCTGTTATCGGATATATTTATTGGCCGGCTACCGGTTCGGTCAACCACAGATATCAGTGTGGTTGTCAATAAAATCATTAATTATGAAAAAGGGATTGATCTGGGGTCAAATTGGACAGAAAAAGCAGCCCTGATCGGAGACCCGTCTTATTCCGGAATATCCTGTGCCATTACCATGGAATATGTGGCGGACATTATGGAAGAATTTGGGATGGCGGATATTCGTCTGAAAACAACGGGATCGAATTACGCCACATGGATGCAAAGCCAACTGAATGAAGGTGTCCTCTACTTTAATTACCGGGGATACTATGGCGTCAGCGGCTTCACATCCTCTCATGTGGATGGCGCCAATAATGGGTTCAAGCTACCCTTTGCAACGGTCATAACCTGCGGCACCGGTTCATTTGCCAGTGAATCTGTTTCCCTTGCAGAGAAATTCATGGTGGCGGGAACAGTTGCGAATCCAAAAGGGGCAATTGCGTCTATCGGCACAGCCACGACTGGTACTCATACCTTGTTTAATAATATTTTTGATATGGGAATTTATCAGGGACTTTTTGTAGATGGAGACGAAACTACCGGAGAAGCGTTGGTATCCGGGAAAATTTATTTATACCAGAATTATCCGGCGAACCCCGAGAATTATGTGAGTATTTTTACCCATTGGAATAACCTGATGGGCGACCCTTCAACCCATATTTGGACGGATACCCCCGTAGGATTGGTCGTGGAACATCCGACAACATTAAATTGGGGTGAAAGTCTGATCGCTGTCCATGTCACCACAGATACGGGAACTCCCGTTGAAAATGCACGGGTGACCCTGCTCAAAGGAAATGACGAAATATTTCTAAACCTGGTTACGGATGCATCTGGTTTCGTGCATATTCCGATTCAATTTGCATCAGGCGGTGATATCGCAATTACCGTGACCCGAAAGAATGCAGTACCCTATATCGGAACGATATCAATCCCATTGTCAGGTCCCCATTTAACCCTTCACGAGCAGGAGATCACTTTCACGGATGATGGGAGTTCCGGGACGATCGGGGATGGCGACTCCAACGTTAATCCAGGGGAGACATTCATTATCCGGTTACCGATTTATAACACGGGTACAGACGAAATTACCGGACTTGATTGCCAATTATCCTTTCTTTCAGAAAATGTCGAAGTATTAAGTGATAATGTAATAATTCCGCTCATGATCAGCGACGATCATGCAACACCTGAATTTCTTTGTGCTCTATCCCCTGGTGCAGTGGACAGAGAATTGTTAAACGGGATGATGACTATCAATTCTATAGACATGGGCAGTTGGGTATATAGTGTACCTATAAACGTTTTTGGCAGCCGTCTATCCTTCAACGTTATTACGGTATCCGGTAATGATGACGGGCATCTTACTCCCGGACAAACCGATACACTTTGGGTGTCAATGACAAATTCCGGTTCGCGGTCCATATCAGAAGTATCCGCCATATTAAATGTAAACGGTGATTTCATCATCCCATTAGAAAATGACCTGTATTGGGACCATTTAGAGAGTGGAGAATCAGCGTATTCGGTCAACCCGTTGATTCTCGAAGTTGATAACGACATCATTAATGGTTCTGTCCTGAATTTAAATTTTATCATCACTTCGACTGATGGCTATGATCAACCCGCCGTCATTGAGATCATTGCCGGTGAACTCAGCGTAAATGACCCGATGGGTCCGGATGAGTACGGGTATTATATATACGATTCGGGGGACACGGGCTACGACCTTGCTCCGGTTTATGATTGGATAGAAATTGATCCGCATCTGGGGGGTAGTGGGACAGAATTATCCATTGATGACGGAGGGAATAATCAGGATGATTCTCAGGTACTGACCCTGCCATTCAATTTCAGATTCTATGGAGATGATTACTCACAGATCACGGTCTGTTCAAATGGGTGGATTGCTTTAGGTGAATCACCTATGGAGAGTTTTCGGAATTATACTATTCCCGGTCCCGGTGGCCCTTCTCCCATGATTGCTGTTTTCTGGGACGATCTTAAAACTACGAATAACAACAAAATCTACAGTTATTATCATACCACGATTGACGCATTTATCATCGAGTGGTCAGGGGTGAGAACTTATGATCAAAATTCTTCCGAATCTTTTCAGGCTATATTGTATAACAACATGATGCCTCCGTTTGGAGATAATGAAATAAAATTGCAATACATGGATTTTAACAACACCAGTGTTGGGAATTATGGATCATATAATACACCGGTTCATGGCGATTATTGTACCATCGGTATCGAAAACCCTACAGCAAATGTCGGGCTTCAGTATACATTCAATAACACGTACCCTTTACCAGCCATGCAGTTGGGGGATGAAACGGCGCTGTTTATTACCACTCGCCTTGCACAATCATTACCGGTTCCCGCACTGACGATCAGCCAAACCGATATGAATTTTGAGTTGCAGCCTGATCAAACTCAGAATGATATTTTCACCATTACCAATTCCGGTGAACCGGGCTCGACCCTGTATTACACTGCAGAACTACTGCCTATACCCTACCCTGCGGGGAATCCCGATAGTTTTGGACATTATTGGTCTGATTCTGATATGGATGTGACCGCAGATTATTCCTGGATAGACATCTCAGAAACCGGTTCTATAATAGAATTTTCTCACAATGATGTGGCGTCAGGTCCGGTGGATATCGGTTTCGATTTCCCATTCTATGGCGAATATTATTATCAGTGCATTATCAGCCCCAACGGGTGGTTCGGTTTCGGTGAAGATAATACGGAATGGCAGAATTCCTCAATCCCAAATGCAGACGCCCCCCGACCTGCAATTTTCCCGTTCTGGGATGATTTAAATCCGGTGAATGATAGCAATAGTCCAAGCATGGAAGGCACCGTTTACTATGAGAATACGGGGGATGTATTTGTGATATGGTTCGACCACGTAGCGCATTGGGATGGACAGATCCAGGGGAATTACAATTTTCAGGCAATTTTATATCCATCCGGGGATATCCATTTTAACTACAGTGATCTGGATGGGGTTATCAATCGCTCAACGATTGGTATACAAAATGGCGATGGAACTGACGGAATCCAGATTGTCATGGATGACGACTATGTTCATGAGAATCTTTCCACCTTTATCAAACCATCTCCCGCATGGGTCGAATTATTTTCCGACTCAGGAGAACTCACGGGCAGTTTGCAAAACTCTGAATCTGCTACCATCACAGTCATGGTAAATTCTGCCGGATTATCCGAAGGGAATTACACCTCGGTTCTGAAATTGGCGACTAATGTTCAACCGCCGGTAATCGTTCCGATCATACTGGCTGTCAGCGATACAGTACCCGGTGATGGCGATATAAATCAGGATAATATTATTAATGTAGTTGATATTGTCCTTATGGTCAATATCATTATCGGAGAAATTCTTCCGGATGAATATCAATTTTGGGCGGCTGATTTAAATGGTGACGGTCTGGTAGATGTGCTTGATATCGTCGACATCATCGAAATAATACTGGAACAATAACGCTACGACATCCGAACTTATATGGATATTTTTATTAAGATTTATATTGTAAATCGAGATTAAGGAGAAGTGATGCGAATAAATTCACCCATTATACTAATAATCCTTTCGGTGGCAATATTACCGGGGAGTGATGAACGGCTCCCCGGTATGCAATTGAAGGACTTATCAAATCATCGTGTGAACCTGGATCAATATTACGAGCGGACGCCGATTCTGATTAATTTTTGGACGCTTGCATGTGATCCCTGTAAAAAAGAGATGAAATTTCTAAATGATTTTAACACAAAATATGAGGACACGGGGTTTCAGGTGATCAGCGTGAATATGGATAACCCCCGAAGCATGTCGAAAGTAAAATCCTATGTCAAATCACAGGATTATTCATTTACCGTACTCTCCGATCCTAAATCAGAACTTTTTCAAAAAACAGGCGGAAGAGTGATGCCATATATTTTAATGATTAACACGGATGGGACCATAGAAAAACGACATATCGGTTTTACCGTCGGTGATGAAAAAGATATAGAAAGAGATATTCTTGACCTTATTCAACATAATACCATGAACACGAATGAAAAAAGGTAGTCTTCTCATTTTAATCATCTCATGCTTATTTTCACAGGCAGATATAAATTTTTCTCTTGAAACAAGATATGGAAATGGACTTCAGATCACCAGCCTGGGCTCATTTACGCCAGATACTTCTGCATACCGGTATTTTGAAAATTTGTTAGATATCAATTCCATTTACCGGAATGATCTGTATGTTTACCTTCAACTTGAATACAGCGATCCACCCATTTTTGGATTCAGCCTTGACGGCGTAAATGCGTTTTATTTAGAGTATACGCAAGAGAGAATGCGCCTGAAAGCGGGGGATTTATACACAATATACGGCCGGGGAGTTTCCCTCAGAACATTTCAGGATCAGAATATTGATTATGATAACAGTTTAAAGGGAATCGAATTAACCTATGATCTCTCGGACCGGATACGGTTGTTCTCACTGCTGGGACAGGGGATGTTTTATTACAGGGGGAATCCCGCTGTGATTGTCCCAGACCGATCATTAAAGAATAAAGTGATATTGATCGGATCAGAATATTATTCCGATCATTTGGGAGATTTCACATTCTTCTATTTCAGTGAAGACAAAGAATTATCCCAGGATGTGATATTGAGTTATGAGGCAGAGATTTTTGATACCCGGTTGGCACGTGAATTATTCACAAGAATATCCTTCGATGATGTGGGAGCCGATACCGTTAGATATACCAATCGAACACTGACCTGGAATAAATCAACAGGCTGGGTGGATATTTATCTTGAAAAAGCATGGAATAATTATACCAAAATTTTAGGCGATCGTATCCGGGGATCGATGTTTTATGCTGCTTTGAGTATGGATGTGTTTAATACCTGGATATCCTATGAGTATAAAAATTACAATATGCCCTTTCTGATCCAATCTGTTTCCAATCCGCCAACCCTTGCGAGAGAAGCAACATCCGTGTTGGTTTCACGAAATGCACATGCCATTAACGCCGGGGAAGAACGGGGACACCAGACCGAATTGAACCGGGAAATATTTACAGACACTCATTTGATCGCAAATTTATCATTTTCCCGGCGGCAGCAGGGATTTCATACTGCTGAGTACGAATCGTTTAATATAAATCAATCCGGTAACGCATTTTCAGGATACTGGCAGACCGACTCATCCCTGGCCTTGACAACAAAAAAGCCATCACTGGCTGAGATATTAAAATTTTCAGACGGAGAGGGTACTTTATCTCATTATCCGTACCGTCAATTCTATCTTGAGTTGTCCGGATGGCAGATGAATGACATGGCATATTATAGAATTGGTGCAGATCAATATGACGAGATTACAGTCTACCACGATCAGATCGATTATATCCCGACAAACCCAATGACGGATGATGATCTTTTAAATTATTTTTTGGAATATTACTCGAACCACTATTGGGAAATCTGGAATCAGAATTATTATCCGGATTTGGGGCTGGACTCTACCTACGCAAATAGTGTGTTTGAAATATCATACGGGGCACCGATTGCAGATATTATCAATGAAGACACTCAAAATGCATTTCAAACCGTTTCTCCGCAATTAAACAGTTTACCCCAACCTGAAAAAAATTATGAAAAAATATCTGCATTTACGATCCCTGCTCAATTCGCCTTTCATGTAGATCGGGTTGGCGCATTTACGATTTACGTTGAGCGACAATGGAAAACCATCGAAATCAATAAGGACAAGATCTTTAGCAATGGGGAAACGGATAACAGTCTGTCTCAGAAGGAAACGTATGATCTGAATTATTTTTCAATGTCATACGAACATCCGTTAAACTTTTCACTTACGCTATTCTATGAGACTGAGGGGTACAGGAAAAAACTGGGGAATTTGTTATGGTCAGATGGCGACCATCATTGGACGGGTTTTGATTTTACATACGATCTAAACGAGAATAGCCAGCTATCATTCTTTGTTGGATCTCAAAAAGGGGGAAGAGTATGCGCAAACGGAATTTGTGCTGATCAGCCTGGATTTGAAGACGGGATCAAGGTTACTTTCAGGAGTATTTTCTAAAATCTAAAATATTGTTACAAAATGAACCGACTTCAACTTGGATTACTTCATTACATTATGGTAAAATCGCTTTTAATTTTTTAATTAATTATGGCTTGAAACGCATAAAAGGATAAAATGATGAAACCTGCTATTATATTGATTTTAACTACTGTTTTTTCGTTCGCGCAGGTGTATGATATCGGTGAAACGATGAGTGAAAGCCATCAAAATACCTCCTTTGATGTTTGTTATGGTGATTTTGGCTCTGATACATTTCATTTTGCTGACTTGAACGGAGACGTAAACGGCGGCCATTATTACATAACATTTGTAGATATTTCTGCAACCTGGTGAAGTACCTGCTTCAGTCTCATCGGTACGATGGACGCAAATCATGAGATGTGGGCAGATAATCCAAATGTGTTTTTCTTCACTGCTCTGGGTGATTTAAACCAGCCTTATTCATGTACACAATGGGGAAATTTTGGTATTGCGGGAGTGCCTGTGATCATCGAAGATCCGGGTACGGTTTTTAATTGGCTTCATGATTCCTATAATGTTTATCCGACCTATGCCGTATTAGATCAAAATCTAACTGTTGTGGCGAAACCGTGGCCCTATGGATCAACCAATAACCTAATTCAAAGCTTGTTAGATGATTGCCCTGAATGCACACCATCAACAGACAACGATGATGACGGCATCTTAAATGAATCCGATAATTGTCCGGACGATTATAACCCCGGACAGGAAGATCAGGATAACGATAATATTGGAGATGCGTGTGATCCCTGCGATAATATGGCAGGGGATGTAAATGATGATCTGAACATTGATATTCTGGATATCGTTCGGGTCGTTTCGATCATTCTAAATTCTAATCCCTACACTGAATGCGAATTTACAGATGCAGATTTTTCGGGTGATGGTATTGTGAATGTGTTGGATGTTATTCAAATTATTAGCACCATCATCACTCCGTCACAACCAAGGCAAGTTGACTTAATAGAAGGCGGGGCGGAGGTTCACCTATCCCAAAACGATTTTGACCTATCGATAAACATTACTGCAGATGTACCATTTTGTGGTATCCAGGTAGAAATACTTTCTGATCATGATTTAACATTTGATCTGAAAAACGAGAATAACAGGATTTTGGAGTGGTCACACGAATCGGGTATCAGTAGAATGATATCATATTCATTGACCAATTCAGTGTTTACCGATAATAATGTGGAAATTATTATTAACGGAGGTTCAGACATATCAGCAGAGGATATAAAATTAGTCATTGGCGATGTATATGGGACACCACTCATCATTTCATGTGATGATGATGTATCAGAATTTTTAACCAAACCGGTCACTTTTTCATTAAACAGCTTATATCCGAATCCATTTAATCCATCTGCGACCATCACATTTTATTTACCGGAATCTCAAAATATTGAATTATCCGTTTATAACTCTCTCGGCCAAAAAGTCCATCAATTAACCGAGGGATTCCACAGCACTGGAACTTATCATTATGTGTGGCAGGGTGAAAATCATCCTTCAGGAATTTATATTTTCCAATTACAAACTGATCGTAATATTGTTACTACCAAAGGAATTTTAATCAAATAAAAAGGATGTCCAATGAAAATAAAATCTATAGCCCTCATACTTTCATTTTTGTCGATGGCTTTTGCAATCTACAATGTGGGAGACACTATGAGCATTTCAGACCAACAAATGGCTTTTAATATTTGCTATGGATCCACCCAGAATCAGCTCAGAATTGCAGATTATAACGGAGAGTTAAATGGGGGCGATTATTTTGTCACCTGGGTTGAGATGGCTGCATCATGGTGTGCACCTTGCTATGACGCAATACCGACTGTCGATGGAGCAACGGCATACTGGGAAGATGAGGACCCGCGTGTGGCGATGTTCTCTGTACTGGACGATATTGGACAACCCTATTCATGTACACAATGGGGGGCAGTTGGGATCAATGGAATTCCCGTCATTATTGATGATGGCGGTGGATATACGGTGTTTAACTGGTTGAACTCAGCAAACGCTTTTCCCTCAAATGCATTTATCGATCACACGATGACTATCCATGCAAAAGCCAATAACGTGGGATTATACACAATAAATCTTCATATTAACAATATGCTTGACATGCTTGATGCCTGTGTCGAATGTTACAGTTCTGATAATGATGAAGATGGTATTTTAAACGAAGTTGATAACTGTCCCGGAGTGTATAACCCTGACCAGATGGACTCTGATGATGATGGCATTGGCGATGTATGTGATGATTGCGATAATATGCCGGGTGATATAAATGACGATCATTCACTTGACATTCTTGACATTGTATCCATCGTAAATATTATTTTAAACAGTGGCGGCAATTTCAGCGCCTGCGCACTGGCAGATGCAGATTTTTCAGCCGACGGCATTATAAATGTTCTTGATGTTATCCAGGTTATTAACAATATCGTTGGGGGATGGGCACGAGACGATGGAATTCAGGGGATCGCACATGTGAAATATTTTTCTAAAGGCAATGATCTCATCGTATCAGTTGAATCTGATGTAGAAGTATATGGCGTTGAAATGGCAGTTCTGTCTGATATACCGGTTGATTTTATTCTAAAGGACAACAGTCACATCAATGTGGTTGATTTGCAATACGATGGAATCGCCAGGATGGTCGCATATTCGGATTTTAATAAACCATTTGACAGCAGGAAAATTGAGTTTCTCATAGAGAATGGTGCAAATATTTCACCTGAAGATATTCAACTCATTGCCGGAGACGGGATAGGTTCTGAAATTCAGCTGATCAAATCGGATGAAACCTCGGTCTATGAAACAGGTCCTTATCGTTTTGAATTAAATGAAGTATTTCCAAATCCATTTAATCCGGCCACAGATATTCAATTTACGATTCCACAGGAAGGATATGTAAAATTATCCGTTTTTAATATTCGGGGACAGGAAATCGGGGTTGTATTTGAAGGATTTCAAACCCTGGGAGAACATAGCTATACCTGGCATCCTAATAATCTCACATCGGGTGTTTATTATATCCAACTGCGAACCGGCAATCATGTGGGAACAGCAAAAGCAGTATATCTGAAATAAAAGTGAATTGAAGAATAGATAAAAAAGGGATGCAATTGCATCCCTTTTTTATTTTTTACCAACAGAGTCAGTTCATAAATTAACTTTCTTTACCGGACGAAAATATTGGGGAATCGTTCAATGGTAGGACGCCGGACTCTGACTCCGTTAATTTAGGTTCGAATCCTAGTTCCCCAGCATAATGAACAGATTCTGAAACCGGCGCATTCGTCTAGTGGTTAGGACGCTGGCCTCTCACGCCGGAAACCGGGGTTCAATTCCCCTATGCGCTACTTGCCGGTTAATGCACCCGTGGCTCAATTGGATAGAGCACCTGACTACGGATCAGGAGGTTGCAGGTTCAAATCCTGCCGGGTGTACTCTACTCTACCTACCAATTACCCATTTATATTTAGTAATCACTGAAATTGGCCGCAATTATGGAACCCGGGTTCGGAATCATACCCTTTATTTTATTTGAAAACATAGGGATGAAAATATCAAACTATATTATTATCCAGGTAGATAACTAACTACAAATTAAAAAAACGTATTTCTTTTATTTTATAACTCTATGTTCTTAAATTTATAATTATGACAAAAGACCTAAAAATAGAAAAAATCACGTCGGCGGCGAAAACGCTAAGGGTACTGGGTCATCCGGTACGAATTAAAATCGTTGAATTTCTCAGTGATGGAGAAAAAAATGTTGGATCAATCCAAAAACACATAAAGTCCCCCCAGGCTGTCACCAGCCAACACCTGAAACTCTTGCTTGTCAACGGGTTAGTTAATAAACGTCGGGAGAAAAATTTCATTTACTACCGTCAAAATGATAACATGTTAGCAGGCGTTACAAAACTCATACAGGACACTAAATCAGGTAATTAATTACAATGTATCTGCCACCACAGGGTTTACCTGTGGTGGCAGATCATTCCCTGATAGTTAAAGGTTCCAAACAAAACGGGATGTCAGTGTATTCGATTAATTCCTGGAATCAGACAACTATCCAGTTTTTTCCTCTTCCCTTAACGTATTAATGGTCGTTATTTTTTAAGCATTCAGTTTAAAATCCATTCTTATTATTTTACGCTGTCTCTGTTAATATTTAACCAAAACATATGATATTCTGAATCATGATCAGCGATTATGATGTAACTCGTTTTATGGGACTTGCTCTTGCAGAAGCCAAACAAGCCTTTGAGGAGGGTGAAGTACCGGTTGGTGCAATTATTGTCAGAGGGTGTAAGATTATTGGCAGGGGACATAATCAACGAGAAAAATTAAACGATCCGACTGCACATGCAGAGATCATTGCAATTTCAGCAGCCGCAGCCACGATTCAGGATTGGCGGCTAATCGATTGCAATTTGTTCGTAACTAAGGAACCCTGTGTGATGTGTGCCGGTGCCATCGTAAATTCAAAGATTCCTTTCGTCTATTATGGAGTTGATGATAAAACTGCAGGTTGCTGCGGCTCTCTGTATCAATTATGCCGGGAACCGAGATTTCAGCATCAGGCTGTGGTCATTGGAGGTATTCTAAGTAGTCAATGTCAACAAATCCTGTCAGAATTTTTCAAAAGAAATAGAAAATAATACGCCATCCGTTTTCCTGCTCTGATAAATTAATTCATTGGAGTACAGACATACAGTCAAATAAATTTGCCCGCTTATTTGAATAGTAAAACGGAGAGGTGTCCGAGCGGTTTAAGGTGCACGCCTGGAACGCGTGTATGGGCGAAAGTCCATCGGGGGTTCGAATCCCCCCTTCTCCGCCAAGTTTTACATTTCGAAAAATCAAGGTTGGAAGCCTCATTATGATATGTTCCAATTAGAATCCACATAGTATTGTTGTAATGCTTCAGATGGAAATGGAATTTTATAAATTTACAATAGTATAAAAAAAGGAGAATTCCATGAGGCAGAGAAAACACTACACAGCAGAACAAAAAGTAATAATTCTAAGAGAACTCTTAGAAAACAATGTGCCCATTAGTCAATTATCCGGGAAGTACGAGGTCCGACCAAACGACATCTATAACTGGAATCCGGCAGCTGCCGGACCGAAATGATGACGAACAAAACAAATACCCCGGTTAATAAACTGCTGGGAATGATCGGTATTACTTCCAGCAAGTATTATTGCCGGATCGACCGCTTTGGGAAGAGAAATAATCATAACGGTTTTATTCCTAAGAAACACTGGATAGTTGAATGGGAAAGACAAGCAATTATTAACTATGCTCAAACTCATATAGGTGAAAGTTACAGAAGAATGACCTATATGATGATAGATGAAAACATAGCGGCAGTAAACCCTTCAACTACTTACAGGGTATTAAAATCTGCTGGATTGCTCAGTCGCTGGAATAAGGTTAAAAAATCCTCTAAAGGTAATGGATTTGATCAGCCAACTTTTCCTCACCCGGCAGCTGCCGGGCATTCCGATATCAAATATGTGAACTTCCGTGGAATTTTCTTATTCCTTATATCAGTTATTGATGGTTACTCGCGCTATATTGTTCATCACGAATTGAGAATGAATATGCAGGAGTT
>CAYPCW010000012.1:0-51969 GCA_964409335.1 uncultured bacterium
GCATACACTGAACCTTTACATCCAACGGATTATTTTCCAATCCTAACTTTGGATACCGGTTTACGACTGTCAGTTTACTATCAGTAGGTCTCCTGAAATCTTCCATCACGGCGGGATCATCATAATTTTGGATGGGATCATAGGGGAGTCCATGATTTTTACTGCAGGCATATTCACATTTTCGGCACCCGATGCACAATGTCAAATCACTGAGTACGCCGACACGATCAGGGTCCAGATTATCATGAATATCCTGGGCATTGCCCCGGGAAACTGAACTCAGGGCACCTGCCAGGACCCCCGCGGTTTTGATAAATTCCTTCCGGTTCATTGCCATATCGGTTACTCGTTCCCCGGGTCAGGTTGGTTTTCTTCATTTTCATCCGATGTGGGGGAATTGTGTCTTATGGCGTTGAATTTTTCCGTTTCAGACCGAAGGTGTTCTTCCATTTCTTCCTTGGCTTTGTCCAGGTGTCCGGGATGTTCATGGGCGTACATATCCTCGGGCATCGTTCCGGTTAACCATGCCGGATTCATGGGATATACGTCCGGACTAAAGATCGTGGAATATAGGTGCCATACGGCAATGGCAAGGGTTGCAAGCCACGCCTCCCAATAATGGATGACCAGAGCAACATCTAAAAATCCTTTCGGAATGAAATGGATAAAATAGTCGTCAAACCACAAAAGCAAACCCGTCAGGATCATCACGATGGTTCCCCATACCAACGCCCAATATTCCGCTTTCTCAACATACCCAAACCGGCCGAACCGGGGTGATTTTACATTTCCTACATAGAATTTCAACCGTTGGAAGAACTGAACAAAATCAGTCCAGATTGGGAGCATATCCATTAGGAATATCCGTCCGCGCTTGCTGGTGATTAAAAAGATCAGATGCCAGAACACGGTGATCATAAATACGCCGGCGGAGATCCGGTGGGCGATACCTCTGAAACTAAATCCCCCCTCATAGCCGAAGAAAAATTTCGACAACCATGAATCACTGAACCGAAGGGCGAACCCGGTAACGACCAATGCAATAAAGCTGATCATCAGGAAAGTGTGCTGCCAGACTTCGTTGAACTCCATTCGCCGGACCTGTGGCTTTTTCAGGACAATTCTGATCTGTTTAATAAGATCAAGTATCCAATGTAGGACCATCGCGCCGATAATCAGAATAATGGCAATAATGTAGACTTTTTCAACAAGCGCCGCGATAGGGGTTTGCATTCCCTCACCGGAGATGCCGTGAATCGGAGTCGTTGCCAACTGTTTTGAAATCCCCGGATGGCAGGTTCCACAGGTCATTTGCAAATTTTTAGCGTTGATGGTAGATGTTGAGTCGGAACTGGGCAGGATTCGATGGACACCATGGCAGGATGCACAATTGGCCACGTGTGTATCACCGGCTTTACTTTTTAATCCGTGATAGGAATCGATAAATGTTGTCAGTCGTTCGGTGGGAAGTCCATACTTTTCATTGAGTCTGGTGGATTCGTGACAGGGTGAACATGTGGCTTCTGCAACCCGGGCTGGGGAAACCGGGGATCGCGGGTCGTTGGGTTCGATAATTCCATGCTCGCCGTGACAGTCTGTACATACGGGAGCATCCGTTTCGCCCCTCGCTACCAGTTTCCCGTGGATACCGTCCCAGAAATCATTTTCCACGCCCTTATGACATTTACCACATGTCTTCGGGATATTAAAATGATTAATTGACGATTCCATATGCCCCGGAGATAATATTTTATGAGCGGATCCTCCCGACGAATGACAATCGTTACAGGTTGCCGCAACATAAATCCCCCCTTTGGTTGCCTTGCCATGGACGCTGTTCTCGTACATCTGGATCGGGTGACTCAACAGCAAATTATGCGTCTTTATCATATCCAGATCTTCATGGCAGTTACCGCAAACTGTGGGTAGGTTAGTGGGGTGGACCTTACTGGCTTTTACGGATGGGGGAAGGACATCATGATCCCCATGACAATCCACACAGGTGGGTATGTCTCCACAATCTTCTACGGCTTCTCTGCCGTGAGCAGTGTACTCATCCGCTTCCTCTTCATGACAATTCCGGCAGCCATTGCATCCAATCTTGAAATCCGCATCTGCTTCATGTGGAAAGGTAAGTTTATCTACATGACAATCCTGACATTCGACGTATTCATGACTGGAATGGGATATGTCAAGGGCAATGTCTGTCCCAATTTTGCTTTCTTCATGACAATCAAAACAATCTTCGGAGGATATGGGGTCGCTGTCCTGTGGGAAGAGCGGGTGAAAATAGAGGGGAATGAAAAATACCAGAAGCATCAGTAATTTCGACAGTGTGTTGAGGGTGTGCATAATCGTTCCTTTTTTTTCTGATGAAACGGCCGGATGATGGTGAGAACAGAGCATCAGCCTTCCGTCCATCAATGTAACAATTTATTCTAATCGGGACAGCCGCCAGGTATTCTTCAGGCTGGCGATTGTCGAAGTTTACTGTCGGAATAATATTCAGGTGGTACCGGTAAAGTTGAAACCCATACCCGGGTTTACCGGTGAACGCCTTTTTTTAATCTATTTACCGGATTGCTGCACCAATAATCGGATTTTTTTCAACTCACCGGATATAAGCTCGTAGTTATGAGCACCCATACTCTTGTCTTTTTGGATCAGGGCAAACCGGTCAAAAACGTCCTGAGGAACCACCGGATTTCCGACTTTATCCTTTGTATTTTTTAAAGCATTTAATTTTGGTTCGATAACCAAGATCAATTCTCTCACATTATTCTGCCATCTGTTCAGGGTATTTTCGTACCGGTCATCATGGCAATTCGTACAATTTTCGACGACGTCACGAGTAATAACTTCATCATCGTTTTCATGACAATTCCGGCATTCAATACCGGCTTCGTACATCACATCCGCCAACACGGTTCCAGGGGCGAAAGCCGTGCCATCATACACTTGGGATTGTTCGGAATGGCAATGGGTACAGTCAAAGGTTTCAAGAGTATGGTGGCAGGACTGACAATCCTTCCGGGACTTAATCAGTTCTCCGTGTTTCTTTTTATTGGAGTGGCAATCATAGCAGGATTGTCCGTTCCCTTTGATATGGATGCTATGGGAAAATTTCATGTCATAGACATCCGGGGAAATATCTTCAATCCCATAATGGCAGTTATTGCATTCAGTGGGTATATGGCTGTCACCATAAGCTGAATACTCTGGTAACGGTATGGGTGCATTAATCATTAGAATGATACTGCTCAGTGCATGATAGGCGGATTGCAAGAGTTCATCAGAATACGTCACGTTGTGGACCACATTCCCATTTTTTACCATCATAAAATTGTAATGTGCTTCTTCCAATATCATGCGTGCAGATTCTTTTTCTCCGCTTTTTTCATCCATATTCACTACAAAATTACGAACGCGGTTATACAGGGAATCCATCCTGGTAATTTTATCAGCCATCAGGCTTTGCCACTGGTCCAGGATACGGTTATATCCGGATCCGTGGCACTGATCGCAGGATGCTGAAGATGCCCGGTAGATATCTTCAAACATGGAATCATTCTCTTTAACCTGATGGAAAATGTGACATGCCTGACAGTTCAGTCCGCCCTGAAACATGGGATTCGGATGATTGGGAATATTTTTCCCACCCGTGCCAGTAAAGAGCGAAAGTTGAACCTGGTGAGTATTTTCGTGACAGGACTGGCATTCCGGGACAATATTCTCCGATCTGGATACGGATTTATGTTGAATGGTAAGGTGACAATTCTGGCATTCGACTTTATGGTCGGTCACGTGGTTTTGGTGAATAAAATCCGGATCATCATATTTATCCATCACACCCACATCCGCATGACAGGAATTACATCGCTCTGTTGGAACCGCACCATCACCGACCTGCATTTGGCCGTGACATTTTTTACAATCAATATTCTGATCAACAATAAATTGGTGGTCATACTTGATGTCATGATCTTCAGAAGCCATCGGTGCTGTGTGGCATTTTGTGCATGCATTCATCGTACTGTTGACCGGCTCGTCTTTAAAATGACACAGAAAACAGGAAGATTCTGTAACTGTAATATGTTCCCCCTGGATGATCTGGGAGTGGCAGCTGGTACACCGCAGCTTTTTTCCGCGGCGGAGTTTTGTCAAATGGGGTTCGTGGTCAAAAATGACCTTTTCCATGAACAGAACTTTACCTGATAAAAGTCGTTCCTCATGACATCCTGACCGCAGACAACTGGCATCGGATATTTCTGCCCAGGGTTTGCTTTTTTTATAGACCCCAGTTATATAATTCGCAACCATAGATAATGCTGTAAATTTGCCCCGTAATTTGGATTTGAATCCAGGAGGGAAATGACAATCAGTGCAAGTTACATCATTATGAGAAGATGTTTTCCAGCCCTGAACGTAGGGTTCCATATAATGGCAAGTTGAACAAAATGTAGGTTTGGATGTGAGCTCAAGTGAGGCGAGTAAAACCACGCCAAGAACGATTAAAAATCCCAATCCAAAGAGGAAGTACCGGAGGAGTTTTCGTCTCATTTATTTTCCTAAAAGAACGTTCCAATAATAATAAGCACCAATAAAACAAACCCGATTGTCAAGAAGGTATATCCCGCAAAATAGGTAAGCAATTTCAGCCACCTTGGACTCGGGGGAATCAGGAGCGCCTGATATTCCCGATCATCAAGGGAATTTCGCTGCAAAGGTCGATCAACAGAGAAGACTTCTTCCGTAATTCGACCTGTAAAAATTACCTCATCCATTGGGAATGCTCCAGGCCTTAAATGGGTATTAAAGAAGTGTACCGTAAATATAAATGCAGTTGCTAATAAAGCTTCTTCCGAATGTATTATATGGGCTGCATTGATCAGCCAACCGGGAAAAATTCTTGAAATGGTTTCGGGGAACCATAACGCCATTCCGGATAACCCGATGGCAACCATTCCCCAAACCACGGCAAAATAGTCAAATTTTTCCCAGTACGTCCACCTTCCGAATTCAGGCTCACTTTTACGAGCGCCGATAAAATAAGCCAAATGACCGATGAAATCCTTTACATCCTTCATGTTGGGTACCATACTGTCATCCCCCCAAAGGACACCCTTTTTTTTCTGGATAATGATCTTGTATAAAATGATAAACAGGTGAATAAAGAAAATTGTAAATAGCAATATTGCAGCACCACGATGGAGTAAAGCTGCATTATTAAACCCAATGAAATGGTTCACAAACCACGTGGCCAGTGCAGAGTGACTGTATTTTAACGGCAGCCCTGTCGTTGCGAGGGTCAGGAATGAAATGATGATCCCAAAATGCATGATCCGTTCATAAGGTTTGAAGCGAAGGATCCGTTTATCTGATTTCGGAAGTTTCCGGAACGGTCCGTCAATTACCCGCTTAACTGTTAACCGAATAAACCAAAGAATGGTGTGGCCTCCAAAGATAAACAACGTCACACCCAACAGCCACAACATAAATGTATGGATGATATGCAACGGAATATTCTTTTCAGTCATCATGGGCGTATAATGTTGCAGGTAACGGACAAAATTTTGGGTTACTTTTTTGTGGCATTGCGAACAGGTTTCCATAATATGTTTCTGTCCCACTGTAGATTCAAGGTTATCGCTTGGCATAATGGAATGGTTGTCATGACAGGAGACACAGGTGGCGAACTCCTCTCCCTGGTATCCCAATTGATACATCTGCCCATGATATGAGGTTTGATACCCTGCCATGACTTCGGGATTCAATTGAAACTTCATGGTCATTTCACGATTTCCATGACAACTTCCGCACAATTCCACGACATTTCTGCCCCGGAGTTGTCCTTGGGGTTTTTGGATGTCATTTAGACCGTGACATGTCATACAGCCAGGTGCTTCTTTATGTCCTTTCTGTGCTGCGATATAATGGGATGACTTTTCATATTCTTTCTGTTGTTTCGGGTGACAATCGGCACATGATCTCTGCACCCCGGAATGAATAAGATGTCCCTGGGTAGAATAGTGGTATGCATGACAGTTGCCACAATTTGCAGGTTGGCCTTTACTAATTTTTCCAAGTTCATTCCGGTGGATAGCGCCATGAGCGTCGTTTTCACCGGTGATCAGGTTCTCCTGATGACATTTCAAACAGACCTGGCTCAGGCGAAGATCAAATACTTTCGACTGTGTAAGTGCATTCATCGCCGTTTCATGACCCGTATGACACACCACACAGGTTTCAAGCCTGGGATCATCCTGATTCTTCAATCGGTGAATCGATTTTTCGTAGCCCTTATGGCATTCTGTACAAATGACATCCAACCGGGCGACAGATACCCGGCTGTCTGGGTTTAGAGGAGAAAGTATTTTATGCCGGGCATGGCAGTCCACGCAAATGGGGGCGGACATATTCCCTTTTTTAACTTCCTTGTAATGGGTACTTAAATCATAATTGACCACTTCAGACGTATGGCATTTACGACAATACTCGGTGATATGGATCTTCCATTCACCGGGCGGATATGAATTTTTTTCAACTTTGTTATGCGGGGAGTGACAGGTGACACAGGTGATATCCATGTCTTCTTTCTCATCCCAGTGGGCAGAATGCTGAAAATCAAATAAAATATCCTGATGGCAAATTCCACATACCTGCCTGGGACGTCCCTTCCAACTGACTTTATGGGTTCCATGACAGTCTGCACATTTTGGGATGGATGTATATCCCTTTTCCCGCAGGGGCTGAAAAAAACCGACGATAAATTCAGCGGTGGCATCTTCATGACAACTACCGCAATCGGGAAGAATAAGACGTTCGGCATGGGGGAAATCTTCAACCCCTTTAAGGTCGGTGTGACACTCGATGCAATCGAAGTCTTCATGCGGCGAACCCTCCAAATGTTCGCTTGTCACAAAAAGGGAGGTTACAATACCATATTTTACAATGGACAGGCTTTCATCATCGTGGCAATCTTCACACGAATCATTGTCCTGAGGGAAAGTCAGCGAAAAGAGCAGAACACTCCATAGTAATGTGAAATATGCCTTCATTCAAGCCTTAAGTTTAGATTATATAATTATATATCTTATCGATTTCAGTTGAACAACCGAATTCAACTATGCTGGTCGTCAATCCGGATTAAAATATTTTTAAATACTCAAACCCCTTTCGGTGAATCAACGGCATTTCAGGAAGCCCCCAGCTTTGTGATTTAGTTTCGATTGATCTGACCATTAATATGCAAAGAAGGATTAACAATGTTCAACGCGCCATTGACGACAGAGGCGTGACATTGAATGCAGGGGAGTCCGTTATCCAGATGCCCCGTTGGTGGCAGATTATGACAACTGACGCAGGTCATACTTTGGGGGTCGTTCCATGTTAATGATTGATTATTTCCCGTAATCTGATCTTGTTGGTAAATCCATTGATTTTGGCTCGTTGCCTTTGGGAAGCTAAATCCGCCATGACAATAGGTGTTGGAACATGTACCGGAGGCATCATCATATTCCGGCATTACCTGGTAGTAGGCAAAATCATCTTTGATCGTCACATCACCCCGGTTGTCACTCCCCAGATGTCCCGGGTCCAGATAATCTGCCGGAACGACATGGCAGTCATCACAGGTGATCACGGCAATCGAAGAATTTAGATGTGCGACGTGAGCGCCCACCGATAAACTCCCGGGGTCGTTGCTGTTCATGATGCTCAACGGCGGGGCTGGATTTCCGGTTGCCCTATCTCCGTGACAATTGGCGCAATAGCCCAACCCGTTTTGTTCCTGATGACAACTTGTTGTACAACTGACATTGACGAACCCACCATCTAAATCTGTGCCGTGACATTTTTCACAGGCGGAAAAATCCCAGCCGTTATTCCAGAGTATCTTTCCGTGGTAATCCGCTGAGAACGGATCAATAGCCGACGGACCGTGAGCATGATAGGGTAATTCTCCGGTATGACAGGTACCGCAGGAAAAGCCGGTCATCCCGCCATTCAGATCGGAGCCGTGACATCCCTGGCAATTTGGTGTATCCGCTTCCCAATTCAACTGATCGCCATGAAACCCGGGATTTCCGTAAATCATAAATCCGGGATCGTGGGTATGGGTGGGCAGGGATTGGGTATGGCATGACCTGCATGAGAAGGGCGCAGGTCCGCCGTCAAGATTATCGCCATGACAATTTTTACATAGATCATTGTCGGCATCCCAGTCAAATACAACGCCATGGAATTCATTGGATGAATAATCCATAAATGAAGGCTCATGTGTATGATAAGGTAATGATTGTGAATGACAGGTTCGGCAGGTATATTGTGCAGAACCTCCATCCAGATCATCACCGTGACAGATCGAACAGGTTGCACAATCAATATCCCAGTCAAATGTCGCTCCGTGGAATTGATTGTCTCCGTAAATTATAAATCCGGGATCGTGGGTATGAACCGGGAGGGTTGTGTTATGGCAATCCCGGCAGGAAAATTGTGAAATTCCCCCATCTAAATCGCTTCCGTGGCAACCGATACACAGCCCGGTCTCTTCTTCCCATGTATAATCGGAAGCGTGAAAAAGGGGAGAGGAAATATCTAAATATCCTGGATCATGGGTATGAACGGGTAATTCTGAGGAATGGCACTCCCTGCAGGAGTATTCAGCGACGCCGCCGTTGAGGTCTTCACCATGGCAATTCATGCAATGGGTTGTACCGCCCTCCCAATTACGGTCATTTCCGTGGAAGCGATTGCTGGTAATATCCTCTAAAAACTGTGACGCGGCGGGATGACCATTTGGACCGCCGGCATGGCATGCAAAGCATGAAAACCCGGTAAAACCACCTGTGAGGTCAGTTCCATGACAGTTTTTACAGTAATCCGTCCCCGCCATCCCGGTATTATAGAAGAATCTACCGTGGTGATCGGAGCTATCCACATTCATAAATGAATATATACCAGGATGACCGCTAAAACCCAGGGCATGGCATTTATCGCAGGATACACCGGAGTTCCCTCCGTTCAGATTGGGACCATGACAAGACCGGCAATAATCTATGCCATCCAGACCCTCGGTGAGCAACTGTCTGCCGTGGAAGTCATCACTGGTTGTATCCATCCAATCCACTGGATGAACCACCGGTTGGGTCGTCTCCGAACACCGGTTAAACATTACCGCGAAACCGATACCTGCAAAAAGGACGGCAAGTTTTTTCATATTCATTCTGTACCCCCGTGACATTTCATGCAGGCGTCTGTGGAATGACATACCTGACAGTTATCCGGATTATTAATGGCTTCTTCGCCGTGTAGTCCACCACTCAACAGGTCAGAGGGAACCATCCACTGGATAAGGCTGTGGGTTGCAGGCATGACCATCTGTTGATGATGACAGCGACGACAATCATTGTCTATATTGTGGCAGGTTTCGCATTCCATGATTTCAGCTTTTGCATCAAATGAATGCTGGTTTAAAAAATTGATCGGATGTGTCGCTGGTTCAAATTGTTGGTATGAGTGGCAATCCTCACAAAAAACGGCTGTATGACATAGTTGACAACGGGTGTTATCCATCGATGCCACGTCCATTCCATGAAAGGAATTCCATGTGATATCATGATCAGTCGGCCTGTTGGCTTCGTGACAAACAGAACATTTCCAGGATTCCCAAACCGGTCTGTCTGCAGAACCGTCATCATGGAATATATATGTGTGACATTTGGCGCAATCAGAAAAGCGCTCTAAATGAAGGAAATGGGGAAAATCTCCTCCGGAGGTATTCCCGGATACGGGGAATGTCCGGGGATTTTCCGGGTCCGTATGACACATCTCACATTCGTCGTCCGTATCATGACAGTCCGCACAGACCTTCATTTTGGGTAACAGCGATTGGGTCAGGGATGTGGAGGTCATGACATCTTCATGACACAGGGTACATTCCAGTTCTTCTTCGCCCACATGGTAATCATGAGGGAAAAATATCATATCCCTCGCAGTGAGGGTGGTGATCAAACCCAGTAAGCAAATGATGATGGTGATTTTAGAATTCATAGGTTAAAAAAACTCCTCCTCTGCCGTCCTGGGTAAAATAAGAATTTTCGGAATACTGACCAAAAATACGGATTTTAAAATCCCGTGAAATTTTCATATCAGCCCATCCGTAGATGGATTTTGATTCATCAAGTTCGGGTTCGCCGTCAATGTCTTTTGAATTCAGGGAGATATTTCCGCCAACAGTGATTTTCCCGGTAACACGTTGTTGCGCGGATAGCATTCCTCCAAACAGTTTATCATTATCATTGGTATCCCGGATCACGGTCAGATTCATCTGCTTATATTGCAAGGAGGTTTGAAATTGACTACCCTGCTGATTACTGTTTCGGGCGTCAAATCGAATGTGGAGGGTTAGTTCATTCCAAAATCGGTAATACCCTCCCGCATACAGAGAACTGATAATCCATTTTTCCGAGAGAATCCACGGGTAGAGGTCTTCGATATTGAAAATACGCTGGCGGTAACCCAGATAAACTGAATGACTGCCCAGCGCGTATTTAAGATGAAATCGATTGTAAAATGGGAGGTTTTCCTTCATATCCCACGACAGATAGGTGGTAAAGTTCAGATGATCTGAAAAACGATGACGATTGATCAACCCGGCTTTAACAGCATTCTCCGACTGATCCACAATATCCCAGACCGAGAAGGTAGTAACCCCTTTTTTATATGGAAATCTTCCGGAGGTCTGGATGATCTGTTTCTGTTGTCCTGATCCGATATAAAATTTCGGGATGTATCCGGCACTCAGGGAGAAGAGCATCCCGGTATCAAGGGGTCCATTCAATCTGATCCCGTCAATATATGTGTTATAAAACGGATTCCGAATGGTCTGTCTTCCAATCACCATTGAAGATTTTTTAAACTGGATGGCAGTAGTCAAAGACTGGATCCGAAAACTTTTATCATACCGGTAATTTTGGGTTCCATATTCAGTGATGCAGGACATCCTGATACGTTCAGATATCTGATATCTTGCGTCCATCCGGGTTCGATAATGAAGGTACTCATCCACGCCGGGCAATTTGGGATATTCATGAGTGGAGTCGTTAAACAAGTTGATCCGGGGAGACACGATGTATTGAGAGAGGGTAATTTCAGGTTTTGGACCTGAAAACAACACTGCAGCGCACAGGCTGACACAGATCGTATTCAATATGCTGACAGAATGGGATCTATACATAGAAGAATCTCCTGAGTTGAATAGAGGTTTTCAGGCTTTTCTGATGGACCGGATCACATGTTGACACTGTTTCCGGGAAACAATGTTCGTTTTCCAAAATAGAGTTCAGAACCAACATGCGCTTCTCCTTTGTGATTAGTATTTATACGCTCTAAAAGCATTTAGTTATTGTCTTTTTTGGTTGTAAAATTTATCAAACCGGGTAGTCCTCAAACAATATAAAAGATGTGAGCGCCTTAATATCCAATAGAGGGAAAGAGTGCTGAAAATTGTCAAATTTGGAGAAGTTTTGCCTAAAAAAAAGAGTCCCGCGGAGGGAGCGGGACTCTTATACATTAATATGTGGCTTAAAAGCCATGATCATCAAGTTATTGAATTTTGAGCGTTATTGCTTCCTTGGATTTTGTTCATCACCACAACAAAAAAGGAAAGTAATTTAAGGTAAGTTATTTCTTAAACAACACCGCCCGTTAAAATGTCAAATAACCCAATGTCACTGGCAAAAGTTTAAGAATAAAATACCAAAGTATCCAAATATAATTTTAGTGTTTTGTTCTGAAAATATTCTTTTGAAATCCCTGAAAAAATCTACCTTAACTCCTATTAATTATAATTTTATAGGGAATTGAAAGTGAATTTATGGTAGAAATTAAAAATTTGTATTTACTGAAGATGGGGGAAAACTGATCACCAAAATTTAATAACCGATGAAATTATCCGAATTTTAGTGCAAGTCTGTATTCAAGGAATGAATTATGGCGGTTGCAACGACGCCCGCTGTTTCGGTTCTCAGCCGGTTCGGATTCAAAAGAACCTGTTGAAATTCACTTTTTTCAGCCAGTTCTATTTCCTGTCCAGAAAAACCGCCTTCCGGTCCGACAACCAGTATGGTATTGCTCCCCGGGGGATACACCAGGCTTAATGGTTTTGCCGTATCGCTCTGATGGGCAATGTACCGGTGCCCCGGACTGAAAGACGACGCAAAAAATGACTGGATATTTACCGGTGGATTAATTCGGGTCCGATGTGCCTGTTTGGATTGTTTCATTGCGGATATCATTATTTTCTCTAACCGTGAAAGATTCATGGTTTGCCGTAAAGTGAACCGGGAAATAACAAGCGTAATCTCGTCAATGCCCAGTTCGACCGCTTTTTCCAAAAACCACTCAAACCGGATCGTATTTTTTATTGGAGAAATTCCAATGTGAATTTGATATGATCTTTTTTTCCATTCTGGAAATCTATCTACAACCTCGAATGCACACTGATTTACATCCGGTGTGATGATTTTGCAATGATACAGGGATCCACGTCCGTCGACGATATAAATCGCATCATTTAATCGATGTCTTAAAACCCTGATGCAATGGTTAGATTCACCGGCATTTAAATACCGAACTCCTGAATCGATGTCCGGCTCATAAAAAAGATTTTCAAATCCAGGTGTATACATGCAACACGATCACCGAATTACGAGATGCACGCCGGGAACCGGTCGCTCATCACCGTACGGAAATCACGGGAACCGCTGATTTTTCCAGGATCCGTTCAGTGGTGCTTCCAAATATCACGTGGGAAATCCCTGTGTGACCATGAGTTGCCATGCAGACCAGATCAATCTTATATTCATCGATTACACTGATGATCTCACTGACAGCAATTCCCTTTCGGATTAATAAACGGGTATCGATATTCTCGGGTATATGGTTCTCACACCAGGTCAGCAGGCTTTTCCCGGTACTCTCCTGGCGGGAGATTTCCATGGAATCTATCTGGACAGATCCCCAGGAATATTCTACCGGTGACAATATGGGTTCCAACACATGTAGTACGTAAATCTTTGATTTGAATTTTCTCGCAATGGCAATCGCGTGTGGAACCGCCCGAACCGATAATTCGGAAAAATCTGTGGTTAATAATATATTTTGATAAACAGGTAAATCTGTCATACGCATCTCCTTACTTTCAGATGACTCATGAAATGTAATATGTTAAAACCATTATAACTTAGAAAAATCTTATGGAATAATCAAACATGCACCTGAATTTCTTTTCTTTACCCCTTCTTTCAAAACGGATATTTCTTGCACTTTCTCTTTCATTGTTGATTGCAGGATGTGCCAGAAATCAAATAACTGAGTTCAATAAATTATCCGATGCCTTTATTAAATGGTACTTTAAAACCTATCCGGTGATCGCAACACAGACCGGATATCATTCACACGATGGTGAATTTGGCCGGTACGATAAAGTATCAGAAGCTGAACAATTAGCAGATCTCAAACGATTTAATATCGAACTCTCACAAATCGATCCTTCAAACCTGCCGGACAGAGACCGGATTGACTACCAGATACTCAGCCATTCCATAAATGGGATGATTTTCGACATGGTGAATATTGCACCTTTACAATGGTCGCCACTGATGGTTCCCTCAATCGTGAGCGGCGGCATTTATTCGTTGATCGAAAGGGAATTTGCCCCGATGGATGACCGGGTACGCTCGTTGGAATCCAGGCTTACTCAAATTCCCCGGGTTATTGCCGAATTACAGGCAAGGCTGGAGAAAGCGCCTGAAATTTATGTATCCACGGCAATCAATCAGATCGAAGGATTGATCGGTTCAATGGCTGGCATTCCGTTGGAGATTAGAACAGACAATGCTACTTTTGATCGAATTGAGACAAAGATCCAGGCAGCCATAAATTCACTAAAACAATATCGGGACTGGCTGCAAAATGGACCTTTGAAAGCGCAACATCGTGATTTCCGTCTCGGGAAACCTCTGTATTATGAAAAGTTTAAATATACGGTTACAGAAAGCATGACACCGGAGGTCCTTTTAAAGACAGCACAAACATCCTTAATTGTCACACAAAATGAGATGTTTAATTTGGCTTTACCTATCTACCTCGCGAAAAATGATGAACCCGTTTGGGTATCCAGATCAGATACCCTGAATGTGGTCAGATGGGTACTGGACAAAATTGCATCGCAGCATGTTCGCAGGGATAAAGTTGTCGAGAATACCCGGAGGACTATTGATCAATTATCTCAGTTTATCAAATCTCATCATATCCTGACTTTAGATGACGCTCTTCCCCTGGTCATTCGGGAAATGCCAGCGTATATGCAAGGTGTTTCCATCGCCAATCTGGACGCACCGGGTGCGCTGGAAAGGAATCTGACTGTATATTTTAATGTATCTGCAGTGCCCGAAGATTGGTCTGATTCTCAAGCGGAAAGTTTTTTACGGGAGTATAATGATATTTCCGTTAATCTCCTGAGTATTCACGAAGCGCTGCCCGGGCATTTTGTTCAACTATCCTATGCGCAGAAGGAACCATCTGTGATTCGGGCAATTTTCGGCGATGGATCCATGATCGAAGGATGGGCGCATTATGCAGAAGGAATGATGATAACGGAAGGGTTTGGTAATCACAATCCGGAGTACGAACTGGTCCAGAAAAAATGGGCATTAAGAAGCATGATCAATGCGATTATCGATCAGAAAATTCATGCAGGGACAATGACACGGCAGGAAGCAGTTACCCTGATGACCGAACAGGGATTCCAGGAATCCGCGGAAGCTGAAGGAAAGTGGGTCCGGGCACAGTTGACCTATTGCCAACTATCAACCTATTTTATCGGTACTCTGGAAATGTGGAAACTGCGGCAGGACTATGAGGATATGAAAGGAAGGTACTTTAATCTGGCTGAATTTCACGAATCAGTGCTTTCACTTGGCTCGATCCCAATCCGGTATATCAAGAAAGAAATAATGTAACAGCCGCCACCCGGAATCCCTGAAATTAGAGTTATTTCTTTTTTGATTTATTCAATAGATTAATACAACTATTATCAGGGAAGATTTTTACTTATCGTCATAACAAAATGAAATTGAAATATATCAAATTATTTATTGTCTCCATCTTCTGTGCGTTCAATTTGACTCCAAATTATGCGGCTGCATCTACCCAAGATCCGGGCATTCCACATATCATAAACGGGAGTTTAGACCTGAGGGGCTATCCATTCGAAAATGGCAGCATCATAAAGTTGACGGGCGATTGGGAATTCTACTGGAACCAATTGATCTCACCGGATGATTTTAAGACCCAGGATTATAGAGAATTGGCCGATTACCTGAAATTACCGGGGATGTGGACATCTATTCTGCCGGGACCGGAAAATTATGACTCATACGGATTTGCTACCTACCGTCTCAATATTTTAATGGATCCTGAACCTGGGGAATTATCCCTTAGCCTGGGGATCGTCAGCACCTCATTTAACCTATATATAAATGGCGATCTTTTGGGCTATGTGGGTCACGTGGGCAAATACCCCCAGGATTCCGATCCCGGATATCGGCCGGCTCATTTTAACTTCCAGTCCGCCACCGGTCAAATTGAAATTATTATCCAGGTTTCAAATTTTAATTTTCGGGTCGGGGGAATATGGAAACCTATCCTGTTTGGTCCGGCGAACCGGGTTTGGGATAGCATCGAATTATCATTAGCCATCCAGATATTTTTAATGGGATGTATTTTTATCATCGCAATCTATCACATGTCGCTATTCCTCATACGCAGGAAATTCCTTTCTCCACTCATATTCAGCCTGTATTGTATTGTACTCACATTTCGGACTTTGGTGACAGGTGATATTTTTATCCTTCGCCTGGTTGATATGCCGTGGGAACTACTTGTCAAAATAGAATACCTGACTTTTTACATTGGCTTCCCCTTATTTTCGATATTTCTATTCACCTTATTTCAGGAAGAAGTTAGTAAGGCATTTCTTCGTGTGGTCGTCACCGTATCGATATTTTTTTCCTTATTGGTGATATTTACACCAGTCCGGACTTTTTCAGAATCAATATTAGTCTACCAGATTTTTTCACTTCTGGCATCAGTGTATATGTTTTGGTTTCTGTCAAAGGCTGCTATCACAGGGAGAGATGGAGCACGGATATTTTTGCACGGCACAATAATATTATTCATCACCATGATAAATGATATACTCTATAACAATCAGATCATTTCTACCGCTCAACTCATCCCATTTGGTGTTGTGTATTTTACCTTTTGTCAGTCCCTGATCCTGTCAAAACGATTTTTTGATCAGTTTCATACGGTAGATCAGCAACGAAAAATGCTGGAATTTCATCAGTTCGACCTGGAAGATAAGGTAAAACGACGAACGTCGGAACTTGAAAAAGCAAACCTAAAATTACAGGAAATTTCCATGAAGGACGGACTTACCGGTGTTGCGAATCGGCGCCGGTTTGACGAATACCTGTTCATGGAATGCCGCAGAATGAACCGCGAAAATCATCCGATCTCCCTGATTATGTGCGATATCGATTATTTTAAAAAGTATAATGATGCTTACGGACATCAGATGGGTGATGAATGCCTGATTGTCGTAGCAAAAACTTTGGAGAATTCTACGAACAGGGTAAGCGATCTGGTGGGACGATATGGCGGTGAAGAATTCGGTATTGTTCTCCCCAATACACCCCTTGAGGGTGCAGTCAGTCTTGCAAATGCAATGAGAGAAAAAATCAGCGACCGGAAACTTCCTCATAAAGATTCCGACGTATCCGGATTCGTCAGTATCAGTCTGGGTGTCAGTTGTATTACACAGGGTGAAAACTATGACCCGAAAATATTGATCGAAAAGGCAGATGTTGCCCTGTATCAGGCGAAACGAAACGGTAGAAACCGGGTAGAAGTTGAACTTCAGGTAAAGGACCAGAATTTATAAAAAACTCCCGATCTGCGCAGCAACCCAAACCCTCTGATTATGTCATATCCGATGGACGATGTGTAACTATATTAAATGCTAATTATTATCGAAAGGAATATTTTGAAAAACAGATATTTAGCCACCGCACTTTTTGTCATAATGCTATCCGTTGGAGCCTGGACCCAATCCCCTGTGAACTATTGGAGGGGAATGAGTGTAGCGACATCTGATAATCTGGATGCCATCTCCCTGAATCCGGCCGGTTTGGGAGTCGTCAGAGCGTTCCAGTCCGGTCTGCATATTGTTGATCCTGAAAACGGGGGTATGTCCTATCATGGAGCCCTTCGCATGAATGGACTAGGAGTGTCACTCTATGGGAAGGAAGATATTCACTATCGCATCGGAATTGGCGCGGATCTCGGGAAAAATACCTATATCGGTTATATGTGGGACAAGACCAGTGTCAGCCAGATCGGATTACTCAGCCGGCCCAACCGTTTTATTTCATTTGGATACACCTATGGATGGGATCATCAGTCGAATATCACCAACAGCCGGATCGGTTTAGCGCTGAGACCTTTCAACCATCGATACACTATCGGCGCAGACCTGATCATCCCGAATATAAATGCTGTAGAATCCATATCCAATATCGGTGATCATTCTGATGTGTGGGGATTTCTGGAAATTCAACCCGTTGATGGTCTCTATTTTGGGGCGTCTTCCATGGGCGGTAAAGATATCACAGTGCAAGTCGGCCTGGATTTTGGAACCGGCGCCGTTTATTCATCTCAATCCCAAAGATCGTCGCTGAATTCCACTATTCTGGAATTTGGGATCATCTCTCACTCTCAGGTTCAGAATACCCTGATTAAAATGAAATCTGACAAGCCTGATGTTTACTATCGAATGACGATGAGAGATTATATGATGGAGGAAAAACCGTTCAAAACATTCAATTTTGATCTAAATCCTTTCAGCAATCCCGTCCGGGGCACACAGCTCAGAACATGGCTATTAAAGATGGACGAGATCACCAATGATCATTCGGTTGCCGGGCTGATTATTGAATTAAAATATATCCGTGCTGGATTTGGGAAGCTTTCTGAAATGCGAAATGCCCTACAAAAGTTTAAAGCATCCGGAAAAAAAATTATCGTATACGCGAATGGAATAAATAATATTAATTACTACCTCATCTCGCTGGCAGACGAAATTTATCTTCCTGAACTGGGAGAAGTTGACCTTCGGGGATTAATGATTGAAGTTTCTTTTCTCAAAGGACTGATGGATACCCTGGATATCGTCGCTGAAGTGGAGCAGATAAGCCCTTATAAGACAGCCATGGATCCGCTGATACGTAAAAATATGTCGCCTGAAATGCGGGAGAATTACGGAGAAGTATTTGAAGATATCTACCATCAGTTCGTCAATGGGATTGCATCAGGACGATCCTGGAGTGTGGAAAAGACGAAAAAAACGATCGATAATGGTCCATATTCCGCATGGGAGGCCAAAGAAGCCGGCTTAATTACGGGTTTTAAATATCCGGACGAATTCGATCAATATATCAAAAAAATCGATGGGGTGAATGTCAAACTAAAGCAATTTGAGGACGTCGGCAAGTCTACATTTTACGTACATGAATGGTCCACCGCCGATAAACCTAAAATTGCGCTGATCTACGCAGTTGGCGGGATTCAGACCGGTCGAAGTAAACCCGGATCCGGCGGGTCTACCATCATGGGGGCTCAGACCATTAGCGAGGCTATTGCCAATGCCCGCAAGGATAAAAGTATTAAAGCTATTGTGATGAGAATTGATAGTGGCGGCGGATCAGCCCTTGCATCTGACATGATGTGGAGGGAAGTCTTAATGACTACGGAAACCGATAGCGGAAATACCAAGCCCTTTATTGCATCTATGTCGGATGTTGCTGCATCCGGAGGATACTATATCGCATGTCAGGCGGACACTATTGTTGCCGATCCCGGGACGATCACGGGGAGTATCGGTGTCATTTCAGGACGTATTAATTTTTCAGGAATGTTGGAACGGATTGGCATCAGTACTGACCGTATCAAATTCGGTGAGCATTCTGATTTTTACTCCGGTACAAAGCGGTGGACGGATGAAGAACGGCAGATCATTCGAAAAGCGATTGTGGATACATACGGCACCTTCCTTTCCCGGGTGGCTCGTGGACGCGAGGACCTGGATTCATTACAGGTAAATGACATTGGCGTCGGCCGGATCTGGAGCGGAAATCAGGCGAAGGAAAACCATCTCATTGATGAGATTGGCGGACTCGATAGAGCCATCGAAATTGCCAAAGCAGCTGCCGGATTGGAAGGCGCTGAGGTTGAAATTATCGAATCTCCCGATTTTAAACAAAAGCTTCGCTTTCTTAGAGGTGATTTTATGGGAGTGAACATTATAGACATGCTTCCGGCGGATGTCGCAAAAGAATTGGGAATCCTGAAAATCATCCCAATGCTTGACGAGGACAAAACACTGTACCTGATGCCGTACCAGATCTCCATTCAATAATGGATCACTAATTCGTGATTTAAATGCCGCAGGTCCCCCTTGCGGCATTTTTCTACCCATCTTCGCTATACTCTGAGTATCACAACTTGGGTTAGAAACCGTAAATTAACCTGATGAAATTCACCGAAATATTGAAACAGGTACCCGTTGCACCGGGCGTGTATTTCTTTAAGGACTACCGGGGGCAGATTATTTACATCGGTAAAGCAAAAATATTAAAAAATCGTGTTAGATCTTACTTCTCCGGCACGGATAAAAAGGATACCAAAACTCAGGCTCTGGTAAAAAATATCGCAACGATCGAATGGATAGTCGTCCGGGATGAAGTGGAAGCACTGTTGACGGAAACCAACCTGATTAAGGAACATCGCCCAAAATATAATATTTTTATGAAAGATGATAAATCCTTTCCGTACCTTCGGATCACAAATGAACCTTATCCCAAAATCGAGATCATACGTTCAAAAAACCTTCAGAAAGACGGACATAAGTATTATGGACCCTTTACCGATACACGGTACCTTCGGGAAACACTCAGCTCTATCCATAAAATTTTTCCGCTGCGGACATGTGATTATGTTATCGATGCCAACCTCATCCGAAAAGGAACCGTAAAAGTTTGTCTGGATTACCATATTAAACAATGCGAAGGACCGTGTGAAGGTCTTGTAAGTCAGGCAGCATACCATCAGATGATCCACAAGATTGAACAGTTTATCAAGGGGAAAAATGATCATGTCAAACAATATCTTCAGAGAAAGATGGATGATGCCAGCCAATCGCTTCAGTTTGAAGACGCGATCAGATACCGGGAGCAACTTCGTGCGATAGATCATTTTACCCGGAAGCAAAAAAAAATCACTCAGGATTTTATCGATCGGGATGTGGTGGTGGTGAGCGCCGAAAATCAGTATGGAGTCGGCGTTGTCATGAGAGTCAGAAATGGATTGTTCATCGGAAGGGAACGTTTTGATCTGCAGGTACCAAATCCCGATCTGCAGGATGAGATTCTGAATCAGTTTCTGGTACAGTTTTATACGGCCACTGCTGATATTCCCAAGGAAATACTCACAGACCTGCCCATCAGGGATAAGGAATACGTAGAGATGTGGTTGAGCGCACTTCGGGGAAATTCCGTGAAACTGTTTTGTCCAACCCGGGGTGAAAAAAGTAAGCTGGTGCAGATTTGTAAACGGAATGCAGACTTACTTTTAGGGGATATACGACTGAAAAAGATTAAACGGAAGGATGTGGTTTCTAAAAAGGTCCTTCAACTGCAGGCAGACCTGGATCTGAAAGTACCCCCTCGTCGCATTGAGGCATTTGACAATTCCAATTTTCAGGGGGATCATCCAGTTGCATCCATGGTGTGTTTTGTGGATGGGAAACCCAAAAAAACCGCATACCGGAAATATTCTATCAAATCGGTGCAGGGAATCGATGATTTTGCGTCCATGAAGGAGATCATTACCCGACGGTACACACGGGTCAAATCAGAAAATCTCCCTTTCCCGGATCTTATCCTGGTTGACGGAGGGAAAGGTCAGTTATCCGCAGCATTTCAGGCGATCTGTGATCTGAATTTATCCTTTATCCCCATCATCGGTTTGGCGAAACGGTTAGAAGATGTATACAAACCGGGGATGAGGGATCCGCAGAATATTTCCAAGACCTCGCCGGGACTGTTTTTATTACGAAATATCCGGGATGAAGCCCACCGGTTCGCCATTACCTATCACCGGCAAAAGCGTGATGAAGGAATGACGCTTTCAATTTTGGAGGACCTGCCCGGCATGGGTAAGCGAAGGGTACAGAAACTGTGGCAGCAGTATGCATCAATATCAGCAGTATTGGAATCCAATCCATCAACCATTCATAATAAAACCGGTATTCCTGAAAATATTGCATCACAGGTTATCGAAAAACTTGCAACCATCGAACTCCCTGCAACGGGAGGGAAAACCGGGTGAAAGCGGGACAAAAGACTTCTCTCTCTTTTCTCGAACAAAAACAATTTCAAACATGGAAAGATTACTACTTTCAGTATCAGTTTCAATTGGCGCAACAATATTATATTCCACTATTACAGACATGGGGACTGGATATCCGGGATACATCAGTATTAGATATTGGCTGCGGTAACGGGGGATTTTCATCTGCATTTGTCGCGGCGGGCGGGAGATGTACCGGTGTAGAGATCCGCACGGTTCCCTGGGACATGGTGGGGGGCAATCCCAGGTTTCTCGTACAGGATATCACTGCCACAGATGCCCCTGAAGTTTTGAATGCGCCCTTTGATATCATCATTCTTCGCGACGTGATCGAACATATTACCATACCATTGAAATCACACTTTCTTCGGGCTATCCACCGACTCATCCATTCCCGGTCGAGAATATTGGTCACATTTCCACCCTTTTATTCGCCCTTCGGACTACATCAGCAGACACTCCTTAAAAGTAAATTGAGAAAAGTCCCGTTTCTAGGTTGGATACCCGGTTTTATCCTCAACCCTGTTTTAGCCATATCCGGTGAAAAATTACCGGATATCCAGGAAGTCAGATCTATCAGACAGTGTCGGATGACGATAGGGGCATTCAAAAAACTGATTCAAAGCACGGGATACACTATTTTAAAGGAAAAATATTTCCATATCCGCCCGTCGCACGAGATCCGCTACGGGTGGAAAACCAGGGAATCTGCCTTTGGAAATTTTCCCTTATTGAGAGAGATTGTTAATTTAGGGACAGTGTATTTGCTGGAAAAATCAGACTGACACCCAGTTGCGCATGAATAACATCCGCAGGACAGCATAAAAAAAGGTGAGTATACGACATCGGACGTGACCCGCGGTGATGTCATAACCGGCTCTCTGTATCACGCCTGAACCCCACTAATAAAGGATATGTATTGCATTTTGATAAAGCGTATGTAATTGGATTTCCCAACCCCAAAAATGACCGGTTAAACCGCTTCTATAATTCCTGTGAAGCGGCCGGAGTCGAAGCCGAACTGTTCCCTGCCATAGAAGGCAATAAGATCGACCTAATCCCCTGGATAGACGCCGGCTATCTCACAAAGGACTTTCAAATGAATATGCCCGGGAGTCTTGGTTGTCTTCTCAGCCATGTGACATTATGGGAGAAAATTTATCACGACCCTGCGGTGGAGATTGCCCTGATCTGTGAAGATGATGCTTTGCTTCACCGGAATTTCTTGACAAAATTAAATGTAATCGGTTGGAAGGAAATCCCGGAGGATTGGGATATCATCCGGCTGGCATGTCATAAAATAACCGGTGAGCGCGTCTCGGCGCACGTATTAAAACCGCCAAACAATTATATTAAAGGGGCAAATTCAGGCACTTACTGTTACCTTATCAACGCATCCAGAACATTAAAGCTAAAGCAGATTCTGACCCCTTATCAAAATCGAAAATCCATGGACGTATTGTTGAAAACGAAGTCTGATCAGTACCATCTCTATGTCCTTCGCACCCCTCTTGCACGGGAGCAGCGATTCCGGTATTCGATAAGAAGGGATATGAATCTCATGTATAGTGGTGGAAGGTTCATTAGCCGGATCGAAAACTGGATTACCCGCAGGTGGTTCCGATAGCAACGTCCCTCATATTAGTTATCACCGATAACTACAGCAATACTATGGTAATCTCAACTATGCTACGGTGTTTTTCACCAACACGGCGGCAGTTCCATGTATAAACGCCGGGAAACACTCTCTTCGGGCTGGTGTATCTTTCATCTTTACCCTGTCATCCTGGTATAGCCGCTTTGGGTGTAAGGTAAATTAGAGTAAGATGACAGGCTGAAGGTTTTAGGTATACAGAACCGTTGCTCCGGCTGCTTTTTCATAAAATTGTCCAACGGTCAGGATCCCTTTCACCAGATCCAGGAGGTCTTCCCGTTTGAGTTTAAACATATCCATTGCCAGTTTACATCCATAAATCTCGCCGCCGGCATCAGATATCATTTCCAGGAATTCGCCTACAGGTGGGATATCCAATTTCTCCATTTTATTTTTCATCAGCCGGGTTGCCAGATTGGATACGCCGGGAATCGCACCCAGAAGTGTGGGGAATGGGGTCGTAATGGGAAACCCCAGCATGGGCATCGCCATGTTCATTGCAGAATTACCCACGGTCGGGATCTTTAAATGATCCACTGTCTTTTTCATGAGAGCGTTCAGCCCAAAAAAAGTGAAAAACATACTGGCTTCAATGCCTTCCATCCGGGCGCCGTTTGCCAGGATTAGTGCGGGATACACCCCTTCAAGGGTTCCTTTGGTGCAGATGATGGCCACTTTTTTAATGGGTTCGGGCGGTTCGTTTGTCATGATTATCCCTTCTGTGATGGTTAGATACAACCATCCGGTTTTGTGATTCCGGCAATGCGTGCAGCTTTTTTTGCAGGACCTCCGGGGAATAATTCGTATAATTTTTTGGTGGGCACGCCCCCGGTTTTGACAAGTCTCCGGATGGATGGTCCTGTCCCGTTTTTTTCAAATTCCTGACGCATAAAATAGATCACTGTAAAGTGCCGATCGGTTAATTCTTCAATCCCTTCTTCTCTGGCGATTTCTTTGGCAATACCGATAGTCCATTGAGAATAATCCAGTAAATATCCCTGATCGTCCAAAGCGACGAGCGTCCCTGCAATTTCTTTTAGAGACATTCTTTGTACTCCTTGAGTTCTTGTAATCTGTTTCGCAACAATTCACAGTTTGAGGTGGTGACGATGGGTTGATAATGGGTATTCAGACCATCATCAACGTAGATAATTTATGAACTGGAATGTACAATAACCATAAAAATCAATTTGACTGCTGGGTAAAAACCGACCAAACAGACTACCGCCGTGAACAGCCAGGGATTGACATCAGTTTGATCAGAGATGGAATAAAAGTATATCTATATGGTTGGAGCAAGAACTGAAGAATGAACGCATTCAGACGTATGGGACGGAATAATGTGCTGTGAATCTAGACCTTATTTCTTACATAGATCAGTTTAAACCGGCCTTTTGGGCTTTCGCGTTGTTCAATCTCATACTTTTTCAAAGAACTGATCAGGGGTGTCAGTTTTTGAAATCCATAATTTCTGGAATCAAAGTTTGGTTGTTTTTTTTGCAGAAGACTCCCCACGTCTCCTAAAAATGCCCATCCGTCGTCATCCGCCAGATCGGATATTGTTGTGGAGATCAGTTTAATGACCTTGGGAGTGATTTTATCAAATTCTGTTTTAGGTCTGGTTTTACTTTTTGTCTGTTCGGATTCATTGTCATCAGTGGAGGACTTCAGAATTTCCAAATAAATGAATTTGTCACAGGCGACAATAAAGGGATCCGGAGTTTTCTTTTCGCCGATACCGATGACATTCATTCCCGCTTCCCGAAGACGGGTAGCCAGCCGTGTAAAATCGCTATCACTGGATACCAGGCAAAATCCATCCACCCGCCCGGAATACAAAATATCCATCGCATCGATGATCATGGCGGAGTCGGTGGCATTCTTTCCGGTAGTGTATCCGTATTGCTGAATGGGCGTGATAGCGTTCTCCAGTAGAATATTTTTCCATTTGGAAACCTTCGGATTCGTCCAATCCCCATATATACGTTTGATCGTGGGGTTGCCATATTTCGCAATTTCTTCCATCATCTCTTTGACATACGCAGACGGTATATTATCTCCGTCAATTAATACAGCGAGTTTTAAATCCATTACATTTACCTGTTTTATGGTTAAGTCAATTTACCCACCGGGTAGGAAATAATAAAGGTGGTTCCTTCATTCATTTTGCTTGCGATGACAATCGTTCCGCTGTTTAGCTCAACAAATTCTTTGCAGAGTAGAAGTCCTAATCCGCTCCCTTTTTCACCATCGGTTCCGGAAGTTGAAATATTATTATCCGGATGGAACAGCCGGGGTATGATGTTCTCCGGAATTCCTATACCGTTATCGGATATTCTGATTTCGACCATTTGTCCTATCCGTTGCGCACTGAAGCGGATATTCCCGTGCTTTGATGTAAATTTGATCGCATTTGTGAACAGATTCGACAGAATATTTTCTGTGGTATAACGATCTGCGGGAATACCGATATCTTCAGGTATGTTAATGATGACGGAAATATTTTTTTCCATGCCCCGGATAGATAGGTATCAACCGTTTCCTCAATCAGGGTTTTCAGGTTCAGGTTTTCCGCATTTATCTCAATTTTATCCCGTTGCACTCTCGCCCATAACAATAAATTCTCCAGCAATTCAAACGCCCGGTTCGAGGATTTATCCAATTCGGTGATGATCTCACTCCGGCCATCATCACTTAAACTGGAATAACCAAGCTTTAGCATTTCGATATAACCCAGAATCGTATGGAACGGATTTCTCAGATCGTGAGCGATAATTGAGAATAATTTGTACTTGTTTGCATTGGTTTGTTCCAACTGGGCATTTTTCTCATGAAGGGAGGAATAATAAAAATCTGCTTTGTATTTATAAAAGTAAATACCCCCAAGACCCAAAATCAGGATCAGCAAATGGATCCCCGACGAAGCGAGGATATGCCGGCGCATTGCATTTATGTTGTATTCTGCTGGGAAAGTCACGCTGATTCCTCCCCGGATATCCCCCAATTTATACCCTTGTTTCGCATGGCATTGCAGGCAGCTTTTTTTTTACAGTCAACAGCGGAGCCATATACCGGTACGACGAACCGGCTTCTGACTTTACGAGTTCCAGGACCTCCTGTATTCCGTCTTCAATCGTTTTCAGCGCCAGGTTTTCCCGGTTATCGGCTTTATTTTCCGGGCGAATCGGATTCAGACTAGTGAGGTGAAACGTAACATCATTGACATTCTCATTTAATTCTCCGATCTGCCGGGTCATGAATGCCGGATTAAATTTTTGTCAGTTTTAATCCTTCTGTCGTAGTCAGATCTCGCAGTGGATCTTCAAGATAAGGGTTGGGTTGAGTTTCAGGGGTAACCGGCATATATACACCGCCATGGCGGGCATTCCAGGAACGAGTGAATAGGAGCTGATCAAAAAAAGCATGTGATTTTTTGAGAATCACATATTGATTATTGGATATAACCAGGATGCAGTTCCAGGTGAATGAGATGGTGATAATGATCACCCAGATGAGGATTATCCAGATAACATATTTTTTTTCACCGTTACTCCAAGACTGGATAATCATTGAGGGTGGAAACACGAATTAACAGTGCACGATGGATGAAAGATTCCGTAGATTTTTCTTCAACAGGCGCTATTTTGATGCTGATAATTGGTGATTTAGAAGATGTCAATTTGTTTAGGAACCATATCAAATTTATCTATTCTGTGTACGATCTTTCAAATATAGTATGTGAAATTTAAAGATTCATTCTTCAAAATACACAAGTATAAGTTCGGGCAATCCGGATTTGAATTATTTTAAAAATATAGGAGTGGTATGAGGCTTATGTAGTGAAGACGTCGATTTACTACGATACCGGTTTGGCAGATTTCGGGTATAAGGCGAAAATTGAACATCATAATATGCAATCCTGTCATTTTTTCGAAAGGGAAAACTGCTGTAAATTACAGGTCAATATGGCAGACTTTAATTTACAATCACCGTTTGAACCCCGGGGTGACCAACCCAATGCCATTCGGGAACTCGTACATGGGATCCACACCGGTAAAGCCTTCCAGACGCTGCTGGGTATCACGGGTTCCGGTAAGACATTTACCATGGCGAACGTGATCCAGGAGGTCCAAAAACCAACATTGGTTCTGTCTCACAATAAAATTCTTGCTGCACAGCTCTATGGTGAATTCAAATCTCTCTTCCCCCGGAATGCAGTAGAATTTTTCATATCATACTATGATTATTATCAACCGGAAGCCTATTTACCCGTGACCGACACATTCATTGAAAAAGACTCATCCATTGATGAGGAAATTGACCGTCTTCGTCTGCGGGCGACCACATCGCTCATGAGCCGCAAAGATGTGATCATTGTGTCATCCGTAAGCTGTATTTATGGTATTGGATCTCCCCAGGATTATAAAGCGATGCTGGTACCCCTGGAGGTGGGGAAATCCATCAATTTGAAACAGACGGTGAAACATCTGGTGGATATTCATTACCGCCGAAACGATCTCGCGCTGGAGCAGGGAATTTTCCGGGTTCGGGGCGATGTGCTGGAGATCTTTCCTGCGTATGATGAAACCGCCATTCGGGTGGACCTTTTCGGCGACGAGGTTGAATCTATTTATCGGTTTAATGTTCTGACAGGTGAAATTTTGGAGAAGGTCGATGAATTTTATGTATATCCTGCTAAACATTTTGTGACGACACGGGAAAATATCAACCGTGCGTTGGAAGATATTCGTGCAGAATTATCAGTGCAACTGAACGCACTCCGGAAACAGGATAAACTCTTGGAGGTCCAGCGATTGGAACAGCGAACCCATTTCGATATGGAAATGATGATGGAACTGGGATATTGCTCCGGTATCGAAAATTATTCCCGCCATCTTGAGGGGCGTAAACCTGGTGTCCGTCCCCATACGTTACTGGACTTTTTCCCAAAAGATTTTCTCATGTTTATCGACGAATCTCATGTTTCCGTCCCGCAAATCGGGGGCATGTTCAATGGGGACCGATCCCGGAAAACCACCTTGGTGGATTATGGATTTCGACTGCCTTCGGCGCTGGATAACCGGCCCATGCGATTTGAAGAATTTGAGAAAGTACTAAATCAGGTAATCTTTGTATCTGCGACACCCCGGGAATACGAGCTGATCAAATCGGGAGGCGTTATCGTTGAACAGATAATTCGTCCCACCGGCTTACTGGATCCTGAAGTTATTGTACGACCCTCACGCGGACAGATTGACGATGTTATCGGAGAGATCAAAACCCGGAGCGCGAGGGAAGAGCGTATTCTCATCACGACGCTTACCATCCGGATGGCAGAAGACCTGACGGATTATCTGCTGGGCGCCGGGATAAAAACCCGGTATATGCACAGCCGGGTGGAGACCATTGAAAGGGTGAGAATCCTGCGGTCACTCCGGTTGGGAGAATTTGACGTACTTGTAGGGATCAACCTGCTCCGTGAAGGGCTTGATCTGCCCGAAGTGTCGCTAGTTGCCGTGTTTGATGCAGATAAAGAAGGATTTTTGCGCTCAAGATCGTCCCTCATGCAGGTTTCCGGTCGTGCTGCCCGGAATGTGAGGGGTCGTGTTATTTTTTATGCGGACAAGATCACGGATTCCATGCAGTTTGTTCTGGATGAGACTAAACGGCGGCGAAATATCCAGGAAGCCTACAACCGTGTCCATCACATCACCCCAACAACCATTTATAAATCTGTGGAGGATATCCGGCTGACCACCTCCGTTGCAGATGCAGAGACAGATTATATTTCCGATATTCCTGACATTCTGCCCGAAACCACCCTGGACAATGTTGAGGACAAAGACCTGCTGGCAACCTTAAAACGACGGATGCTACACTGTGCGAAGGAATTGCAATTTGAACAGGCAGCATTGATCCGCGATAAAATTCTGGAGATCGAAAGCAAACTGAAACAGGCGGCATCATGAACAAGCGGTTCAGGGTTTTGGTCATTGGCAGCGGCGGCAGAGAACATGCCATTGTATGGTCTTTTGCTCGTGATCCGCTCGTGGAGAAAATATTTTGCGCCCCCGGTAATGGCGGAACGGCGCTGCTGGCTGAAAATGTTGCCGTTTCTCAAGAAGATTTTAAGGGTCTGGTCCGGCTGGTGAGAGCGCAGCAAATCACATTTACCGTCGTGGGTCCCGAATTGCCCCTATCCATGGGAATTGTTGATCACTTTCAGTCCGAAGGAGAATTGATCTTTGGTCCGACAAAAGCTGCTGCCCGGTTGGAAAGCAGTAAAGTATTCGCCCGGGAATTCATGCAGCGTCACCGGATCCCCCAACCGGAATTTATTGTCTGTGATACGATTGAAGAGGCAAAAAACGCTCAAAAATCTTTTGGATACCCCGTCGTCGTAAAAGCAGACGGTCTCGCTGCCGGGAAAGGCGTAATCATTTGCAGGGATCAGGATGAGTTTGAATCGGCATTGAACCGTATGTTTACCCGCCGGGTATTCGGTTCTGCCAGTGAGCGCGTCACGATTGAAGCGTGCCTTAGGGGAGATGAATTATCTGTTTTTGCGGTATGCGACGGAGACTCGTATGTGGTTCTCAATTCGGCGCAGGATCACAAACGGTTATTGGATGGGGATTTGGGTCCGAATACCGGGGGGATGGGCGCCTATTCTCCGACGAGACTCGCAACCCCGAAACTGATGGATAAAATCCATTCATCGGTTCTGATCCCGACCTTAGCGGGATTGAAACAGGAAGGCGTCTCGTATAAAGGATTTTTGTACGCCGGGCTGATGATCGTAAGCGGGAATCCTTACGTCATCGAATTTAATGTGCGGATGGGGGATCCTGAAACGCAAGCCGTTCTGCCATTGCTCAAATCCTCTTTTGTCGAACTCATTTTTGCAGCGATCCGCGGGCGGCTGAATACGGTGAAACCGGAAACATCCGGGAAGACCGCAGTGACGGTGGTATTAGCGTCTGAGGGATATCCGGGAACGTATCCGAAAGGGATGGTGATCGCCGGATTGGCAGACACAGACGCACACTTGATCTTTCACGCAGGCACCCGACGGCTTTCAGATCAGTCTGTCGTTACTGCCGGAGGCAGAGTGCTAAATGTGTGTGGTTTGGGTGAGACGCTTGCCGAGGCTATACGGTTAGCATATACAACTATTGAAACCGTCCGGTTTGACCACATGACGTTTCGTCGTGATATTGGTCAAAGAGGACTCCAATACGAGGTAAGGGAATAAAATGGTTGATATCGAAAAAATCAGAAAATCCGTGGGCATTGTGGGCGAGTCCGAACTGATCCGGGATATGTTGATGCTGATCGGGCAGGTGGCGGACACCGACATCAGCGTGCTTGTCGATGGTGAATCCGGGACTGGGAAAGAGATGGTTGCGAAAGCCATCCATAAAAACAGCCGCCGGAAATTTGAGCCGCTGGTCACAGTCAATTGCGGGGCGATCCCTGCAGGTATCATCGAAAGTGAATTGTTCGGGCACAAGAAAGGTTCATTTACCGGCGCATCTGAAGAACGCAAAGGTTATTTCGAAACCGCTCACAAAGGGACAATCATTCTGGATGAAATCGGCGAAACCCCGATAGAGACCCAGGCAAAACTCCTGAGGGTCATAGAACAGGGTGAATTTATGAGGGTCGGCGGGAGTAAAACGGAGCGTGTGGATGTCCGGGTCATCGCTTCAACCAACCGTGACCTGACAGAAGAAGTGCGAAAGGGCAATTTCAGAAAAGACCTGTACTTTCGCCTGAAAACGATCACCATTAATGTTCCGCCATTACGGGAACACTCCAGTGATCTGCACCTGTTTATTGAGCGGTTCGGGTTAGAATTTTGTGCAAAAAACGATATCGTTTTCAAGGGTTTTAGCGCAGATGCCATTAAAGTCATGCGGTCGTATCACTGGCCCGGGAATATCCGCGAACTGAAAAACCTGGTGGAAAGTCTCGTAGTCATTCATCGCAGTGAAAGAATTACAGACCAGGTGGTCAGAAAGGCGCTGGGTCTGAACGTCCAGGATGTAAATATGAATCTACCCATCCTCATGGAGGGTGAATCAGACAAAATGGAACGTGAACTGATTTTAAAACAATTGCTGTATGTCCGGCAGGATGTAAATGAGATCAAACAATTATTGCTTTCTGAATCGGGACCAATGGAGAATGGTGTGTATCCTTCCAATCCGGCGCTTTATTTACCCCCCACGGAACGAAAAGGGAGCTCCCATATTCCCGCCGGAGAGTTTCATGAAGTCGAGGAGGGACGGTTCCGCGCTATAAAAAATGAAGCGATCGGAGAAATTACCATCACTGACCTTGAACATGAGATGATTGAGCGAACCCTTAAAAAATATAACAACAATCGAAGAAAGACCGCACGTGCGCTGGATATTTCTGAAAGAACGTTATATCGAAAGATCAGTGAATATGGCATCCGCAAAATTTAGCATCCTAGCCATAGCGGGACTCCTGCTCACCGGGTGTGGTTATTATTCGCTAAAAGGATCAATACCTGCGCATATTCACAGTATTTCACTCACACCGGTGGTAAATGAATCCAGTGAGTTCGGAGTATCTGAGAATCTGGCGATAAAACTCACCGAAATGTTGATTTCCGATAATGTCCTGAAAGTCACAGGTGAAGATATCGCCGACAGCCGGTTAAATGTGACCATTACATCGGTAAATGATAAACCCTACACCATATCTACACCTTCATCGTTAAATTTTGAAATGGTCGAACAATGGCGGCTGACCATCAGTGTAAAAGTGGTGTGGTATGATATGATGAGAAACGAACCGCTGTTCGACAAAACCATGTCCGACTGGGCTGCCTATGGTACGGGGCTGGACATCCACAGCGATAAAATTGATAACGACAACGACGGATACATTGACGCGGAGGATGATGATGAATTCGGATCTCCCCGGGAAAGTGCAATCGATTTTGCTTTACGAAAATTATCAGAGAGAATTATTACGGAGGTAATCTCAACGTGGTAGAAAAGGAATATATGCAGGCAATCATGATCATCCGGGTGCCGGCACATCTTAACCAAACAGTAACCCTGAACGGATGGGTGTACAATTCACGGAGGAGTGGAAAAATCGGATTTCTTCTTCTACGCGACGGAACAGGTATCATCCAATGTATCATCGTTAAGAATGACGTTGGCGAGGATCACTTTGAAAACTTTAAAAATCTCACACAGGAATCCTCTGTTTCGGTGATTGGTCTGATTGTGGAAAACCACCGTGCACCCGGCGGATTCGAGTTGCAGACAGCATCCCTCAGGGTTCACCAGATTTGTGAAGATTACCCGATCACGCCCAAGGAACACGGAACCGAATTTCTCATGAACCACCGTCATTTATGGCTGCGATCAAAAAGACAGCACGCCATTTTAAAAGTCCGCCATGAGATCATCAAAGCGACAAGAGATTTTTTCGATTCCAACGATTTTACGCTCGTGGATACGCCCATTTTAACACCTAATGTCTGCGAAGGGACCACGACCCTCTTTGAAACGGAATATTTTGGACAACGGGTATTCCTCGCGCAGTCCGGTCAGTTATACGGGGAAGCCAATGCATTTGCCTTTGGTCGCCAGTACAACTTTGGACCCACCTTTAGAGCCGAAAAAAGTAAAACGCGCCGGCATTTGTTGGAATTTTGGATGGTAGAACCGGAAATGGCATACTGTGATCTGGAAGAAGATATGCGGTGGGCAGAAAAAATGCTGGAGTTCATTGTAACCCGGGTGCTGCAAAACCGACAGGACGAACTGGAAATATTGGAGAGGGACACATCCATGCTTGAAAAGGTAAAAGCCCCATTTCCGAGAGTGTCATATTCAAAATGTGTGGATATGCTAAAAGCCGGCGGTTTCGATTTTGAGTGGGGGGGAGATTTTGGCTCGCCGGAAGAGACGTACATATCCGGTCAATTTGACCGGCCCCTCATTGTTCACCGGTTCCCCTCCGCCATAAAAGCCTTTTACATGAAGCGGGATCCGATGGATGAAAACTTGGCGATGGGTATGGATATCCTCGCCCCCGAAGGATATGGAGAGATCATCGGTGGGTCTGAACGGGAGGCAGATCACGACATCTTACTACGGAGAATCCATGAAGACGGTCTGTCTCTGGAAGATTTCCAATGGTACTTAGACCTGAGGAAATTTGGGTCTGTTCCTCATTCGGGATTTGGGATGGGTATCGAACGAACCGTGACATGGATCTGTAAATTATCCCACCTTCGTGAGGCGATCCCATTCCCCAGAATGTATGGACGACTGAAACCATAGGCATTATGACCCTGGAATTCACACAGCATCAAACCAGAAGCAGATCAGGGAGGGTGTGACATGAAAATTCTTCTGGCGCAAATCAATCCGACTGTCGGAGCATTGGCACATAACCGGGATATGATCATCGGGATTATCCGTGAACATTCGAAAGATGCGGATATCATTGTTTTCCCGGAACTGGCATTGACCGGTTACCCACCCGGCGATCTCCTGTTGGAATCCCATTTTATTCAGCAGTTGGAAAATACGCTGACTGACATCCTCGGCGCTGTGACATCTACCGTTGTGATCCTGGGTACCATTCGACGATCAGGACGACAATTGTTCAATTCAGCCGCCATTCTTCAGGGAAAAAAAATCATTGGATTCCGGGATAAAACACTCCTTCCTACATATGATGTATTTGACGAAGACCGGTACTTCACGCCCGCCGTTATCGTTGAAAACATCACTTTGACTATATCCGGGCAGGCGGTAAAACTTGGAATTGAGATCTGTGAAGACCTCTGGGATCGGGAATATCCTCAAAAAGTATCCAGTGAACTATTTTCGATGGGTGCAGATATGGTCATTAATATTTCTGCATCACCCTATTGTGTTGGAAAATTCAATGAACGCCTCAGGCTGGTTACCGAAAAGGTCGCCATCGGAAAAAAATGGTTTTTATACTGTAATCTTGTGGGTGCACAGGATGAATTGATATTCGACGGCAGGTCCTTTGCAGTGAATCCCGATGGCGCTCTGACCATCGCTGCTAAACAATTTGATACCGACATGTTGTGGGTTGATACGAAAGCGTCATATCCTCATTCCGTACCCTCGTTCAACTATTGGGAAGAAGAAGTATTCAGCGCCCTGACTCTGGGTGTGAGGGACTACTTCAGAAAGACCGGATTTAAGACTGCGATACTGGGATTGAGCGGCGGTATCGATTCTGCGTTAACTTGTGCCATTGCCGCCAATGCGCTGGGTGTGGAAAATGTCATGGGTATTTCAATGCCTTCGCCCTATTCCTCCGGCCATAGTATTTTAGATGCCCGTCAATTGGCAGGGCAACTCGGGATATTGTTTTACGAGATGCGGATCGATTGTATTAACCGTCAATTTCTGGAGGCGCTGGATCCGGTTTTTGCGGACACTCCGTCGGGTCTTGCCGAAGAAAATCTGCAGGCGAGGATCCGGGGGAATATTTTGATGGCGGTGGCAAATAAAATCCATGGACTCGTACTCAATACAGGAAATAAAACAGAGGTCGCACTGGGGTATTGCACTCTATACGGGGATATGTGCGGGGCAATCGGAGTCATCAGTGATCTGAACAAAGTTCAGGTATATCAGATCAGCCGTTGGTATAATGCTTCGCGAAAGCAGGAGGTGATCCCTGAAAGCACCCTGAACAAACCACCATCGGCAGAGTTGAAACCGGATCAGGTTGATCCATTTGATTATGACGAAGTAAGTCCCTTGGTAGATGAGATTATCAACGATCACCGGCATTTAAATTATCTGGTTCAAAAAGGGTATGATGAAACCCTGGCACGGGATATGTTAGAGGCAATCCGAATGAATGAATATAAACGACGTCAGGCTGCACCCGGACTAAAAGTTTCCGCCAAGGCATTCGGATTGGGACGGCGATATCCCATCGTCAACGGATTTAAGGACTAAGGGTTTTTTTGGGGATCAGAGTGTAAATCTATGATCAGTTTTCCGCAAGGATAATATTGACGATGGCCACGACATCCAATACATCCAAACTGCCATCCGAATTCATATCTCCTGCCCACATTTCATCATCTGACGGAGTATCTGCACCCAGAATAAAATTAACCATAGATACAATATCCAACACATCAATATTATTATCCATGTTCAAATCTCCCTGAAGAATGGCTTCGAAATAAAATTCAAGGGTGTCCGAGGGATCACTGGTAAACCCGAGAATATTTGTCAGGGTTAAATAGTATGAATATTCCGTCAAGGGTTCAACATCCGTATCGTAAAATTCAACTTCTGGGTAGGGGACATCAATATTAATATCTATCCACAGAGAATCATCATTGACCCTTTTATGGATCCTGGTGAAGCTGATCAACGTATCCGTCCCGGTAAAACTCCATTGTAATAATGCATCGCTGCCAACCTGCTGAATCGTAAAATCCGCTGGGGGTGATGGCTGTACCTGTCCGGCAGGAGCCGTCAGGTAAAAACTTCCATTGGTGATATAAACAATCGGCGGGGGGAATCCCGCCTGAAATAAGGTACCGTCAAATCCCCCGGACATCGCTTCCGTGTCTATTGTGTCCAGATCGATCTCCCCGCTTAACGGGAGATAGCTATCCGAGACCAGCGCTGTGAGGGTCTCCAACAGGTAATCTGCGAAATTGGTTGAATCCACCTCGCCATTGAGAATCGGAGCGATTATATCCATCACCTGGGTCGAATCAATTTCAGGGATAAACAATATTGTCGCCGTGGTATTTTCAGGATTTGATGGATCGGGTGTCACTACATCCCATTGCTGAGGTTCAATTTCCGTTCCGCTATCAGTCATGTATAGAAAAAATAGATCGATGGAGCCGGGTTGATCCAATGAAGGTTGAAATGCCGGTACGATAATGCGGCTTAATGAAGAATCCGTATTAATAAAGCAAAACGCACCACTGGAATTCAGAGAAAGGGAATCAGGGTTGATCAAATTTCCATAAAATGATCCGTTCATTGCGCCATTGTAATCAAAGGACAATTCTCCATTATAAAAATTTGAATGTGTTTGGGAAAAAAACATGCCGCAGACCCATAAAATCAGTAAATATGAACGAGACATAGCTCCTCCTTTTATTTTTTGTGTGTACATTAAATTCTAAACCTTAATCTAAATTTACCAGCAACGGGTTCAGGCAGCAAATAATTTTGTTTTTAACAGATTGCAGATGAGGATAAATTATTCCATGCATATTTTAAATAATTTAATAATCAGATAGTCATGTAAATAAAATATAATGTCAAGGCACAGCCATTATCTCAATGTACATAATCCGATCATTCGTAGAGTTTAACAGAACAACCCCTCTATTCAAATACATAGTGCTACAGATTGTGGGGATATTGCTTGCCGTCTGCTTTCCGTTGTCGCTCTCATTGTCTCTGGTATTATTATTTTCCGCTGCCGCCTCGCTAATCCTGCAACGTGATCAATGGACATTCCCCATTATCGTAATCTGTTTGATGATGGTCAGGTGGGTCATTACCCAACCTGCGATCTCTCACGGAGCGCCCACGGACACCCGGATATCAGGCGTTGTGGAATGGATCAAGCCATCCGCTTCCGGTAATCGGTTAAAACTGGTCAGCATCTCGGACAGGCGATACACGTTTATATTTACAGATCGTCACAAAAAGTCCGTTCTACCGGGAGACAGCCTGATCTTGTCCGGGACCCTGGTTCGTCCTGATCCACCCCGTAACCCCGGACAGTATGATTACCGTAAATATCTTCAGCAACAGGGAATCTCCGGAATTTTGACCAAGGGTGAAATTCTGGGTATTACCCATGGTAGGTGGTCATTTACCCGCCAATTTTATCAAATCAAAAACCGGGTTAAATTGATTATTGAGCAGTTTGTTGATCCGCCGTTTTCAGGAGTAATGACAGGGCTCATTTTGGGAGACAGGTCAGGAATTGACGATGAACTTAAAGACCGGTTCCAGGAAATAGGGGTGATCCATATCCTGGCTGTATCCGGGCTGCATGTGGGATATATTTATTTGATACTATCCTTTCTTGCCACCGGATTAAATATTCGGGGGAAAGGACAATTTTGGGTGGTAACCTGCGGACTTTGTTTTTATATGGGATTGACAGGATTTACCACCAGTGTCATCCGGGCGAGTTTGATGGCGATCTTGTATTCATGGGGAAAAATGCGGGAAAAGTCCATTTCCACATGGAATATTATTTCCGGTGTCGCGGTGATTATTCTTGCGGTGGACCCCATGCAACTGTTCACTCCCGGCTTTTTATTATCCTTTGGCGCAGTCTGGGGAATATTATTTACCTATCCCCGGCTGAAGCAGTTAGACAGTCATTTTCCCCGGTGGGAAAGTATGCGAAAAAACAGGGCAATTCGCACAGTAACGGATTTGATCATGGTGACGACAGGAGCCCAGATCGGCACCTTTATACCCGTTGCGCTGTACTTCAAATTTTTCCCCGTGTGGGGATTTCTTGCAAATTTACTGATTGTATTTCTTGCAGGTCTTGCGGTGATCAGCGGTATTCTCACGATTATCACCTCATTTTTAGTTACCGGATTTGCGTCGATTCTGGGGGATGCGGGGTGGGGCATTCTTTGGACGGTAAATAAGTTCGGTGAACTCATATATCTCTTACCCTTTAGAAAATTGCCTTTAGGGGGATTGAGTACCATAGCGGTGATCGTGCTGTTTCTCCTACTGGTGTTCTGGATATGGAGCGTCGGTAAATATTTGATGGATAAAGCAATATCACTCACCCTTTTGTTTACATGTACTCTTGTGTGGTCCTCCGTATTCACTCCCGATCGGGTAACGATCACTTTTCTGGATGTTGATCAGGGAGACTCCTGCGTCATCCAGAATGGGAATCACACTATTTTAGTGGATGCGGGGTATGGTGGGTTTGGCCGGGATATGGGGAAATCCGTGATTCTGCCATTTCTACGGCATGAAGGGATCACTCATATTGATCTGTTGGTCATGTCGCATCCTCATTCGGATCATATCGGGGGGGTACCTGCAGTTCTGGAATCGATTCCTGTCAGAACGATTTGGGATTCGTACTCTGATTATCGATCACAGGTGTATTTGAGAATTCAGGAGTTGAGTGACCAAAAACGAATAGCCGTTGAACAGGTCCGTCCGGGTGAGATATACCAGCTTGGAACCATGACCCTCACCTGCATTTATCCCTCGAAGCGGATCGGTGAAAACGTCCGTAACATTAATAATGCCTCGATCGTATTTCGATTGGACCATGGTAAAAATTCAGTCCTGTTTGTCGGCGATCTGGAGGATGAGGGAGAGGACCGCGTATCTAAATTGAAAACCGTCGATCACATGGATGTGATCAAAATTGGACATCACGGATCTATAACCAGTTCATCAGATAAATTCTGTAAAAAAGTTCAACCTTCAGTCGGAATCATTTCCTTAGGAAGGGACAATAAATTCGGTCATCCGTCACAAACGGTGATTCAACGGTGGGAACATGTGGGAACAAACCTGTATCGTACCGATCAAACCGGGGCGGTCACGCTCGTTTCAGACGGGAGAGATATACAATTATTTACAATGTTATATAACCTGGATTCCGTCAATGAATAAAAAAATGACCCTCATCACTTGTTAAAATTGTCTTTTAATGATGGAATAATTTTCATTAAACTAATGAAAAGTAATTACCGTGTTTATTTTACAGGATAAAATCATTTTATAATAAAGAGAAACCCATGGATAAAATTAATGTACCAAAAATCAAGAGTTACATGATCACGTCCCTTGTCAAACTAACCCGTAATATGGATGTTTACTCATCCATCGACTTACTCCTCAAACACAGAATTTCCGGTGCCCCGGTTGTGGATGACAACAACAATCTCATCGGTGTTCTATCGGAACGAGACTGTCTCCGCATCATGGCGAATGGAACCTTTCACGCTCTTCCCGGCGGTGATGTATCCGAATATATGAGTAAGAATATCCTTACACTTCATATGGATGATGATATTTTTCAGGCAGCAGATATGTTTTTACATCATAACTTCCGCCGGATACCTATCGTGGACGACAAGAATTTTCTGGTTGGGCAGATCAGCCGCAGAGACGTCCTGCGCGCCATTCAGGATGCCGCAAAATCAGCAAAGATTGAAAAATTTCCATCCAAATATCTGTCACCGGAAATGAAAGCAACCCTGGGTGAATGAAGCGATAAAACGGGTCGGTTTCCACCCAGCGGGATAAAATAATAATAACCGAAATAGATTAAAACGTGTGTCCGCTGGATGAGGAACTGCTTTCTTAATCATCAACCATCCGGTGATCAGGTAATTTCATAGTAAGAAACTTTCTGTTTTCAAAAAGGGCGATCTCGGTGTGGCTATCTCGTTTTTCAAGAGTCTGTGTCTGATTACTTTTACCTGAATAATTATTTATCCTCTGTGGAATATCCCTGTGTATCAGAAGTAAATTTCTTACTTTGTAAGAAATGAATTCTGATTAACATCCAAGTCAACTATGCCCAATAATTCAACACAACGTCTGTTTCTCATTGACGGAATGGCACAGGTGTATCGGTCGCACTTTGCCATGAGTAAAAATCCTCTGATCACCCGTGATGGCAGGCATACCTCCGCCATTTTCGGGTTTATGAATATGCTGTTTAAACTGATCCGGGACGAAAATCCGGACTATCTTGCCATCGTCATGGATAGTAAAGCACCGACCTTCCGGCATAAATTATACACAGATTATAAAGCCACCCGTGAACGCATGCCGGATGAACTGATTGAACAGATAGACCCTCTGTACCGGATCATCCAAACCACAAAAATCCCTATCATTGCGATGCCAGGATTCGAAGCGGACGACATTCTGGGAACGCTGGCGAAACAGGCGGATCAATCCGGATATACAACCTACATCGTCACTGGTGACAAGGATATGATGCAACTGGTGACGGAATCCACATTTATCTATTCGTCCGCCTCAAGATTTGCACCCATTACGATTTATGATCGCGAGGGGGTAAAACAGCGATGGGGGGTAAGTCCGGAACAAATCGTAGATTTTTTAACGCTGCTTGGCGATTCATCAGACAATATCCCCGGAGTGGACGGTATTGGTAAAGTCGGTGCGGCGAAATTATTAAATGAGTACGGTACCCTGGATGAAATTCTGAACAATATCGAAAATATCCCGAACAAAAGAGCCCACAACGGTTTGATCAATGCCAGAGATATCATTCATCTGTCAAAAGAACTTGCCACGATCGTTCTGGATGTCCCCGTTGCTTTGCATGTGAATGAGATGAAACGCCAACCCATGGACGTCCCTGCGTTGATCGATATATTAGAAGACCTTGAGATGTTTTCTTTGATCCCCCAAATCGAGTCCGTGACTACTGCGCCTGAGTACACAACGGATGATGTCTCAAAGGATTACCGGATCATCACGTCGATGGATGATCTGCGACATTCGATCGAACGAATAGTTGCCGCTCCTATTATTTCATTTGATCTGGAAACCACCTCCGTAAACGCTCTCGAGGCATCCATTGTAGGAATGTCTTTTTCCATCCAGGCAAATAAAGGCTGGTATATCCCGGTGGAATACCCGGAACGGGAAAATCAATCCTTATTTGATAAGTTTTCACTGGAATCCATCCTTCAGAAACTCAAACCGGTGTTTGAAGATATTGACCTAAAATTTTGCGGTCAAAATATTAAATATGATGCCCTCGTTCTCTCCCGGTATGGCATTAACCTGAGGGGGATTAAATTTGATACAATGGTGGCAGCTCATCTGATCCATCCTGAATCCGGCAGGTTTAAAATCGATTATCTTTCGATTGAATTTCTAAATTACAGAATGATCCCCATCACGGATTTGATCGGCAGCGGTAAAGGACAAAAACTCATGTCACAGGTCCCCATAAAAGACATTTCTTATTATGCTGTCGAAGAAGCAGATGTTGCTTTTCAACTGACCGGAGTCTTTTCGGATATTCTCCGTAAAAATGAATTGGAAGCGGTTTTCCAGACCATCGAAATGCCCCTGATCCCGGTCCTGATTCAAATGGAAAAAAACGGTATTTATCTTGATCTGGAGTTTTTACAGAAACTTTCCGTCCAACTCAACGGAGACATCAGTACCCTCGAAAAACAAATTTATCAGATAGCCGGATGTGAATTTAATCTCAACTCCACCCAGCAGTTGGCTGAAATCCTGTTTGATCAGCTGCAATTGAAGACCGTCAGAAAGCGGAGCACGGATGTGAATGTACTCGCAGTATTAAAGCACCATCATTCTATACCCGGATTAATATTGGATTACCGCCATCTGAAAAAGCTGGTTTCCACCTATATCGATGCATTTCCGGAATATGTAAATCCCACTACCGGCAGGGTTCATACATCTCTGAATCAGACCATTGCGGCTACCGGGAGATTGTCGTCCACGCGGCCTAATTTTCAAAATATCCCCATCCGTACGGAGTTGGGGAAGGAGATCCGGAAGGCATTTCGGGCATCGGAGCCAGGGTGGAAAGTCCTATCGGCGGACTACTCTCAGATCGAATTACGGGTAATGGCTCATTTTTGCGGAGAACCCAGATTAATCGACGCATTTCGGAATGATGAGGATATTCACGCCAGAACGGCATCTACCGTTTTTGGAGTGCCAATCGAAGCGGTGTCGGAGGATCAGCGACGTCAGGCGAAAGTTGTTAATTTCGGGATCATGTACGGCGCAGGTCCCTACCGGATGTCCCAGGAACTGAACATTCCCATAAATGAAGCGCGGGAATTAATCGCGTCCTATTTTGCGACGTACCCGGGCATTCAAGAATTTATTGATTCCTTACTCGAAAGCGCTCGTCAAACCGGATATGTAAAAACCCTCTTCGGACGGAGGCGGTACACTAAAAACCTGTCCAGCGAACGGACGCAGTTGGCACAGGCAGAAGAACGTGCGGCGATAAATATGCCGATCCAGGGGACAGCGGCAGAAATAATCAAAATCGCCATGTGCCGGATCCACGAAAAATTAATCCGCCAAAACCTGGAAAGCAAGATGATCCTGCAGGTTCATGATGAGTTGATATTTGAAGTCCCACCAGAAGAAGTAGAGATCGTGAAATTTCTGGTCCTTCACGAAATGGAAAACGCCGTCAATCTGCTTGTGCCGTTAAAAGTAACTGTAGGCGTCGGCGACACCTGGTATGATGCACACTAACCCCAATTTATGAGAATCCATGGAAGCATCTATCACCCTTAAAGCGGTTGGAAAAAAATATCGATCTAATATTGTACTGGCGGATTTATCCTTCGGGGTTGAAAAAGGAACTACATTTGTCATCGTTGGCGAAAGCGGTTCGGGAAAGACAACGCTGTTAAAAATTCTCGTGGGTCTCATAGAACGGGATGCGGGGACAGCGTACATCCATGGAAAGGATATCGAAACCCGATGGAAAGAAACCCGGTCTATTACCGGCTACATGCCTCAGGTCAGTAATTTGGATGGTGAACTGAATATATTTGAAAACCTCACCATTTATGGTCAGTTGCACGGTATGACTGCCCGGAATGCAAAGCGACAGGCGATCCTGTGGTCGGAGAAACTCCAGTTTAAACCCAACCTCAGAGACATGCCGTACATGTTGTCTTTTGGCGTTCAACGCAAGGTCTGTTTCGCACGGGCATTAATCCACGACCCTGAAGTCATTCTTTTGGATGAACCCACCACAGGGTTGGACCCTCACAGCCGCACTACCATCTGGAAAATACTGGACGAATACCGGTACAAGAAAACGATTCTGTTTGTCACCCAGAATTTTAAGGAAGCCGAACGATTTTCAGACCGAATCGCCATCTTGCACCAGGGGAATATCAAAATGAACGGTACGCTGGACAGACTGATCGAAACAACCCATGGACTCACCCGGTATCATCTGACATTCAGCGATACGCCGCCATCGGACTTGATCAATGATCTGAAAGATTACCCCAAAGTTGTTCGACCGTCAATCCATGGAAAAGATCTGGAATTTTATTCCCGAGAAAGACGCCAGTTTTTCAATGTCCTCGAAATCGCCCTCAAATATGGTCTCAAAGATATTGATACATCCACCTGTCAGTTACGGGATCTGTTCACAGGTCTCACCGAGGGTGGTCTTGAATGATCCCCACCTTCGTGGTAATCAAACGGCATTGGTACGAACTCCGGCGTCATGTGTTGTCCTGGGTCATTTTTATTTTCTTGCTTCCCATTCTCCTGTACATGGTTTTTGGATTGTCACTTTTTAAGATTATCCCCAGCGTACACCAGTTGACGTACTTTCACTGGGTGGCGCCGGGGATTTGGATTTCATCTACTTTTATCATGGCGTATCTGACGGCATTTATGTCCACCTTTCAAATTCGTAGATCAAACCGTCTGTTATCCATTTATCTGAAAGCGCCGATTTCGTGTTGGACATGGCTGGCAGCCCTAATGATCTGGGCGACGATTTTGGGTACGGTGCAGATGGGAGTCTCGCTCATGCTAATCGGTTTTATCAATGGGGCATTCTATACCATATTCAAATGGGCGATGTTATTGATCATGATCTTTCCGTCTGTCCTCTTCGGCGCCGCCCTGGGTACGTTCACCGGCTCATGGATCCGAAAGCAGGTTTTCGCCATGCTGGTGAATATCGTCATTGTCATCGTATTTTTATCCCTTTCCGGGAGTTTTATTCCTTTATTGTATTTTCCTGCATCATTACAGGCGGGACTATCTGCATTTCCCATGGTTCAGGAGATCAGGGCAGCTCAACGTCTGATTTTATATTCAGAGGTACAATTTGGAGGAACCATTCTCACCATTCTCCTTGCCGGGATTTTATTTGTTCTGAACGGAGTGATGGTTCAACGACGGGTTAGGCGTTAACATGAATCATCCAAAAAGTTCGCAGTTGATCATCGGCATTGACGGAGGTGCGACAAAGAGCACCGGAATTCTGGTTGACGCTACCGGTACAACCATCGATCGTATAACCTTAAAAGGCTGCAGCCTAACCGCCAACCTCCAAAATGCGCCCTCCCGGATCATGTCAGCCCTGGATGAATTGTGTTCCAGACACAATTTGAAATTCAGGGATATTCAGGCAATTGGATTGGGTCTGGCTGGGGCGAGTAACGATGACGGTAGAGACAAAGTATTTGGAAACCTGGACCGGGTACAATTATCAAATCGCACGATTATCATGACCGATGCAGAAGCGGCATATGAAATTGCCTGTCCGGGAGGGGAAGGCATTCTCCTATCAGTAGGCACCGGTGTGATCTGTTTGGCACGGGATCGGGACGGGGAAGTCCACCGAACCGGCGGACTCGGGCATGATTCCGATATCGGGAGCGGATACTGGATCGGGAGAGAAGCCATGCTGAAAATTGCGCTGAGTGATAATACCATATATGCCGAGCCTGAACTGATGAGCATCTCCCGCCTGATCACTCAAAAATTTAAAGGGTCTGATTTCTCAGATGCGGTGGAAAAAGTCATGGCATCACCAAATTCAATTTCGAATATCGCCTCTTTATGCGATCCGATCTGTCACATGGCAGAACTTCACAATGAAATTGCGTTGGGACTGATTCAGGAAGCGACAATGGGGGTCGCCGACTTGATCACCGAACTGGCAAGAGAGATGGAGATAGACATGAAATCCGTCCCGGTCCTGATCGCCGGTAATGGAAGTGTGATAAAAAATAAGATATACCGGAACTGTCTTCAGAGCGCTTTGAAATTCGATGCACCTCAGTTGAAGTGGGTATTTTCCCGGTTGTCTCCCGCATACGGCGCTGCACTTTTAGCCTCCCGGTTTCGGGATATCCCACTCTCTTTAAATTCCATTTTGGAGCGCTTTCGTGCGGATTGTTCCAATAGCTAATATTAATCTCGATAACCTACGCTACAACTATTCCACGATTCGAAGGAAAACCGGTGATGCAAAAATCTTCGCTGTCGTCAAGGCAGATGCCTATGGACATGGACTGATGCCCATCTCAAGATCACTTGAAAAAATGGGGATCGATGGTTTTTGCGCGGCGGTAATATCCGAAATTGAAAAGTTAATTCAGGCTGGGATTTCAAAGCCAATACTTCATTTAGGAAGATTACATAAAGAAGTACTAGAGTTAAATTATCATACCAATATCTGGTACACTGTTAATGCAGTCGACGATATCCCTTTGCTCAAATGGGCGACAAACCGGTCATCCGATCCGATTGTAGTTCATCTGAAAATAGATACAGGGATGGGAAGAATGGGTGTACCCATGCGCGATGCACCTGAAATTGCCCATATGCTTTCACAGATGTCCGGCGTTCATTTGAAAGGACTGTGGTCCCATTTAGCCACGTCGGATGAAAGTGATTCTCAGTATTTTTATCAACAGCTCAAAAGATTTTCAGATACCCTAAAAACCATTATGTCCCGTATTGACGGGATCACTCATCTGCATATCGCCAACAGCGCAGCGATGCTCCGGTATCCCGAATCCCATTTTACAATGGTTCGACCGGGTCTCGCGCTGTATGGCGCAAGTCTGATACAGGATAATGAGACGGTGCTCCGACCCGTTATGTCATTAAATGCACCGGTGACACTTATAAAATATATGAAAACAGGAGATTCTATCGGATACAACCGGACGGAAATCCTGCGTCGGGATAAAACCATTGCTATCGTCCAGGCGGGGTATGCGGATGGTATTCCCATTGAAGCGTCAAACCGCGGATATGCAAGATGGAAAAACGAATTGTATCCCATCATTGGTAAGATTTCCATGGATATGTTGGTCCTCGATGTGACGGACTCGGATATTACTCCGGGGCAGATCGTCAATTTGTGGGGGAGTGACGACCCCCGGATGCGCGTAGAATCCATTGCCTCGGCTCTGGGCAAACTCCCTTATGAACTCCTGACTTCCATTTCCGATCGGGTGGAGAAACAATATACAGGGACCCCGGTTTGATCAGCCTATCCCGGTTCGCGCTTTTATTATTCCTAACGGGCTTATCCTGTCAGATTCCCCACACCCTGTCATTGGACTCTCCTGCTCCGATAGACTCCCTTTCGGGTCATCCCGTCGGTCGGGCAGACACCACCCGCGTCAATAGGGACATCAAAGAGAATGCCCGGAACGGGAGTCCTGCCTGGCAGGATTTGACGTTACGGCAAAAAATTGCCCAAATGATCATGATCAGGATCAGAGGAGATTTTTACAATGCCGATACCTGGTCATGGAACGATTTTAAATGGTATTTCCAATCCGTCGGAGTGGGAGGCGTGATCACCTTTGGCGGCAGTGTGAACGGTACCTTTCAAAATATCCAAACCTTTCAGGAATGGTCAGCAATCCCCTTGCTGGTGGCTGCGGATTATGAAAGGGGAACCGGGCAGTGGATGGATGGCGCCACCCTTTTTCCGCCAAATATGGCTGTGGCGGCTACCGGTAACTCTGACAATGCTTTTATCCAGGGCGTGATCACTGCCCGGGAAGCAAAAGCGCTGGGCGTCAATATTTCTTTCTCGCCCGTGATGGATGTAAATAATAATCCAAAAAACCCCATCATCAATTTCCGCGCATATGGGGATCATCCAGAACTCGTTTCTCAATTTGGAGACCGGTATATCGACGGATTGCAGAGTGAAGGACTGATCGCCTGTGCAAAACATTTTCCCGGTCACGGAAATACCTCATCAGACAGCCATAGTCGATTACCCCTGATCACCGGTGACCGGGCATCATTGGATCAATTGGAGCTTTTCCCCTTCTGGCAGGCGGTGAATGATGGCGTGAAGATGATCATGGTCGGTCATCTGGCTCTGCCGGAAATTGACAATCTCCGTCCCGCAACCCATTCATATTCAATCACGACTGGAATTTTACGAGACGAGTGGGGATTTGAGGGAATCATCGTCACCGATGGAATGGAAATGGCTGGTTTGACCCAGGTTGCATGGACCGGTGAATCTGCGGTGCGGGCGGTGGAAGCCGGTGCGGATATACTCCTGCTTCCTATGGACATCGGCCAGAGTATCGATGCCCTTGAACAGGCGGTTCTGTCCGGTAGAATTGATGAGTCCGTCATAAATCGGTCTGTTGCCAGAATATGGGATGCCAAGAGAGCGCTGGGGTTATTTTCCCAATCCCCCTTTCCTGAATGGGAGACAGCACAGGAAATAATTGGAAAATCAGAACACATAAATACCGCTAAACGAATCGCATGGGAATCCATCACGGTTGTGAAAGATGCAGGGCAGTTGCCCTTGAAACCGGAAAAAATTTCCAGGCTCGGACACCTGGTCCTGTCCTCCGATGACCAGGTACGTGACAAATTATCAGTATTTATGAAAGATATTTCTTCCACTCATGGGAATGTCACCGAAATTGTGGTAGGTGAGAAGGTCTCTGAAAGCAGGATAACGGAGATTATTGGAACTCTATCAGATATGGATCAGGTGATTGTTTCCCTGTTGGTCCGGATTCATATGGGAAAGAATAACTCAACGATTGACGAAAGTCATCAACGATTACTTCGAAAATTACATGATTCTGAAATTCCGTTTATCACCATTAGTTTTGGGAGTCCTTATCTCCCCGAGTATGATATGCTCTCCACCTACATGTGTGCATTTGGATACGGTTTCGTCACTCTATCTGCCGCCGCCGACGCGCTGTGGGGGAGAATAGAAGTAAATGGACATCTGCCGGTCACATTACAGGAAGAACTTCCCCGGGGGTCAGGTGTATTTATCCCCAAACGCGTACGGTCGTTCGATCTATCAGAAACCCCCGTCAATATGAAGTCAGCATGGGCGGTTTTGGATAGTGCGATGGATGAGCATATTTTCCCGGGAGCACAAATATTCATTGCTCGGGACGGGATAATTATCGCCGACACTGCTTTTGGGTTTCTCACCTATGACCCGGATGCATCACCGGTCACGACGCAAACCCGATATGATGTGGCGTCTCTAACGAAGGTATTGGTAACCACGCCGGTGACCATGAAATTGTTATCGAAATATCTCATCGGGCTGGATCACACCGTTGACCAATATTTTCCTGAATTTACCGGCAAAGGCAGGGAAAAAGTTACCCTTCGCCATTTGATGACGCATTCTTCAGGCCTGCCGCCCTTTAAATCCTATTACCTGATGGATGGATTCTCAAATAGAGATGATATTTTTCAGGATATTCTCTCTACCACTCTGGATTTTACTCCGGGGGACCGGTTTCAGTACAGCGATCTGGGAATGATACTCATGGGAAGAATACTTGAAAAGGTTGGAAAACAAAATTTAGAGGGTATGGCAAAAAACTGGGTGTTCAAACCGTTTAATATGGATCACACGGGATATCTGCCGGCGGCATCCATTAGACCAGAAATTGCCCCTACAGAATTCGATTCTGTATATCGACACTCCCTGATCCAGGGAATTGTCCATGATGAAAACGCTTACCTGATGGGGGGGGCGGCGCCTCACGCAGGCGTCTTTTCCACCGCAGAAGATATCGCCAACTATGCACAAATGATAGTCAATGGCGGTACATTTCTCGGACGACGGTATTTCGATCCATCGACGATCATCCAGTTTACCCGCAGACAAGAACTCCCCCCCGGATCAGACCGCGCGATCGGGTGGGACACACCCTCAAGAAATGGCCATAGTTCTGCTGGTGATCTTTTTTCAGATCGGTCATTTGGTCATCTGGGGTTTACCGGAACCTCAATATGGATTGATCCTGATCGAAAAATCATCGTGGTTTTGCTCACCAATCGGGTATATCCCACCCGGGAGAGAGGCGGGATATATGAGATTCGCAGACGGTTCCATACCGAGGTGTTGAAAGCGCTCCTGCCAACGGAATAGGAACGGATATGTCCACAATTGATACGATTATCATATTTATTTTCCTGACGTTGGTCGTTATATTCGGACTGTTGCAACGGAAATTCATTCGCTCCACTGATGATTATTTTCTGGCCGATCGTAAACTCCCCTGGTGGATGTCCATGTTTTCGATCGTGGCTACGGAGACGTCTGTGTTGACCTTTATAAGTGTTCCAGGGCTGGCGTACCGGGGAGACTGGTCATTTCTTCAATTAGCCATGGGGTATATTGTGGGAAGAATTCTTGTAGCCCGGTTTTTACTGGCGGGATATTATCAAACCGGGATAACCTCTATTTATGAAACCCTAAGAGAGAAATTCGGCACTGTGATACAGCGAATGGCATCTTTCCTGTTTCTCACAACGCGGATATTGGCAGACGGTGTCCGATTTTTGGCAACCGCCGTTATCGTGCAGGTGGTTACCGGCTGGTCAATCCCGGTATCGGTTTTGGTGATCGGAGTGGTCACGTTAATCTATACGTTTACAGGCGGGATCCGGGCGGTGGTATGGATCGACAGTTTTCAGTTTATCCTGTACCTGTCAGGCGCCGTCATCTCCATTATTTACATCATCCTCACAACAAACGGTTCCTTCCTGACGTGGCTCACCGAAGCACACTCCGGCGGAAGACTGACCATTTTTCATTTTGAGGGGAACCCTTTTTTCACGCCTCTCCATTTTATCAGCGCATTTTTAGGGGGTGCGCTTTTATCATTCGCATCCCACGGCGCCGATTACCTGATGGTGCAACGGGTGCTGGGATGTAAAAACCTGGCACATGCGAAAAAAGCAATGGTAGGTAGCGGGATATTTGTATTTATCCAGTTTCTGATTTTTTTACTCGCTGGCACCCTATTATATCATTTTATGGATGGCGCACAACTGGATAAGGATCGTGAATTTTCTACCTTTATTGTCAATTACCTGCCGGTCGGATTAAAAGGAGTATTGCTCGCGGGGGTATTATCTGCGGCAATGTCCACATTAAGTTCATCCATGAATGCCCTGGCGTCATCTACCGTCATGGACTGGATGAAAAAACGGGCGACACTCAAACTGTCCAGAACAGTCAGTCTGATATGGGCGGGTGTTTTCATGGCAGTGGCATTATCTTTTGATGAATCCGATAGCGCCGTTATCATCGTAGGATTGAAAATCGCGTCCTACACCTATGGCGGTTTACTCAGCCTGTTCATTTTATCGAAACTACAGATTTCGATCTCCGGTTGGGCTGTGATCAGCGGGCTGACTATGAGTATTGCGGTGGTTTTTCTGCTTCAAAATTTAGGGCTGGCATGGACCTGGTTTATTGGAATATCCATCCTCACAAACTTGATCACTGTGTTTCTGGTTCAAGTTACCCGGCATATTATTTCCCGGCGTGATGGGCATTAGACCTGGTTCTACGACCCTTCGACTGACGGTTCTGATCGCCCTGATTATGGTGAACTGCGCACGATCTCCGGTTCCTCATCCTTCACCTGTTCCCGGTCAATCTACCGTCACCGGACTAGACGTACTTAATAATACTCATTTTTCAATCCTTGAACATCAATCTGTCGGGTTAGTGATCAACCAAACGAGCGTGGATCGTCATGGTGTCCCGATTCTGGACTTATTATCCGAAATCCGTTCTTCTATCCATGTACAACAGATATTTACCCCCGAACATGGGTTTTGGGGGGATGTAGCCGCGGGGGAGACCGTGGACAATGATACAATTCCATTCTATCAGATCCCCGTCACCAGTTTATACGGCAACCATCAAAAACCCACACGGGAAGAGTTAGCCGGTTTGGACGTGCTGGTTTTCGATCTGGCGGATGTAGGCGCGCGATATTATACATATGTCAGTACACTGACATATGTGATGGAAGCTGCCGCAGAGAACAATATTCCGGTTGTGGTTTTGGATCGTCCCAATCCTATCAACGGGATCACCGTCAGCGGACCCGTATTATACCCGGCATTTCGATCATTTGTGGGATTGCATCCGATTCCTGTCCGCCATGGGTTGACCATCGGCGAACTGGCACTGATGATCAATCATTCAGGCTGGTTGTCGAACGGGTTACGGTGTGATTTAAGAATCATTCCACTTCAGAATTGGGATCGAACCCAATGGTTTGATGATACCCGCCTTCCGTGGATACCGCCATCGCCGAATATCCCTGATGACAGCACATCCCTCATTTACACCGGTTTTTGTTTGTTGGAAGGGACAAATATTTCGGAAGGGCGGGGGACGGATGAACCCTTTAAATTGTTCGGCGCTCCCTGGATAGATGGCGACAGACTGGCACAGGTGTTAAATGTGTTGGCGCTACCGGGTGTGAAATTTTCGCCGGTAACCTTTACGCCGGAAAGTATCCCTGGGAAATCAACATGGCCGAAATACCTGAGGGAGATATGCTCAGGCTGCCGGGTAAATATCACCAATCGGGAATTATTCCTGCCGCTCAATACGGTAGTCACCGTCATGAAAACGATACAGGAAATGTATCCGGATGAATTTGAGATCCCCGGCACGAATTATATCGACCTTTTATACGGATCTGATGAATTGAGAAAAAGCCTGGCGGTTCGTGAGAACCCGAAATTGCTGTTGAAGAGATGGGAAAGAGATTCTTCGGATTTTTTAAACTTCAGGACGCCTTACCTGCTGTATTAGATCTTTCAAAACCGGGAGTGGGGCAGGATTGCATATTCGGTAATTTAATGAGCGACGGAGCCCTTAATTTT
>CAYPCW010000013.1:0-49841 GCA_964409335.1 uncultured bacterium
GCAGTACCGAGGCAAGTGGGTGCTCCTCTACTTTTACCCCAAGGATGATACCCCCGGGTGCACCAAAGAAGCCTGCAGTATCCGGGACTCCTTTAGCCGGTTCGGTGAGAATCATATCGTGGTGCTGGGGATCAGCTATGATGATGCCCCGAGCCATCGGAAATTTAAGGAGAAGTACAAAATTCCATTTCATCTGTTGACGGACGCAGATAAATCGGTATCCAAACTTTACGATGCCAATGGGATTTTCTTTCCCAGCCGAAAGACGTTTCTGATTGACGAAACAGGAAAACTGATCAAAATCTATGATAAGGTTGATGTAACCACCCATGCGGGAGATGTATTAGAGGCGTTTTCTGAGGGAAATTAATCCGCTGGGGAACCCCGCATTTATTTCATCTCATTTGGTATTTTTTTTTATCAAACGCTAAGGACAACCCCGGCAGACGTTCGCTGTCATCCCTTCACATCCAATACATCCCGGAGTCCTTCGCCAAGGAGATTGAAACCTAAAACGGTGAGGGCGATGGCAACACCGGGGAAGATGGATATCCATGGTGCGACACGGAGGAAATCCTTTCCTTCATTGATCATGACCCCCCAACTTGCGTCGGGCGGTTGAACCCCCAACCCCAGAAATGACAGACTGGCTTCCGCCATGACAGCGCCTGAAATCCCCAGTGAAAATGCCACCAGCAACGGCGCGATGCAGTTTGGCAGTACATGATTTACCATCAACCGGATATGCGAATATCCCATGGCTGTCCCGGCAATGATGTACTCCCTGGACATTACGGTCATGACTTGTGCCCGGGTCAGTCTTGCCATAGATGGCCATGAAACCAACCCAATAGCCAGCATGGCCGTATTAATACCCGGCTCGAATGTGGCGGCGATGGCAATTAAAAACAGTAGCGGGGGAAAACCCATCATCACATCGGTAAAGCGCATGATAATGGCATCGATTTTACCGCCAAAATATCCGGCGGCAGTACCGAGGATAGCGCCAATAATCAGCGAAATACTGCTGGCTATGATCCCCACTCTCAGTGAAACACGGGCGCCCCAGATGATCCGGGAGAGGATATCTCTGCCGAAATGATCGCTGCCCAACAGGAAATTTTCCGAACCGGGTGCAGCCAGACGGTGTACCAGATTCTGTCCTGTGGGTGAGTCAAATAATGGAGCGACAACCGCTGCGAGGCACAGCGCTAAAACCATCGCTATGCCCGTTACGACGAATGGTTGCCGAAATATACGCTTACGTCCCATCGGTAATCCGTTGACGGATTCGTGGGTCCACCCAGGCATACAGGATGTCTACCATGATATTGACCAGTACAAAGATGACCGCCATAAACAGTACGCTGCCCTGAATCGCTGGAAAATCCCGTTTCATGATAGCATTCAAGGCAAACCGTCCAATACCGGGCCATCCGAATACGGACTCGGTGAGCACCGCCCCGGAGACATAGCTGCCGAAGTCCAGCCCGATCACGGTAATCAGCGGAATGGCCATATTTCGGAACGCATGTTTGAAAATAATCCATCTTTCAGGGACTCCCTTCGCCCGGGCGGTAGTGATATAATCCTCATTCATCGTATCCAGCATAAATGCACGGGTCAGCCGAGTGAGCATTGCCATCGAGCGGGTACCCAGTGCGATCGCCGGCAGTACTAAAAATTTCAGTCCGCCGTATCCGGTAGGGGGAAGCCATTGTAAATTCACTCCGACCCACAGGATCAAAAGCAACGCCACCCAGAATACGGGTGCGGACACCCCGGTGAGGGATAACAGGATAGACAGTTTATCCCACACTGTATTTTTTTTCAGCGCTGAGAATATTCCCAAAGAAATACCGGCAACAATGGCAATGATCATCGCCGCCAGCGCTAATTGAAGGGTATATGGGAATTTCTCCGCTAAATCATCCCACACCGGTCTGCCGGTGACAAAGGAGATGCCAAGATCTCCGGTGGTAATGCGTTTGAGATAAGCGCTGTACTGAACGATGAGTGACCGGTCTAATCCCAGTTGATGACGGAGATTCTCCAGCGTGGCATCATCGTAATATTCCCCGACCAGCGCGAATACCGGATCGCCGGGCGCCACGTACATCAGGATAAATGAAATGGTAATCACTCCCAAAATAACGGGGATGCCGTGAAATAAACGCTTGATGATGATGAGGTGCAATGTGAATGAATGTCCTGAAATTTGAAGGCGAATTTATCGGAGATCTGACCTTGGTTCAAAAACCATTTTGAATGGGTATCTATCCGCCTATAAATTATTACAAGCTAAATGTTTGCTTAAGTAAATATTAGGAATAAATAAATAAATAAAAGAATAGAAATATATGGTTATCCTGTTGTTTTTCAATTATTTTAATGCTACAATCCGGTTGTGGAGGGGCGGTATTTCTGCGAATTGACACCTCTCCCACCATGAACGCCATGGACGGGATTGGCGTCAGTCTGCCGTCTTCTGATATTTTTTCGAGTTACTACAATCCTGCAAATCCTGTGCTGCTCCCGGGATTTTCTTATCAAAAAGCCGACTTTCGTACCCCATGGTTTTCCGGGTTTTCAAATAACATTTTCTTTAAAAATAAGGTTGAAACGGTTGGGTTCCGTTTTAGAAAATCAAATTTCTTTTTCCCGGTCTCAAATTTCGAAACATCTTTATACTCCGATACATCAGATGAATATGGGCTGGTTTCTGACAGCTTTCACATGAAGTCTGATGCCATTAGTTTTTCTGCATGATTTTCTTTCCCGCATTTCCCTTTACGTATTGCGGTTGGCAGAACGGATAAAAAAGCAGAGCAACATTCGGGGATGCGGTTTGACCCTTTCCCGTGGCGTTCCCGCGGATCTTCTTTGTATGATTATCGGGATTTCATTGAAGTTTCTTCTCATACCGACTTCTATGATTGAGGATATCTGATCTCGTTTCCCTTATCGATCCGGCAAAGCCTGTCCGGATCGGTCATGAATGTGATCCCTTACCCCGGCACGCCTGTTTTGGGTTGTCTGTTATTTTCGAAATCCGATCCTCCCCAAGCCTGAATTTTATTTCTCTGGCATTTGCCAGAGAGGCGGGGGCATCCTCGTTGACCCGTATCAGGGTGGTTTTTATGACATCGCGTTGGAAAATATGTCTTCAGTTCTATCGCTGACAGCAATATTGCATCGCTTTGCAGTGTTGAAATTGGGTTTATAGACGCCTTTTTATCCGGTCTGATCAGTACATTGACGTGGGCGGGAATATTAATTTGGATGCATCAGGATATGGATATAATCTGAAGGGTGTATTTCACTTACTTTCCGTGATGGCAAGGGATCCTGCGTTAGCGACGTTACCCTATTATTTCAATCTCCGGCACAACTATGGACAAGAGCGTAGTGTAATACCAAATAATCCCCGGGATAAAACCTATGACGAGAAAATTACCGTTTCCATCAAAAACCCTCAATCATTTCTTAAATTATTAACTTCGAAGGGGGTCGCCTGGTATACCAACGGACTGGTTTCAAGACTGAGTCTTCCGGACCAACAAAGCTTAAGTTCCGGGCGGACAGGATTTGAGGCTGGTGCTGAATTTTCTTACTTCTTTGAAAAAATTAACCTGATCACGGGAATCAAATTCTCTCAAATGGGATTTGCATTGAGCAATTCGTCAGTAACGATGGATTTTTGTTTTGATTACCTGCGATTTATATGGCGGTACCCATACAGAAAAAGCAAATTACCTATTTGATAGGTGCGGAAGTGGGCTGTGTACTCTGCATATTAACTAAATTCACAAACTGTATAATACCGGGGAAAATTGTTTATCCGGATCTTCCACTTTGACACAGCAGGAGCGTCGGGACTTTTTTAATGGGAATATGCTGAATGCCGGGATCACTGCCGGGATAAGATATCCTGTTACGAAAAGTTTATCGATCGGCGCTCAATATTATTACGGTATCACCGATGTTTTTCACCCCAGGGACAGCCATCACCAGAGCCTGAACGCAGGATTGTATGTTCGAATATAATCCTTCAAAAAGTGTGAAATTGTAGGATAATCAAAATCGTTCTCATCCCGGCTTAACGAACACTCTGCGTGTGATCGGGGGAGCGTTTCAGGGGTTCACCCCGCTTTTAATACCCTGATTACATCTTTCGCATGGGATTTTGTATTCATCACATCGAAAACGTGTTCGATCTTTCCCTGCTCATCCACCACATAGGTGATCCTCCGGATACCCATGTATTCCCTGCCCATTAATTTTTTTAGTCCCCATGCGCCATAGACTTTCAGCATGTGATGGGACTCATCGCACAGCATGGGGTATTGAAACCCTTGTTTTTCCACAAATTTTTTCTGCTTTGCAGGCGGATCAGCCGAAATTCCCACAATGTGAATATTCTGCTTTTCAAAAATCTGGAATTCATCCCGGAATCCCTGACCTTCTGCGGTTCACCCTGGGGTACTTGCTTTGGGGAAAAACCATAAAATCAATTTCTTCCCCGAAAAATCTGTGAGCGATACCATCGACCCGTCCGCATTCGGGAGGGTAAACGGAGGCGCCGCTGCTCCGGTTTTTAACACCATGATCATCCTTTCTTAAATTTGAAATTTATTGTTTTTATGACACAAAAAGGTAACACGCATCTGATACTGTGGACATGAAAATTTCGCAGAGGCACATCGAACCTATTGTAAATTCTATTCCAAATTAAGGAATAATTATGATAAAAATGTACACCACAAGCTGGTGTCCCTGGTGTCAGCGGGCGAAAAGACTCCTGAACGAAAAAGAACTGATTTTTGAAGAAATCAACATTGAAGAACTGGGTATGTCCCGTGAAGAATTGGAAAAGATTACCGGTGGTCGCTCAGTTCCGCAAATCGTTATCAATGAAAAACCAATTGGCGGTTTTGAAAATCTTTTTGCCATGAATCAATCCGGGAAACTGGATAATCTGCCCCCATCCCCGTGATCATTCTGCACACGCCTATTCAGGAATATTCTCCCGGTGGATGTACTCTCCGGTAAAAAAATACTGCTGTGTATTACCGGTTCTGTAGCGGCATATAAGTCTTGCGACGTGATCCGGGCGCTGCGAAAGGAGGGTGCGACCGTTCGGGTGGCGATGACGTCCGCTGCCGAAAAATTTATCGGGGTTGCCACACTCGCTGCGCTTTCCGGAAATGATGTGATCACGACCCTGTTCCCCGGCACACCCAAAGCCGGGCTGGAGCATATCGAACTGGCCATCGCCATGGACGCCGTCCTCGTTCTGCCTGCCACCGCTAACATTCTGGGTAAGGCTGCCGGTGGGATTGCCGATGACCTGGTGTCGTCTCTTCTGTCTGTGTGTGAGCAGCCAACACTCTTTGTACCGGCAATGAACTTTCGGATGTGGGAAAATCCGGCCACTATGCAAGCCGTGGAGACGCTTCGCCAACGATCAAAATACATACTGGAACCGGAGTCGGGTTCCCTTGCCAGTTTGCACGAAGGCGCCGGAAGGCTTCCCGGATTACCGGTGATCATGAATGGCATCCGGGAATTATTTGACTTGCCGCTCCCGCTGAATGGAAAACGCATCCTGGTCACTGCGGGACCCACGCGGGAACCCATTGATCCCGTTCGATACATCTCCAATCGATCCAGCGGAAAAATGGGCTTTGCCCTTGCAGCAACCGCCCGGGACATGGGGGGGGTCGTTTGCCTGATCACCGGTCCTGTGGGGCTGCCCGATCCGGCAGAAATGACCCTGAAAAAAGTAACCACAGCCTCGGAGATGCTGCAGGCAGTTCTGCAGGAACTCGCGGACTACCCCTATGATTTTATTTTCATGGCGGCGGCTCCCGCAGACTATATTGTCCGGGAACCTTACCCGAAAAAGATGAAACGACAGACATCGGATCTGGTGGTGACGCTGTCTCCCGCAGCGGATATTCTCAAGTCCATCGGTCAAAAGACGACTGCAACCCTGGTGGCGTTTGCCCTTGAAACCGAAAACGGGGAATCTGAAGCCCTGCGAAAAATGGCTGACAAGGGCGTTGATTTTATCGTCCTGAATTATGCCGGCAGACCGGGGGAGGGATTTGACGGTCCTACCAACCAGGTAACGATTTTTTCCAAAGCGGGCGGTAAAGTTTTCATACCCAAAGATCGTAAAGACCGGATTGCCCGAAAAATCATCGACGTTCTGTTATCGGACCGGTAATGACCTGATGATCCGATCGGGGTTTATTACAGACATTATTCAGCGGTTGAAATCTATTCGGTCCACACTGATGAAATCGATTCAAATGTATCGGGGGATGATGAACGATCCGGGAATACCGAAATCTGCCCGGTGGCTGCTGACCCTTGCCGTTGGTTATGCCTTGTCACCTGTGGATATCATACCGGATTTTATCCCTGTCATTGGTCATCTGGATGATGCTGTTGTTGTTCCCCTGCTGATTTTTCTGGCTTTAAAAATGATACCCGCAGAAGTAATCAGGGAATATCACAAGCGATAAAGGGTTACCGTTCTTCAATCGGTGGATTCGCAGGAATACTTGTTATTGGATAAGATCAGGCGGAGTTGACAGCGTGCAGATCACTCAAATTTGAGACGAATACCGACCGGCCGATGATCGGAGGTGGTATTATTGTATTCAGAATAACCGCCATCCATGTAGTCATCCACCCGGATGGTTTTGATCTGCGAGGCGGTGAGGGAAAATTCATCATACAACGCCACCGTAATGAGGATATGGTCCAGATGGCTTGGCCACGCCGGATAAGACCATGATTGTCGTGTGGGGTCCTGGGCGATATCCATATCCGTAAATTTGTAATGATCGGTGTCGTCGATAAAATTCCAAAAGACATTGGTGGTTTGTGGCTCCTGAATTTCGTCGTTCCAGTCTCCCACAACTACCACATTATCGCCTGCAAAATGGATATCAATATACTCCTGCAATTTTTCACTGGCATCCCTCCGGCGGTCTTCATTCGCCGATCCGCCCGATGCTTTCAGATGATTATTAATGACGAGAATACGGCTGTCATTCCAGGTAAGATCAACCACCAGCGGCGACCGGGGAAAAGCATACCAGTCATTTTGATAAATCTCATAAATATCGTTGATTGCAACATCATTCGGCTTATAAATAAAGGCTAAATTCTGATCATAGGGGGCATCATTTGCTCTGTATCCTGCCCAAAGATTGATAGAATCCGCGCTATTCATTTCATCCACCAGTTGATTGAAGTAACTATTGCTGACAATTTCCTGTAGCGCATACACGTCAGCAGAAATTGCCACCATGGCTCTCTGTACATTTCCGACGGTAGTATTGAATAGTTTGGGATAGTTTTCAAGATTCCAGGTTACTACCTCAAAAGCCCCGACCAGACCGAAAGAAATATCGTCCAGAGTGCGCTGGGTCGTGGGTGGCGTGTAGGGTGCGTTTTTGGCGCACATCCAAAAAGTGAAGGCAATACATATTATAAATAATTTTTTCATACTGGCATTTATTCTCCTGTCTCTTGTTTATCCCGTCAGGAGTCGGGGCAGGTAATTTACAATCCTTTGGTATTAAAGTAGTTGTCGTTGAAATCAGCCGGTTGCGCCGTGGAATCTTACATCGATTATGCATCCCGAGGGCTGTAAATTTACCTCCCATTAACCATATCATTTTTCAAGGATGTTCATGAGAAAAAGCGTCATACTTATCACAGGTGCAAATGGAGAAATCGGACACGGGCTCATTGCTTCTCTACAGAACCACCAACACAATATCATCGCCTTAGACCTTCAAGCCACAGACCCGGTGATCAGCCATCAGGTTCAGGAAAGTATCACCGGAAATATTCTCGATAAATCGCTTCTCGACCAAATCAATGCAGAATATGCCATTTCTGATATTTACCATCTGGCGGCGCTGCTCAGCACCCGGGCAGAATTCTCCCCCATCACCGCTCATGAAGTAAATGTCGGAGGGACACTCAATCTGCTTGAATTGGCGATTCACCAATCCCGGAGTCAGGGGGCGCCCGTGAAATTTTTCTTCCCCAGTTCCATCGCTGTCTATGGATTACCATCGCTGGAAGATAAAAACCACCGGCCGCCGGTCAGGGAAGATGAGTGCTGTTCCCCCGAAACCATGTACGGGTGCAACAAACTGTATTGTGAAACGCTGGGAGCATATTATTCCCGTCACTACCAGCGGCTGGCGATGGATACGGCTCCCGGCAGGGTGGATTTTCGGGCAATTCGATTCCCGGGGTTGATCAGCGCAGAGACCATCCCCACCGGCGGCACCAGTGATTATGCACCCGAGATGATCCATGCGGCAGTTCAACATCACCCCTATAACTGTTTCGTCCGGCCGGATACAACAATCCCGTTTATGACGATGCCGGATGCCATACGGTCGATTATCGGGTTGACAAAAGCCCCCCGGGAAAACCTGAAACGATGGGTGTACAATGTCACGGGATGGAGCGCTTCCGCAGATGATTTTCGCGCCAGACTCCTGGACGATTTCCCGGATTCATCCATTGCTTATGCCGTCAATGAAAAACGACAATCGATTGTGGACAGTTGGCCTGCAGATGTCAATGACCATGCCGCACGACGGGATTGGGGCTGGCTGCCGGCGCATGATCTGAACTCGGCGTTTACCGATTATCTTATCCCCGGTATCACTTCGCACTACAGCGGCTGACGGGTTTACAGAGCCGGGCCCATCAACAGCCGAAATGTGGGATACACATCCAAAAATTATCATAAACACAGGAGAAATGATGCAAACGATCCAATCCAGACTCAATTCGGAACTGAAAGATATTCGGGACGCCGGGCTGCAAAAAGACGAAAGGATCATCCAGTCTCAGCAGGGCGCAGAAATCATCGTCAACGGCAAGACCGTTTTAAACTTTTGTGCCAATAATTATCTGGGGCTGGCGAACCACCCGGCGTTGATCAGGGCGGCACGGGATGGACTGAAAAAATGGGGATTCGGCCTCAGCTCGGTGCGGTTCATTTGCGGAACACAGACCATTCACAAAACCCTGGAAGATAAAATTTCGAAATTTCTGCGGACGGAAGATACCATTTTATACACCTCCTGTTTCGATGCCAATGGCGGACTCTTTGAAACGCTGGTGTCTGAAGCAGATGCGGTGATTTCCGATGCGCTGAATCATGCCTCAATCATAGACGGGGTGAGATTGTGTAAGGCGCAGCGGTACCGGTATGCCAATTCTGATATGGGTGAATTGGAAGATATTCTGAAGCAGACACAATCTGCCCGGACTCGGCTCATTACGACTGACGGCGTATTTTCCATGGATGGTTTCGTCGCGAAGCTGGATGATATCTGCGACCTGGCAGACCGGTACAACGCCGTCGTTCACGTGGACGATTCCCATGCGACCGGTTTTTTTGGTGATACCGGCCGGGGATCGGTTGAGTACCGGAATGTCACAGACCGGGTGGATATTATCACCTCAACCCTGGGTAAAGCGCTGGGCGGGGCATCCGGCGGATTTACGTCCGGGAAAAAGGAAATCGTACAGTTATTACGTCAGCGGTCGCGGCCCTATCTGTTCAGCAATACCGTTGCACCGGCAATCGTATGCGCCTCCATCGCTGTGCTGGATATGCTGAGTGCAACCACCGAACTCCGGGACAGGTTAGCGAAAAATACGAAATACTTTCGGGAAAATATGACCGCCGCGGGATTCGATATCAAAGCGGGGGATCATCCGATTGTGCCTATCATGCTCTACGATGCAAAACTGGCACAGAATATTGCCGCCGATCTTTTAGAAAAGGGAATTTATGTGATCGGATTTTCGTTCCCGGTGGTTCCGAAGGGACAGGCACGCATCCGCGTACAGATCAGTGCCGCACATACCCGTACCCATCTGGGTAACGCTATTCAGGCTTTTACCGAAGTGGGGAAAAAATACAGCGTCGTGTGATGAGAAAATCACAGGCCGGATCCGTTTTAGATCTTTCGCTGTTGTTCTTCCAAATCCGTGTTATTCCTCCTGTTTCTATATCATCTTTGTCTTTCTCATTGGCAGGATGAAACACCGTTCGCTTCAGTCAGGATCATGCTCAGGTATTTTTCTTGTAAACAGTCTGGGTAAATGCCAGGGGCGTCGTTTCAGGTATGTTGCGATAGGGGGCTCCGGTTGAGAGGATATTTCTGCTTTTAATATGGTATCCGGGTACGTGTATGGCAGGTAAAGGGCACTTCCGGGTACTGTCATTTTTTCTATGGCATTCAGCGCACCCGACAGAACCGCCCGTTGACGTTCATCATCGCCGGGCATCCCCATGATCTGTCCGAAAGGGTGTTCTATTCCCACCATCCGGGGTACACTGACGGAAGCGGTAAGATCGGGGATGTTCGATAACGATATCGTCGCCATGCCCGCTTTTTCAATCTCTCGTTGAGCCAGCCCCACGGACCAGCAGCAGGTGGGTCAGGCGGGTATCAACAGGACCACATCCACGGCGTCTGCCCGAAGATTTTCAATGATGGCGGGGATGCTTATTTCCAGAAATTCTTTCGGGTTTAGCAGATACCCCATAAAGGAATAATGAGCTGGCGCACTTTTCCCGATTTTCCCCTCGTTTTCCAGTTCGTTCAACCGGTGTACCGGCAAAAGGCAATTCAGGTCGCGTTCACCCAAAGTATGATCAATATGCAAATGATACACACGGACATCCTTTGTCTTCACATCTTTTGGTAGGATTCGATAGGACGGGTCGCCCCACCATGGATTTTGCCGTTCACCTTCCTGATCAAAGGGAACGTCTGTCTTGAGGGCAATTCCTCCCGTACTGACCAGCGCAACTGTACAGTCAGACAGGGGCCTGGCAAGGGGGAACCAGGGGATATTGCGTGGCGATTCAAGTTTAATCCACGATTTCACCAAGCGTTTTGTGGCGCCTCCGGTAAACCGGTAAGAGTCAATGGTATCCGTCATAGAAATCTGATCATTCTGTAGTTACAGGTGTCCGCCGGATCAGGAAAAACCCACTGATCCCCGCCAGTCCGCCGACCATCAGCGGGATGAGTAAAGTGATCAGGATGAGAATCCACGACGAGGAAACGCCCATCATATCAGCCACACGGCGGATGATCAGATCGCCTCCCGACTGAACCCGGGACAGGGTCATGATTCCCCAGGCAAGGGCGCTTCCTGTCCCTGCCACAACGATCGCATGTACCTTGCCCTGATACATCCCCCCAAAGATAAATGCAGGAAACACCAGCCCCCACCATGGTAAAACAGGTAAGATCAACAGATCAATGATCATAATGATGAGTATCTGTACCCAAAGCGAAGTTAATATGTTGCCGATCCTGCTCATTTCTTTCCTCCGGAAAACAAGACGCTTACGCCGGGTATATCCTCCGGATCCTCCGAAAAATATAAGTTTAAATATTGTCCATCCACCCACCGGTCGATGTAATTATCGTAATACCTGCTTCCGGGAAATCCCGATTGTCCTCCCGGATAAATCCCAAAAGCGGTTATCAGACTTCCCATTTCCACGGCATATCTCCACGACGGACCAAATGTTTTCTGGGTGGCGTTGGGAACACCGTCCCCTCCGGATGTGGGCAGCTTCAGCCGGGCAAATCCCGGGATTTTTGCCAGATGAAGAATATCCGTTCCCCGGGTATTTTCCCAGGTCCAGAGGTCGGGATCGCTACCAAAATTGTCAATCAGGCTTTGAATCATTGAACGGTAGGATTTAATACACAGATCATGAAAGGTTTCGGGTGTGTCTGTGTGGATATTATCAAACCACCGGGCTTCGGGATTATATTCGATCATCTCCGCCAGTTGGGTCCGGTTCGGCCAGTTATGGTTTTTTCCTTTTTCGCCGAACTCATCTCCCCAGGTCATCGCTTCAAGCGTCTGTAGCCAGTGATCAAAGACCGTTGCTTCCCGGGAATCATGATCCAGCGCATCGTTCCATTGTTCCAGCATCCGGAGCATTTCGGTTTCCATGCCGCTCAGCGATTGGCCGGATAATTCAGTCAGCATCAACGGCAGAACCGTTCGGGCAAAAATACTGATGTTATCCTGCTGTACGCCGATCACATCCTGAATCGTGGCGCGGGATAATTCTGACAGACGTTCATTGATCCGCGCCCCCCGCCATGACATCCAGTAATTGTCGGAGAGATAATAGGGATAATCCGGGGTGGCGGTTGGATTCTGATTGGCTGAACTGACAAATCCGCGGGTTGGATTTTTCTCATGAGGCATGTGGTCAAAGGGGATAAACTGTTTCCAATCATAGGCGGGATCTGTACCATCGCTGATAAACCTTCCCTGACCCTCCCAGCGGAGAGGCGGAATGCCGCTGTGCCACATGGCGATGTTTCTCTGATCGTCAGCATAAACAAAATTCTGTCCCGGGCATGTAAAGTAGGTCAGTGCGTTGACGAATTCATCATAATTCGTCGCCACATCCAATGCGAGGAGCGCCCGGATTTCCTCAGTCTCGTCATGACCCCGCCATCGCAACGCTCTGCCGGTAGCAACCTGCTGGGTGGGATTTCGCATGTTTCCGATACTGAAATCCCGCGTCTGGTTCACCTGATCCCATACTACCGGTCCGTGATGAGTATAAGTGATGGTATCCCGGAAGGAGGGTCTCCCCCGTATTTCAATGGTTTCCACTATTTTTTCAGTGGGATTCCACTTCCCGCTGTACCAATATTCATTCTGCGATCTGTCTTTAAAAATGATGTCGTACCAGTCCATCACATCGTCATTCCCGTTGGTGACTCCCCAGGCAATATGGGTGTTGAATCCGCTGATGATTCCCGGGGTGCCTGGGATGGTTACTCCCATTACATCCCTGCCCGGACTTACCAGATGCATAATATACCAGATGGCGGGAAGCGTCAACGCGAGGTGGGGGTCATTGGCGAGAATGGCATTGCCCGATTGGGTGCGTGAACCGGCCACAGCCCAGTTGTTGCTGCCATTCCGTTCATCAGGCACAAAGGGGAGTTTCGCTTCACCAGCGGTCGATTGATACAGGTCTGGCGGCGCTTCAACGGTCAACGGGGATTGGGGAATGACCGGTTCCGACAGTATCGGATCCACAAAATAAGGCATGACCGGAAAAAGTTCATCCACCGTCGCTTTGCCATAGAGATTCCAAAGCCGGGTAAGGGGAAGGTCGCTTGAACGACCGGTGAGCGTCCATGCCATATTTTTTAAAAGCAGAGCTACTTTTTCAACAGAGAAATGTTCTGGTGTATAATCTAAAATTTTATATTCTATAGGGAATTGATCTTTTGGAAGCCGGTCAATGTATGCATTGATTCCGTCCACATAAGCCTCAACCATCACCCTTGTAGCAGGGTCTTTTTGCAAGGCGGCGACGGTTCTTCGGGCGCCGTAGGGCAGGCCGATCCGGCGTTGAAACCGGTCGTATTCCAGCGCTTTGTCTCCCAGAATTTCTGACATCCGTCCGGCAGTAGCCCGGGTTTGAAAATCAAGCTGCCACAAACGGTCAAATGCCATGATATACCCTTGCACAAAATACAAGTCATGATCGTTTTCCGCAAAGATATGGGGAATTCGGTTTACATCCCAGCGGACGGTCACCGTGCCGGTCAGCCGGGGCAGATGAACGGTACCTGCAGGGAGTTCATCACTTCCCGTCAGCGCTAAATACCCGTGGAACGGGTCGAGAAAAGTCCCCAGTGGGGGTATATTGCCAAACTTTTTGCTCAATATCGTGATCACTGACAGTGTGACCGCCAGCCAGACCAGACCGGATACAGCGAAACGAATAGAATTTATCCTCATAAATTCACTCCATAAATCAGAAGGTATTTTACCATCTGAGGAGGATACGTCGCATGTCTAAAAGTCCGGGCAAAAGGGCGGGTGGCAATCCAATTTCAGGCAGGCGTCACAGGGAAGGTGATAAAGAAAATGTTTCCTTTTGGAGTATTCGGTACAACGCCCACTGCGGCATGATGGGCGGTTGCGATTTTGCTGACGATTGACAGCCCTAAACCACTGCCTCGTCCTTCCGCATTGTTAAGCTGGAAACTGCGGGTAAATATTTTTTTTCTGAATTCAGCCGGGATGGTATCGCCATAGTCACAGACATTGACAGTGACACTTTTCGGGTCTGCGTTTGATGTGATCATGATCTTCTTCCCGTCAGTGGCATATTTAAGGGAATTACTGATATAATTTTTAAACACTTCTTCGATGATGATATGGGCGTTGACAATCAATTCAGAGGGCAGGTCTGTTTCAATGGTCATACCCGCTTCCCGGGCAAACTGGTTAAAATTATTCACGATTTGGCAGATGGTGGGAACCAGATCCAATTTTCGCGTCTCAATGGTTTCATCCATAGAGAGCTTGGATAAGGCGGAGGCATTGTCGATTACCCGTAAAATATTTCCTGCACTCTGATCGATTATATCCACCAATTCATTCTCAGGATAATCATCCTTCAGCACCCCGACTACGCCGGAGATCAGACCTGCAGGATTTTTCAGATCGTGGGTGATAATATCCAAAAGCAAATCTTTCAGACTATTGGTTTCAGCAAGACGGTTACTGAGTTTCTTATATTTATTTTCCGAATTTTTCAAATCCCGTTCTATTTGTTTTCTCTGGCTAATATCACGATAGATACCCAGAATATGCCGGTTGCCTTTATCATCCGTCACCGGCGCGCCTAAAATGGATACTTCGATAGGATGACCGTCTTTATGGGTCCTGATGGACTCAAACATTTTTTCTTTTTGATGCTTTGAAAATAATTCGGTTATGGATAAGGCTTCACGGCGATGTTTCTGATCCGCTATAAGCAGGTCAACATTTTTCCCGATTATCTCATCTTTCTCGTACCCAAATACCGTACAAAAATGATTATTTACCCGTAAAATTTTACTTGTTGTATCCACCAGAACGATGCCTTCCGGAGAATTTTGAAATAAATTTTCAAAATATTGTTTTTCTTTTTTCAAATCCGTGATCAAATCCGAATTAATTGCGATTTCATTACGAATCGCCCTGAACATGATGATGACCACGACAATACCCGCTAACCAGATAATGCCGATAGCTGCGAGGACCAGTTTGGCGTGGCCGTGGTATATTTTATCATAGGGTTCGAAAGGAATGGTGATACTGATCCCACCCCGGACGTCCCCTACCTTAAATCCCTGAGTCCCGTGACAGGGCAGGCAGGACGGTTCTGTTACCAGCTTTCCCATAAACCGGAATATTTTTCTGTTTCCCACCCTTTGAATGTCGAAGGCTTCCGAATCACCCGCCTCCAGTCGGTGCAATGCTTGTTTTTCCCAGTCGTCAGGCGCATTTCCCATATACATGGGTTGTAAACTGGTGATATGGTTGCGAACCTCGTAAGATTTATCCGCAATTTCATATACCATTCGCGCCAATTTCTCCGGGGAGATGAGTTGATATTCAGACTCGGAATCTATTCCACCCGGGGTAAACGTGGTATCGCTATCAGCTTGTTTTTTTACATACACACCACCCTGTTGCAAGACCCATTCCCGATACATGAGATCCTTGTCAAAGGATGTTCTTGCCTCCAGCTTCGCCATCCGCATAATATTTTCCTTTTCATTGGACAGGATCCAAAATGATAAGGATATAAGATAGGCTGTCCACAAAAGAACGAACAGCCAATAAAATCGCCTGATCTTATTTGTTGCCATAATCATAGGTTGAAGTTTGATGTAAGAGGCCGGTCATTCCGGCAAAGAATAGGAAAAGCGGTAAGCGATACTTAATGATATGGATTTTTTTCAATTGGTAGTTGTCATAAAAAAAATTTGGCGATGACCGGCATGGAAATTATACCTTTCTAATGTTGAATATCCGATAGAAGGCTCAAGGTAATTTATAAAAAATTAATGAATAGAATTCAATATTATTCTGTAATAATTGATATGCGTCGTGTGTAAAATGGCGGAAGCATGAGTCTGGCCAATTTGGATATAAGACCCATTCATCAGTGTCCCATTTGAAGGTTTGTCTGTTCCGGTACGCAGATGGGCTTGTTCTGTTAATTCGGCAGGGCGCGTACATTTCCAGACCCGGATATGCTGCTCTTCACTTCCGGAGCGCCTTTATAAACCACATCGCCACTGCCACTGATCCGAGTCACCAGTTTACGGGACACGTCCAGTTTACACGTCCCGGATCCGCTTATTACTACCGACGCCCCGGAGGATATCAGGTCAATTCCATTCAGATACCCAGACCCGCTGATGGTAATGTTTTGACTGTCTACCTGCCCGGACAGGGTGATCGACCCTGAACTGGAAATCCGGCTTTCCACATTGCCGCCATCAATACGGGCGATGATATCTCCGGACCCACTGATACGAAACGCCATTTCATTGCCATAAAAAGTATCCACACCGATAATTTTACCAGAACCTGAAATTTCAAGCAATTGTAAATCAGGAAGTGTGGCGTCAATCTCAATGGTGGGAGAGCCTGAAATGCATTTATCAAAACGGATCACCAGAGATTTCCCGATTACTTCTGTTCTTAAATGGGGTAAAATATTATCATTTGTCCGAATTGTGAGCGGCGCCGGGTTGCCACTGTGTAGCGTGACCGTTCCGTTGATCTGAAGACTGACACCATTAAATTCGGGCACACTTCGCGCTTCGGTTGATATTTTTGTTGATGGAACAACACAGCCTATCATGCAATTATGTAATAAAAGGATGCCCGTGATGATGAACGATATACAGATGATCTTTTTCATTGGACCGATGCCTCCGGTTATTGGCGATTTATAATACGGGCGCTATACTTATTTTTAAAAATGCCTGATTCAATTCTGTTAAATTTAACCAGAATTTAATATTTCTTTGCGGCTTTTAATAGTTTCAAACATTGCCCAGAGGAAGAAAATAACCGGTGGGGTTACTTTGATATTATCCCGGTTGATTCAAAATTACCCCCAACCTCCCCCGGAGCCCATCAGATCAAATCGCCCCGGGTCTTTACCCCCCAACCCCCCAGGATTTGGAATATCATTGCAAACGCTCCATCCATTTTTGAAGAAAGAATGGTTGGATGTTCAAAAGGCATAATCCTGCCGGAGGGATTAAAGACGGTGTCCCTTCCGTGTTTGAACCCGGTGAAACAGGGTCCTGGGGATGATTTAAAAATCTACGCTTTCCTCATGTCTCATGTGTTTAGAATAACAGACACCAACATTACGATATCCAGAATGTCTACTTGCTGATCATGAGTTAGATCGGCGGCACAAAATTCATGGGAAGTTAATTGGGCGTTTTCGAGAATCGCAGAGACCAGAAATACAATATCCAGAATATCAGTGGCTCCGTCTGCATTGATGTCGCCGGAGTGACAGGGTGAAAATGCCAGATGATAACATCCCCCGGTAGAGTTCCCCACGATCAATTGATACTCTCCGGAATCCATAAATCCGCCACCCGTCATTTTGATATTCGCCCCCAATCGTGGAATCCAGAGGGATGTATCCGCTTCAAAAACCGGAGTGTGCGAGTCACCGGTATTGCGGAAAAAAGCAATGTTTTCATATTCTGAGCCTATCAACAAATCGCTATCCCCGTCCTCGTCAATATCCACCAACCAGGGTGCAGAACGGGAGGAAACCGGCGCCGGATTGACCAGGGGTACACCCGGTAAGAACGAAAACGCCTCCGGAGTACCGATATTTTCATACCATTTCACATCTCCGGATGTCTCTCCGCAAACCAGGTCCGGGTCGGAGTCCCCATCCAGATCGATGAGTACCGGGACGGCATGTCCCGTTAAATCGATATCCTGCAAAAGTACCCCTTCTCCGGAAAAGGTTGAGTTCTCCGGTGTGCCCGTGTTTTGAAAGTAGTACAGGAATCCATTGAAATTACCCACCAACACATCCTGGTCGCCGTCGTTGTCCATATCTGCAAACGCCGGTGAAAGGTTGTCTCCCAGGTTATTTCCCAAAAATTCAGGGTCTTCTTCAGACCAGGCGGGAATCCCGGCCGTGCCGGTGTTCAGGAAAAAATGTATTCGCCCCTGCCAGGGAAAAGCGGTGGGTTCAAAGCCGTTGCCAATAAATAAATCCAAGTCTCCGTCATTATCGATATCTGCCAATACCGGCGAGGTGTCTGTCAGCAGATCTAATCCCCCTAAAAACCGGTTTGTCCGAAATTCATAATCTGGGGCTCCCTCTGAGCCTGTATTTTCATAATAGTACAAATTATTGATCATTTGATTCCCGTAAGCGCCGGATAAAACGGATATGATCAGATCCGGGTCATGATCTCCGTCGATGTCGGTAAATCCAGGCATATTTTGGCCGGCAGTCATCACGGGATCGTTTTCAGGGAAGGATCTGGTAATATTGAAAATATCCATGACGGGGACGTCCGCCGACCCCAGATTCCAGATGATATACAAGCTCTGCGAAAAATAATCCCCCCAGCTCAGGTCTAAGTCTCCGTCATCATCCAGGTCAATAAACTGAAGTGCGCTAGCTCCATGCCGCGCGGCGCTGATGATGCTGATATTCTGCCATGCGTTGTTCATCCACTGAAATGCCGGCGCCCCTTCCAACCACCCCGTGTTTTCATAAAAGGTGACTGTTCCGACGTAATTGCCGGTAAAAAAATCGGGATCTCCGTCGTTGTCGATATCAGCAAAGGTGGGCGTCATGAAGGGATCGCTGGTGACAGGTGTGCCGTCGGTTTGATTCACGGGCACTCCGGTGAGCAAACCTCCGCCGATGTTTTCGTAGTACATGAGTCTGGATGAATGGATGGGGTGCTGCATCATCAGGTCCGGTAATCCGTCTCCATTGAAGTCGTCAAAATAAAACCAGCTAACTGGCGGCAGATGTTGAAAATCGGTGGTCTCAAGGACAAAATCCGGGGTGTCGGGAGATCCGGCATTTCGATAATACCTCAACCGTCCGTCGGTATCCAGCAGAAAAAAATCCGGGTCATCATCATCATCCCAGTCCAGTGATTGATTTTTAGGTTTGTTAAATCCGCCGAAAAAAGGATTTTCGACGGATTCGCCGGCAACCGTCACTTCAATGGGAATGTTTTGCAGACGGAATTCCTGCGGGAACAAGGGCGTCAGACATCCGATCACCCATGCGGTGACAGCACATTTCATCCTGGGATCGCCTATTGCGCGATAATCGTTTTTGTCAGTGACGCCATTTCGAAGACTGGAAGATTATCCAGCAAATCCTCGTGACTTCCCTCCAGGGCAGACGGGTAAAAGGCGCGGAACCGCATTCTGGCGGATACCTGCAGTTCGCCGTTTATCCCCGCCGGAACGGTGAAGGCGTAGGTGTGGTACCGTCTCGAAAACGCACCCAAAGTGGCATTGATGATCCCATGGGTATCGGTGACACCGCTGATGGGATTCCCGGAGTCATCCAACAGTTGGGTCTTGAACAACAGCAGTTGGGGATCGCTGGTATCCAAATGGTCTCCCGGCGTCTCGATTTTACCCGATTGAAATAGTAATTCACCGTCGTGGGTCACCGTCAGCTCCAGCCACGCTTCCCGGGCAAATGATACCCCGGAGGGTACGGAATGCGCCGTCAGACTGGTCACCGTGAAGGGCAGGCTCAACGCCTCGCCGGTATGTATGGTATCGGGAAAATTTTGATCCGGTTGTCCGACTGATATTTCAAGGGCTGTCTGTAACAGGTTTTGGACCGCACCGAAAACGGGACTGCTTTCCGCCGGTTGTGTCAGGTCGAGATCCACGCCGATAAAACGGTGGTCGTGGTGCCCGTCACCCGAAGGCGTCATATGACATGCCTGACATGCCAGACCGCCGCTCATGGCCAGACCCGGGATGCGGTTCCATTCAGTGAATGTAATTTCCGCCTCCACTCCCCGGATCACAAAATCGTGACAGGGCAGACAGATCTCCGACCGTGAATAAATTGGGGTATACCGGGATCGATGGGCGGATGTGGACCCCGGCGTTTCCAGTGACCCATACTTGATGCCTTCACCGGGGTTGACGTGATATTCCGCATTCCCGTTTACACTGTTCCCGGTAATTACGGTGTGGGACAGTCCGGTCACACTATGACAAATATCACATCCAATCCCGTCTTTCACGACTTCCGGCTGGTCGGAGGACATAAATTCGGTAGCGTTCCCAAAGCCTTCCAAAGAGACGCCGGTCATGAATGCGACTGGATTGTGACACTGAAGACAGAACCGTTCTCCCGTCTCCGGCCGGTTTAGCTGCTCACTCGTCCATCCGCTAAAAAAAACAGGGTCCTGCATGGCATAGGCATGCATAGACTGCTGCCATTCTGCATAGTGTTGCGGATGACACTCCTGGCAGGCGGATGACGGCTCGAAATCCGCTACACTCATTTCCGTGGATAAAATATGACCCGTCTCATCAACAGAATATCCTTTTTCAGGGAAACGATCCGGTAAATCAGCCTGGTTTGCCGGACTGTCTGAACACCCTGTCCATAATAGAAACGAAGTAAGGACAATCGTTTTAAACCGTTGACTGTGGTAAAATATCTGATTGAATTTAATCATCCTGGAAATATCTCAATTATTTTTCATGACAGCTACCCCGCCGGCCAATACCATGTCCGGATTATCGGATAACCATACGCTTGAAATGATTTCACCCGTCTGGGCGTTCAGTGCATACAATATTCCATTGGATCGTGAGGTGATGTACACCCGGCTCTCGTCTGCCGAAATATCGATCCCATGGAGCGTATGAAATTCAGGTGACCGGAAAATCCACTCCAGGTGCAGTTCATCCTGATCATACCGAACACAGGCGATCCCCGCACTGGAACCCACCTGTCCATCACCGGAAAGAACGATGAAAACGTTATCCGAAGCCGGTGATTTGACCGCATGCCAGGGCCTGGAATGCCAGTTGAACTGAAGAGTATCCGTTGATGTCATCGTAGGCGTGTCCCAAAGTTGAACGATCCCCGGGATCTGTGTTTCTGTGCCGGAATAGGGGTCCATCCATATCCCCGCTGAACATGCGGCTATGATCTTCCCCGGAGCGACTGTCACACACTGGATTGATTTCAATCGCTGGATTTCCACATAGGGCGGCGCAGAGGCCTGACCGTCCATCACAGCGCCGGTGACGATACCCGATGTGAGATCAATTTTATAAATCCAGTCAGCCGTATTACTGGTGGTGACGATCACGCCGGTTGCAGGATCAATGGTGATGCCATGGGGAGCGGGAGAATTGACTGAAAACTCCCCCACAAGCTGGAGGCTTCCCTGGGAATAATCGATTTCCTGGATGACCTGTGATACGGCACCGGTCATCATCCCGCCCATGGGCATCATACGGGAACAGAATAATCGTTTCTGCAACGGGTCGAGAGCCATGAGTGCCGGCGAATCACCCACTTGTACCGTATCCACCAGCATGTCGGCGCCCAGATCATACATCGCAACGTATCCGCTCGCAATCAGCGTGACAAACCAAAATCCGTTATCTTCATCGATGATAACAAAATGGGGGGTGTTTACCGATTCACCCGGTGTAAAATCTGTGTCAACCGTACGAATCAACTCGAGGTTTTCCGCATCATATACCGCAACCTGATCCAGCCCCTGAAGGGTAACATATAATTTTGTGAAAGAACCATTCTGATGGCTACTGTCGGCGTCAAAAATGCCGCAGCCCGAACCCAGCAATAAAATCATGATTCCAATGCCTGTCTTCACCAACTGCCTCTCAATTTTCATTCACTGCCCGCCAAAATATAAATGATGGACGCTACGATGTCCAGCACATCCAGAACGCCATCGCCATTGATGTCGCCCACCTGTAATTGGAACGGAGTCGGGGATCCTTCCAGAATGACGTCAATCATCATTATGATGTCCAATATATCAAAGGAACCGTCCTGGTTCAAGTCGCCTGTGATGACCGGGAACGCAACAACGGCGTTCAGTTCTATCTCATCGACATGAAAACCATCGGCATTGTTGGATCCATCGGTGACCAACTGGAATCGCAGATAAATGCTGTCCATTCCGGGTCCCGTCCAATCGGAAATATCGATGATTTCCTGGGTCATCCAGGTTTGCCACCCGTTATAGACGCTCAGGGTTTCCCAATTCTCGCCATCAGAGGAAATTTTTACGTATCCGTAATCTTGATTGGGTATGGCAAAGATCGCCTTGTAGAACCTTAATTCGGCGGATTGATACGGAGTCAGATCAAAGGGGACATTGTTGATGACAGACGTATCGGAGTTCGGCAGATAAGGACCGTTTGGACTGTCGTGAGCGGCATGGGACAGGTTCACCCCCCAACTTGAAACACCCCAGTTTCCGTCGGAGGTCCACTTGCCAAGCCCGTTTTCAAAGTCATCTACCATTTCATACCCCCCAACACCGATATGATAGACATCTGATATTATCATGTTGTTCTGAGAGGATGAATCCCAGCATTTCACACGGTAGTAAATGTCCGATGGAATCGGCAAATTTTCCCAAATGATCGTGCCTGAGTAGGTATCCGATTCATTTTCTGAAGATACAAAGTCCATTGGGATTTCGATCTCGGTTTCGCCATTTATTGCGTAATCCAGCGCCATGGCTCCGATCCCGATATTATCAGATGCGACAGCGGTAACCGGGTAACTGCCGGTAGCGTTGATAAATCCCAAATTATCTCCATGAGAGACATGCTGTAATTGAGGAGGCTCGAAATCGGGTCCCAAATGGAAAGCGAATGCCGCATTGGGAGCTCCGTACGGTTCGGTAACTTCATCGCCGTCGGTTGTGAGAACTGTGAAGTAATAGTTAAACTCTCCGTTGTCCATCGGGTTGGGCATTTGTGCACTATACTCATCCGGGTTGCCTGTGGCGGTCATGGGGGTTGACGACGTAAAACTGCCTTCCAGTCCGGATACCACGGTTACGCTGTTCACTTCCAGCTGAAAGGCGGGTCCCGCCCATACGGATACCGTAACCGGGATGGGATTTTCGATATCTTCAGAATCTCCTAATTGGGTGTGATTGAACCCGGCCACCAAGGGGTATGACAAAACCGATAAACCGGAACCGTTCATGTTGCTGGCAAAGATCATTCCGGAGGATGAGAAAGGATAGACCCCCCAGTTCCCCTCATACAGGCCGGTATCCGGGGGATAGGGGTCGTAATACCCCACTTCAACGGGATTGGTTGGATCAGAGACATCCACGATTCGGGTCCCATGCACATAATAGGACAGATACATGAGTCCGTCCCGCTCAAATACATTGTGAACGGACTGATGATCATCCGCCTGTACGACAAAATCGGAAATGTGGTTGATATTGGACAGGTTGGTGATATCGAATATACGGATGTATCCGTCGGCCATTTCGGATGCCACATACAGGATCTGTTCATTCTCCGATACCCAGGTGGCGTGAGAATGGGGAATATTCCAAATGATCGCCAGGTTTTGAATATTGCTTTTATTCGCCACATCCAGGATGTATACTTTATCGGTTTCAATGGCAGCGGCATAGGCAATATTATTTTTTACATAAAGATCGTGGACGTAGGTGACTTCCCAACTGCCAACTTCCACCGGTTGAACGGGATTGCTCAGGTCTAATATCCGGATTCCTCCCGACCCTAAATTTGATCCGGCAATGTATGCGTATCCGTCGTCGATGTACAGGTTGTGTGCCGTCCAAAAACCAAAATACTGGGCAGCGAGTTGGGGGTTCCAGGGGTCGGATAAATCAATGATGTCCAGACCATTGCCGGTTTCGTTGGTTACATACGCATAGTGATCGTAAATCTTCAGATCCCGCCAGATGGACCCGGCACCGGGGATAAATCCGGTTTCAACGGGGTTTGCCGGATTGGTGGAGACATCAATAATGTATGTCCCGTCATGTCCGCCGACCAGCGCGAATTCATCTCCTTCCGGAGTCTCGTATCCCCAGATATCCGATGTGTAATCGTAGGGCAATTGCCCCACCAGACGAACATTGTAGGCTTCCCCGGCAAAGGTTATGCCCAATATTCCTATTAAAAAAAGTGTCAATCCTGGTTTCATATGTCCCTTTGTTATTGTTGCGGAGACCGTCCGGCAGCTGCCGGATGTTTTATGCGGGATGATCATTGAGCCATTGTACTCCACGGGCGGTGGTTTTGTACTTTTGCCTGGGGCTGTTCGGCTTACCGGGTATCGTCATTGCGATCAGCTTTTGTCGTAGGATCGGCCACAGAATCGTCTGTCTGAAATGTTTACGGTCTTTGATATAGATATAATCCTGTATTTCGCTTCGGGTTTTGGGGTTGCGGCAAAAGTTAAGGATCGCCGGCCAGTAGGAGCCTTTCCCCTGACTTGCCGGAGATTGAACCGGCGCAGGTTCCCGGGATACGCCGTACACAGAGGGCGCTTCTTCTTCGCCACGGTTGTTCATGATCGTCCCCGTTCGTTCCCGCTCCCATCGCAAAATGATGCCTATGTATTCCGTATGATCGAAGAGTTCCAACACCGGAAGATTGTATTCTTCCAACAACTCGTCATAGTGATTGATGCGCGGCAACCAGTTTGAAAGTTCCCCGGAAAGGTAGAATAGTTTTGCCAGCAGTGGATTTGACGGAACCGGGTTTCCCTCCGATCCCGTGGTTTTCTGGGAATACCACCTTGAAAGATTTCCCGGAATGATTAATTCTGTGTGGTCGTTAAAAATAAGCACGGCAATCGGGTCCTGCATCGCGTATTCACGGTGGATAATCGCATCCCGTATCAACTCGGAAATCAGCATGGTGATGACTTGTTTTTTCTCCGCCCAGTTTTCTCCCGGTCGGCTGGTTTGAACCAGATTCCGGGTGAGAAATTCATTGACCAAAATGTACTGATTGAAAAGATTACCGCCTATTTTTTCACTTCCTACCACTTTTCCGGTTTCGTCAATACCCTCGATCCGTTGACAAATGATATGTGCCTGTGGAAACCATTCATCGATGCCGATCCCAAAACACAAGATAGCCGCGGTATTAATTTTATTGTGTGACAATAATCCCAGTTTTTGCATGATTTCGTGTTCGTCAAATTGTTGATCATTAGAAAAAATATCCCCAAAGTCTGCTTTGGAGAGATAACCGTCGAACTGCGCCTGGTTGATCCCCCTGTGATAACCGGTGTGTGCTTTCGAGTCGAAATGCTCAACGAGCTTGCTGGAATGCATGAAAATTTTAATCTCATGCGGGAACAGGGAGACATTGGAGCTTCCCATCCGTTTGAAGTATTTTCCATCTAAAAAATAGGGTTTATCGGAGGCCTGAATAATCTCTGCACAGACCACATCTCTTCCATCAATTTTTTTTACGGTGATCCGTGGAAAAAGCGGGGGTGAAATATGCAGAAAAATTGCCGTCATGAGTTTTCTGGGTTTTTTAATATGTGCGGTGTCGCCTACCACAAACCCGCTTTCGTCAATACCGAAGTACACAGTACCCTTACCTGAGTTCGCAAAGGCACAGATATCTTCGAGTACATGCCCGATATGATCAACGGATAAAACCGTTTTGACAGTCTCTGAATCCCGAAATCGTACGACATCGGATGCCCACTCGTTAAAATTTGACAAATCCCGGCTCATTAATTTTTTATGGTTCATCGATATCTGCGGATGCTCCATTACCTGTTTTGCTGCTGCAAATATTTTTGTCTGTATTTTTCATACAATGATTTATGTTTATCTCCTAAATCAATGAGTTTACCTTCAATGAAGGCGATTTCCACATGGGTGGTGATCTCCAAAGGATCGCCATCGGTGATGATGATCGTTGCATCTTTTCCGATTTCCAAACTGCCGGTCCGGTCCCCGATCCCGAGAATTTCTGCTGCGTATATTGTGACCGATTTCAACGCTTCGTCTTTGGGCAGTCCATGGGCGGCAGCCATGGCCGCCTCATAGGGTACATTCCGCTGGTGGGGCGCTTCAAAAGAACCCGGGGACGCGCCAACACAAAATTTTACCCCGCCTTTTAGGAGCAGCGAGGGTACCGCATACTTTATATTGGTTGATTCACTCCGCCGTATGGGCGTGGAGAGGGGGTTTTCGAAAATCACGGGGAAATTATTATCTTTTAACAACTCTGTAGTCCGCCAACTGTCTGCGCCACCCACCAATACCATGTTCACATCGTTCCGTTTGCACCACTCAACAGCCGCTTTAATTTGAAGCACGCGATTTGCGTGAATAAAAAACGGGATATCCTTCCTCAAAGCCGGGAGCATGGCTTCCCACCGGTAGTCTGTGCCGCTGTTGGCGTGGTTCTCGCCGGCAATCATATACGCCCGGGCATCCGCCATCATATCATCCAGTTGTTTCATTTGAATATCACGTGGATTTTTCTGCTTTTCCCCGGGGGGGTTCGGAGCGGATTTGTCGATTTTCATTGAGGGCCATCGTATGTGAATCCCCACAGGGGCGCTGAGAACACAGTCTTCCCACGTCCATCCGTCCAGTTCCATCACCGCCGACGTCCCGGATACCCGTCCACCATCCGGAACAACATGTGCGAGCAGTACGCCGTTTGACCGGGTAACGGGGATGGACTCAGAGTCCGGATTGTAAGCCCGCTCTGCCCGAACATTGGGGTTCAACCATCCGGTTTCCCGGTGGTCTTCGGTGGCACGTATAGCGCTGATCTCTGTCAGACCGAGGGTCGTCCCGGCTGAAATAAGTCCCGGATAAACATGCATGCCTGATATGTCCCACTCATCTGTTTCCGGTGGCGGTGTTATATCCCTTCCCAGTTGAGTGATTTTTCCTTTTTCAAACAGGATATTGCCTGTAAAATCGGGTTGGGTCACCGGGTGTATGGTAGCATTCGTCAATAAGATAGGGGTACTTTGGGGGGGCGCCGGTATCTGATCGGACGACATTAGAAACATCGTCAATACCATGAGATGAATGAACTGATGTCTCATCGGACGACCTCCGTTCCGCAACTGTGTTCCAGATAATGAGGTGCGTTCGGTTCATTTCCTTCTTCACCCTCTTTATCCGGGGTACTCATAATTTTTTGGATCAACGCCCGGCGTTCGGCCTCATCATGTCGGGTGATGTCTAAATCCGTCTGCACATTAAAATAATTTTTACCATCGATCCAGGTTTGTTCACATTTGCTATAAACGGATAAGGGATCGCCACTCCAGATAACGAAATCGGCGTCTTTGCCCGGTTCAATACTTCCGACCCATTGATCAATCATGAGTTGCTGTGCCGGGTATAGTGTCACCATTTTCAGGGCATCTTCACTGGGAACATCGCCGTATTTAACGGCTTTTGCAGCTTCCAGATTTAACCTGCGCGCCAACTCGTTGCTGTCGGAATTCAAAGAAACGATCACACCCTCCTGGTGCATCAGGGCGGCATTGAAGGGGATGGCGTCGTACACTTCAAACTTATATGCCCACCAATCGGAAAAGGTGGATCCTCCTGCCCCGTGTTCTCTCATAGCGTCCGCAACTTTGTATCCTTCCAGGATATGCTGAAATGTCCGGATGGAAAACCCGAAATCATCGGCGATTCTCATCAGGTTCAGAATTTCGTCCTGCCGATAGCTATGACAATGGACTAGTCTCTGATGGTTCAGAACTTCATCCAGCGCCTGCAGCTCAAGGTCTATCCGCGGCGGCGCTATTTTTTTCTGATCCCGTTTGGACAATGCGGTATAAACTGACCACTTTTGACGATATTCTAATGCGGCAGAAAAGCCGTCCCGGATGATCTGATCGACTCCCATTCTGGTTTGAGGGTAGCGTGTTGTGTATTTATCACCCCAGTTGGATTGTTTCACATTTTCGCCGAGCGCAAATTTAATCCCTTCGGGGGCATTTTGATAGACCATACCGTCAGCCGTTTCTCCCCATTTCAATTTCACAACGGCATTTTGTCCTCCGATAGGGTTCGCCGAGCCATGTAACAGATTTGCCATCGTGAGCCCGCCGGCGAGTTCCCGGTAAATTGAAATATCATCGGGATTTATGACATCCTGACACCGGACTTCACTGGTGATTGACTGACTCCCTTCGTTTACGGCGCTCAGCGCAGTATGGGAGTGGCAATCGATGAGTCCCGGGGTTATCACTTTACCTTGTGCATCAATAATTGTTGCGGTGGGGGGGAGATTAAGATTCTGCCCGATTTTGTAAAACTTGTCATTTTTAATCCAAATGTCGGCGGATTTCAGAATCCCTGCATCGCTGCTTGTCCAAATCGTGGCGTTTTTGATCAGCAGGTCCCCGAATGTGTCAGGAGGCGATGCCATGCCAAACGCACCTTCGGGATACCGAATGGTGAGTTGAGATTCCGCAGGGAATTCCGGTTCCTCCGGTATTATATCGCCGGTGGTAGTTACCACCGGCGCCAGACTCATATTAACGGGGTCTCCTGCGGGAGAGGTAAGCGTTCCCGATATATTGCCGGCTGATAAGGTGCCGGAGAACCGGTACACCCCGGTACCGAATCCGGTTAGTTTTTCACCATCAAAGGAAAAGAAAATAAAAGGGGGTTCGTGTTTTAGTTTTTTCAAAGGGACGGTGACTGAATCCTGTTTCACAGACCCTGAGTATCGATCTTTCTTTTGTTTCAGCAAAACGTGGAGGGCAACCGATGATCCCGGGAGTAAAGCCTCCCATTTCCCTTCGATTGAATCGGATGAAATCAGAGGGGCCTGGACATACTCGCTTCCCTCGACCCAAACCGATAATATTTGAGTTTTGGTATCAAAATAATCACCGTCCGTAATCAGAAAATTAGCGTATTTACCCGCCTCAATGGTCCCCAGGATCTTTTCAACGCCCATTTGTTTTGCAGGTATCACAGTGAGGGCTTTTAACGCCTGGTTTTTATCCAGACCACAAAAGACTGCATGCGAGATGTTTTTCCTGAAACGGTCCCGGTCCTTTAATTTGGCGGATGTAAGGGAGAATGGAATGCGGTGTTTGGTCAGAATCCCCGGGTTCTCCGGCGCCAGATCCCAGTGTCTTAAATCTCTGAGGGAGACATCAATGGCATATTCTTCCGCGGATACATCGGGTGCGGCCGGGAAGTTAAGGGGAAGTATGATAAACGGCGCCGCTTCGGCAATCTCATTTACCCGGCGGTATTCATATCCAGATCCTGCCATCCACAGAGTCAGGTTAAACTCGCGGGATATTTTGAGCGCCCGGAGCGCATTGATATCATCGGCGACTGCAAAAATAAAGGGGAAACCGCCCAGGAGGTGTGTCGCTGCCGCCTGAAGCGCATCATCAGTCACCGGTTTCATGTTGAGTAGGGGAGAATTTTTCCATGCCGCCAACGCCTCGTCATACCATTGAGCGTCATAAAACGTCTGCCGGATTAATGCGATAGTACCCATGAGTGAATTGGGATACTCGTCATCTTCCCAGGATCCATGCTCAAATGCGATAGACTGAATGGGAACCGCCCCGGAGAAGACATTGGTTTTTTCATCACCGATATTGACAAGTTGTCCCCTCCCCTTAAAGATGCCCTTCTCCGGTATCAGCATCGCGGACGTAAATCCAATCTTTCGCAACGCATCGGCATTTTCCTTTTCAAGATCTGCCAGTCTGGTGGTGCTTTCCGGGTGAACGTAAGAGTTCCAGTGCGGATGTGGGGACGAGGGTACTGCGGCATGTGTTTCGACAAAAAGGTCAATGAACCCGGGGTAGATGGTTTTTCCGGTCAGGTCCATCACTCTGGCATCCTTGGGAATTTCAATGTCTGACCCTGCCCGGATTATTTTCTGATCCCGAATCACGAGGGCGCCATTGGATATTTCATTCCCCGGTGACAGGATGATTTTTGCATTGGTAAATGCATAGGTGTGCGGAGTTCTGTCCCGCAATCCGATTTCAGGAGCGACCTGAGAAAAGCCAAGGTTCATAAATACGGATAGAAATATAATTGTCTGTTTCATGATCAATTCTGCGACCACAGATCAATTCTGACTCCACAGGGATCGGAAAAAGCGCCTACGAAACCGTGCTCTCCGATACTTCTTTTTGCCTCGAGTTCTTTTCCACCCAAACCGGTTGCTTTTTGCAGCGTTGCGGTGATGTCATCCGTTTCAAAATAGATCGCCACCTGCGAGGGCTGAATGGAATCGGCGGTAAACAATCCGCCTGATTCTGTTTCAGAGAGCAGGAGGATATAATATGTGTCGGAGAATTTCTCTGCCTTCCAGCCAAAAAGCGCCCTGTAAAAGGCGGCTGATGTTTCCATGTTTGTTGTGGGTAATTCAAAATGTGCGATGCTATGCATCGGATCTCCTTTTTAAATGAATCAATTCCAGATTTTGACAGGAATTTACATCAATTTGAAATCAACACACTACGTATGCATGTATCTCTTTGTAATCCAGCGCTCTGGCCAGGATTGAAATTGTGGATAAAAACATCGACGGGTACGGAACTCTGTCTGGTACCGGATGATTACCGCAGCAGAAGGTCGTTACGCCCCTTGTTTTTTTCACATACAACGATGTGAGGTCAATGAATTCTACATTCAGTTTTTTCTGTCTGCCAACCAACGGGTTCACGCCTGTCCTGTTCACATGGTCGCTAACCGGGATGCGATTTCCGGTAAGGTTTAGCCATGGAGCGCAGTCATATATCTCAAGGGTATCAGAATTTTTACGGAGTGTGCGCAATACAGAGATGGTGCTATCGATATCTTCGGGGTCTACTATCGTCGATTTTTTATCCTGTTGAAATCCCCGGTCAATCAGATGACTTGTGATGATGGTTTCCATAGTGGTCTTTCTCCAAATAATGCCCGGCCGATCCGAAGGTGGGTTGCCCCTTCCCGTATGGCGATTTGGTAGTCATTGCTCATACCCATGGACAATGCTTTACACGATTGAATACCCGAGTTCAGAATTTCATCCCGCAGTACCCTGACTTCGGAAAATATCCGGCGTAAAATGGTTTTATCGTCGACCTTGGGGGCGATGGTCATCACCCCCCCAAGTTTGATTCCCGGGTATTGATTGATCTCTTTTGCCACAGACAGAGCTTCTGCGGGACATACCCCAAACTTAGCGTCATCCTTTCCGGCATTGATTTGCAGGTATACGGGCTGGCGTTTGTTGAGCTGGATCGCAGTATCACTGATCCGTTTTGCCAGTCGTTTTGAATCTACCGATTGGATCACATCAAAGAGGACTACGGCTTTCTGAACTTTATTACTTTGAAGATGTCCGATAAAATGCAATTCCGTGTCCTCCCGGTACTTAAAGCGGTGTAGTTTATATTCGGCTTCCTGCACCCTGCTTTCGCCTATCGTGGTCAAACCGTTCTCAAATGCCAGGATCAAGTATTCCACGGGGAAGGATTTAGTGACCGCTACGAGGTTAATAGAGTCATCAGACCGGCCACATTCATTCGCAATCCGACTAATATCGTCTTTAATCTTTTGAATGTCCGTCCCGGTAGTCATATGCCGTATTATTCGGTTTCGTCGGATTCTTCTTTGTCGTCGTCTTTTTCCATAACGCGGGTGATGGAAGAAATCTTCGATCCTTCATCCAATCGCAACAGCCGAACGCCTTGTGTGTTTCGTCCAATCACGCGGATGGCTTGCACCGGCTGTCTGATCATGACGCCAAAATCGGTGATCACCATTAAATCGTCGGTATTTACGACTTCCAGCATCGCAACCATCTTACCCACTTTTTCAGAGGTTTTAAGTGTGATGATCCCTTTACCGCCCCGGTTTTGTACCCGGTATTCCAAAATGTTGGTTCGTTTTCCGTACCCATTATCCGTCGCAACAAGGATGGTGCCTTCGCGTTTTACTGCGATCATACCGATCACGAGATCGTCATTGGCGCTGAGGGTGATTCCCTTAACGCCCATGGTCTTTCTACCGGTGGGACGGATATTATTTTCGTTGAAGCGGATCGATTTACCATTTCGGGTGCCAAGAATGATATCCTCATTACCCGTTGTAATCTTGGATTCGATCAATTCATCGTCGTCTCTCACTTCAATGGCAAAGATGCCCCCTTTTCTGGGGCGGCTGTATTGGGACAAATTTGTTCTTTTTACAAGTCCGTTCTTCGTTGCCATGACGACATAATTTTCATCAAAAAAATCTTTGACGGAGACAAAGGCGTTCACTTTTTCACCGGTAGTACACCCAATGAGATTTACAATGGCGCGTCCCCGGGATGCTCTGCCGGCTTCGGGAATTTCATGAACCTTCAGCCAATAGCATCTGCCGCTGTCGGTGAAAAAGAGCATGTGGCTGTGTGCAGAAGCCACAAACAGGTGTTCGACAAAATCGTCTGTTTTTGCTTTTGCCCCTTGCATTCCCCGGCCACCGCGGCGTTGTGTTTTCCATCCTGAAGATGCGCTTCGCTTGATGAACCCGTTGTGGGTGATCGTGATGACCATATCTTCATCTGCAATCATATCTTCGACGCTGAACTCGGAAGCCGCACCTACAATTTCAGTAAGGCGGTTTTGCCGATATCTTTCCGCTACCTCGTTAAATTCATTCTGCATAATCTCGCTTTGTTTACCGTAATTCTCAAGAATGAATTTCAATTGCTCGATCAGCATCAGTAATTCCCGATATTCGGCAATAATTTTGTCAATTTCAAGTGAGGTCAGTCTTTGAAGGCGCATATCCAGAATCGCTTTTGCCTGTCTTTCAGAAAATTCAAATCTTGCAATCAAAGCAAATTTTGCCGCATCGGGGTCTTTGGAAGCGCGAATGATGGTGATAACTTCATCAATGTTGTCCAGGGCGATTTTTAATCCTTCAAGGATATGCGCCCTCTCTTCAGCCTGCTTTAATTCAAACTGCGTTCGCCGGATAATGACATTGCGCCGGAAAACCAGAAAATGAGTCAGCGCTTCTTTCAGGTTCAGGAGACGGGGGGCGTTATCCACGAGCGCCAGCATGATCACGCCAAAGGTATCCTGAAGCTGAGTGTGTTTGAACAAATTGTTCAGGACGACACTGGCCATTGCGTCCTTTTTACACTCAATGACGATCCGTATGCCGTCTTTATCAGACTCATCCCGGAGGTCTGATATACCCTCCACTTTTTTATCTCTGACCAAATCGGCAATTTTTTCGATCAGATTTGCTTTATTGACCTGATACGGCAGTTCGTTGACAATGATGCGTTCCTTACCGGTTTTGGTTTCTTCGATGCTGGCGCGGGCACGCATCACTACCCTGCCCCTACCCGTCTTATAAGCCTCGTGGATGCCTTCGGTACCCAGGATCATTCCGCCGGTGGGGAAGTCTGGGCCTTTGATGTGGTTTTCGATCAACTCGTCAATGGATAAATCCGGTTTGTCAATCAGCGCGTTCAGCGCTCCAATGACCTCGTTCAGATTGTGGGGAGGGATCTTTGTTGCCATTCCCACAGCAATACCATCGGCGCCATTCATCAGCAGATTTGGAAGAACCGTGGGCAACACCTTCGGTTCAGTTAATGAATCATCAAAATTTGCGCCCCAGTCAATGGTATCTTTTTCAATATCCTTCAGCATTTCAGAGGATATCCGTGACATTCTGGCTTCCGTATATCTCATGGCGGCTGCAGAGTCTCCGTCAATTGAGCCAAAGTTACCCTGGCCGTCCATCAGCGGGTATCGAAGGGACCAGGGCTGTGCCATCCGAACAAGTGCGTCGTAGACCGAACTGTCTCCGTGAGGATGGTATTTACCCATGACCTCACCCACAATCCTGGCACATTTTTTATACGCCCGGTTCCAGGATGCGCCCAATTCGGACGTTCCATACAAAACCCGTCGGTGGACAGGTTTTAAGCCGTCTCGTACATCCGGCAATGCCCGACTGACAATGACCGACATTGCATAATTGAGATAGGATTCACGCATTTCATGAATAATATCTCTGTCTTTTACATTTCCACCGATTATATCCATTTACTTCCTTTACACATCCAGGTTAACAACAAATTTGGCATTTTTTTCAATAAAAATTCTCCGTTCGGTGACGTCTTCCCCCATCAGCCGGGAAAAAATCCGGTTGGTTTCGCCCATATCCTCAACATTGACTTTGATCAGAGTGCGTTTTTCCGGGTCCATGGTTGTGGACCACAACTGGTCGGCGTTCATCTCGCCCAACCCTTTATATCTTTGGATTCCAATCTTTTTATCGCCATTTTCTTTCTTTAACCGTTTTAGTACAATTTCCTGTTCTGTTTCATCATAGGTATACACCGTCCTTGTGCCGATTGTGAGTTTGTATAATGGCGGTTGGGCGATATAAATATGTCCATTAAAAAATAGTTGTGGCATTTTACGATAAAAGAAAGTGAGCAGGAGGGTTCTAATGTGGCTGCCATCGACATCGGCGTCGGTCATGATGATTACTTTGTGATACCGAAGGTTATCGATATTAAAATCGCCTTCGGATTCATCAGAGTTATCGTCATTAAATCCTGCGCCAAGTGCGGTGATGATCGTCTGAATTTCGTTGTTAGAGAGCAGTTTATCGATTCTGGCTTTTTCGGCATTGATGACTTTCCCCCGTAATGGAAGAATCGCCTGAAAACGACGGTTCCGCCCCTGCTTTGCAGAGCCTCCTGCAGAATCTCCTTCCACCAGATAAAGTTCGCTTAATTCCGGCGATTTTTCACTGCAATCTGCTAATTTCCCTGGCAGGGAAGAAATTTCGAGGACATTTTTTCTTCTGACCAACTCCCTTGCTTTTCGGGCGGCATCTCTGGCGCGTGCGGCCATTTCTGCTTTTCCCAGGATCTTTTTGGCGATTGAAGGATTTTGCTCAAAGTAATCCGTTAGCCCTTCGGTGATAATGGAATCACATATTCCTTTTACTTCACTGTTCCCCAACTTCGTCTTGGTTTGGCCTTCAAACTGTGGTTCCGCTATTTTTACAGAAAGAACAACCACAAGGCCTTCGCGGACATCGTTTCCGCTCAAAGAAAAAGGCACCCCCTTTACCGGTTTAAATAAATTGTTCTTTGTCGCATATTGGTTTAGTGTCCTGGTCAGTGCCGATTTAAACCCTGCCAGATGACTACCGCCTTCAATGGTGTTGATATTATTGACAAATGTGATGATGTTTTCGGTATAAGAATCATTGTACCGCATGGCCATTTCAATAGGTACTCCCTCTTTTTCACCGGTGATATAGATGGGTTTATCGAAGACCGGGTTATGCCCCTGGTCTATGTGCTTGACGAATTGAGAAAGCCCGCCTTTGTAGTGATAGGTGGATTCTCTGATTTCATCAGAGCGGACATCTCTCAGATTGATGGTTAGTTCGCTGTTTAAAAATGCTAATTCACGAAGACGTTCGTCAATAAGGGCATAATCCCATTCGTTATTTTTAAAAATATTGAAATCCGGATAAAATATAGTAGTGGTGCCCGTTTTTTTAGTGTCGCCAACAACTTCTACTTTGGATTTCACGAAACCCTTTTCGTAGTTCTGCCTGTATATTTTACCATTACGGTGGACATCAACACCGCACTTTGAAGAGAGTGCGTTAACTACGGAGACACCGACACCGTGCAATCCGCCGGATACTTTATAACTGTCCTTATCAAATTTCCCCCCCGCATGAAGTACGGTCATGACGACTTCAAGCGCCGATCTGCCTTCTCCTTTGTGTAATTCAACGGGAATACCCCGCCCATCATCTTCCACGGAAATTCCATAATCCGGCAGTATGGAAACCGTGATATTAGAACAATAACCGGCAAGAGCTTCGTCGATACTATTGTCAACAACTTCCCATATCAAATGATGCATACCTCGCTTATCAATATCTCCGATATACATTGCCGGTCGTTTTCGTACCGCTTCAAGTCCCTTTAATACGGTAATGTTCTCTGCACCGTAGTCGCCTTTTTGAGTCGTTGTCATATAAATCTGATTTCCTTAATGGTTACTTTTGTCTGAATTTTATTTAATTTTTGGATAATTTCCTGCTTTTGCATAGTTAATTCATTTCGCCAGGCAGGACCATCCGTTTTAACGGTTAATATATTGCCGATTAATTTCGTTATTTTTGTATTATCAGATACAATTTTACCGACAGTTGCCGACCACACTTGTTCTACCATTGCAAGCTCGATTTTGGCTGAAATATTAGTATCCTGAAGCAGGTTTTTGATCACATCTGACAATCGATACGCCATGATCAGACCAATTGAATGGTATTAATTTTAACCTGTGATTGGTTCAATATCTCAATGACGGCCTGATCGGTTGAGGTGATAATTGCCTGGTTGTTTGAACGAAGCATCTCCATGATATTAAGGCCCCGGTCGTTATCGAGTTTTGCCAAAAGATCATCCAGCAACAGGATGGGGGGTTTTCTTAAATAATGTTGAATAAATTTGCATTCGGTGTTTTTTAGGACCGTCAAAAATAATTTTTTTTCACCTTGAGATGCGAAATATCTGGCTGATACCCGATTAATTAAAAACAAAAAGTCATCCTTGTGCGGTCCGTACAAATTTGCCTTTCGTATTAGCTCCTGTTTTTTCACTTTTTGCAATTGATAAAGGAACTCTTCTTTTGTGTTTGCAGATTTTGGTAAATATTTAGTTTCTCCAATAAAATGATTTAATTCTGATGGCCATAAATTGGCAAATAATTCTGAAAATTGATGAAAGCTTTGTTTTCTTTTATCCCATAAAACGAGACCTGAATCAGCCATTTTTTCAGACCAAAGTTGAATCATCGCCTCGTTTTTTTCCCATAATAAAATTTTTCGCTGTCGGAGGATTCGGTTATACTCTTTCAATACGCTCATGTATTGCTTGTCAACAATAGAGATCAACCTGTCAAAAAAATTTCTTCTGATAACGCCTGTTCCGTCAATTAACTCAATGTTTTCGGGCGCCATCACCACCACCGGGAAGACATCAATGAGATCCATGATGGAGATCACCACCTTTTTATCTACGGAAATTTTATATCGGTCACCAGAGCAGGCGACGCTAATTTGTAGAGTTTTACCGGTTTCAGTTTTTACACGTCCGTTAATTAAAAAACTATCTTCTTCAAATTTTATCAAATTTTTGCGAGGACCGTTTTTAAAACTTTTACCCATCGACATGGAATAAATTGCTTCCAGAATTGTTGTCTTACCTTTCCCGTTTTTACCATATACCAGGTTAATACCCGGGGAAAATTCACAAAGATAATTAGAAAAATTTCTGACATTTCTTAGTGATATTTTTTCAATTAACATTACTCGTTAATTCTGATAGGCATTAACAGGGTAACAATGCTTTCTTCTTTATTGTTATGGGTAAAAATTGTAGCGCTCACCGGGGTTTTCAGTTTGATATGAATGTCTTCGTCTTTTTGGTGCATCAATACTTCTTTTAAATATTGTGCATTGTAACCTATTACTAAGGATTCTCCTTCATATACACAGGGAATGGTCTCTCTGCCCGTCGTAATATTTTCAGGATCTTCTGTGGATATGGTAACGCTTTCTTTTCCGATGGATAGTGAAATTTGTTTTGTGGATTTATTGGAAAAGATGGATACTCGTTTTACAGAGTTCAACAGTTCGTTTCTGTTTACGGTAAGCTTTTTATCGTTGTCCTGCGGAATCACGCTTTCGTAGTCGGGAAATCGTTGCTTTATGATTCGGGAAAAGATCGTAGTATTGTCAAAAGATATCTGAACATGATTTTCGCTGATTTTCAACGTTATATCTTTTATATCTCCCATTTGATTTCGAATTATTGAGAAAAATTTCGATGGCATTACGACCTGCCCTTCAAACGCCTGTCCTTTCGATTGTTCTTTAATATATCTGACCAATCTGTGTCCATCTGTAGCTACGGTAATTAACTGATTCTTTTTTACCTGAAGTAACACGCCTTGCAGTGCCGGTTTCATTTCGTCACGACTAACCGCATAGACAGTGTTATCAATCATTTCTGTTAAAAGCGGTCCTTTTAACAGAAGTTCATTGGCTTGATCAATGGTTGGAATTGCTGGAAATTCATCTGCCTGTTTTCCCATTATTGAGTATTTTCCAAAATGCGTATTGATAATTATTTTTCCAATGTCAGTCACTTCAAAAGAAAGACTCCCTTCGTCAAGTTCTTGGGTAATATCCAGCAGTGTTTTAATTGGAATTGCAATCATACCTGTTTTTTTAATTTCAGTATTAATAAGTATTGAAAGGGTAATTTCCAGATCTGTTGCTCTTAATTCAATGCAATCTTTGCGTATATCAAATAACACACAGCTGATAATGGGTAGTGTTGATCTTGCAGGAATAACTTTGTTTAATTGTATCAAAGAACTTTGAAGTTTTGATTTATCTATTGAAAAAAACATTGGCGGTTTCCTCTTAGTTGAAGGTTAAAAAATAATTAGTTTAATTTATTTAACTAATTTTTTATTTATCATATTGAACACTGTTTGTATCGTTCAAAAAAAGTTTGGTTAATTTGTTGTTATTTAAGAGATTAATTTAAGTAAAAAATAATTAAAAACAAGTGGATAACCACGTGAATATGTTAATAAGATTGACCATTGTAGCTTTTGTTTTACCCGATTAAAAAACTTTGATAAAAATCTCTTTTTTAAGGTCGTTTACCCACTCAGAAAATTTATCATTGGTTTTTTTCTGAAGAGCCAACTGTTCGATGAATTTCCATGAATTTTCTAATGTTGGTTTTTCACTGGGTACAGACTTACGTAACAATACAAACAGGTAACTATGAAAATCAGATTCAACAGGGTATGAAAATTCACGCTCTGATAAAGTGTTGAGCAGGGAGAGTACCTCACTGCTTATTTCCTGATTTTCAGTTAATGGATAAACACCTGAACGATTATTGTATTTTATCGAACATTGAACCGATAATGAATCAAATAACTCCGGGTTCGACTGGACAGAATAGTAATAGTCTTTAATAATATTCAATGCATCCTCTTCATCAGAGGGTGTAGGAGTAACGGTTATTAAAAGATGGCGAACCTTAATTTTTTCACCCTGTTTATCTTGAAGTTGGATCAGGTGGTAACCATAATTTGTTTTAACAGGCTGACTCAGACCGCCAACATCCAAAGAAAACGCCTCTTCTTCAAACTCCCGCACCAGGGATCCTCTGTGAATCCACCCTAACTCTCCCCCCGAATCCGAAGACCCATTATCATTGGAATATTTCTTTGCGAGTAATGAAAAATCAACTCCTGTGACGATACTGTCCCGTAAAGACTGAATGAAGTGTAAAGATTGCCCATCCGCTTCTTTACCAGGTAATATAGGTACCTCGATGATACTATAGTTTGTACTTGCAAGACTTGAAGGAAGCGAATCCTGATAAGTGTAGTAAAAGTCTTCAACCTCCGGTCGTGTGATAGAAACGCCATACATGAAATTACCCTGATATCGATCAACAAGCATAAGTTTATACAGGTCTTCATAATAATCTTTTCGAAATGAACGAATGGATTGTCCTAGCGCTTCTTCTAATTTATCTTCTGATCCCGCCTTAGAAATCATGGATTTAATTTGATCATCTAAAGCACGGTTAACATCGGATTCTGCAACCGACACAAGGGAATCGTTCTTAGCATATTCAAAAACAACATTTTGTTGAATTAAGCTATTTAAAGACTTTTCAACAAAGGAGTTAACTAAATATTGACTGGATGAGATATCAACATTATTTTGCATTGCAAGTAATTGAGCATTCTGGTAAACTTCGCTTTGTAAAATAACATTATCCCCTACAATTGCAACCACCCCGTCAATTTGCTGTTGAGACACAAGCAAAGAAATAACTAAAAGCAGAACACCCTTGTTAAATTTCATTCGGTTTCACTGTCAGCCGTGATGGGATATTGAAAGAAAACCGGGTTCACAGTAACGTGATATTTCTTTTTCAAGGCATCAAATATTTCGTCTTTTGCTTTTGCTTTTTGCTCTCGAAGTAAAATAGATAAAATTTTATTGTATACCTTGTTTATACCCTGATAGCTTTCTGGAAGCTTGTTTTCCAGTTTAATAATTGACCACGAGTGATTTAATTTTTCAAAAGGTTCAGATATTTCACCAATCGACATCGTGAATGCCTTTTTACCCATCACATCATATTTTCCTTCAGTAAAAGGATCAAGCAATCCTCCCTCCTCTGGATTAATTTGACTGAATTCCTGTGCCAGATGTAAAAAATCAACTCCACCCTTAATTAAAGCAGACAAACTGTCAGCTATGCTTTTGGTTTTTACATTTAAATCACAAATTACGACACGCTGCCCTTCTTTATAATTCTGATCTTTATTATCTTCATAATATTGAAGGACCAGGGAACTGTCGATATCAACGATGCTTGCATCGATATATTTTCTGTAAACATCATATAAAATTGCTGTTTCATAGTCGTCAAACATGGATATAAATGTTGGCGTAACTTCAAGATGTGCTTCTAATGCTTTACGACGGCCTATTTCCTGTAGGACAATGGTTCTAAACGCATTTTGCAATGATAGTAGATCGGTAATGACAGGGCGTCGAGACATAGGAGATTGAGCAATTTTTGCTGCAAACCACTTAGCGCCAAACCCCTTTCTATCCAAAACACAAAGCACCATGTTGCTGTCAATAGAACTCATAGCTTCTTGAAGATCAACATTTGGATTCCCCGTAATTTTGTTTTTCTTCTTTGCTTTTTCAATATCATCAAATACCAATTGCAGGTTCTTTTGATTAAACATTACCCCATGAGAAATCATCATGCTGTCATCATACGACTCTGCAGATTTATATAATGATGAATTAATGCATTTACGAGCGGTTTGCTGAATTATATTGTCTGAGCTGGGATTGTTCTCATCAAAACCAGTATTTCGCACATCAGACACAAGAATAAGATGATAGCCATAGTCTGTCAGAACCGGATCAGAAAGCTCATTTATATCCAGTGAAAATGCGACAATCTGAAAATCATGAACCGTCTGCCCCCATTCGATCCACCCCAATTTTCCGTCATTTGAAGAGACGCTTTTATCGTCTGAATACCGCTGCGCAAGGGTCTCAAAAATTTCTCCAGATTCGTATTCCTGCTTTACATTAATAGCCAGGTTTTTGGCTTCGTCCATGGTCCGGTCGACCTTTTTGTCCAGTCTGCTACCATCATATCCGATTAAGATGTGATTAACGAGAATGTCCTTTTTTAAAAATAGGGCAGTTTGGGTAATTAGTTCATCAGTGATAAGCGGTTTTGCCACAAACTCTTCATATGAAAAATTTACAAGTAGCCTTTCTTTTTGGTTTGTTATTTTAATTCTTGTATCCGGGTCCTGCTGAAGATTAAGTTGAGATGCTTCTTTTGCGTAAACCTTTCTACGTAAAAAATCATCGATAACACGAGTTTTGTGGCTATCGTCAAAAGAATTCCATTCTTCTTGGGGATATTTTTCAAAGAATAAAGAATCAGATATTTGTGTATCGCCAATTGTAATAATGGTCTGAGAACCAAACGACAACGCGCAAATCATTAAAAAAAACATTCCAAATTTTTTCACAAACTCATTCCTATTTTTTATAATAAGCATCGTGTAATTTATCGAAAAAGGTGTCAATTGTCGAAGTAATATCTTCCGGATTGAAGCCTGAAACAAAGATTTTAAAACGCCCGGATGGTTGCTCTTTATACCAATAATTTAATTTATAGCTTGAAAAAAAATTATTTGAAACAATAAATATATCTTCCAGATGAGAAATTATCCATTCACGGATAAATTCAAAAGATAATATTCCACTTGTCAGCCTGACCGTTTCAATACCCAACTGACAACAACGAATACGTGTTTTTGTTTCAAAAATCAAATGGTGCAGCAGGGGGGGAATTGGACCAAAACGATTCTCAAGGGCATATTCAACTTCCAACATAGCCTCAGCAGTATTGACTTGAGCCAATTTACGATAAAAATCAAGACGAATGCTTTCAGGTTTTATATATGTTTCAGGAATAGTTCCATCGTTATAAACAGCTATAACAACCTGATCAACGCTCATTTTGTTTCTCACATTTGGATTTATTTTCGATTTAAGAGCCTGATTAATGAGTTGTGTGTATAACTCTGCGCCAACACGCCCAACCCCACCGCTTTGGCGGTATCCAAAAACAGTTCCGGAACCACGAATTTCTAAATCCATTGATGAAATATTATACCCCTCGCCTAACCCGGAATGTTTTTCTATTGCTTTTAGTCGTCGGTAAGCATTCTCATTCAAGGACAACCCCCTTGGAATCAACAGTAAGGCAGACGCCTTTTGGTGACTTCTCCCAACACGGCCACGAATTTGGTGGAGTTGTGCTAGCCCAAAACGATGTGCACGATTAATAATGATCGTGTTTGTATTTGGGATATCAATACCGGTTTCAATTATAGAACTGCAAACAAGTACGTCAATTTTTTTATTCTGAAAATCAATGATTGTTTTTTCCAGAATTGACGTCGCTTCTTGTCCGTGGGCGACTGAAATGTTTAGCATAGGAAGGTGTTTTGATAATAGTTCAAATATTTCATAAATAGATTTCACTTCATTGTGGACAAAATAAACCTGTCCACTACGGCGAATCTCGTTCATAATTGATCGTTTGATAGTTTCAATATTGAAGTACAAAACCTGAGTACGGATAGGATGCCTGGACACGGGTGGTGTTTGAAGCGTAGATATTTCTCTGATTCCGCTTATAGCCAAATGAAGGGTTCTGGGAATTGGGGTTGCTGACATAGACAACAGATCAATGTTTTTTTGTAACTGGAGAATTTTCTCTTTTTGGTTTACACCGAAACGTTGTTCTTCATCAATAATTAACAATCCTAGGTTTGAGAATTTAACATTATCAGACAAAAGCGAATGAGTGCCAATGATAATATCCAATTCACCAGAATAAAGCCGGTCAAGTGTTTTTGTTATTTCTTTTTTAGAACGAAATCGTGAAACCATATCTACCCGAACACCGAATTCGCTTAACCGGGATTTAAATGTTGTAAATAATTGGTTTACAAGAATTGTTGTAGGTGCGAGTATCGCGACCTGTTTTCCATTATACACTACACGAAAAGATGTTCTAACGGCAAGTTCTGTCTTGCCAAATCCAACATCTCCACAAAGCAAACGATTCATCGGGATATCTCGCGAAGATAAATCCCGGCTAATTTCATTCCAGACCGTCACTTGATCATCAGTATCTTGAAATTGGAAACGGGAAATAAACACACGCTCTAATTCTACATCTCTCTGAAATGGTTTTCGAACCGCAGACGTTCTTTTTGCATAAGACATTAACAAATTATCGACGATTTCTTCTGCTTCTTTTTCAGCAGATGCCTTTTTTCGGTGCCATGAACTCGATTTTGTCAGACTGTCAAGTAGAACGCCCGGTTGGTTTGATGAGGCATAAAAACACAATTTTCGAATCATTTGTACAGAAAGGGAAATCAAACCATGATCAGCAAACTCCAGTAATATGAACTCATTATCATTGTCTTCACTTTTTCGAAGACCAAGATAGCGGCATAATCCATAATCATTGTGTGTCAGAATGTCTCCGGGCTCAATTTTATTAAAGTCAACGATGTGTGAATAATTTTTCCTGTATTCTTTATTATCTGGAAACACTCTCTCTGTAAACCACGGCGGAATAATAATATTTTTATTGTCAGTCAGTCCGACTAAAGTTAAATGGTCATTAATTTCAACTTGTTTAACACAGTCAGTTTGAAGAGTTAAAAACGACTGAAGGGAAATCGGGGAAAACGGGAAATCCATTTCAGACATAGGATCAGTTTCGTCACAGATAATGAGTGTGCCATCAATTTCTAACTTAACTGAGATATGTGGGATATTGTAAAATTCTAAAAATGACATCCCGTTTTCTCCAACATTAGCAACCGGAGAAATTTTAATTGACGATAAGTTCCCGGTTGTCATTTGAGAATCTACATTAAACGAAAAAACATCAGAATCGTCCCCGAGAAAGTTGACTCGAACGGGGATGTTGGAAGAGAGGGGAAAAACATCTACAATTCCTCCTCGAATGGTATATGTGCCGGGTAATGTTACGATGTCGTCGTTAATATATCCGGCTTGAATCAACCACTCTATCAAAGTGTCAAAACGAGTATCTTTATTTAATTCAATGGGATAGCAGTCTACCTGAAAAAAAATTTTTTCATTTAATGCTTCGTTCGTAGTTAAAATAAAACGAATATCTTTATAAAATGATTGAATGATAGATTTGCTTATTTGTCTTTGTTGCTCGTTTTCAGAAACAAAGCCATCAGGAGTACTGGCGATTAATGAAATACCAGGAAGGGCTAACCCGTGGTTGCTATCCCAATTGGGACGCATATGATCCTCAACGGTTTTAAATAATTCAGGAGGGGAGATTATTAATGTTACAGCATCGAAAAAGTTTACCAGAGAGAGTAATGCCCCGTGGTGGAAGTTATTGATTTTTTTAGGTTTTATAACATTAGATTCAGAATATTCTACCACAGATAGAAAAAAGTTTGTGAGGGCGTCCAAAGGATGTTTCATGTGAAACGTTTCATCGTAAGTACACGCTCAAAACAAAAATATCCGAGGGCGAAACACCTGCAATCCGGGAAGCCTGGCCCAGGCTTGTTGGTTGTATTAAGCTCAGCTTTTCTCTTGCTTCACTTGATAAATTCCCGATTTGATGATAGTCTAAATTATGGGGAATTCGCATTGATTCAATACCTTTGAGTTGATCCATGCGGATTTGTTCCCGCTCTAAATATCCGCTATACTTAATATCGGTCTCAACGGTAAATAAATCCTGGTCCTTAAATCCTTGTAATTCTATTAAAACTGTAGAAATATCGTAAATAGAAACACCGTTTTGTTTTAAAAATTCATCAGCGCGCTTGTTATTGAAATTTGCGGTTGTTCCGGTTTTATTTTTAACAATCGTTTTAATTTCTTCGATAGATGCTATTCTTGATTTAACTAATTTGTTTTGAAAATCCGACACACATCCAAACAAAAATCCTTTCTGGGTCAATCGAAGATCGGCGTTGTCAGGCCTAAATGAAAGCCGAAACTCAGCACTTGAAGTGAAAATTCGATATGGCTCAGTTATTTCTTTTGTTATCAGATCATCAATTAATACGCCGATATAACCCTCTTGCCGGGAAATAGTAAATTCATGATTATCCGTTCGGCAGGAAACTGAATTAATTCCAGCGATTAACCCCTGGGCGGCGGCTTCTTCATATCCTGATGTACCGTTAATCTGCCCAGCAAAATAAAGACCGCCAATAGGTTTGCTTTCAAGGGTTGCCTTTAATTGAGACGGAACACAATAGTCATATTCAATAGCATATCCAGGACGAATCAGTTTCACGTTGTTTAATGCGGGGATTGATCGAAGCGCTTCAATCTGTACAAGTTCAGGCATACTTGTAGAAAACCCATTTACATAAATTTGATCGGAGTTTATCCATTCAGGTTCTAAAAATAATTGATGATGCTCGCGATCGCGAAAACGGACGATTTTGTCCTCAATACTGGGACAATATCGGGGTCCTACGCCCAAAATTCTACCCGAATACATTGCAGAAAGGCCGATGTTATTTTGCAATATATCGTGACACACGCCGTTTGTGTTAACGATATGGCAAGGAATATTTCGCGGTTTAAAGGGGGTTGGCGTATAAACAGAAAAGGGTTGTGGTGAATCATCTCCTGCAGCTATCTCGGTTTCCGCCCAGTTCACTGTGTTTTTCTTTATTCTCGGTGGAGTACCTGTTTTAAGTCGTCCCAGTTTAAATCCAACGCTTAACAACGCTTCACTTAAGCCGTGGGAAGGTTTTTCTCCAAATCGACCAGCGCGGTATTTTTTGTTGCCAATGTGGATTAACCCATTTAAAAATGTACCGGATGTAATTATCAGCCCGTCACAATTTAGGGTAGTGCCATTCCTCATAATTGCGTGGCTCACGACGTTATTACTAACAGTGAAATCAACAATCTCACCGGATAATATTTTTATATTATTTTGCTGGGAAATGAATTGAGACGCGAGATAGGCATATCTTACTTTATCTATTTGTACGCGAGGGCTCCATACAGCACGTCCTTTGGACCGATTAAGAATTTTAAATTGGAGACATGCGAGATCAGCAATACGTCCCATCATGCCTCCCAGTGCATCAATTTCCTTAACTAGATGTCCCTTTGCAAGACCTCCGATTGCAGGATTGCAGGAAGCGCGACCGATTGCACTGGTATCCATTGTCACCAGAAGTGCCCGGCCACCCATTCGGGATACGGCGAACGCAGCCTCCAAGCCTGCATGACCAGCACCGGCTATCACAATTGTCGGGAATCGAGATTTTCTAATAGGGTTCACTTGCCAACACAGAAATTAGAAAAAATATTTTCAATAATCTCACGGTTAGTAATAATTCCAACGACCTCATCAAGAATCCTTACCAACTCATGTAAATCTGAGGCCAACATATCCATTTCATGGCCAGAGGAAAAACTATTTAAGGTATTATTAATAAAAGTATTAGCTTTTAATAGAAGTGTATTTTGACGAGCCGTCATTAAAAAAACACTATCTTCATTAATATTTTTATATGTCGAGCGAATTTTTGTGGATAATTGTGTGATTAGCTGAGGCAGCCCCTCTCCGTTTCTTGTCGATGTCGTAAGAATTTCATTGTTGGAATTAATCCAGATATCAGAAGACAAATCACATTTAGTTCGAACAAATATAACTCGATCCTGGTCAATTGAAATATCTAAACGGTCAAATTCATTTTTAGGGTCATGATCATCGACGAAAATTAGAAAGTCTGCTCGCCCAATTTCTGATAACGCTCTTTCAATTCCTAAATTCTCAAGAAAATCAGAAGATTCCCAGAATCCCGCAGTATCAACTAAGCATACTGAGAAGCTATCCAAATCCAACCATGCCTCAAGAGTGTCTCTCGTCGTTCCTGGGATGTGAGAAATAATTGCTCGCTCATGACCAAGGATTGCATTAAAAAGACTCGATTTGCCAGTGTTTGGCCGACCAATTAGTGGAATGCGTACACCTTGTGAAAGAGATTTTCCAATAACAAATGTGGATAAAAGTTCGCTGATTGTGTCTGAAACCAAAGAGATCTTTTTCAGGATTGTGTTTCTATCGGTAAATGTGATTTCATTTTCACGAAAATCCAACTCGTGTTCGATTAGCGACACCGTCTCAATTAACATTTGGCGGAGATGATTTATTTTAGATCCGAGATGCCCAGAAATATTTTTCAAATTAGCAGCAGCCTGTGCGCCTGTTTTTGAGTTAATTAATCCATTAATTGATTCTGCCTGAAGCAAATCGATTTTCCCATTCATAAATGCCCGGTAAGAAAATTCTCCAGCCCTTGCCGGCCGGACACCAAACGAATAAAGAGCAGATAAAATTACTTTTGGCGTGTACTCTCCCCCATGACAAGAGATTTCAAGAATATTCTCACCAGTGTAGCTATTTGGGGCAGGGAAAAACGTGATAATACTATTATCTAAAACATCTTGGGTTTCCGGTGACAAAATATCAACAAGCGTTGAATACCGTGGGCGAAGATTTTTTTTACCAGTGAGATACTGAATTACGGCGTCAACATCTTTTCCTGATACCCGAATAATGGCGATAGCACTGATTCCAAATGGGGTTGCAAGAGCGGCAATGGTATCATCCACATAATGAGGCATTTAAAACCACTATTAAGATTTTGAGGTTGAGCGTTCCCGGATTTTCTTCTGTTGAAGGAAGCTGAGAAAATTATAAACAGCATAATAAAGATTCAAGCCGGAAGGGAAAGTATTAAACAATAAAAAGAAAAATCCGGACATAATATACATCATTGGACGTTGACTTTTTTCCATTGTAGCCATCGATTGTCTTTGTTGAAGAAACATTGTGACGCCCATTATTATTGGTAAAATTGCAACTCCATTTCCATATATTGGAATAGAAAACGGTAAATTAAAAATGACGTCTGGTTGTGAAAGATCTTTGATCCAAAAGATAAAATGAGCTCCTCGAAATTCGATGGTATTTCGAAAGACAACAAACAATGCAAATAATAATGGCATCTGTATCAACATGGGAAGGCATCCACCCAATGGGTTAATTCCATGCTCTTTAGTGATTTTCATCATTTCAACATTTTTTCTTTGTGGATCGTCTTTATATTTTTCCTGAACGACTTTCATTTTTGGCTGAAGCGATTGCATTTTTTGAGCGGATTCAGCGCTTTTTTTAGTCAAGGGGCCAGTGATCAGCCGAATTAAAAATGCAAAAAGAATTAAAACCAACCCATAATTAATATAAACATCGTCAAACGGGTTATGTAAGAAAGTTAACAAGTTTAAGATTATATATTTACTGATCGGACGGATAAAAGCATATCCCCAGTTCATCGCATCATCCAGAGACTCCCCTTCTGCTTTAAGAAGACGATAGTCTTGAGGCCCCATGTATAATGATGAATTTAAAGTTGGTGAGTGAATATCAAACCCAATCGATGCCGAATAAACCGGAGTCAACTGACGATCGCCAAATGTTATATTACCGGCAGACAATGTACCATAATTACCAGGGGTTTTAGATATCATGCTGACGATGAAGTATTTATTTTTTATCGCTACCCAATTCGTTTTACCATCGTAAACATTGCGTAAAACAGGGTTATCTAACTTTAATGAAACTTCATCTTTTTCACCGGCTTGATATATGACGGCGGTTGAATACTGGTTTTCATCTTTTTCACGATCTTCTGTGGGTTTGATTCCTCCTTTCCAAACAAGCTCGATATCTTTTCTATAGATCTGATCAAATCCAGTTAAAGTAAAAGATTGATCAATTGCGTAAGAATTTCCATAAAAAGTAAGAGATTTGTTTATTGTTCTTCCATCAAAAAGCGTTGAACTAAAATGGAATGTTTTTTTATCTTCGCCAGATAGGATGATTTTATCAAATTCAGGATCAAAGGCTTCATAATCATGATTGAGAAATTCGTAGTTCTGCTCATCCCGATCAAATAAAGCAAGGCACGGTGTACATCCATCGGAGCCTAGAAAAACCAGAGACACAAGACTATCTTGGTTAAACTGGCCAAAGTCATTATATCCTCCAATATACTTTTTCAAGAGAACTTTGCTAAGAGACCCGCCACCCCGATTTGAAAGTTTTATGAAAAATAGATCGGTTTCTATATCAATGAGAGTCTCACTAAATATTTTTGTAAACGATGTGTCTAAGGGAAGCGCCTGTTCGTTGTTTTGTGCAAAGTTATCAGTGACCTTCTTCGTTGTGCGTACTGGATCATCTATAGCAGTAGATTCTTCCTGATGCGATATGGCTTGGGGGTCGGGGGATACGAGTTTTAAGTAACTCGGCATAAGAATTAGAACCACTGCTATTAATGCGATTGCAAGAAGATTTCGTTTCATTTCCATTATTATAAAGGATCCCAGAGATTATGTTTGGAAAAGGGGTGGCATCTTAATATTCGTTTTAATCCTATAACGCTACCCTTGCCCGGGCCGTACTTTTGAATAGCCTGAATCATATACTGTGAACAAGACGGAGAGTATCTGCATGATGCCGGAAGTACTAACCCTATAGAATGTTGATAAAATTTAATAAGAATTATTAATAGGTTTCTAAAAAATGACATACGATTTAAAAATTTT
>CAYPCW010000014.1:0-49472 GCA_964409335.1 uncultured bacterium
TATCCAACTATTACCCGGATTTCCTGGTCAAACTCTCCGAAAAGCGGATTGTCATTGTCGAGACCAAAGGGCGGGAGGATATGGATGTGCCGTTGAAGATGGCGCGGCTGCGGCAGTGGTGTGAAGATATCAATCGCCTGTCTGCGTGCGGTCACGCACAGGCAGGGGTCCAGTCAGATGTGCGGTATGAGTTTGTTTTTGTGGATGAAGAGAGCTTTGAAAAATACAAACCCGCTTCATTTCGGCAATTATTTGACAACTTCCGGGAATACAAAGAGGAAACATAACCAATCAATGCACTGGAGCGGGAGATTGACCAGATGGTCTACCAACTCTACCTGCCTGCGCTGCAAAGAGGAGCGTCGCGGCAGGCAGGCGGCCTGACTGAGGAGGAGATATGCATTGTGGAGGGTGAGAAATGAAATATAATCCGGAAATACATCATCGTAAATCCATTCGGGTGCAGGGATATGATTATTCTTTGCCGGGCGCGTATTTTGTTACCATTTGCACCAAAAACCGAGCGTGTTTGTTAGGTGAAATTCAGAACCGAGAAATGGCATTGCATGATGCTGAACGTATGGTTCGAAATAGTATCATGAATTGGAAAATAAATTCCCGGACATACAATGCGATGAATTGATATGTATGCCAAACCATGTTCATTTTATTGTGGTAAACGTAGGGGCAGACACGCAGGTCTGCCCCTATAAAACGGGCGAACACACCGGTTCGATGGGCGAATTCATCGGTTCGATGGGCGAACACACCGGTTCGCCCCTACATGGTGTTGTTCAATGGTTTAAAACGATGACGACCAATGAATGCATTCGCGGCGTCAAATAACATGGTTGGCCGCCGTTTCCCGGGAAATTGTGGCAACACAATTATTACGAACACATTATCCGTGATGAAACAAAATTAAATCAAATACGGGATTTAATTTCCATTCTCCCCCAAATCTAATTATTGTTTAATTTTCCCTGCCGATTGTAAACGATAATCAAAAATCAGGACATTTACCATGAAAAAAGTACTGTTTATATTTTCCTTTTCTCTGATCTTTTCCGTTGCTTTCAGTGATAATCCTCAATGGATGCGCTATCCGGCTATATCTCCCGATGGAAGTCAGATCGTATTCTCCTATGGCGGTGATCTATTCATCGTCCCCGTTGAAGGCGGGACTGCTGTTCAGGTTACCAGCCATCCATCACATGATTTTATGCCGGTCTGGTCACCCGATGGTACCTATATCGCATTTGCTTCTGACCGGCATGGAAATGATGATATATTCGTTATTCTTTCAACCGGGGGTAAACCCGACCGTCTCACCTACCACTCCGCTAATGATCTGCCCGGCGGATGGTCGCCGAACGGAAATGCAATTCTGTTCTCCAGCAGCCGTATGGATGATGTGAAAAGTACTTTATTCCCTTCCGGACGAATGACCGAACTCTATCGTGTGGGTCGCGACGGTTCACGGCCTGAACAGATCCTCACCACACCGGCTGAACACGCAGTGTACGATCCCGAAGGAAACTATATTTACTACGTCGATCGCAAGGGATATGAAAACGAATGGCGGAAGCACCATACTTCTGCAGAAGCACGCGACATTTGGAAATACGATGTAGCATCCGGTGAACATACTCAATTGACGGATTTCGCCGGTGAAGACCGGGAACCGGTAACCAACGACGGAAAGTGGATCTATTACCTCAGTGAAACCTCCGGGTCATTCAATATATGGAAAATGAAAAATACCGGCAGGAATTTGGAACAGATCACTTATCTGGATACCCATCCCGTTCGGTTTCTCACCATTTCTGACAAGGGAGTCCTTTGTTTTGGATACAGGGGTGAGATATACACTCTTGAGTCTGGAAGTAAAAATCCAAAAAAAGTGAAGGTTACCCTCTTCACCGATGATCAGTTCAATGCGGTGCAGTATGAAAAATTTTCTAAGGGCGCTACGGAAATGGTTGTGTCTCCCGATGCAAAGGAAGTTGCATTTGTTATTCGCGGAGAAATATTTGTCACATCCACCGGGTACAATAACACCCGCAGGATCACCAATACGCCGGAACAGGAGCGGAACATCAGTTTTTCCCACGACGGGCGAAAATTACTGTACGCATCCGAGCGTGGCGGCTCATGGGATGTGTACCAGTCCCGCATCGTCTCTGATGAAGATATTCACTTCTTCAGCGCCGGTGAGCTCACCGAGGATGTGATCCTCGCAGAGGATGCTGAAGCGTTTCAGCCGGCGTATTCACCCAATGATTCTCTCATCGCTTATCTGCATGAGCGGGTAGAGATCCGGGTGATCGAACCGACAACCGGCCGGACATGGACGGTTCTCCCTGCGGACAAGAATTATTCTTACTCCGACGGAGACCAGCATTTTGAATGGTCACCCGACGGGAAATGGATCCTATCCAACTTTCTGCCTTCCTCTGAAAGATGGGTAGAGGATATCGCCCTGATATCTCTTGATGGTGAAACGATCGTTAACATAACGGACAGCGGATATTATGAGTGGGCGCCACACTGGTCAGAAGATGGCAGCGCTATTTATAGTTTCAGTAACGAACTGGGATTAAGATCCCATGGCAGTTGGGGTTCCCAAACCGATATCTTTGCTTTTTATACATCAGATAGCACTTACGACCGGTCACGGCTGACGGAAGCCCAGGCGGAAGAGGATAAAGCCCGTGAGGAAAAATTGAAATCTAAAAATAAAAAAAAGGATGAAGACGATAAGGATGATGGAGACAAACAGGAAGAACCTAAAAAAATAACGCCCATCAGAATTGAAAGAGACGGCTTTCGGGATCGAAAAGTCCGGCTAACTGCTCACGCCGCCGATCTGGCAGACGCACGGATCACCCCGGATGGTGAAGACCTGATTTATCTGGCCAAATTTGAAAAAGGGTACGACCTGTGGAAAATCAACCTACGGGAAAAAACGCCATCCCTCGTGGCAAAATTAGGCAACGGAGGCGCCGGTTCGATTCAGTTTGACAGCACCGGAACCAGTGTTTTTGTATTGACAAATGATGGGAAAATTTCCAGGATCAACCTGGAAAACGGAGAACTGAAAGGTGTCGAATTTTCTGCCGAGCTGGCATTGAATACACCGGCTGAACGGGAATACCTGTTTGAACATATCTGGCGCCAGGTTCAGAAAAAATTCTACGTTGAAGATCTTCATCACGTAAAGTGGGGTGACTTGAAAACTGAGTATTTGCGATTCCTTCCCTATGTCACAAACAACCGGGATTTTTCCGAACTCATATCTGAATTGCTGGGGGAATTGAATGCATCCCATACCGGATGCTATTACCGTCCGGATTCCGGCGACAAGGACCATACCTTCTCATTGGGAATGTATCTCAATGATGTGCCGGCAGACGGTCTTCATATTACCGAAATCATTCATAACGGACCTGCGGATCAGTTCGGATTGCGGATCGCCAAAGGAAACGTGATCGAAGCCATCGGGGGTGTATCTGTTACCGGGAATGGGAATTACTATCCGTTGCTGAATCGCATAAAGGATCAGAAAATGCGATTATCTCTGTTTGATCCGGTATCAGGCGATCGTTGGGAAGAAAGTATCCAGCCGGTTTCGCTGGGCGCACTGAATGGCCTGCTCTATGACCGTTGGACTGAAACCCGTCGCATATTGGTGGACTCCCTCTCAAACGGGACCCTTGGTTATGTCCATGTTCAGGGAATGGGCGATAGCAGTTTCAGAAAAACCTATGCTGAAATATTTGGACGTCAGGTGGAGAAAAAAGCGCTCATCGTAGACACCCGGTTCAATGGCGGCGGTTGGCTGCACGATGATCTCGCCCGTCTGCTCAGCGGGATCGATTATGCCTGGATGCTTCCCAGGGGACAAAAGGTGGGAAAAGAACCTCAGGACCGATGGACAAAACCTGTCGTGGTTGTCATGGGAGAAGGCAATTATTCGGATGCCCATTTTTTTCCCTATACCTTTACCGCTTTAAAAATTGGTAAAACCGTGGGAATGCCTGTCCCCGGAACCGCGACAGCTGTTTGGTGGGAGACGCTTCAGGATCCATCGCTGGTATTCGGCATCCCTCAGGTCGGTATACTGGATACTGAAGGAAATTATCTGGAAAATCAACAACTTAAACCGGACTATAAGGTGAAAAATGACCCGGGCTCTATCGCTAACGGAAGGGATAAACAGATCGAAAAAGCCGTCCAGGTATTGATGGAACAGGTGGGCAGGTAGAAGACTTCTGATAAATACCCAGTCCATTCAGTACCTGATCAGCTGAAATAATGGCGACGCGGTCCGGGAATTTCTTATTATTTTCACGGACTACCTGCTTATTCACACCAGCGTAAAAACGAAGACAGCCCGGATAAATCCGAGCCGTCTTTCAATTCACTCCGTTAGATTTGCTTTATTTCATTAAAACCAATTTCATGGTCAGGGTCTGGCCTCCGGCAGTCAGTTTTGCGAAATAAAGTCCGCTTGGGAAGGATTCTCCATTCCACTGAATATGATAATCACCGGCGGTCTGAAACTGATCGACCAGTTGGCTGACCATCCTGCCCATCACATCATATACCGACAGATTTACCATGTCCCCGGAATTCATCGAATAGTTCAAAGTCGTCACCGGATTAAAGGGATTCGGATAAAATGGGTGCAAAACAAATAGTGTGGGTATTTCTCTGGAATAATCCATGACAATTCCCCGGCCTGTCCAGTCACCGGCAATCGCAGATTCGACGTTCAATTCACCGGAATAGGTAAACAATATGCCACTTGTGAGGCTGATGCCTTCCGTGTTGAAGATCAGGATCGTATGGCCGTTTTCCAGAATCTGCCATCCATCGGGTAATGAATTTGACTGAATGGTAAAATTACCGGAGGTTTCCATTTGAATTCCCGCAATTCCGCTATTTGCGGTAACACTCAGCGTCGCATCGTGATCGGTCAGGACAGCCGAATTCAGGACATCCTGCCGGACGACAGTCCCAAGGATCATTCCGGCGATAGAAATGATATCCAAAACATTGATCACTCCGTCTTCATTGACATCGGATGCGGCAAGCATCGTCTCGTCTGGTTCGATGGTTCCTAAAATAATCCCTACAACCAAAATAATATCCTGGATATTGATCAGCTCATCTGAATTTACATCTCCCAGGGTGACCGGATCAGGATTTGGTGCAAAGGGATCATATCCGTCTAAAAACATGACATCCGTATTGGTGGGATCCAGCCAGTCCATTAGTCTCATACTGGCCGTACTGCCGTAGTTCCACGCCCGGTTAAACTTTCCATACTGGTCAGGGCAGAATTGATCGTTGCAGGCTGAACACCCTGTACTCAAATCCCCCACCACGCGGTGATCGGCATCGTACAGCGGGGAACCGGAGGACCCGGGCTCGGTTGTGCCGTCATCCCAGGATACGTTCCACTTCCAGGTATTGTATCCGTACGCTGCATCATAGTCAAAGGAAATCTTTTTAATCGCACCATCCGGATGATGGATCCCCACCGGTTGCTGCGGGAATGAGGTTGAGCGCGTCCAGCCCGAATAAAAAACATTGTAGGTATCCGGGATCGGAGTGCTGATCTGAATGAGGGCAAAATCGGGACTGCTGTAAATATCCTGTGAAGATGCCCGAAGAACGCCACCTGTCACTGTCTGATTTTGGGGACCAGAGGATCCGGTGCAGGTTGAAGCCTGATAATTCCACAAAAATGTAGTGTAATTGGTATTCAGACCCTCAACACAGTGGTAGGCGGTGAGAAAGTACTGAGCGCCATCCTCGGATGTATTGTTCAGGAGGGAACCACTGCAGAGCCAGCCCTGAGTGAGAGTTCTGGCGACGGATCGAATCTCATTTGTCCATGGGGTGCCTTCCGGGCAAGCCACATTGTTCTGGCAAGCACCCGGCCGAATATCCCCGGTTTCATTAATGCCCGGCACATTTCGATATCCGTAGATCACGCTGCCAATAGAGATTGCCGTATTATCGGTTTTCCCATCCCGTTGATGATATTCGATGATGATCGATTCGCCCGGTACCGGCAGGGTGGAAAACTTCCGATATTCTTTGTTATTTACTTGAGTATATGCCCCCAGAACCACAGAACCATCCGGTGAATACACGAAGAGTTCTCCATTTTCAGGCAGATAAAAGTCATCAAATGTGAGGCTGATGGATAAGGCTCCCTGACCGGTGATTTTCACACGCCAGAGCCTCCCGGTGTCCGCCATGACCAGCCAGTTACCTGCGTTTCTTAAGTTGATGGCAACGGGTAGTTCATAGCCGAACCGTAAGGGACCGCCGCTGTCTGCCTGAGCATCTTCAGCCAATAGCGCCTCAGTATCTACAGATGGCATTGTAATTTCCTGTATATCCATACTGATGCTGTGGGTCAAACTGTATGGATGTCCGCTCTGACTGATTTGTGCAGACAGGCCTGTGACCAGAAAAATCGCACATGCGGCGGTGGTTATTAATTTAGTCATTCAAAACTCCTTAAGTTGATTTACTGCGTTTTACTTTATCCGATAATGATATTCACCAGCGTGATTACATCTAAAATATTGATGTTACCATCACCCGTTAAATCTCCTGCCCAAAGCTGGTAACTGGTAGGTTCGGTACTCCCGATGATGATGCTGACACAAAGGATAATATCCTGAACATTGATGGCATTATCCTGATTCATATCGCCGGGAATTCCTGCCGGATTAACCACCATTTCAACGGGGATTGATCCTGAACCTGCATTTGAACTGATAATAATATTCGAAAGATACGTTCCTGGCGAAATATTCGTCGCCTCAAAAATGATGGGGTGGACAGCCGTTTCGCCCAATCCAAGTGAGCCGTTATACCCCGGCGCAGGTTCAATGGTAAGCCATTCAGACGCACTTCGGAACTCAACGGTCAGGTCATCATGGACATAATTTGTATTATACGCCACCTGAATTCCATCCGTCCCATTGGCATTTTGTATCCCGATCGTTGCTGAGTTCACGTCACCAACCATGGTGTTGTAGTTCAATTGTATTTTACCATCGGGATATAATACAAATTGGAAATTGTATGTCCCGTTGTAGTTCACCGGCCAGTGGATCACACCATCAAACCAGACCACAAACCGATCGGCATTTCCATGATAGTACACATATCCGCCGCCATTTGAATTCCCGCTGTTGACGGGATTCAGGTCGTCCCAAAACCCAAATATCGCCGGTGCAGGCGAACCGGGCATGGGCAAATTGGTGTTATTCCAGGCGGAGTTATCATCTCCGAAACCGATCCATCCGTTTGGGTTGATGCGGAGTTGGTTATAGGTGTTCCCATAAAATGGAAAGTCAAATCCAATATCGAACAGCGTAACGGGCGCCTGGTCATTTTGAGTAAATTCGACCTGTATCCCGATGCCCGAAATGTCTTCCCACTGGGGAGATAATCCTGGCTCATCATCAGAATCCGCCCAGAAATGACCAAAATCATCAGACCCATTGCCCGGATTTTCAAATGGAGTAACCTCAAGACTGTAATACAAAACCGATTCCGGCTGCCCGGTGTTGGTAATAGAGATCGATTCCGTTTGGGTGAGCCCGGAAGGCAGTGCGACGGACAAATTCCCGGGTGCGAATGCCAGTGCGGGATCGGGCAGATCAATGGCATCTATTCCATCCAGAGTAAGTGCACCGCTATTGTCGGGGTCCAGCCAGTCTTTCAATCTGCTGGAAGGGCTCCCTCCCGTGGCCCATGATCGGGCTACTTTGCCGAAATAGTCGTTGAAATTATAACTGCAGGACGCTTCCCCGCCGTGTAACTGACCAACGATCCGGTGGTTACTATCAAACAAAGGCGAACCGGAAGAACCGGGTTCTGTCGTCCCGTCGTCCCATTGGGCGATTTGCCAGTGCGACCCGTCATTGGTCGTCCAACCATTTGAAATCCCGGTATCATAATCGAATGAAATCTTTTTAATATCCCCTGATGGATGATGAATGCATACCGGCTGCTGGGGTGGGGTGTCAATCGCCGACCACCCTGCATAGTGAATATTGTATGTTTCAGGCGGGGTTTCCTGCAGCAGTAACAGTGCAAAATCGGAGGGTGAATAATTAGCCATCAACTGCGTACCCTGAACCGTAAAGTTGGTAGGACCGTCAATGTTGGCGCAGGTTGGACTTTCGTAATTGAACATAATGATCCAGGTGCTTTCTCCGCCGAGACAGTGGTTGGCGGTAAGAAAATAGGGTGTAAGATCCTGCCGAACGTTATTTACCAGCGCGCCGGTACAGATCCGGAACCCGCCGCTGGTCAGGATCATCCCAACGGACCGGATTTCATCAGACCAGGGGTTGCCTTCCGGGCAATTCACATTATTATTGCACGCGCCCGAATCACCGAAATTACGGTCGATCAACGAAAAAATATCCCGGTATGCGTGGATAACGCTGGTAATTCCGATTTCGGTATTCCCGGGATCGGATGACGGATGAAAATATTCCAGAATGGTGATATCTCCGGAAGTGGGACTGGTGGCAAATTCAAAATGGTCTTTATTGTTTTGCGAAGTAAATGCACCATAAACCGAGGACAGGTCTTCGTTATAAACGAAAAATAATCCACCATCGGGTAAATGAAACCGGTCGTAGATGAGATTGATTGATTTTGCTCCGGGTGAAATGATGCGCAGCCGCCATAACCGTCCGCCATCCGGCAGGTCTTCCCACGTCCCTGAATTTTCCAAATTATAATTCACCGGTTGGGGATACCCGAATCGGAAGGGCTCATCTTTGGGAGCATTCTCGTCTTCTATGAATAACGGTTCAGCGTCAACCTCCGGGAGCGTCACCGTTTGAAACTGTGCTCTCACATGATGCTCAAGGCTGTAAGGAATCCCGCCAACAGACACCTGTGCTATCGGAATGGAAATGCCTGCTATGAGCACAATCGCTGAAAAAAGATACTTATTAAATCTCATTATATCCTCCACATGGTTGTATATTATATTTTATAATGTTGTTGAAATTGCACTTATTTTACAATTTATTTTCAGGATAGTTCGGAGCTATTCAGAATATATTTCACAGATAAACATCAATGAGCGGCTGCATTGATTATTATATTCACGATCAACACGATGTCAACGACATTTATTTCGCCGCTTTCGTCCATATCTGCTGCAAGAAATTCATCTGGCGTAAATTCTGCTCCGTTTGTGATATAGTTTATTATACTGATAATATCCAGGATATTTATGTTGGCATCGTTATTTACATCACCCGGAGTAATATTTGAGCCGGCTTGTGAAATTTCGCTGACGGCATTGAACAGATTCAATCGTCCGCCTGATACGGTAACACCCTGGAGCGTAGGCAGCGGGTCGACGGTATCCAGCATAATTTGTTTTAATTCCAGCGCTTTTCCCCCTGGGTCGGTAAGATAATCCTGTGCCCAGGTGGTTGGGGCAGCGGCGTGCATAAGTCCAACCGCACCTGCGACATGCGGCGTTGCCATGGATGTCCCTGTATAGGAGCAGGAAACGCCCCCGGGGATCGTACTGCAGATTTGAGTCCCCGGCGCTCCCAGGTCGATCGTGGTCAATCCGTACCCCGCACCGGAATATTTCTGGTCGCTGTTGGTAGTATTGGTCACGGAAATCAGCCAGTCGCTGGAGCAGCCTGTGGGAACATCACCGATATTATCCACATTCTGATTGGAGTTGATCGTAGCGGCAGCGGACAAAATACCCACTTCACCCATGGCACTGTACAGATCATTCCATATCGGGTAACTGCCGGAATTACAGTCTGCAAAATCAATCCCGAAACTGCTGTTGGTGGCGACGACATTAGCCCCAAATTCTCCATCGGTTTCCAGCCATAATGTTTTTTGATCCAGGACATACCCGTAAGCGATTGAAACGACCGACGTTTGGGAAGTAGAGCCGGCAACACACATGATCTTCACGTCCCAGTTTATTCCAACGACATCCGTGGCGTTATCACCGGTAGCGCCAACAGTCCCCGCCACATGGGTACCGTGGTTATTGGATGGAATATTTCCGTTGTTATTGTAGGCGTTCCAGCCGTTAATATCGTCAACATAACCATTATTGTCGTCGTCTACACCATTCCCCTGAATTTCATTTTCGTTCACCCAGATATTATTGACCAGATCCGGGTGTGTCATTGCAACACCGCCGTCAACCACCGCGACGACAATTTCATCACCAATGGCGGTCATCCCGCCGGTCGTGATATCCCACGCTTCCGGCGCGTCAATATCCGCATCCACGACTCCGCCGTTTTGTCCTGTGTTATTCATATCCCACATCTGAGGATAAAAGGGGTCATTGGGTTCTCGTCTCTCTTGGGTAAAGTGGTCAAACTGTGCATATTTGACAAATGAAAATTGTCGCAGTTTATCCAATGCATCAGAAGTTGTTAATCCGCTGCCTTCAGCAAAAGTTACCAGCCAGATATTCAGCTTTTTCACTAACAGTTGGTCTGCGGTCAATCCGCTTGCATTCAGGTCAGTTTTGATAACATCCATCGAAATATTGTTTTCAAACCGGGCAATGAGTTGTCCCTCCATATAGGGTGCGGATACCCCCAGGGTAAGCATGGAAATAACGAGAATAAGCCTTAATTTCATCATGAAACCGCCTTCCTTATTTATTAAATGTGATGGTTTTTGAGTTTAAAAATTACATCCTGGGATCATCCGGAAACAGTAACAAAATGTGTTGGTTAGCGTGCCGTACTATCGTAATAAATACACTATCTGATTTTTGTACCATGCACCCATTGATCGTAAATTCCGCGGTCGCCTTACTACAAATGGAGTGACTTCAAAATACAAATGTCTGACTTTTATACCAAAGGAAATCTAAAACTGCTGAATTATCCTTCAACGGGTTTATTCTGTTCCGGCAAATGCCCGGGTGAATTGATTCTGAAAACATATGACCTGGCGCTCACATGGCGCGATGATTTTCGGGCGGTAACCAGCGGTTTTCATTCACCCATGGAAAAAGAATGTCTTAATCTGCTGTTGAAAGGAGGGGGCGGAATCATTATTTGTCCCGCAAGGGGAATATGGAAACGCCTGCCAGGTGAATGGAAACCGGCGATTATTAAAGGCAGACTGCTGATCGTTTCGTCTTTCCCTCCGGAAGCGATCCGCGCCTCTGCCGTGCAGTCTGTCCAACGGAATGTCCTGGTGGGTAAGCTGTCGAAGGACATTTTTGTGACGTATGCCCGACCCGGGGGTAAACTGGAATTACTCTGCCAGGAATGGATCAGACAGGGCAAACAGATATTGACATTTAAATCCGATTACACTCAAAATTTATTGACGATGGGTGCGACGATATTGGATTGCTGACAATACATAATATGACCAAAATCATCCAAAATATTTACCTTAAAACCCGGTCTGAATGGCGGGAATGGCTTCGTCAGAATCATGAGGGGAAACCCGGAATATGTCTGGTGTTCTATAAAAAAGCGACGGGTGAACCGACCCTGGAATATGGAGAATCTGTAGAAGAAGCGCCCTGTTTTGGCTGGGTTGACAATATCATAAAAAAACTGGATGACAAGCGGTATGTGAGAAAATTTACTCCCCGCCGACCGGACAGCCGTTGGTCAGATTCCAATAAAAACAGGGTAGAAGAACTGATTCGTCCCGGACTGATGGCGCCGGCTGGATTGAAAAAAATTGAGTTTGCCAAATCTTCCGGAATGTGGAATAAATCCCACCGGCAAAAAATTTCAACGGCCATACCACCGGATTTTCCCCTCGCCCTGAACCAAAGCCCAAATGTGCTACCATTTTACAGACAACTAGCGCCCTCTTATCAGAAACAATATATTGGATGGATTTTAGCGGCGAAACGGTCCGAAACCAAAATCCGGCGAATCACCGAAGCCGTTTTGTTGCTTGAAAATGGCGAGAGGCTGGGCATGAAGTGAATGAATCGAAGTATCCAATTTATGAACTACCACAGGCAGTGTCCAGAATGGTCTTTTTCCCGCCAATATTTTAAGGTACTGACATATGAAAAGAATCTCCCAACTCCGTAAACTTTCCGACGACCACCACCATGGTCTGGTTCTCGCCCGGCGTGCACGGTTGGCATCTGAGGCGGATACCGGTTATCCGGTTTCATCGGTCTGGGCAGAGATAGAACAGGCATTTCATAACGAACTGGCACCTCACTTCCTGATCGAAGAAAATTATCTGGCGCCACCCCTCCTGGCATTAGGAGAAGAGGCACTGGTTTCCAGGATGATGGATGACCACTTTCAATTCCGTTCAATGATCGATGACCGGTTGTCACGTTCTCTGCAATCGTTGAATCGATTGGGTGAATTACTTGATCGTCATATTCACTTTGAAGAAAGGGAATTGTTTGAAGTTGCGCAAAAGCGTTTGTCTCCTGAAGCATTAACGAAAATTGAAATCGCTTGTAAAAAGAAAAACAGTGATGGATCCAAAAATCTCATATCCTGAACCACATTTTTGAAATAGGTGAACATACTGCGGGCAGGGTTATCGCCCCCGCCGGGTATGATGTTGTCAAATCCCTGACATATCCTGATGAGAAATTGCTTTGATAAATTGAGGATAACGAAATATCCACGAAAACCATCGTGTCCCATCGTTATTTATTCCTCATGATCCCCACATAAAACCGGACCATATTCGCAAAATCATCTCTGGATATCCGTTCGTTTACACCGTGAATCCGTTTCAGATCGATACCGTCCAGGTTGAGGGGTGCGAACCGGTAGATATGGTCAGAAACTGCCTCAAAATGCCGGGAATCTGTACCCCCAATGACCAACCCCGGTGCAATGACTGCCCCAGAGAATATACCAGCGATGGTATTTCGAAGACGATTGTAATTGTTATCCCCAACAGGGGATACTTTTGAGGGATTGGACGCAAATTCCCGGTTGACATCCGTGATTTCTACCCCAGACCCCTGAATGGTTTCTTTTACATATTCAATGACACTGTCGATGGTTTCACCGGGTTTGATCCTAAAGTTGACGGTTGCAGTTGCAGTTGTCGGCAGGACGTTCTCCTTATTCCCTCCATGAACGGTGGTGATGGCAATCGTTGTTCTGATGAGCGCATTGGTGGAGGGTTGTTTTTCGAGTTGGGGTAGGATAATCGGTTCGAACAGCCAGGTATTGGCGAAGATCATCCGAAAAAAGAACGACAGGTGCGGCCCGACTGCGTTGAACATGAACTTCGCCACACCATCAAGTTTCGCAGCCGGTGGATGATCCTTTAGAGAAATCAATGCATCGCTCAACTTCCCGATGGCAGATTCTGCCGGTGGCATGGATGAATGTCCCCCTTCAGCCCTGGCAGTGAGTTTAACGGTTAAATATCCCTTCTCCGCGATTCCGATGAGGGCAACGGGACGATCCAGTCCCGGCATCACATTACGGACGACCGCCATGCCTTCGTCCAAAACGAATGCCGGCCGAATACCGCGTTCCTGTAATATTTCCGCAATCTTCATCGCACCTTCCCGTCCACCGATCTCTTCGTCATGACCGAAGGCGAAATAAATGGTTTGTGCCGGCTGGAAACCTATTTGAAGTAAAAGCGTCACCGCTTCCATGATGGCGATCAACGCACTTTTATCATCCAGTGTGCCTCTTCCCCAGATAAAGGTATCGTCAATGTATCCGGAAAAAGGCGGATGTGTCCAGAGGTCCACGGCATCCGGAGGAACCACATCCTGGTGTGCCAGGAGCAGCACCGGTGGTAATTCAGTGTGACGCCCTTCCCATCTGAACAAGAGGCTATGCGTGTGGATCGTTTCCACCTCCAACCTTGCAAATACGAGGGGATAGGTCTGCCGAAGGTATTGTCGAAACTGAATAAAACTGTCTGTATTGATGGAATCCGGGTTTTCATATGAAACGGTGGCAATCCGGACGGCATTCGACAGATTCTCCGCCAGTTTTTCCACCGGTAACGTCAGGTGCGGCGAAGGTTCAATCCGGATTTGAGGCGGTGAAAACATAGCGGTTCGCATGCCAATTGTTGCCGAAAGAAGGACTGCGATGGAGATGCCTGATTTTCCGATGATTTTCATAAATTATCCTAAAATAGCCATTGGATTCGGACGAAGATAATATCCACTATTGACGGGGGAATACATACCGGATCATCCACCTTATAGGGAAGCGAAATTACTACATGTACCCGTAAGCCCTCAAACCCCAGATCAGTTCTTTGAAAATGACGATCACTATCGTCAGGATAGGAACGGCGAATAACATACCCACCGGACCGGCAATGGCTCCCCCAAGAATCACTGCCAGAATAATCGCCAGCGGGTGCAGCCCCACACTTTCCGACATGATTATGGGGGAAACGAGAATATTATCCAGCAATTGAACACAGCCAAAAGTGATCATGATAAAGACAACATGAATAAATTGAATGGGTACGGATTGGTCCGTCATCAGGTATACCGCCACAGCGGGGATCAATCCCATCACCGGTCCTACGAATGGGATCAGATTGGCCACCCCTGCCACGGTACCGATCAATATCGTATATGGAATATAAATGGAGGTAACCGCCTGCAGTATGAATAATCCCAGAATGGATAATATACCAATTGCCATGGCGGCCAGTAGTTGCCCACGCACATAGGCGCCAAGGGTGGATGTCACCTTATCCATAATATGCAGACTCATCTCAAAATAGGCGTTGGGAATTATGCGGATAAACGCCTTTTTATACCGGCTGCTTTCCAGCACAAAAAAGAATGAAAATACGATGGTGAAAAACGTAGAGATGACCAGGGAACCCACGGTCATAACGAAAGATCCCGCCCGGAACAGGGACGACTGGAAATTATTAACCATCAACCTCCAGATATCGTTCATCGCCGTATCAAGTCCCTGGAAAATGTCATGTACGTGCCCGTGGAGGGATAGAGGGAGAATCTCAATCAATAGTGATTCCGATTTTATCTTCAGTTGGTTGAGGGTATCCATTGTGATATATTCTTTCAGAGAGACAGCCTGGTCTGCCAGTAAAGGCAACAAAAGGTTGATCCCCCAACCGGCAAATAAAAAAACAGCCACATAAATGATCACTACGCTGATCCATCGTGTCCGGATAAACATTTCGAGGAGATTTACCAACGGTTTCAATAATGCAGCGATCAACAGCGCGATAATCAGCATAAAAATTACCGGAAGCGTGTATTCGCGGAACCAGATCAAAAATCCCAGAGGCAGGATCCAAACGAGGTTCTGAACCCATTTTGCAAATCCTGAAGGGTTCATAGGGCTTCAGTGTGGTATTCGCCGCGCTGCTGAGACAACAGGTCGCTGGTGTGTTTCAGACGGCGAGAAATCACATTTGCAAGATTCATGAGGATTTTATTTCCGGTTTTGGGCGCTTTAGTGATGATATCCATCAGGTCATCTCTGAAAAATGCCGCCAGTTCACAGTCGGTGGAGGCGACAGCGGTTGCGCTGCGATTGGCTTCATCGATGAGGGACACTTCACCAAAAAAATCACCATCTGACAATTTTGCGAATACCAACTGTTTATTCTCGTTATTTGTGCCCACAATGGACACTCTGCCTTTTAGAATGATATACATCCCCAGTCCCGGCGTATTTACTTTAAAAATCGTTTCACCTATTAAATATTTTCGGATATGGATGATGTTTTCCACGGAGGTTAGTTCACGTTTCGACAGGTTTTTAAATATCCGAATCTGCCGGATGGTCAACTGAACGTGAGAATTTTTCTCTCCTTGGGATCTAAAAATATTTTGCCAGAATGGGTTCATTCTCTTGATTCCCTTAAGTTATTTACGTTCATCCTGAATCCATTTTACGATTCGGGTAACGAAAGTGCGGGGTGCCAGCCGAATAGAAAAAGTCATTGCCCGGTTCATCCATCCGTAAATGGCTATCCGCTTTCCTCGCATCATCGCATCAAATCCGTATTCCGCCACATCTTTCGAAGCGGGGATATTCCGTCCTCTCACCAGACGGATATTTTCTATCCCTGCCGCCTTTTGAAATCCGGAAATCGTCGGACCGGGACATAGAGAGGTTATAGTCACACCGGTTCCCCGGCACTCCTCTGCGAGCGCTTCGGAGAACGATTCTACAAATGCCTTTGTCGCATAATATACGGACATCAGCGGTCCGGGTTGAAATGCGGCTGTGGATGAAACATTCATGATCCTGCCAGATCTGCGGGAGAGCATCTGCGGAAGAAAAAGTTTTGTCAGGTGTACCAGTGAAGATATATTCAGCCGGATCATCTGATCTTCCGTTTCCCATCGGGTGTCCCTGAAATATCCGAATTGTCCGAATCCCGCATTATTGATAAGCAAATCAACGAACCTTCCACCGGGGGATGCCTTCGTGAAAATTACATCCGGTGTGCCCTGTAACGACAGATCACCCGATAAAATTTCCACGCCGACCCTGAATCTTGCCCTTAGCTCTTCCCGGAGCGCATATAGACGATCTTCACGGCGTGCTACAAGAAGCAGGTCATATCCTTCGCGGGCACAAATGCGGGCCAGTTCGAGACCGATCCCACTGGAAGCGCCTGTAATCACTGCAAATTTGTTCAATGGTTATTCCTTTTTTTTGTTACCGTCGTTGAAATTACAACCCGATCTTATTTCTGCCGGAATCAGAATTGATTCACGGATAAAAAATAGTACTATTTTCCAAAATATTCATAATGGCAAAAAAACAAAACATTGACCGGGCGCCGAAGAGAGATTGTATGACTCACTTATTTTACGTTGATTCATCGTACCGGTACCCAACCGGATCAGGCGCATAGCCGAATGGACATGAAGGTACATAGTCCAAAATAGAATGTTGTTTTCATATGGAAGCAGGCAACATTCAAATAAAAAAAACCCTGACAGGGTCGGAACACTGCCAGGGTTAATGTTAAAATCAGCAGGGGTTTACAGGTCTTTCAAATCCGCTAATAGCTGGGTAAGCATGACTTTTGCATCGCCAAAAACCATAATAGAGTTATCATATCCAAACAGTTCGTTCTGGATTCCCGCGAATCCCGGATTCATGGTTCGCTTGTTGATGATCACGGTCCGGGCTTTATCAACATTCAGGATGGGCATCCCGTATATTGGGCTGGATTTATCATGCCGTGCGGCGGGATTAACCACGTCGTTGGCGCCCAGTACCAGAGCCACGTCACAATCCTCAAATTCTGGATTGATCTCATCCAGATCTTTCAACAGCTCATATGAGACATTGGCTTCAGCCAATAAAACATTCATGTGTCCCGGCATCCTACCGGCTACCGGATGGATAGCGTATAGAACTTTTTTTCCTTTGGATTCCAGAAAATCAGCCAGTTCCCGGGCAGCATGCTGGGCCTGTGCGACGGCAAGTCCGTACCCCGGCACGATGATGATTTTATCCGCTGCATCAAAGATCATGGCAGCTTCTTCGGTGGAATAGCTCTTGATGTTTAACTTCTGAATTGCCGCAGCGGCGCCTTCCACTTCACCTCCAACGGCTCCAAAGATCACATTTGACAGCGACCGGTTCATCCCTTTACACATGATATTGGTCAGAATAAGTCCGGATGCACCCACCAAAGCGCCACTGATGATCAGTCCCTGATTCAGCAGGACAAATCCGGTTGCGGCGGCGGCAATCCCTGAATATGAGTTCAGCAATGAAATCACCACCGGCATATCTGCACCGCCGATGGGGACCGTCAGCGTTATGCCCATAATTGCTGATATCACCACGATAACGATGAACAGAAGATTGATATCCTGGCTGCTGGGTAACGCCATCATGACGATGGAAATGATCATCGCCAGCGCCATTGCCGCGTTGAGGAATTTCTGCCCGGTGAAGACAATCGGCCGTCCACTTATGAATCCCTGGAGTTTGCCGAATGCCACAAAGCTGCCGGTAAACGTAAGCGTTCCCACAAAGATACTGAATGCGACGATAGCGCCATAAAATATGGGACTGATTTCAAGACTGCCCACGATGATCATGTCACCATTCATCATGTGTTGAGCATTTTTCAGAAAGTCCGCTGCAGCCACTAACGCCGAAGCACCGCCGCCAAATCCATTAAATATCGCTACCATTTGGGGCATTGCCGTCATCTTGACTTTTACGGCAAAGAATGCACCGATAATGGTACCGATGATCATGCCAATAGCGATCATTTCAAAACTCAGTTTTTTACCTATAACCATGGTCACGATGATGGCAATCAGCATTCCAACGAATGCAATGAGATTTCCGTTTCTAGCTGATTTTGGATGACTCAGTTTTTTCAATCCCAGGATAAATAAAACACCTGCAAGCACGTAAAATAAATTCATATAGTTCAATGGTTATCCTCCTATTTGCGCTTGAACATTTTTAGCATTCGATCAGTCACAAGAAATCCGCCCACCACATTAATAGTCGCGAAGATCACGGCGATTAGTCCAAGCCATGTCCCAATGGAGCCATCCAGTTGAGTGGCAATGATGGCGCCTACAATTGCGATCCCGGAAATGGCATTCGATCCGGACATAAGCGGGGTATGGAGTGTCGGCGGCACCTTTGTGATCACTTCGAATCCGATAAAGATCGCCAGAACAAAGATCGTGATGACGTCTATCATGTTATTTGTCTCCTTTTGTTAATGCTTGCTTTGTCAATTCATGGGTCACCTCGCCATCGTGAGTAAACATAGCTCCTGAGATGATTTCATCATCCCTATTCAGGGTTAGTTGGCCTTTGGGACACATGTAGGTTATAAATGCGCTGATATTTTTCGAATAAAGCTGACTGGCATGGATGGGCATACTGCCAGCAATATTCACGGTACCGTCAATGATGATTCCATTGTGAGTGATCACTTCATCCGGTTTTGTGAGAGAACAATTTCCGCCATTTTCCGCAGCCAGATCGATAATGACCGCACCGGGTTTCATCCCGGCCACCACATCTTCCGGAATCAGGATCGGAGCCGGCCGGCCGGGGATGAGTGCTGTGGTGATCACGAGATCGGATTTTACGATGTGCGTTTTAATGAGGGCAGCTTGTTTTTTCTTGTATTCCTCTGACGTTTCTTTCGCATAACCGCCTTCGCCAACGCCGTCTGAAGAATCGCTTTCTACTTCTACAAATTTAGCCCCAAGGCTTTCTACTTGTTCTTTAACCACCGGACGAACATCAAATGCCTCCACCTGAGCGCCTAAGCGTTTTGCCGTGGCAATCGCCTGTAACCCTGCCACACCAGCGCCAAGGATCAACACTTTTGCCGGGGGAATCGTACCGGCAGCCGTCATCAGCAGCGGCATGAACACGCCGATATGCATGGCGCCCATCAATACGGATTTATATCCTGCAATGTTACTTTGTGAACTGAGAGCATCCATCTTTTGCGCCAGGGTGGTTCTGGGGATCAGATGCATGGAAAAACCGGTGATCTTCTTCGCCAAAAACCGCTTTACCAGATCCGTTTCCTTGGTGGATTGGAAAAATGAAACATAAACAATTCCGTCTTTCAACATATCTGCTTCGTGTTTCCCTGTTTTTTTATTCATAACCGGATGATTCACTTTCAGAATCATCTCTGCCTCAGCGAATAGTTTTTCAGTATCCTGAACGATCACGGCTCCGGCGCTTTCGTAGTCCGCATCGGAAATAAACGAACCGGCTCCCGCATTGGATTCCACATGGACTGTGAATCCGGTTTTCACCAGTTCTTTCACCGCGGCAGGTACCACCGCTACCCGGTTTTCACCCGGTTTTATTTCCCTGGGTATGGCAACAATCATATTTATTCTCCTAAAAGATTATTGAATATTTGATTTTTAATGGAAAGTATGAAAAATGATTTGAAAATTCGATGGCAAAATTACAACGATACGCCGAACACCCTTGCTAAAATAGTACCGGATTATCCGATTCAATTCGGGTATGCCGGTTTTTTGATAAATCCTGTTTTTGACACACAGGACGGCTGTTAAATTCAGGATATGAAAATCACTGATAAACTTGAATTTGATGTCTTCACTCAGGGTGAGACTCCTCAAAAAGCCATCGTAACAATACATGGATGGAAAGGTAACCGCACCAGTTTTCAGCAGGTGTGCAGATCGATGAAAATGAAAAATGTCCAATGGTTTTTTCCCGAAGCGCCGTATAGGGTTGATGGCGTCGAACGCCAACGATCATGGTCGTATGAAATATCACCTGGCATATGGGAAATGGATGAACCCCGCAACCTGTTTAATCAATTTTTCGATGAACATATCTGGCCGCATTATGCACCGGGGGATGTGTATGTGATGGGATTTTCCCAGGGCGGACTTATGTGCCTGGAATACATCCTCCAGATGGATAAACCCATGGGCGGGGTTTTCCCCATCGCCGGATTTTTGCTCGATCCTGATGTGGACCGTCCGCGATTTCACCCCCGTCAGGCGAAGACCCCCATCCTCATCGGGCATGGCAGGGATGACAACATCGTGCCATTGGCAGCATCAGAAAAGGCAGTGGATATCCTCAGCCGGCAGGGCGCCAATGTGAGACTTTTTTTATATGAGGGAAAACATAAAATCGGACTGTCCTATTTGAATGAAATGATCGCGGTCATCAACCGGGGTCAATTGACGATATGAAAAAAGTTGGTCTCGCACTGGGCAGCGGATCCGCCCGTGGATGGGCACATATTGGAGTATTAGAAGCCTTAGACGACCACCACATCCCCATCAATTTCATCGCCGGCAGCAGTATTGGTGCTTTCGTGGGCGCCCTTTATTCGGCGGGGAAAATTAACAGCCTGAAAGAATTCGCCCTTCAGATGGATTGGAAAATGATCCTGTCTTATTTCGATGTGGTTTTTCCCCGTACCGGATTTTTGGACGGTAAAAAAGTTCATAAACTGTTCTCAATGCATACAGATGTGCAATCTTTCGATGATCTGACCATCCCCGTAAAAATGATTGCCACCAATTTAAATACCGGCGAACGGGTCATTCTGGATAGTGGCAATATCATCGAAGCCATCCGGGCGAGTATTTCCATTCCCGGAGTGTTTTCTCCGGTTTTCAGAGGTCAGGATATTTTAATTGACGGAGGAACGGTGGACCCGGTTCCGGTGGGCGTTGCCCGGGGGATGGGAGCGGATATCGTCATCGCAGTAGATTTGAATTCCGGTCTCGTGGGGAAAAATCGACGAAAAAAACCGGTTCAGATTCCGCCGGGTAAAAGTCACAAAATCACACTCCTTACCGAAAATGAATTTATTCAACGGATGACAAAGCATTATGAGAACGCCAGCAAATCGGTAAAAACAAAAATCGGTCATTGGCTGTCAAATGAAAAGGACATCCCCAACATCATGGAGGTCATGGGTACATCACTCAATATCATGCAGGAAAAAATCACAAGGATCAACCTCGCTATTGATCCGCCAGATGTCCTTATCCAGCCTGAATTGGCAGACCTGAGCCTATTCGATTTTACCCAGGCAGAACGGTCTATCCACGAAGGATACGATAAAACCATTGCGAAAATGGATTCAATCAGGCAATTGTTAGCGCTCTGACCATGTCGGACTCAGCAGAAGTAGATATAATTATTATCGGTTCCGGCTTTGGCGGGAGTGTCAGCGCCCTCCGCATGGCGGAAAAAGGGTACCGTGTATTGGTAATCGAAAAGGGCAGGCGTTACAGGCAAAGTGATTTTCCCAAATCCAACTGGAACCTTCGTAAGTATCTCTGGCTGCCATCCTTTTTTCTTTATGGCATCCAAAAACTAACGCTACTGAAAGATGTACTTGTCCTCCACGGGATCGGTGTAGGCGGGGGAAGTCTCGTATATGCCAACACCCACTTAGAACCGCCGGCTACTGTCTTCGATGATCCCCGGTGGACAGACAATGGATGGCAGAATCGTCTCAAACCTTTCTATCGGCTCGCCCGGAAAATGTTAGGGACCACTTCTGTAAAGACTACCGGTGAATCCGACCATTTTCTGGAACTGATCGACAGGGAGTTGAATGCCTGCCAAACCTTTTACAAGGTGGATGTGGGGGTCTGGTTTGGCGAACCGGAGCTTACCGTCCGTGACCCCTACTTTAACGGAGACGGCCCTGACCGCACCGGATGTACCTATTGCGGCGCTTGCATGACAGGATGTCCAGTGGGTGCGAAGAACACCCTGGACCAGAATTACCTGTATCTGGCTGAAAAGCTGGACGTCCGGATTCTTGCAGAACATGAGGTCACGGGAATCGTCCCCACCTCCACCGGTTATCATGTCACCGCTCGAAAAAGTACCGGAATATTTCACCCGAAACAAAGTTTTGAGGTAAAGCGGGTAATCCTTTCTGCGGGAGTATTGGGGAGTGTGAACCTGCTTCAAAAATGCCGGCAAATGGGGTGGCTGCCGGATATTTCCACCCGGCTGGGTGAATTCGTGCGCACCAACTCCGAAGCGATTTTGGGGGTTCGCCTGCCGAAAGATCATCCCCGGGATCTGAATCACGGGATCGCCATCTCCGCCGGATTTTACCCTGAACCGATGACCCATATTGAGACGGTCCGGTTTGGGAAAGGTCACGATGTGTTAAGCCTGCTGACAACGCCAATGGTCCCACACGGCGGAAGAATACCCTCAATGATGAGATGGCTCGTCAATCTGATCCGTCATCCGGTAAGAATGATCCGAAGCATGAATCCCTTAGGTTGGGCAGCATCCACGGTCATTTTACTGGTGATGCAGCCGCTGAGTAATCATCTGAATCTGCAGTTTAAAAAGCGATGGTGGCGGATGGGGGGCAGGTCTCTGAACAGCAGTCGTGAATCCGGCGGGAAGATACCGGCATACATCCCTGCCGGAGATCGGGTGACAGAGAAAATCGCCCAACTTACCGGAGGAACCCCCATCACATCCCTCAGCGATGTATTTCTGAATGTCCCCACCACCGCTCACATTTTAGGCGGGTGCATCATGGCATCCGGTCCGTACAAGGGTGTAGTGGATGACTGCGGACAGGTATTTAATTATCCGGGATTATATGTTATAGACGGCTCCATCATCCCGGCAAATCTCGGAGTAAATCCCAGCCTCACCATCACTGCTATCGCCGAATACGTGATGAGCCGGATTGAAAAATCGGGCGAAAATGATGAGCTGCGGGTCTTGGGATGAGGGTTGACCGAATCGGCAGTGATACAGATTATTTTCCACCGGAATTTTCAAGAATTCAAGTAGAGAAAGGTGTGAGAATAAACGTATTTTACCGAGGTGAGTTTGGCGGATTTTCAAATAAATATACATTTTAAGATTTTATTTTATTTTAACCGCCTGAACTCCATGCAAAATGAAAACATTATGAACCTGCTCATTTTAGAAACCGGAAAATTCAAATGATCACTCTGTGGAGCGGATTTATTATCCTGATCCTGATACTGCTGTTATTGGATTTGGGGGTATTTCACCGTAAGGATGAAGTTATATCCGCTAAAGAAGCCATTCTTTGGACCGTCTTCTGGGTGATTTTATCTCTCATTTTTAATGTGGTGATTTATTTCGCATATACTCATCATTGGATGGGAATCGGCGAAGCCGCTCATCATGTACAATCCGGGGGGGATGCCGCTCTGAAATATTTTACCGGATATGTGATCGAGAAGTCGCTGAGTCTGGATAATATTCTGGTGATTGCCGTGATATTTTCCTATTTTCAGGTTCCGTTGAAATATCAGCACCGGGTGTTATTTTGGGGGATTCTGGGAGCATTGATCATGCGGGGGGTCATGATCATGGCGGGTACGGTGCTGATCCAGCGATTTGAATGGATGATTTACATTTTCGGTGGATTTTTGTTGCTTACCGCCGTAAAAATGCTCGTCACCAAGACGGAAACCATCGAACCGGATAAAAATATTCTCATCCGGATTGTCAAGAAGGTCTACCCCGTATCTTCAGGTTTTGATGGGCGGCACTTTTTTACCACCCGGGATAATGTTCGGGCAGTCACACCGCTTTTTTTAGTGCTGCTGATCATTGAAAGTACCGATGTGCTGTTTGCTGTTGATTCGATCCCGGCAATTTTCGCGGTAACAACAGACCCTTTTATTGTTTTCACATCCAATGTTTTTGCCATATTAGGGCTGCGTTCCCTCTACTTTGCCCTGGCGGCGATGCTGGAAACCTTCAGGTATTTAAAGGTGAGTCTGGTATTTGTGCTTGCATATGTGGGAGTAAAAATGATCTTTTCGCATTCCTTCCCCATCCCCACAATTGTCTCGTTGTGCATCATTGGAGCGCTCTTATTTGTCGGGATTATGTCATCGATTATTGTGAAGAAAAATGTTCCGGCAAAATGACGGGAAAACAATACAGACAAAATAGCGTATCCTTAAAAATCAGTGAACTTATCACAGATGAACAATTGAAAAAATTATCTTCATCAATATCATTAGATAGGATAAAAAGACCCTCAAAATTCGCCTTTTTTTTTCTTTAAATCGGTTTTAAAGCGGATCGGTTTGTAGCGCATAATGACAGTCCATTTTCTGGCATATATTTTGTCAATTCCCGTTGCGTTAATGCAACTCATGGTGAGCTGCATTCGTGTTTTCCAGTTTCATTAACAACCCATTTTTCCAGAAGGAGAAATAAAATGAATAATGTCAGACCCATCGGAAATCCAACTCCGAACAGTCCTGTAAAAAATGCGGCAGGGACTGCCCCCAAATCAGATAAATCTCAGGGCAGTAAACCCTCCCCAAAGAAAAGCCCTGCTAAAAAAGGTGGCAAGGGTAAAAAATAAATCCTTCCACGTAATGATGGTCAAAAAATTCAGATCATCGAAAAATGGGATGTGATATAAACTTTTCTATCTCAATGCGACCTAAAAAGTCCGTCTCTCGACGGACTTTTTTTTAATAATCAAATATTCCTTCTGCGGGTGAGAAGCCCTGCCCCTCTTAAGCGGCATCAAGGTAATCGACCCAGGGGGGCCACTGTCGTCGGTGTGTTGAGGGGGCGCTAAATATTCAAAATGATGGTCACGATCAGGATAACATCCTGGATATTGACTGCGCCGTCATCATTCAAGTCTGCTGCGGCCAACTGATCCGGAGTTGGATCCACATTTTTCAGAATAAAATTAATCATCAGGATGATATCCATCACATTGATGATGTCATCATCATTCACATCCCCGGGAACAATCCAGTAGCCGTCCTCAAGGGTAAAATCCCAAATTCCCCGCCCATAGGTGCCAAACCGTGCAGTCACTAATTCCGGTATGTAATCTACCGTCCAATACATTTGATCCGGTGCGGCTATCCCAGCAATATCCATCCAGACATGGTCATCCCAGACGAAGGCATAGGGTTCCGCTCCTGTTACGGCAAAAACAATATTTTCATTCTCCGTTGCTGCCAGTTCAAAGACCATCGTAGACGGCAGTCCGTTGGTGAGAGCGGTAAAACTGTTACCGTGATCCAGCGTGATATACACACCCGGATTTGAATACCCGCTCCCTCCGACGATCACTCTCCCCAATTCCACAGTAGAAGCCAGTATCGTGGATCCATAGAAATAGTGTGAACCGGGTAACGTAAATCCGGCGGACTGATCCCATGAGTTTCCGCCATCTTCACTGTGATAAAATTGACCGTTAGACGAGACCAGATACCGGTAATCCGGATCAATTGGCGAGATTGTCATGGCAGAACCGTAATTATTCCCGGTAGCGAACTGCATGGGGAGAACCGTGTGGGTGATTGAAAAATTGGTTCCGGTCAGGCGGACGATGTTTTGTCCGATGGCATACGCGACATTCGGGTTCTGCGGATCTGTGGTGACAGGAGGCAGCCATAGAAAAGCGGTACCGGTAAAATCCCAGGTGGGTCCGTTTGTATTTGTCAGAGCATTAGGGTAATACAGCACACATCCGGGATAGTCACACCAGATGCTGTTTCCCCCGTTGATGGATACCAGATGTCCGTAATCTCCGCTGATCACCTGATCAAAATTTAAAATACTGTCTTTGTCATTTTCGCTTCGCTGGTATCCCTGATCCTGGCTGCCTGCATACACGATGAATGGATCACTCCGATGGGTATAGGTATCGTAATACTGACTGACCCCTAATCCGTTCAATGACAGATTTTCCACCGACTGAAGATAATCATACGATACATATAATCCGCCATCTGTACTGACGGATGTCACCTCGTTTCCGCCGCCTGCCTGTCGGCAGACAGGACAGCCGGGAAAACCCGTATTTCAGGGATATCCACATGCAGCCGGGAGGATTCATTGCCGTAGTATTCCCACCAGTTATTCACTCTCTGCCATGAACCGGCGCCGTTATCACTCCGGAAAACTTCTATCCCGCCGATAAACAGATGATCAGGACTGGTATTGGATGCATTAAAACTGTTTACGGAAAATGTCCCGCAGGGTACCGAGCCTTTATCCGCCCAGGAAATGCCGCTGTCACCGGAAAAGTAAATATGATCATCCACCCGGGCGTAGAGGAACACTTCGCCATTCTCAACCCTTCCTGTGAGAAGGCTGTTTCCAGTCCCCGCAGGATAAAAATCTGAAACCGGGGTCAGTTGATCATTTGCATTCACCCTGTATAAAGCGCCATCGTTAAACAGAAAAACCGCGCCGGCTGAATATCGGGGCGTCCAGATATCAAAACTCCCGGTCATCAGGGATGAGAGGTTTAGCGCCTGCTGAAAAGTTTCACCTTTATCTGTTGATTTATGGAGCACAACCTTTTCCTGCCACAAAGTATAATCCCACTCTTTTGCCAGCAGGTAAATGGTATTCGCATCATCGTTTTTCCCCACAAACCGCATGGAGTATCCCCATGTATGCAGGTTATCCAGCCCGGTGGATTCTTCAATCGTGAAACCTTCGTCATCCCGTGGTATACATGGTATTCCCTGCACCGATCAGGAGCCGTCGATCGGTGTCCGTGTCCACCCATCTCAGCAAGGTCATCCCCGGGATCTTGAAATAATCATTGAGCGACTGCCAGTTATCGCCGTTCAGGGTGCCTTTCCAGATATTTCCGCCGGACGATCCGCAATAGATGAACCCGCTCTCAACATCAATTTCTGCAGTGTGGATTCTGCCTGCGAGATTGTTGCTTCCTTTTTCTACCCAGGTTCCCGTGATCTCGCGTTCACTGAAAATGGTTCGGTTGGGGGATGATGCTCCATTATGGCTTTTGTAATATTGTTCCCGCAACCGGGTATTAATCAGATGTTTTTGACGGCGGGTGGAGTCGTCTATTTTTCGCCAATCCACACCGGGGGCGGTTTTGTGCATTTGCTCAATCCATTCCTGCCGTTTTTTTTTTAAACTCGATTCGTTTTTCTTTATGCAACAGAAATTCGGTGGGAGCCGGGAGATCTCCCTTATTTCGAAATGCGGATGTGAGAATATCTCCATCTAAATAAATATAGAAACAAAAACGAACAGTCTCACTTTTTCATAGGATAGATTCCCTTAATATTATTTTGTTTTATCCTGAACGCCAAGTGAAAAAACGATCACGCAGATCAATGCGATGAAGAATGCTGAAAACCGGGGAGTAATAAAATTCTCAAAAAGCGGGAAAATGGTAAAAAATGTCCCCCCGATGAGTCCTGCAAGCACGCCTGCCCGGGAGGTTTTTTTCCACCATAGCGTAAGCACCAGGGCAGGACCGAATGCAGCGCCCAACCCGCCCCAGGCATAGGACACCAGTTCAAAAACGAGGTCCGTTGATTTCCATGCCAGATAAAATGCCACCAACCCAATACACACAGCGAAAATGCGTCCAACCGTTAAAGAATTTAATTTGAGGCTGTCACGAAGGTACCGTTTGGTGATGTCTTCTGTTAATACGGTGGAGGTGACGAGCAATTGAGAATCGGCGGTGGACATCATTGCTGCGATGGCTCCGGAGATAAATATCCCGGCCAGCCAGGGGTGGATCAACGTCGTTGCCATCAACGGCATCAGTTTTTCAGGGTCTGTCAGTTGATCCACCGAAAGAAGAATATCGCCGTTGAAAGATAACATACCATTGGATATCAGTCCGGCGCCTACGATACCGATACACAGAGACCCGAAGAATGCGGGTACTGCCCAGGCAATGGCAATCCGTCGCCCTATTTTAATATTTTCCACCTTATCAATGGCCATAAATCGGGTCACCAAATGGGGCTGCCCCATGTATCCAAGCCCCCAACTCAACCCGCCAATGGCGCCGAGCCCTGCGGCAAGACCAGTGCTTCCCCCAAACAACGTGGAAAGATCCATCGTTATGGCGTCTCCGTCCATGCGGGTAAGTTCAATCCAACCTGCCGCTGGCAGAATGACGAGCGTACCAATCATAATGATCCCCTGGATCAGATCCGTCCAGGCGACGGCAAAAAATCCACCCATGAGGGTATAAAACACAATGATGACCGCTCCCAGCATCATCCCTTGAAGTTCCGTCATACCAAAAGTGACATTTAACACTTTCCCGGCGCCGGAGAATTGGGCGGCCACGTAAAATGTGAAGAAAAAGGTGATGATCAGTGAAGCGATGAGCCGGATGCCGTTTTCGTCGTTGAATTTTCTGGTCAACAGCTCCGGCAGGGTGAGAGCTCCAAATTCTCCGGTTGCCATCCTTAATCTTTTGGCCACCACGACCCACGAAAATATGATCCCGGATATGCATCCCACCACCGTCCACAACTCAAAAAGCCCGGAAATCAATGCGGCACCCGGCAGGCCGATGATCAACCATGCAGATTCTCCTGATGCCCGTTCTGAGAATGCAATCACCCACGGACCTAAGCGGTGGCCCCCCAGTGCAAAATCATTCATGTCCCGGGTGATGGTGACGGTGTACAATCCCATTACTAATACTAATATAAGATAGATGATAAATCCGATGGTTACGGGATCCATATTATCTCCTTCGTTTTGTGTTCAATTTTACTGCAGACCGGGGTGGAAAATTACTTTAAACAGGATGATTGTGACGTCATCGAAAGGTATTTTGTCCATCGGTATAATTCCCGTCGTTTATCCGATTTGCCGGGAAAATCTACAGGAGTAAGAATAGATAATCCAAAAAGATATTTCTATCTATAGTCACACAGGCGGAATCCCTGCCCTGCCCCTTATTCCGGTATTTTCAGATGCCGGTACCCGTGATTTGCAGGTCAGATTAACCAAACGACGGATGACTTCCTTATATTTTCCTTTATTTTCCCCGTTTTATCTACATGACGGTTCAGAGTAAACTAAGCCGTGTTTTTTTGACCTAATCATCAAATAATATAGGTTATATGAATAATTACAACAGCGAGATTACACCGGAAAACAAATGACTGAAGATGTTTTAGATAAAATCTACGATCCCACGCATGTTGAGGATAAATGGTATTCTGTCTGGGAAAACAACGGGAGCTTTTCCCCGAAGGCGGATGATGAATCCCTCACGTTTACCATCATGATCCCGCCCCCAAATGTGACGGGGATTCTCACCATCGGACATGTACTGAACAACACGTTACAGGATGTTCTGATCCGTCGTGCCCGAATGCAGGGTTATAACACTCTCTGGCTACCGGGGACGGACCACGCCTCCATTGCGACTGAAGTCAAAGTTACCCGTGCATTAAAGGAACAGGGAACCGACAAGCGGGATATCGGACGGGAGGCATTTATATCCCAGGCATGGAACTGGACGGAGAAATACGGCGGTATCATCATCAAACAGTTAAAAAAACTGGGATGCTCCTGTGACTGGACCCGCCAACGGTTCACAATGAACGATGACTATAGTCAAGCCGTACTCGAATCCTTTGTCAGATTGTACGATGACGGACTTATCTATCGCGGAGAACGAATTATAAACTGGGACCCCATCGGTCTGACCGCCCTGTCCGATGAGGAAGTCATTTACCGCGAATCGAAAGGTCATTTGTGGTATCTTAAATATCCGTTGAAGGATTCTGAAGGATCGGTCATCGTTGCCACAACCCGTCCGGAGACCATGTTGGGTGATACGGGAATTGCCGTAAATCCCCATGATGTGCGGTATGAAAATCTGATCGGGAAGACCGTCATCCTGCCATTGGTAGGCCGTGAGATTCCCATTTTTGCAGACGATTATGTTGACAAAGATTTTGGCACCGGCTGTGTGAAGGTAACTCCTGCGCACGACCCTAACGACTATGACATGGGTGAGCGTCACGGTTTGGAGATCATCAACATCCTGCATGCCAATGCCACACTGAATGACAATGTACCGGAGAAATATCGCGGTCTGGACAGATACGACGCCCGGAACGCCGTGATCTCTGATTTGGCGGCGATCGGACGCGTGGTAAAGATCGAGGATTATGTGAACAATGTGGGTCACTCCGAGCGAACCGAGGCTGTCGTTGAACCCTACCTGTCCAGGCAATGGTTTGTAAAGATGAAATCGCTGGCGGCCCCCGCTTTGGAGGCAGTCAATGAAGGTCAGATCACTTTTTTCCCCTCCCGGTGGTTCAAAACCTATAATCATTGGTTATTAAACATCCGGGACTGGTGTATCTCCCGGCAATTATGGTGGGGACATCGGATCCCCGTTTGGTACTGTGCGGGGGATGACCACGGTACCCCAGAATGCAGGAATCCCATTGTCTCCGTCGTTCCACCGGAAAAATGCCCCTTCTGCGGCTCCACTAATTTGAGGCAGGATGAAGATGTGCTGGATACCTGGTTCAGCTCGTGGCTCTGGCCCCTTGCCACACTGGGCTGGCCCAAAGAAACAGATGACTTAAAGCGTTTCTACCCCACGTCTGACCTGGTCACCGGTCCCGATATTATCTTTTTCTGGGTTGCCCGGATGATCATGGCCGGTTTGTATTTTAAACACGATATTCCCTTTGAACGCGTCTATTTCACCGGGATCATCCGTGATAGCATCGGCAGAAAGATGAGTAAATCACTGGGGAATTCTCCGGACCCACTGGACCTGATCGCAACCTACGGCGCAGATGCACTAAGGGTGGGGCTGCTCATCATTGCACCCCAGGGAAATGATATCCTCTTCAATGAAGAAAATATCGAACAGGGACGAAATTTCATGAATAAACTGTGGAATTCCGCACGCTTTGTTTTAATGAACCTGGATGAAGATTTACCGGCTGATCTGTCAGAAATCGCGGTGGCCAGACTCCACACCCCTGACCGATGGATCTTATCCCGCCTTAACCATACCATCAGGCAGGTAGATATTGCCTACAGCCGTTACCGGATGAACGATGCCGTTAAACTGGTGACTGAATTTACCTGGAGTGATTTCTGTGACTGGTACATTGAATTGGCAAAAGTCCGGTTGTATGGCGAGGATCCCATTGCCCGGAAAACCGCACAGACGGTTGCCGTGGTTGTCTTAAAGACGATCCTGAAACTGCTTCATCCCTATGCACCCTTCATTACCGAAGAAATTTGGTCGAAGCTGAAAACCGGTGGAGAATCATTGTTGATCCATGCCGGGTGGCCGGTGGCTGAAGAAAAGATGATCAAGGAAGAAATTGAAGAAGATATGCAGGTAGTCATGGATCTGATCCAATCGATCCGCAATGTGAGGACTGATCTGAATATTCATCCGGGGAAACCGGCATCTCTTATTGTTCGGGGAGATGGGCAAGCCGTTTCTGCAATGGATAAAAACCGCGACTATATCTGCCGGCTTGCCCGGATCAATGATTTTACCATCGGTCCTGATGTCGCGAAACCCCATCACGCCGCTACCGTTGTGGTCCATCAGATAGAAGCATTTATCCCGCTGGAAGGACTCATTGATATCGATGCGGAAATCACCCGGCTTAAAAAACAGATCGATGATACCGATGCCAGACTGCAGGCGGTAAACCGGAAGCTTAAAAATGAAAATTTTATAATGCGCGCCCCTGACCATGTGGTGGAGCATGAACAGGTAAAACAAGCCCGGTACTCGGAAAATCTTCAAAAGCTGTGTGAAAACTTGAAATCCATCGAAGAGTAGGGGCGGGATATCTGCAGTACCCGGCCATGCAGCGCAACAAGATTCCTTTACCTGGCCGGAGCGCATTCGTAATCCGTTAACATATTCCGGAATGAACATATCTACACACTACTACCTGACCACGCCCGAACAGGATGTCACCTATTTAAAGGGAGTGGGTCCCCGGCGGGCAGCCGTGTTAAAGGCGCATGGTATCCACACTATCCGTGATCTGCTATATTACATCCCCCGAAAATACCTTGACCGTACCCGGGTCATGATGATCAACAGTCTTCGAATCGGCGATGAAGCGGTTGTCATCGGAAAAGTTCTCGCCACAGGGTTGAAAAAAACCCGAAAGCGAAGTTTCTTCCAGGTGACCATATCCGATGGCAGCGGAATGCTCACCTGCATCTGGTTTCATCATTCCCCGTGGATCACGGAAAAATTTTCTGAAGGCGAATTGGCGGCATTTTACGGTAAGGTGGAATTCTACAACGGATTGAAGCTGGTACATCCTGATTTCGACCTGCTGGATACCGGCGAAGATCCGGTGAATACGGGAAAAATTTTAGCCACGTATCCATCTACGGGTGAATTGAAATCCGTCGGATTTGACAGCCGGGGGTTTCGCCGGGTCATCCGAAATGTGTTTAACACTCTGGATCAATTCCCGGTGGATCCTCTCCATAACCTGAATTTATCTCCCCCGATGATGACGCTGCCGGATGCCCTGAGATCCATTCATCAACCGGAATCTCTCGAGATCGCAACGAAGGCTCTCTTCAGGTTAAAATTTGAGGAGCATTTCTTTTTCCAAATGCTGATGGCGCTCCGCAGAAAAGTTTTGCGCGAAATTATCGGACGGATATTCGACCTGCAGGGTGTCTATGTGAAAAAGATGTATGAAAAACTTCCTTTCAAGTTGACGAATTCACAGATCAAAGTGTTAAGGGAAATTCGCAGTGACTTGAAATCTCCTTCACAGATGAACCGCCTGCTCCAGGGAGATGTAGGATCGGGAAAAACCGTCGTTGCAATGCTTACCGCTGCAGTCGTCATTGGGAATGACGCACAGGTGGCGGTGATGGCGCCCACGGAGATCCTCGCTGAACAGCATTTTGCAGGATTCAAACCCTTTTGTGATATGGTTGACATCCGTATTGTATTGTTAAAAGGAGGTATCCGGGGAGACCAACGTCAGGAAGTTTTAGACGATATTCGTTCCGGGAATATCCATCTTGTGGTGGGAACTCATGCGCTCATTCATGAAGATGTAATATTCAAAGATTTGGGGCTCATCATCGTTGATGAACAGCACCGGTTCGGTGTGGATCAGCGAAAAACACTCATCGACAAGGGCCTGTCACCCGAATTGTTGCTGATGACCGCCACGCCCATCCCCAGAACACTGGCCATTACCTACCATGGCGATATGGATGTATCCACTATCGACGAGACGCCCTCCGGACGTAAACCGATTAAAACGACGGTTGTGACACCACCGCGATTACCCAAAGTGTACGACTTTATCAAAAAAGAAGTGGAGCAGGGACGACAGTGCTTTATCGTATACCCGGTCATCGAAGAGTCTGAAAAACCGGATATCGAAGCGGCTGAAACCGGATATCGTTATTTGCAGGAAAAGATCTTCAACTCGTATTCTGTGGGCTATATTCACGGACGAATGAGCACGGAAGCGCGCAACCATCAGATGCAGAAGTTTGCACGGAATGAAACTAATATTCTTGTTGCTACCACCGTTATCGAGGTGGGTATTGACATCCCAAATGCGACAATCATGGTGGTAGAGAATGCCGAAAGGTTTGGGCTGGCGCAGCTTCATCAATTGCGAGGAAGGATAGGAAGAGGAGCTTACCAGAGTTACTGCATTCTGGTAGAACGAAAGAAGACGGAGGCGGGGCGGCAACGGCTGAAGGTGGTGGAACGCACAATCGACGGATTCCAAATTGCGGATGAAGATTTGTCGATGCGCGGTCCCGGGGAATTTTTTGGTACCCGGCAATCGGGGTACGCCAAATCCCGTATCGTTGATTTCAGAGAAGACGGCGCCATTATTCGCCAGGCGCGGCAGGATGCATTCTCCATCGTTGAGCGGGATCCTCACCTCACGGCTTCAGTTCATCGGAATGTGCGAAAAGTGTTTACGGCAAGATATCAGTCCATGCTCGATTTGGTGAACATCGGATGACCACAAGCTTCAACAACCCGAGTACCCCGAATTAATAAAATAATCAATAATTATTCCCGGACTCCGGGTAACACCTGCAATTTACTTTTTATGTTTAAAAAAAAAATGGGTACTGTTACAAGGCAAACTCCGGAGAGGAAATCAGAATAACAGAGGAACCTATTTAGAAGGCGGGACAATACAACCATGAAAATTTCTTCGAACAGCAAAGCAATCATTCATGATATCAGATGATTTGACGCCCGGTGGTTCAGGCTGATACCGAAGGAATTCCTTTCAAACAAGGGCGTTCACCCTATGTACCCTTAACAATAACAGCGGAATAAATTCCCGGGTGAGAAAGTTGGGGTCGTTCAGAGAACTGTTTCACGCTTCCATTTTTATCCGGAGAGGTTTGCGATTAAAAATTCCCGGTTCAATCGGGCAATATGAGAAACAGAAATCTCTTTGGGGCATTCTGCTTCACAGGCATAGGTATTGGTGCAATTACCAAATCCTTCCGCATCCATCATGCTCACCATTTTTTGCGCCCGCACTTTCCGTTCTACCTGCCCCTGAGGAAGCACCGAAAATTGAGACACCTTCGCTGCTACAAATAACATCGCGGATGAGTTTTTACAGGTTGCCACACAGGCGCCACACCCGATACAGGCAGCACCATCCATGGCGATATCGGCGTTTACTTTCGAAACAGGGATGGCATTTGCATCCGGCGAACCACCGGTATCTACAGAAATGTAGCCCCCCGCCTGCATAATTCGGTCGAATGCGGTTCTATCTACAATGAGATCGCAAATGACAGGAAAAGCCTTTGCCCTCCAGGGTTCAACAACGATGGTATCGCCATTGTTGAATCTGCGCATATGCAACTGACAAGTGGTGATTCCGCCGACCGGCCCGTGCGCTCTTCCGTTAATGAACATTCCACAGGTTCCGCAAATCCCCTCACGGCAGTCATGGTCGAAGGCGATGGGCACTTCGCCTTTTTTCGCTAATGATTCATTTAACATATCCAGCATTTCAAAAAATGACATTTCTTCATTGATATCGTCCACAGGATAGGTTTCAAATGATCCTTTTGAGCGGGAATTTTTCTGCCGCCAGATTTTCAGTGTGACTTTCATTATTTGTAACTCCTCGTGGTTAGCTGAACATTTTCGAATACCAGTTCCTCTTTATGTAGTTGAGGCGGGGAATCATCCCCTGAATATTCCCATGCGGCAACAAATGTAAAATCTTTATCATTCCGCTGTGCTTCATTTTCTTCGGTTTGATGTTCAACTCTGAAATGCCCGCCGCAGGATTCTTCCCTCATGTGCGCATCACGGGCGATGAGTTCTGCCAGCTCCAGAAAGTCCGCCAGTCGACCGGCTTTTTCAAGTTCAGTATTCAGTGCATCACCGGATCCCGGGACTTTTACGTCTGCCCAGAATTCTCTTTTTAAATTTGGAATTTCCGCGATGGCTTTTTCCAAACCGGATTTTTGTCTTGCCATACCCACATTTTCCCACATAATATGACCCAGTTTTTTATGAATTTCATCTACCGTTTGACTGCCGTTCACGGAAAGGATCCTTCGGATATTCTCTTTTACCGCCGCCTCAGATTGTTGAAACTCAGAGGGAGTAGCGTTGATCGTTTGCGGTGTGATGCGTGCCAGGTAATCGGCGATCGTATAGGGAAGAACAAAGTACCCGTCCGCCAGACCCTGCATTAGCGCACTTGCGCCCAGACGGTTTGCGCCATGGTCTGAAAAATTTGCTTCTCCCAGAATATACAATCCGGGGATAGAAGACATCAGGTTATAATCCACCCATAGCCCGCCCATCGTATAGTGGACGGCAGGGTAAATCCGCATGGGTGTTTTGTAGGGATTTTCCCCGGTAATTTCTTTGTACATGTCAAAAAGATTACCATATTTATCCGCTACCCAATCCTTGCCATTTCGGTTGATAACATCTGTGAAATCCAGGTACACAGCCAATTTTGTTGAGCCGACGCCATGACCCAAATCACACATTTCTTTTGCCCTGCGTGACGCTACATCCCGCGGGACGAGATTCCCAAATGATGGATAAAGCCGTTCCAGATAATAGTCACGTTCCTCATCGGGTATGTCGTTGGGAGCCCGGGTGTCTTCCTTTTTTTTCGGAACCCAAATCCGTCCGTCATTTCGCAGACTTTCACTCATGAGCGTGAGTTTAGATTGGAATCCGCTGGCGACCGGAATACATGTTGGATGGATCTGCGTAAAACAGGGATTCGCAAAAAATGCCCCTTTTTTATACGCCCGGTATATTGCCGAACCATTGCTTGCCATCGCATTAGTGGACAGATAGAATACATTTGCGTATCCGCCGGTCGCCAAAACCACGGCATCACCGGCATATGAACGGATCTCACCTGTGACCAGATCCCGCACGGTGATACCCTTGGCTTCTCCATTGATTAAAACGATATCCTGCAACTCGGTTCTGGCATGAAATTTTACGGTACCCGCATTCATCTGCCGGATCAGTGCGGAGTATGCGCCCAGCAATAGCTGTTGGCCGGTTTGACCCCGGGCATAAAAGGTTCTCGATACTTGTGCGCCACCGAATGACCGGTTATCCAGTTGACCGCCATAGTCCCGGGCAAAAGGGATTCCCTGGGCGACACATTGGTCAATGATATTATTGCTGACTTCAGCCAGGCGGTATACATTGGCTTCGCGTGAACGGTAATCTCCACCCTTGATCGTATCATAGAATAATCGGAAAATGGAGTCTCCGTCGCCGGGATAATTTTTTGCCGCATTGATCCCTCCCTGGGCTGCAATACTGTGTGCACGACGAGGTGATTCATGGTAAGAAAATGCTTCCACCCGATATCCCAACTCGGCAAGTGTAGAGGCGGCAGAAGCCCCGGCTAATCCTGTACCCACTACCAGAATTGTATACTTTCGCTTATTGGATGGATTGACCAGTTTCATATTGAACTTATGGGATGTCCATTTTTCGGCCAGTGGTCCTGCAGGTATTTTTGAGTTCAGGTTCATTTTAAAATCCTCCTCCGAGTAAGCCAAAATATAAAGGTATTGTCAGGAATCCCAGGGGTATGATAAGCCAGAAGAAGACCGCAACCGCTTCGATGAGGGATTGATATTTGGTGTGATTCCAACCGAAAGTTTGAAATGCGGACTGAAAACCGTGCCGAAGATGGAACCCCAGTAACAACATCGCAATCAGATAAAAAATGGTGACAATTTTATTTCCAAACCCAAATTTATCCGACATGACAATTCCATAAAATTGTCCGCCTTCGTGTTCCAGTTGAAACGTGTACCAGATGGTGGACAGATGAACCACCAGAAAGATAAAAATGATACTTCCCGTAACACCCATGGTTCTGGATACAAATGTACTTACCTCCCCGGCCCTGTTTGCCTGATATTTGACGGGTTTCGCTTTCCAGTTTGCAAGGGTCAGACGAAGACCGTTGAATATATGTCCAATAAAAATTAAACCCAGAATGACTTCGATAATTCTGACGATGGGTTTCACAGCTGACAAGGTTTCAACGTAAGTATTAAAAGCGTGTGGACCCGCAAAGAGGAATAAATTACCGAGCAGGTGTATAATGAGAAACAGGCAAAGTAGTACTCCGGTAATTGCCATTTGTATTTTTTTGCCCACGGAAGAATTTAAGAAATCAAACATCCAACCCATATTTTCTCCTGATTTCCTTTATAGTGATTTGTTAATATGCATATTCATAGAAAAATATAATGATAAAAATTAGGACTTATTGCTCTCTTTCAACAATGGAATTTCCTGTTTGACAACGGAACAAAATAAAAATAACCGGGGGGGTATTTGACTAAACCATCCGATCATTGATCGGGTAGAAAAAGAAAAAAGATGATGTTCGGGGGTATGTTGAATAAAAAAAGGGATGGAAAACCACCCCTTTTATAGAGATTAAAGACCGCGTATTATTTTATTTTTTCTTGTAATCCGGCCAAAGCGCTGTTCGGACTTTCAAGTCCATACCAGGCTGAAGTAATCCGCCATCACTATTCAGTATTTTTTCATTGTCCCAGAACAAGACGACCCATGCATACTCATCGTTATAAACGGTTCTGGCGATACTCCAGAGTGTTTCTCCGGTTCTGACGGTATAAGTGGTGAATTCGAATTCAAAGGCTTTTCCTTTGGGTTTTTTTAAATCCAGTTCATTGTACGGGTAGATCAGATGGGGATTATCACCAATTTTTTCTTTATTCCAGTTATATATCCGGTGCCAGTCATTGGCATTGCCATATTCATTATAAGCAATCAGTGACAGATAATCTCCGGGTTTGATCATATAATCTACCCAGATGCTATCGGAAAGGATACTATCCATATCAACTTTGGGGTCTATAGCGGTTTGTGGTCCCTTGGTACCGGACATCGGTTTTTCAATGACTTCAGCAGCGACCGTTTCCACCGGTTTGCTTCCCAAATCGTCTTTGGGTGCAGCTTCAACCGGCTTTTCAACGGGAGTTGTTTTCTTCTCTTCTGTTTGAGTGATCACCGGCTCTGCGGTTACCGGTTCGGGTTCTGGCTTTGGTTTTTTAAACAGGGTACAACCACTTATCAATAAAATAGACACACCAACTACCAACCATTTTTTAAACATTTTAATTCTCCTGTAAATTTTGCATCATGATAATAAGATAAAAATGATAACCATTTTATTTCCAGATAGTTTCGATATTTTGGTTACTCCGAACGTCTGGAGACTTTTATTCTGTTTTGGGCTCTTTCCATCGCTTCAATCGCACGGACATGATTAACCTGGTCATTACCCAGCAGGTCTTTTGCCTTTTGAATGGCGCGCTCTGCCCGGGCAATGTCGATATCATTTGACTGTTCAATGGTTTCCACTAAAAGCATGACTTCTTCCTGCCGGATATCTGCATATCCCCCGCTTGTCGAGTAATAGGTGATTTCGGTTCCGTGCATCACTTTAATCTCACCGATCCCAATGGCGATCACCGCAAGAGCATGTCCGGCTTCAACCCCAAACAGTCCATTTATGGAAGGTGCTCTTAAATACTCAACCTGCCCCTCTGAAATTACCTTAGTTGGAGTAACGATATCAAGTTGAAAAGTTTTCATAAGGCTGAGGCTTTCTTGGCTTTATCCACAGCTTCATCAATGGATCCAACATATGAAAACACATTTTCGGGTAGTGTATCAACCTCCCCGTTCATGATTGCTTCAAAGCCGGCAACGGTATCTTCAAGCACCACATACCGTCCGGGTGTTCCGGTAAATTGTTCTGCGACAAAAAAGGGCTGTGACATAAACTTTTGGATCTTTCTGGCTCTGGCAACAGTCAGCTTATCTTCGTCAGAGAGTTCGTCCATGCCTAAAATGGCAATGATATCCTGCAGGTCTTTGTATTTTTGCAGGATAGCCTGAATTCCCCGGGTAACATCGTAATGCCGGTGGCCAATCACACGAGGGTCTAAAATCCTTGATGTGGAGCTCAGCGGGTCAACGGCGGGATAAATACCCAGTTCAGCAATTTTTCGTTCCAGTACGGTTGTGGCGTCCAGGTGAGCAAATGTGGTGGCCGGTGCCGGATCAGTCAGGTCATCAGCAGGTACGTAAATTGCCTGTACAGACGTAATAGACCCTTTCTTTGTTGAGGTTATCCGCTCCTGAAGTTCACCCATTTCCGTACCCAGCGTAGGTTGATAACCTACCGCCGAAGGCATTCGCCCAAGGAGGGCGGATACTTCGGATCCGGCCTGTGTAAACCGAAAAATATTATCGATAAATAAAAGTACGTCCTTTCCTTCCTCATCGCGAAAATATTCAGCCATCGTCAGACCAGAAAGTCCAACCCGGAGACGTGCACCCGGAGGTTCATTCATCTGACCGAACACCATGGTGGTTTTATCAATGACACCGGATTCGGTCATCTCCCGGTAAAGGTCATTCCCCTCACGGGTTCTTTCACCCACACCGGCAAATACAGAGAATCCGCCATGTTCCGTGGCGATATTCCGGATCAGTTCCTGGATCAATACGGTTTTGCCGACACCGGCGCCACCAAACAGACCTGTCTTGCCCCCTTTGGTATAGGGTTCCATCAGGTCAACGACTTTGATGCCGGTAACCAGCACTTCCTGGGTTGGTGCCAGGTCTTCATACAGAGGTGCCGGTCGATGAATGGGTAATCGTTTGTCAAATTTAACAGAGGGTTTGTGGTCGATGGTATTTCCCAGAACATCAAATAACCGGCCTAAGGTCTTCTGGCCAACGGGGACAGAAATAGGCTGCCCGATATCCCTCACCATATGCCCTCTGGATATCCCATCGGTTGAGTCCATCGCGACAGTCCGTACTGTGGAATCGCCCAGATGTTGCGCCACTTCAAGTACTAATTTACTGCCGTCTGAACGCTCCAGTTCCATGGCATTCAGGATGTCAGGTAAATTCCCGTCTTCGAACACGACATCCACAACAGCGCCCATGATCTGTGAAACTTTACCTTTATTTACCATTCAGATTTATCCTTTTACTGTTAGTGGGTTCAGGGTGAACCGCTTGAAAAAATTACGTAAATCTAAGAAGACAGCGCTTCTGCCCCGCCGACAATTTCTAACATTTCCTTGGTGATGGAAGCCTGACGGGCTTTATTGAATTCCAGGTTCAGATCTTTAATGAGATCGTCTGCATTGGATGTGGCATTGTCCATGGATATCATCCTTGCCGCCATTTCACTGGCGTAGGATTCCAACAGAAACTGCCATATTTGAATGTTAAGATGTTTTGGGATCAGGGATTTCACAAGTTCAGATTTTGACGGTTCGTAGATACGGTCAACACGTTTGGTGTGACTTTCATCATACGTCAACGGTAGAAGAACGGATGATCTGATTTCCTGTGTAGCGATGTTTTTAAAATAATTATAGACCACCCGTATTTCATCTACTTTTCCCGCTAAGAACTGTGCCACGATCCCTGAACTGAAATTCATGGCGTGTGAGAAATCCAGTTCATTCCAGAATGCAATGTGTTGATCCACAATATGATAATCACGTTTTCGGAAATGATCTCTGCCTCGTTTACCAATACAGACGATATCTACATTTTCCTTCCCAAAGGCATCGATCTCATTCTGGGCTTTTTTGATAATATTCGCATTGAATGCCCCTGCCAGTCCACGGTCGGACGTGATCACGACATATCCCACCCGTTTCATTTCCCGAACCTGAAGCAGGTCCAGCGTCGAACGATCCACGTCCGGTAAAAGAGAAACGATCAGGTCCTTAAGATGATGGGTGTATGGTCTGGCTTGCTCCATGCTCTGCTGTGCACGGCGTAATTTTGCCGCCGCTACCATTTTCATGGCCTTGGTTACCTTTTGAATACTTTTAACCGATTTTATCCGGTCGCGTATTTCCTTTAGATTGGCCATGGATCAGGCAGTGAATCCCTGCTTGAAGTTTTCAATGGTACGGATCAGCGTATCAGAAACCTCTTCGCTCATGACACCGGTCTTTTGAATCGCCTCCAGGGAATCACGGGCATTCAGATCGGCATATTCCAGTAAACCTTCTTCAAATGCTTTGATCTTGTCCAGTTCGATATCATCAAGGTATCCCTTTGAACCGGCAAAGATAATGAGAATTTGCTTTTCTACAGACACGGGAGAATACTGATTCTGCTTCAGAATCTCTACCATTCTTGCACCGCGGGTTAACTGTTGCTGTGTATATTTATCTAGGTCAGAACCAAATTTTGCAAAAGCTTCCAATTCCCGGTACTGTGCCAGTTCCAACCGTAACATACCGGCGATTTTTTTCATAATTTTGATCTGTGCATTACCGCCGACACGGGATACAGATATCCCCACATCTACCGCCGGCCGAACACCGGAGTTAAACAGGTTGCTTTCAAGATAGATCTGTCCGTCTGTAATCGAAATAACATTTGTCGGAATGTAAGCTGATACGTCGCCCTCCTGAGTTTCAATGATGGGTATTGCAGTCAAAGATCCGGCGCCCAGATCATCACTCAGCTTACTGGCTCTTTCAAGCAATCGGCTATGCAGGTAAAACACATCACCGGGATAGGCTTCACGTCCCGGAGGACGGCGAAGCAGTAGCGACATTTGCCGGTATGCGGTCGCATGTTTGGACAAGTCGTCATAAATGATCAGGGCATGCTTACCACTATCCCGGAAATATTCACCCATGGAGGCGCCTGAATAGGGGGCAATGTACTGCATGGATGCGGGATCGGATGCACTCGCGACGACGATCGTGGTATACGTCATCGCACCGGCTTTTTCAAGTTCGTTCACCACCTGAACAACGGTTGAGGCTTTTTGTCCGATGGCAACATAAATACAATACACCGGTTTGTCCGTGTTGTGGGTGTACTTTTGATTGATGATCGTGTCGATGGCAATTGCCGTTTTACCGGTTTGGCGGTCACCGATGATCAATTCTCTCTGGCCTCTCCCAATCGGGATCATGCTGTCAATAGATTTTAACCCCGTCTGTAACGGTTCCACAACCGGTTGACGCTGCATCACACCCAGCGCTTTCCTTTCGATCGGCAGGAATGTATCGCTTTTGATGGCCCCTTTACCGTCCAGTGGGTGACCCAGCGGGTTGACCACTCGCCCCGCAAGAGCAGGTCCGACAGGAACTTCCACCACCCTGCCGGTTCTTTTGGCAAGATCGCCTTCTTTGATGTGGCTGCTTTCTCCGAACAATACGATTCCGACATTATCTTCTTCGAGGTTTAATGCCATTCCAAAAACACCATGTGGGAGTTCAACAAGTTCTGAACTCATTACATTTTCCAGTCCGCTTATCCTCGCTACGCCATCCCCGACTGAGATTACCTCACCGACTTCAGCAATATCCAGATCCAATTTATAGGCATCTAACTGTGCTCTGATCAGGGAGGTTATTTCATCCGTTCTAATTTCCATTCAATCTCCGTTATACTACGCTCTCATGAGCGACGTTTTTAATTTTTCCAACCGCTTGTAGACAGAACCATCTACGATGGTATTTCCGATACGAAGGGTCAGCCCTCCAAGTAACGCCGGGTCAATATACGTGTCGTGCTCAACGTGTTTACCGGATGTGGATTGCACTGCCGCGATAATATCGGATAAAGATTGATCGCTGATCTTATCCGCCGTGGAAATCAGAACTTTTACTGTATCTGATTCCTTTTCCACCAGCAGAAAAAACTGGACCATAATTTGACTGAAAAGCCTGATCTCTTTGTTTTCCAGCAGGATACGGAAGAAATCCACTTCTGTAGAAGTGGCGATGTCTTTCAGCACAGGAGTCAGAATCGCCATCTTCGTCGCAATATCAATTCTCCGGGATTGTACCAGCAGCCTGAACTCCGGGATGGATTTATACAATCGGTTAATTGTTACGAACCGCTGGTGGATGTCTTTCAGCTGGTTTGCATTGCTGGCTGCATCGAAAATAGATCGTGCATAATTGCGGGTTGCCCGTGTGTTACCGGCCATCAGGCCTTTCCAATTTTAGATAAGGTGTCATCAATCAACCGTTTGTTGTCGCTATGATCGAGGTTTTTTTCTATCACCTTTGAGGCAGCCCGGATGGAAAGATCCACAATAACCGATTTAATCTCTTTGATGGCTTTTTCTTTTTCAGCATCGATCTGCTGCCGTGCATCCATAATAATGTCATCGGCTTTTGTCCGGGCGGATTTTTCAATCTCCGCTTTCAGTTTTTCCCCGGTGGTTTTACCTTCAGCTACGATATGCTGAGCTTCAACCTGGGCTTTTTTGACCAACTCGTCATACTCCCGGGAAATTTTCTCGGCATCTTTTTTAGCTTTTTCTGCGGCATTGAGTGAATCCCGGATATCAGATTCCCGTTTTTCCAGAGCTGCGATGAGGGGTTTCCAGGCTTTTAAGCGGAGAATGAAAAGCACAATAAAAAAGGTTACGAGTGTCCAAAGAAATATTCCCGGGTCAGGGATTATCCATTTTTCCAGCCATCCTCCACCTTCAGAATGCTCAACAGCGTCTGAAGCAAATGAGATGCTCAGAGTGAGAAAAAATACACCTGCAATTTTGAACAAGCTCATTGATACTCTGGTGACGTTTAAAGTACGACCGCGAGAATGCATACAACCAGCGAAATAATCGAAACCCCTTCCAACAGGAAGAGAGGAAGATTCACAGTTGTGCGAATTTCGTTGGCAGCTTCAGGTTGCCGGGCAGTGGCTTCAGCGGCTGATGCAAATATTTTACCGATACCGATTGCAGCACCGATCACACTTAATCCAGCGCCGATGGCTGCTCCAAAAACGGAAAGACCTTCCATTATAACATAACCTCCATGATTTTATTTACAGTAAGATTCAATTATCAGTGTTCCGCGTGGATCGCCATGCCGATAAATACTGCAGACAGTAGTGTAAAGACATATGCCTGAACCAGACTCACGATAATTTCCAAAAAGAAAATTCCGGTATTTAACAGCGTTGAGACGATTCCGACTCCGAATTGATGAAGCAAAATGGGTAAACCGAAAATAGCCACCATTCCGATGTGACCTGCAGTCATATTTGCTCCTAATCGAAGGGTCAACGCAAGGGGACGAATAAACATACCCATAATCTCAATGGGGATTAAAATCAGCAACACAGGCTTGGGAACGTTTGAAGGTGCCATATGCTTCCAATATCCCAAAATTCCGTGTTTCATCGTTCCCGCCACAATAACCGCAAAAAAGGTAATGGTCGCCAGTGCAATGGTGACCGCAAAATTTCCGGTAACTGTCGAACTTCCCCCTGGGATAAATTCAAAAAACGGGATAAGTCCCAGCAGATTTGCGGAAAGTATAAAAATAAAATATGTGGCGATAAGGGGGGTCCAGAGTCGTCCTTCATTTTCACCGATCGTATTCTTGACGATGTCATTTTTTATAAAATTCATCAGGATTTCAAACAGATGTGACAGTCCCCTGGGAGTTGCATTTATGTTTTGCCGATATCTGTGAGTGCCCCAGATCGCTAACAAGATGGTGAATAAACCGACGATCCAGAGCATAATCACATGTTTGGTGATTGAAACATCTAATCCGAAAAGGTGAATGGGCAAATAAACGTGATTCAGGTCGTTGGTCACGTGGTGTAAAATGATATCACCGAATGACGTTTCAAGATTACCTGACATTAAGCTCCCGTAGTTTAAGCAGTTGTCTTTGAATAATAAATCCTTCTAGCAGGTGAGCCGTTAAAAAAGTAGCGAGACCCGACAGGATCAGAGGTATTCTCTGATGCGTAAATGAAAGACTGAATGTTGTGATGGATAATAAAAATACGCCCAGCTTATAAATGAGAAACTGAAAGTGGATCTGAAAATAGTTCCCGGGATTATTCCTAATCTTTTTACAGGAAATGTATGTGAATCCTGCTGATACAATGAGAATAAAAATTATTTCGCTTATAATAATCATTTATTTTTTATTGATAATTTTCCAAAGTTCATACAGCCCGACTGAAGCACCGACCAGTAACCCTGTCAGTGATCCCCACGGTTTAATATCAAAACGGATTTCTATTTTATATCCAATCCACCAAAAGATCACCATGGAAAGCGCAATCTGCATCCCGATGCCTGAATATTTTAACCAGTTATTGGTCTCCGGGGTCTTCATCTGATTGATGGTCCGCTTTCGCAATGAAGTTTGTTTCCTTCGTCATCCGGCAAATTCCTTCAAACTTCGCTCCCTCTTCGATGACTAAAATTTTTGCGATCAGATTTCCGGTTAAGACGGATTTACTGCCTAATTCCACTTTTCTTTCCACCACCAGGTCGCCATCAAGTATACCGCCGACACAGGCGTCTTTGGCATGGATAATTCCCTTCACATATGACCCGTGGGACAACCGAACCAACCCGTCGGTTCTGATGTCTCCGAAAACAGACCCGTATACCAGAATTCCACCTGAGGCGGATACTGCTCCCCGAATCTCAACCTTCGGGCCGATGATGGAACTAATGTTTTTATCCTGTTTTTCTGATCGAGACATCTTTTTTATTATATTCATCAATAAATTTCACCGGGTCAATCAACTGATCGGATTTCCAAATTTCAAAATGTAAATGGGGTCCCTCACTTACACCGGTTCCCCCCACCGTCGCTATGACATCACCTGCTGAAATATATTGATGGGGGACTGCGATGGTCTCAGCACAGTGTCCGAATAGTGTGAAAAATCCCTTATCATGGGCGAGAATGATAATCTTCCCCAGTTCCTTTGTTTCTCCGGAAAAGATAACCAATCCGTCTGCAGGTGCAATCACTGAATCCCCTAGCCGTGCGGCAATATCCACCCCAGAGTGATGGGTTAAACTATCCTCATAAATGTGTTGAGTGATATAGCCTTCTACCGGTGGGCGCATCGGGATCAGATCCGATTGATCACCGAAATATTTTTTTATCGCGGTTTCAAAATCAGGCTGTCGGGTGAGTAATTCTTCAGCATTCAAGTCTTTGATGACCTGAGATGTGTGTCTGGAAAATCTCCTCAATGTATTGACTTCTTCCAGCAATTTATCATGATGCAGTACCCGGTCAAGCCCGATACCCGCTAAAAAGACCGTCCCTATTCCAAATAACAGAAAGATAATTACAAAATATTTAGAAAGTGAAATTTCATGACGGGAATCGTCAGATGAAATAAATAATATTGTGTAATACTTATTTTTCAAAGGAAATTAAGCCTGTAAAATTAAAACACCGAATAGGGTTAGACAAAGTACAATTCCGGAATCTTACGATCGGTATTGTTCTGATATTCGGCATCAGATCAGGTTTGGGTGAGGAGTTCGATCAGTCTCTCCAGATCATCATCAGAATAAAATTCAATTTCAATTTTCCCCCGCCCCTTCTTATTTCGACTGATAGCCACCTTCGTACCCAACCAGTTTCGTATCTCGGTTTCAATTCCAAGGATAACCGTCGATTTTTCCCGCACTTTGGGACTCGGTCTTTTCGCCTTGGTCGTTTGATCCGTCATGGTTTTCACCAATTCTTCCACCTGCCGTACATTCAACTGATGGGCGAGAATCCGCTGATGCAGATTGATGATCATGGATGAGGATTTCAATCCCAATAATGCCCGGGCATGTCCCTGAGTGATCTCACCGGATTTCAGGCTGGACTTGATTTCAGATGGAAGTTTAAGCAGTCTCATACTATTGGTGATGGTGGTTCTGTTCTTCCCTACCTTTTGCGCAATGTCTTCCTGACGAAGGTTGTATTTACCGGAAAGTAGGGCGTATCCCTCCGCTTCTTCAATGGGGTCAAGGTCTTCACGCTGGACATTTTCCACGAGGGCGTATTCCAACATTTCAACATCAGTATCCACACTAATAACGTACACCGGGATGGTGCTTAACCCCAATTCAACAGCCGCCCGGTATCGTCTTTCCCCGGCGATCAGCTCGTATTGATTTTTGTCGATCTCACGGACAGTCAGCGGCTGCAGTATCCCATTTTCACGTATAGAATTGATCAGCTCGTTCATAGCGTCGGATGAAAACTTCTGCCTGGGCTGATTTCGATTCGGGATAATTTGTGAGAGCGGGATCGCACCGTCCAGATATCGGTCGGATTCTTCCTGATAGGTTGGAATGAGAGCGCGTAATCCTTTGCCGAGGCTTTTGTGTTTAGCGTTCATTTGCGGCTAATATTTCAGACACCAGATTCATATAATTCTGTGCACCCACAGACGAGGCATCATACAACAAGATTGGTTGACCATGACTGGGGGCTTCACCGAGACGAACATTCCGCCTGATGTACGTATCGTAAACCTTTTCTCCAAAGTACTCGTTTAATTCCTGAACAACCTGACGGGATAAATTCAGCCGGCTGTCAAACATCGTAATAAGTATCCCTTCGATTTCCAGTTCTTTGTTCAGATGTTTTTGAATCAGGCGGATCGTATTCAATAATTGGCTCAGTCCTTCAAGTGCATAATATTCACATTGAATTGGAATTAAAATCGAATGCGCAGCCGTCAAAACATTGATGGTCAGCAGCCCAAGGGACGGAGGGCTGTCAATGATGATAAATTTATATTTTCCCCGAAGCCGGGAAACCGCATTTTTCAGCATCTGTTCCCGTGAGAACTTTCCCACCAGTTCAATTTCGGCACCCACCAGATCCGGAGATGCCGGAATCACATCAAGGTATTCTAACTCCGTTTTCTGAATCGCATTATCAATCTGAATGTCTCCAATCAGTACGTCATAAATAGAATGTTTATAACTACCGGTTTCAACCCCGGCGCCGGTGGTTGCGTTTGCCTGCGGATCCATGTCAATCAGCAAAGTAGGAATTTCTGCAGCGGCAAGGTATGCAGATATATTGACGGCAGTAGTGGTTTTGCCCACGCCTCCTTTTTGGTTTGCGACGGCGATGACTTTCGTATCGAACATCTTCATTTTATTTCAATCTGCCTCAGTATCCACATCCTTATACACATCAATGGTAAAAACATTTGTTTAGTGCTTATCTAAATTTACTAAGTGTCATCCGGGGAAAACAACAACAGGGATATGAGGGTGAATATTAATGAGTTGTCGAAGGAGAAAGATGCAGGGTATCTGAAAAAAAGTAATGGAAACCGGGCAAAGTGATACCCGATTTGTGATATGAAAATACTTCCTCAAGCATGATAACTGACAAAGAAAACATAAGAATGGATTGGTATAACAGAATGAATAAAATCCCGGCAAAGTAATTGAAAGTGTATCTTTCACATCAGCCATCACAAATTCAGGAAAGTTCTGATCCCAAGGTTTAAGATGGTGTTCAAACGCGGATCTATTCATATCAACGCTCACCGTCCCTTCGTAGCTTGTAAGTATGTGACCGAGTGATTTTATCCTTTCTTATTCACGCCCCATGCGTGAAAGCGTAGAAATTAAGACGAAGAATCCAAAAGCGCAAGGGAAAAGATGGGTGTGAGTGAATAATGGCGAACATGAGAGCAAAAAGGAAGATTAAGGTGGTTTTGAGGAGTGTGTAATGCTTCAGATGGAAATGGAATTTTATAAATTTACAATAGTATAAAAAAAG
>CAYPCW010000015.1:0-24627 GCA_964409335.1 uncultured bacterium
GACGTTTTTCGATCCCTTCACGGGGCGGCAATCTGGTATTCAAATGCGGAATTTTGGGTTGATTGCTCCAACAAATTGTCCTGGATCATTGAACCGATACTGGAGGTATTTCCCGGAGCTAAATTTGTCCATTTGGTACGCGACGGACGAAAGGTGGCAAACTCTTACTTTAAAAAACTCACCGCAGAGATTTACGATGATGAGTGTGTGCAGGTATTACAGAACTGGCTCGACCATGACCATCTGCCGGAGCCGCCCCCGGAAAAAAAGTATTGGTGGAATATCCCCCAATCCGGGCAGCCATTCTACCAGGAGTTCAGAAAGTTTAATCAGTTTGAACGGTGCTGCTACCAATGGGCGGAATCGAACCGGGTGATCCTGCAATCCCTGGAAAATATTCCGAAAAATCAAAAATTTTTTGTCCGGTTAGAAGATATGGTTTCACAAAAAACGGTACTGACTGAATTCCTGGATTTTTTCTGTATCTCCTACAGCGATGACCTGTTCGACTTTCTTCGCACACCGCAAAACGTAATCTTTCCCATGGATTTCCCCCTGACGCCAGTGCAAAAAAGACAATTTAATCATATTGCCCGGGACATGATGATCCGCCTCGGTTATGCAGAGCGGGAGGAATACATTGTCCGTTACTGATCAGGTGTGTGATTTTTGCGGGTTTAACAATCTACAGCCGGTGTATGTTGTTCCGGGATCCCTGCGGATGTCCGTCGTACATCTGTGTCCCGGGTGCGGACTAACACAGAGCAAACAACCACAGCGGGAAGATCACACCTCCCGGCTGATCGCGAACAGTTGTGAAGCGGACTGGGGAAACATCCGCCATGGCAAGGGCATTCGGTTGGATCCGGCAATCAATGTGTTATCCGGGCAGGTAGATTGGTCCTCGGTATTAACGCTCACGGATATCGGATCGAACCGTGGGAAATTCATTCACTGGGTGGCGCAAAACCATCCCCATGTCCGTATCACAGCTATCGAACCGGACAATACCATCGCCGGTGACTATCCGCCTGGCATAACCCTGTTGCCGGTAAAATTTGAAAACACCTTCCTGCCGGGGGACTCGCAGGATATGGTATTCAACTGTCATACTCTGGAGCATGCCGATTCCGCATCCTCCATGGTCAGGGAGATGAACCGCATCCTAAAACCGGGGGGTAACCTTTTTCTCGACGTTCCGAATATTCTGGTGATTGAAGATCCGTCACAAGTGGAAGAATTTTTTATCGACAAGCACGTCTATCATTTTCATCCCAAAATCCTACGGAATTTTCTGGAAAGCGCTGGATTCGATATCGTGTACGAAAGTCCTGCTTATGACCATTTTAATATCATTTATTTATGCCGAAAGACAAATAAAACCATTCCATTTACCGGATTGGAAAAGGGAGAAATTGACAGAGTCCGCACAGAAATTCAGAATTATTCCCGCCGTCTCGGAACTAACCGGTCGAGCCTTAAATCCATCGCCCAAACACTTCAGTCTTTTATGAGCCGGCAGAAAGTAGCCGTCTGGGGGGCAGGTAAATTATTGGATGCTCTCGTTCGGTACGGAAAGCTGAATGTATCCGCACTCCCCTTTGTGATCGACGATCACCTGTGGGGTATCCTGTCTGAAACACACGGAGTGAGGATCACAACCTCCGGTGTATTGCGTCAGTATCATGCGGATGTTGTGGTCGTCCTTGCCCGGAGTTCTACCGGCGAAATTGTACGTAAAGCGAGACGGCTCGGCATCATCAATATCATCACTTATGAAGACCTGTGTTCGGGAATAACGAGGTACCAACATGCATAAACTTATTTCGATCATCACGCCCTGCTATAACGAAGCGGAAAATGTCAAATTTGTGTACGAGAGGATAAAATCAGTTTTTGCCGATATGGGCAACTACGACTATGAACATATTTTCATCGATAATTCCTCGAAGGACAACACGGTTGATATTCTCAGAACCATCGCAAACGCCGACCGGAATGTCAGGATCATCGTGAATAACCGTAATTTCGGACATGTGGTCAACGGGTACTATGCCATGCTGCAGTCTGCCGGCGACGCTGTCGTTCTGCTCTTTGCGGATATGCAGGACCCTCCAGAATTGATCCCTGAATTTCTCAAAGAATGGGAGATTGGATTTAAAGTAGTATTGGGAATCAAGGAAACCAGCGAGGAACCGTGGGTTCTTTATCGTCTCAAACGGATGTATTACCGCTTCATTTCACGCTTATCGGATATAGAACTGGTGGAAAATAATAACGGGTTCGGATTGTACGACCGGGAGGTGATCCGCATCGTCTCTAAGATGGGTGAATCTTACCCCTATTTTCGGGGACTGGTGGCGTATACCGGATTTGAAAGCGCCAAGATCCCCTACGTTCAGAGCGCCCGGCGGAGGGGGAAATCCAAAAATAAATTTTACACCCTTTTTGATCTGGGGATGACCGGCATCACCAGCCATTCGAAGATTCCCCTGAGACTGGCGACGATCATGGGATTTTCCCTGGCGGTATTTAATCTGTTCGTAGCGGTTTTTTATTTTCTGTACAAATTGGTTTTCTGGTCCAGTTTTACAGTTGGGATTGCTCCAATTGTCATCGGTATTTTCTTTTTCGGATCCGTGCAACTCTTTTTTACCGGGATCATTGGCGAATATATTGGAACGATTCACACCAATGTTCAACACCGCCCTCTGGTCATCGAAAAGGAACGCATCAATTTCGACTAAACCGGCAAAAACCAAATCCATACGACGTGCCTTCAACCGAACGGAATGGCGCTTCATGCTGACGGGCGTGTGGAATACCATCTTTGGTTATCTGATCTTTTTATTGTTATACACGGTTCTGGCACAAGTCTTTCACCGGCGTTATATGGCTTATATGTCGGCGATGGTGGCAGGTCAGATCCTCGCCGTGATCAGCGCCTTCCTCCTTCACAAATATTTTACGTTTCGCTCAGCGGCTGCCGGTTGGTTGGCATGGCGGGAATTTTTTCGATTTTCATTCACCTATGCGTTATCATTTGTGATCTCGATCATTGCGCTTCCCATCCTGGTGGAGATGATTGAACTAAATCCTAAAATTGCCGCCGGGATCATCACTATCGTCCTGGCTACGGCAGGCTACCTGATCCACTCCAGATTTACATTTAAAAACTCATCAATTACGTAATGTCCTTTAAGAACTTTATAACACGGTTATTATCAGGAATATGAAGCAAATTCAAATATGATCAGCATACATTTAATATTGGTCATCCCGAAAAAAGCCAGTTGCATATTTTCCCAGGTTAAAACCACCGACGCATAGGGGGCGTTAATCTGCCTCCGGCGATGTGCTGAGATCATTGTTTGATACCCGATGGATTGATATCACATGTCTGAAAACCGGTTTCTGATCACATGTCTATATTCGTTTTTACCCGGATATCTCATAATCATAATTCCATTATTTGGAAACATGAATTATGCGACCTGTCTGTTGAAAGGCGGACAATGGCCCGTTTAAAAATCACTGTGATTACACTTAGATAAAAGTCAACGCACCGAATCCGGTCATACGAATTTTTACATTGGATAACCGTTTATCTAATCAGTAAACTATTCAAGTCATAATAAGCAGATTCATAAATATAGGTATATGGATTATCAGATTTGACCTGGAAATTTTTTGTTGCAAGGTCCTCGCATTGGCTAAGGGATAGTTTTACCGGACGGAGGCACCAAATGGTAATGGTCCAATTTTGAAGACATCAGAGACAGTAAAACCGGGGATTCCTGACCCAAATGTGGTTGGAAAGCAGAACAGAAATAAAAAATTCGTGATGTATAATATCAAGGAATCGTGGCATTAGGTTTGAGAGACAGACTGGTGAAGAGATGGGACAAAAACATACAGAGATATACTGACAATGAGTGGGTATCGCCATTAAAAATGTCCAATATCAGAAAAATATGAAAAAAATATTTGTGTGTGTAGAGATTTAGTCCTATAATAATCTAACGGTTTTTAAGAGTAAAATGGAAGATAAACTATGTTGGACTGCTGAAATTAGCATGAGACATATTAAAGGGAGAAAGAAAATGAAATCAATTCTTGTCACAGTTGTTTGTTTAACTATTTGTACAACCCTGTATCCGCAAAGCAAAACATCGAATCCGAAATATGCGCTTTCATTTGGAATTACAGATAATTTTAGTTTAGATAAATTCAACATGGATATTGCAGTTAAAAAGATCTTTGATGAGGATCATCAATTAAGAGTTTTTTTATCTCCAAGATTTAATTGGAATGAAAATGAAATAGAAAGTCAAAATGGATTCGGAATCGACGATATCAACGATTCAGAAGATGTATTAACTGAATATTCGTTAGGTATTGGTGTTGACTATTTATGGATTTTAAAGACCAGTGAAAATATTAATTTATTTAGTGGAACGGGTTTGTCTTATTCTTTCGGTCAACATGAGGAAAAATCAACAACTGGAAATGAATATAGCGAGGAAATGAATACCTCATCAACCGATTTAGGAGTTCGTGGAACTCTTGGAGTTGAATGGAAGATAACTGAAAAAATAGGTATTCATAGTGAATATTTATTTACAACTTCATATTATTGGGATAAATCAGAAACAAAATATCCCTTTTGGCTTAATGAGTATGAGTTCAGCCTGTCAACCACAACGAGTAAACAGTCTAAACTACATATTAGCACCATAGTTCTTTTTGGTATTAGCATATATATCTAACAATTTAGCGGGCTAACCAGTGGCTCAACCCGGACAGCCTCAAAGGCCGGGGAGACAATTTTCGCATTTGGCATTTTGTGCAGTGTGTAAATTTATTCTTCCGATTATAGTTTGTTGTTCAAAGTAGTTCTAATAAAAAAGTTTTTTAATAATTATCGGCTTTGGTTTTTCAATGCTGTCCGGCAGCTGCCGGTTTATGGGCAGCAGCTTAACCGCCACGCCGTTAACTTAAAATAATATGGAGCTTCAATTATGACGATAGCCGAAATAAAAACAATGTCTACCATTGAGCGTCTACAGGTAATGGAAGAATTATGGGATTCATTAAGCCGTGAAGAAAAAGAATGCGAATCACCGGATTGGCATGGGAGCGTTCTGGAAGAAAGAAAAAAGAAAATTGAAAAAGGTGAGGGCGAGTTTATATCCATAGAAAAATTAAAATCAAGTACCTGATAATGAAAAACAGGGAAGTGTATGTTTTAAAAGAGGCAGTTGCAGATTTGGAGGAGGGACACTTTTTTTATGATAGCCTAATTTCTGACCTTGAAGCTTTGAGGTTTTTTGCTGGAATTCAGGGTATAAAATTTTGGCAACGCAATTATTACGAACAATTATTCGTGATGAAAACGAATTGAAGCGCATCCGGGAATATATTATTAATAATCCATTACAATCGGAAATGGATGATAAAAATCAAAACAAATCGCAGGAGCGACCCTTGTAGCCCGTTCGGCAGGCGGGTAGCGGATTAATCGCTCATTTTCACATCACTGTATTTAATAAAAGTTATATCGATTTAACACAGATTCGCTTTGAATCGCCAACCGTTTCCATTCATTCCAAAAAATAAGAGTCGGTTGACTAACTTCATTGGCATACCTAATTTGGGTTGACGTCTTAAATATCATTCCTGGTGAGTTTAAATTTTCATTGACAGGCGATCCTGGCGGGATCCCCGGTATTAGGATAATAATAATTTTATTCATCTTCAATACTACTCATAAGCATATCAATTATTTATGAAAGGATAAATAATCCCAGCGATAGGCGATAGGTGATATCACAAGAACCTTGAATTGCCCTGCCGTTTAAGACGAAAAAACGATCAAGCCGCTCATCCCGATAAATTTCTTGGCACGAAATTAATAATAGTTGTATTTTCAACTAAATGGAAAACAAACCTTATGAAACATTCACAACATAACCTGGGGTATTTCGTGGGAACCTCTTTCAGGCTCATCCGTAATGCAATGCACAGCAGGATGAAGGAAAACGGACATGACCTGTCTATGGAACACCTGCACATTTTGAAGATCCTATCCCGGTCTGAGGGATTGTGTCAGCAGTGGCTGGCGGATTTTTTTTCCAAGGATAAAGGGTCTATCACGAGGATCATCAACACAATGGAAGACCGGAATCTGGTAGTCCGCATTCCCGACAAGAATGATAAACGGAGCAAATTGATCTACCTGACTCCGTACGGTAAAAAACTCAACCAGGAAATTAAAATAATTATACTGGAATTCAACGAACATCTTATCAGTGACATATCAACCAAAGAATTAGACCAGTGCGTCGCCGTACTGGAGAAGATCATTGACAAATTATGTAAACATGACGTTGCATGTGCAACTAAACTTGAAAGTATCTCAAATACATGAAAAAAACTATCGTTTCACTTATTGCTGCGGGAGCCATCCTGATTTTTTCCTTTCTCGGCAGCTATATTTTGGGTAACCAAAAGGAATCCATCAAGCGGATGCCTCACGGCGACAATGATGTCCGTCGGGTACAGAGCATGGTGGCACAGAAACAGGATCTGAAGGTGGATATTCCCGTCACGGGGCGGGTGAACGCCATTGATCAGTTTGAAATTTTCGCAGAGGTGACGGGAATACTCATGGAGTCCCCGGTACCCTTTAAGGAAGGAAACCATGTTAGAAAAGGGGGTATCCTTTTAAACATTGACGACCGGGAAGCCCGATTAAACGTTCAGGCACTGAAAAGTAATTTACTGAACAGCATCACACAACTGCTCCCTGATCTAAAGTTGGATTTTCCGGAAAGTTTTTCCAACTGGGAGTCCTACCTGAGAGGCTTTGACCTGAATCAGCCGCTTCGTGAATTACCCCAGCCGGTGAGCGAAAAAGAAAAATATTTTGTTGCTGCCCGCGGGATCTACAATTCGTTTTTTTCCATTCGCAGTCAGGAGGTTCGCCTCGAAAAATATGTGATCAGAGCGCCCTATGATGGCGTCATTACCCGGACCAACATTACCGTCGGCACACTCGTCCGTATCGGGCAAAATCTGGGGACGTTCATCAACACTGAAGCATTTGAAGTGGAAGTTGCGCTATCGCCCATAGAACTGGATTTTGTGTCCGTTAGTAATCCGGCTCACTTTCGATCATCCGATATATCCGGAGAATGGACGGGAAAAATTACCCGTATCAGTGAACAGATCGACGCCGGCACCCAAACGGTAAAGGTGTTTATCATCATCAACGAAAATCATTTGAAAAGCGGGATGTACCTGACCGGAAATATTCGGTCAAATATCATAAAAAACGTTATAAAATTACCCCGGAACCTTATCTCCGAAGAGGGGAGTGTCTTTTCCATCCGGAACGGAGCGCTTCAGAAACTCCCGGTAAAAATCATCAAACGGATGGAGAAATCCATGCTGGTTACCGGTATTGACAATGGTACGGAGTTGTTGAACGAGATCATCGTAGGCGCAAGGGAAGGAATGAAAGTGGAAGCGGTGACCCGGGATGACATCAGATGAAATCACTGATTAAATATTTCATCCGCTATCCCATCAATGGAAATCTGATCGTCATTCTCATTTTCATTTTTGGATGGTATGGATTAAAGTCCCTGAAAACCACCTTTTTCCCCAATATTGAGAACAGAAGCGTAACCATCCAGGTTACCTATCCAGGCGCCTCCCCGGAAGAAATTGAGGAAGGGGTGGTTCTGAAAATTGAAAACAATCTGAAAGGATTGTCCGGGATCGAGCAGGTGACGTCCACATCCAACGAAAACTTTGCATCTATTCAGGTGGATGTGCTGAAAAGTTATGACCGGAATAAGGTGCTGCAGGATGTGAAGAATGCGGTTGACCGTATCGGATCTTTCCCGGCGGGGATGGAAGCCCCGGTCATCTTTAATACGGAAGCCTGGGAATTTGCCCTTAGTTTTGCCGTCAGCGGGAATACGGATCTCCTGACACTTAAACAGGCTGCCCGTCAGGTCGAAAATGATCTGCTGGCGATTGATGGAATATCCAAGATCAGTATTGAAGGGTATCCTGAAGAAGAAATTGAGATTAGTTTCAAGGAAGACGATCTTCGGAATTATCAACTGTCTTTTGAACAGGTCCGTCAGGCGGTCCGGTCAGCAAATCTGAATATGACTGGTGGAACGGTCAAAGGTGAACACGAAGAACTCCTGGTGCGGGCAAAAGCCAAAGAGTATTATGCGGAGGATCTGGAAAATATTATTCTGAAAACGGCTGCCGATGGACGGATTGTCAGGTTAAAAGACGTGGCGAGGATCAAAGACCAGTGGGCGGATACCCCGAACCGAACCTATCTGAATGGCAAAAGAACGGTGATCATCACGGTCAGCAACACCACACAGGAAGATCTGATCACCGTTTCCACGCTGGTGCAGCAATATATCGAAGGATTCAATGAGCAGAATGGACCCGTAAAACTGGCGGTGGTTCGGGACGGCGCAAAAATTCTCACGCAACGGATCGACCTTCTGGTGAAAAACGGTCTGTATGGCGCGGTCATGGTCCTGATCTTCATTGCCATGTTTCTGAATTTGCGGTTGGGTTTTTGGGTGGCGCTCGGACTGCCTGTATCATTTCTGGGGATGTTCATCCTTGCGGGGATGTCCGGACTCACGATCAATATGATGTCACTTTTTGGAATGATTCTGGTGGTGGGCATTCTGGTGGATGACGGTATAATCATTGGTGAAAGCATTTATCAGATGCACGAACAGGGTATGCCGCCGGTGAAAGCAGCCATAGCGGGAACCATGCACGTCTTACCGGCGGTGTTTACTGCCGTGACAACCACCATACTGGCCTTTTCCATTTTCTTTTTTTTAGATGGCAGGATGGGTGAGTTTATGTCGGATATGGCATTCGTGGTCATCTCGACACTTATTTTTTCGCTTATAGAAGGAACACTCATTTTACCGGCGCACATCGCCCATTCAAAATCCATGAAAAAGGGGGTGAAAAAATCAAAATTTGAACTAACCATTAATAGCTTTATGATCTTCATGCGGGAGAAATGGTATTCACCGGTACTAAAGATGGCGATTTCACACAAGGCGATCACATTTTCGGTGGCTATCGGGGTGCTGGCGCTCACGATCGGAGCCATCAAAGGCGGATTCATACACACGACATATTTCCCGTACATTGACAGGGACAATATCAACGTATCACTGGAAATGGGAAGCGGTACCCCGGATGACGTTACTGAAACCCGTCTGGATCAAGTCGAAAATGCCGCATGGGTGGTGAATGAAGAATTCAAACAAAAGCGAAGTGACCATCAGGATGTTATCCTGAACATTCAAAAACGGGTGGGTCCAAAATCTCATGAAGGGAATATCAATATTACCCTGATGGAAGGTGAAGCGCGGGATATAGAGAGCTACCTCATCACCAACGCGATTCGTGAAAAAACCGGATATCTTGCAGGTATTGAAAATGTGGTTTTCGGCGCTGGAGGTCACTTCGGGAAGGCAGTCTCCATTTCCCTGCAGAGTCATGATTTTGAAACGCTAAAATCGGCGAAAACCGAATTGAAAAATGAACTGAACGATCTTCCCTCTTTAAAAAATGTGACGGACACCAATCTGGAAGGATTGAAAGAGATCAACATAACGCTGAAGGGAAAATCATATCTTTTGGGTCTGTCGCTACAGGATGTGATCACCGGCATCCGGCAGGGTTTTTTCGGGAATGAAGTCCAGCGTTTGCAGCGGGGTCTCGATGAGGTCCGGATTTGGGTCAGATATGAGGAGAGCGAACGGTCCAGCATTGGGAAACTGGAAAATATGTGGATCAAGCTCAATGACGGTCGGGAATTTCCGTTAAAGGATATCGCTAATTTTGAGATCAAACGCGGGGTATTGGGGATCAATCATATTGATGGGAAACGGCAGATTCTCATCACGGCAGACATGACAAATCCGAAAGAATCGGTGACAGATATGCTGGCCGGGATCCGATCCGATATTCTGCCGGGAATCCGTGAAAAATATCCGAAGGTGACCCTTGGCTTCGAAGGTCAGAGCAAGGATTCTGCCAAGACGGCAAGATCTGCAAAAACAGCTGTACCGGTTATCCTGCTGTTAATGTTCGCCATTATCGTTATGACGTTTCGGTCTTTCAGTCAGGCGGTCACCATATTCGCCATGGTCCCCCTCGGGTTTATTGGGGTTGCCGGAGGGCATTTTTTACACGGATTACCTATTTCCATCATGTCTATATTTGGGATCATTGCCCTCATTGGGATAATGGTCAATGATTCGCTGGTGCTGATTACCGAGATGAATTATCTGCTGAAGGACGGAATTCCCTTCCGGGAGGCGGTCTTCCAGGCGGGTATTACGCGGTTCAGACCCATTGTTTTGACTTCCGTCACAACGGTTGCAGGTCTGGGACCGTTGATTCTGGAAACGAGCCGGCAGGCACAGTTCCTGATCCCCATGGCAGTATCCGTCGCATATGGACTTATTGTTGCGACAACCATCACGCTGGTTGTCCTTCCGGTGGCGCTGGTATTGCTGAATGATATCAAATATTATCTCCCCAAATGGATATTTAAAAAAGAATTATCCCGGGAAGATGCTGAACCCGCAGTCAGAGAAATGAGGAATGAAGTTGAATTTTAACACCAAACCATACGGGGCAGTGATCCTGCTTTTGACGGGAATGCTCTATCCACAGTCGGTGCTCACATTGGAAGAGGCTATTTCCATTGCCATCAGGCAAAATTATTCCGTGCGGATCGCAGACTATAATTCCATGATCGCAGGCAATAATGCACATCCCGGTGTCGCCGGATTATATCCGCAACTGTCTTTATCGGGATCGGCGTCAAAATCAGAAAAAGACCTGTCATTTTTACTCTATGACAGTACGGTTCCCATTGATAATCCCAATTCCCGGTCTACTTTAAAAAATGCGTCCCTCGGTGTCAGCAGTGTACTCTTTACAGGCGGTAAGAATTTTTACACGTGGAAAAAACTGAAAAAAGTACAGGAAATAGGCGAGATCCAGAAGCAGCAGGCAATTGAAAATACCATGGTTGCCGTCATCAGCGCATACTATCAGATCACATCGTTGATAGATAATTTAAATATTTCACGTGAAGCGCTGGAAATCTCAAAACAACGGTTGGAACGGGCAAACGCCAAAGTAGACCTGGGCGGAGCGTTAAAGCTGGAATCCCTGAACTCCGAGGTGGATATGAACACGGATAGTGTGTATGTACTAAATGCACTGCTTCAGCTTGAAAATGCAAAGCGGAATTTGAACTATATCCTGGGACGACCCATCGATACAGACTATACAGTCACCGGATCGGTGGATTTTTTCCCACAAGAAGATTTGACGTTCTGGAAAGAAACCACCTTGAAAAACAATACTTCGGTGAAGGCATCCGGATTGCAGGTTGAGCAAAGCGAGTATGATGTGAAAATTGCCCGGGCTGCGTATGTCCCGGTATTGTCTGGAGGCGCGACATATGATAAATTACTGTCCACGTCAAATGGCGGACAGTACCGTGAAAATCAGTCGGAGGGGATGAATGCCTTTTTGAATTTGTCCGTAGATTTGTTTTCGGGTTTTCGTAAAATCACCAATCTCCAAAATGCCCATATCAGTCTGAAATCTCAAAACGAAGTTCATGACCGGACGGTAGCCTCTCTTGAAACGGAAGTGATGAATGCTTTCGCTACCTACAAAAATGCGCGATTCACCGTTGAAGTGGAGGAAAAAAACCTGAAAACCGTGAAACTGAATTTTGACCGGACACAGGATTTATTTCAACTGGGTCAGGTCACAACCACCCAATTCCGTGAAGCGCAATTGAATTGGGTAAAGGCACAACTGCGTCTGATCAATGAAAAATATACGGCTAAATTTGCGGAAATCGAACTGTACCGGTTAAGCGGAACCCTGGATGGTCTGTACCCGGTCGTCAAAAATTAATGGAGAGCTCTCCTTTTCAGTCGACCGGACCGCGATTCCAATATCACTCCCGGGACTATCGTCTCACCGGATTAGCCTTACAATCTGATAACAATAATATCTGGAAATCCCGTTGTATCTTTCATAACTTTTTGTATTGAGAATAAAAGATTAAAGGAAATTTTGAAACGTTTTATCCTGTTAAGCAGCATCGTATTTTTACAATTACTTATTTCTGAAAACCGAAACCATACGCTGCTGATCTGTCTGACACCAGATTCGCAACCTCTTGAAATTCAGTCCGCCCGGGGACCGATTGCCATTTCTGATCCCAGTTTGCAGGATTCACTTCTTCGATACGAAGCGGTCAGCATTGAGAGATGGCTCCCCTCGGCCACCCCCATGGATCATGACGGTGATATTTATCTGAACAGGATCTACCGGATTATTTTCAGTGAGACTGCCCGGCAGGAACCTGAACAGATAAGATCTGCGATCACGCAATTGACATCCGTCATGTCCGCCGAATACGAACCGGTCAGAAGTCCTTATTACGTCCCAAATGATCCGCAATATAATCAGCAATGGTTCCTTCCTCAGATCGGCGCCAATGCTGCCTGGGATTATTGGACGCTTTCGGGAGGTGACTTTCCGGGAGACCGGAATGTGTTGCTGGCATCCGTGGATACAGGTGTGGACTGGGATCATGTGGATCTGATCGATAATATCTGGCAAAACCTGAACGAAGATGCCGACGGTGATGGCCATACTCTGGAGTACATCAACGGCAGCTGGGTTTTTGATCCCGGTGACCTGAACGGCGTGGATGATGATAACTGGGACAATATCTCTACTACCTTTGTCGACGATCTCATCGGTTGGGATCTGTCAGGGTGGAGCGGTGCAGATGACAATAATCCCATCCCTAAACAGGGGGTATCAAACTATTCAACCTGGGCGCATGGCACGCACGTGGCAGGGCTGCTTTCTGCGGCGACAGACAATAGTACCGGAATTTCATCGACGGCTTTTAATTGCAGCATCATGTGTGTGAAAGTATCCCGGGAAGACCAGACAGGGCAGCCTTACATCACCGAGGGATATTCAGGTATTTTGTATGCGGCACAAGCCGGATATGCATATGCCGGGATATCAATACAGAACAACAGCTGGGGCGGTGTGGGTTTTAATCAGTATGAGCAGGCAACCATCAATGTGGCACATGATACGTATAATTCCATCATCCTGGCCGCCGGCGGAAATGGCGCGGAGACAGGGGGCGAAATCGAACAGGCACACTATCCTTCCAGCTACGAGAACGTGATCTCCGTAGCGCCATTGGGATCAAATGACGTCTGGCATCACTGGGCAACTTACCATGCTACCATAGACATTGCTGCTCCCGGTGAAAACATCCGCAGTTGTGTCATCAATAATAATTATTCAAACTGGGACGGATCGTCAATGGCGACACCCATTGTCGCCAGTACAATTGGGCTGATGAAATCCTACTATCCCGAGCGGAATCAACTTCAACTGGAAACCATGATTTTAGCCACGGCTGACCCGGGTATTTATCAAATTAACAACGAAGTATATCTTCAGGGAAAGCTGGGAAGGGGCAGAGTTGATGCTGAAATGGCCATTGCGACCCCCTTGTTCCCCATCATCGAATATGCCGGGGAAGATGTTTTCCCAACTTATGATCAGGATGGATTGATCAATGCCGGGGATGTCCTTGAACTGTATGCTATTTTATTCACCGACCCGGAATGGGGTACTGCCACAGGAGTTCAGGGTACTCTCACAACGGAATCACCCTATGTACTGATCATCAACGGAAGCGCCGGATTTTCTGATATGCCCCCGGGCGAGGCTGCCATCAATGAGGTGTCTGCATTTGAATTCGAACTATTACCGGACATTCCCGAAGGTCAGCTGTCATTACTACTCACGGTCACCTCCAATGAGAATGCATGGGTACGGTATCAGTCCGAATTTACCATTGACATTATGGTGGAAGCATCTGCGCAACTTGCAGGTGATTTGAATAATGACGGTAGCCTCGATGTACTGGATATAGTGACAATGGTTGGGATAATCATCGGCGATATTGCGCCCTCTCCGTTCCAGCAATCCATCGGTGATATGAACGGAGACTCCCTGATCGATGTGCTGGATGTGGTGATGTTGGTAAACCAAATTGTCAATAATTAAAGAGTCTGCCTGTTATGTACAAACCTGTTATAAATACCATCGGGATCGTTCTGATCACTCTGGGGAGTCTGTTCAGCCGTGATGTGAAAATTTCCCCCGGACTGGAAGTGCGTCTCCGGTCATCTGCTTCCGAACCGATCCATACCTGGATTTATTTTTCAGATAAAAACCTCTCGAAAAAAGATAGTGCAATCATGCTGGGTGGGGTGTTATCCGGTATGGATCCACAGACTCTGTGGCGCCGGTCTAAATCCCGGCCAGGCGATCTGGTGGATGTTCGCGATCTCCCTGTATCTGGCGATTATATTCACCAGGTGATCAAGTCGGGTGCCCGCCTGAGGGCAACGTCAAAATGGTTGAATGCCGTTTCTATATCCGCAACGCCGGAGATGATTCTTCAAATTTCAGAATTGCCGTTTGTGAAAAAACTCGATGTGGTATACGGCGGAAAGCGAATTGAACCGGATATTTCAACCGACGATTTGTATTTTTCCAACCCGCGGACGGATTATGGCAATTCTTTTGACCAGTTGGACCAGATCAACGTGATCGAAGCGCATGAATCGGGATATGCGGGGCAGGGGATAATTGTACTGATGCTGGACACCGGTTTCTATACCGATCACCAGGCTATCCACGAAGACCAGATCATCGCCGAGTGGGATTTTATCAATAATGACGGTGAAACTCAAAATGAGCCTGGCGATCCTGACAACGCTCATAATCATGGAACTTATACCCTGTCAGCCTTGGGTGGATCTTTTGAAGGGCAGCTTTACGGACCTGCATATAATGCCCAATTCCTGCTGGCGAAAACTGAAGATGTCTCCCAGGAGGTCCCCATTGAAGAAGATTGGTATGTTGCAGGACTCGAGTGGGGGGAATCTCTGGGTGCAGATGTGGCGTCATCCTCCCTTGGATATATTGACTGGTACACGATAGATGATCTGGATGGTGAAACTGCAGTGACTACCATTGCCGTGAATACAGCCATTGAGAACGGGATGGTGATCGCAACTGCTGCTGGGAACGCCGGACCGGAAGGGATTATTGCACCCGCAGATGCGTTTGATGTGCTCACATGCGGAGCGGTAAATGGTGACGGGGAAATTGCAGGATTCAGTTCCCGGGGACCCACGGCGGATGGCCGAATCAAGCCGGATGTTTGCGCACGGGGTGTGGCCACGTGGTGCGCCGTCAGTGGATCACCGGACAGCTACGACGGCGTCAGCGGAACGTCTTTATCGACCCCTCTGATCGGGGGGGTGGCCGCCGTGATACTCAGCGCCAGACCCTCATGGACGCCCATCATGGTCAAAGAAGCGCTCACATCAACAGCGAGTAATGCCGCCAATCCCGATAACCTCTACGGGTGGGGGATCATCAATGTAATGGCCGCCATTCACTTTTTTGATGCAAGCGGCGATGTGAATAACGACGGACTTTTGGATATTCTGGATGTGGTGACGACTATTAATTTCATCCTGGGTGTCCTTCAGCCGGATGAGGGACAACTAAGCGCCGGCGATATCAACCAGGATGGGATTCTGGATATCCTGGATATTGTTGAGATCGTGAGTATCATCGTGGGGGTTGGACCCGAATAAATCCGCCAGAGGGTGAATTATCTCCTCTGCGGTCATCATCCCAACGGGATCAACCATCCCGGGAATATGCCCTTTCTGAAAGAAGATTCTCCGAATAATTCTTGATTTACCGTGATAAATCTGTCGAAATTCCACAATGAAAATGTTAAAGATTCCCCTCAGTTCTTTTTGGGTGAGTACCGGATTTATCCTTGTGAGTCTTGCAATCTGGTCATGTGCCGCTGAGGGTACAGCGGGCGGTGGTCCCCTCGATGAAACCGGTCCCCGGGTCATGGAGATCAATCCCAACCCTGATAAGACCATCCTGACAGGAAAAGAGACAGTGACGGTACGGTTTGATGAACTGGTCGATCCCCTTTCTATTCCTGCATCCGTCAGTGTCAACCCGGATATTCCCGTGAAGGTGAAGACCCGGGGAAAACAGGTCGAAATCAGACCCGATTCATCCTGGCCCGAAAATGCCACCATTCAAATTTCCCTATCCCGAAACATCAGAGACTATCAATCCAATAGAATGGCAGACCAGACAGAACTGTTCTACTCCACCGGGGGTAAATTTCCGCAGAACAAGATCAGCGGCACGGTCTTCAACTTCACTGAGGGGATGGTTGCCGTAGCAGGTTTATTCAGGGTGAATCGGGACTCAGCGCCTGAGATGGTCCGTAAAACCGAGGCAAATGACACGGGTCAATTTGTATTTCATCATGTGCCGGATGGTCGGTTTTTCATTGCGTGTGTGGAAGGTGAGATGACTGATCTTTCAAAAGATATTCGTACAAAACGGTACGGATTTCAGTCCATGAACCCCGTGCTTGTACAGAACGACAGTGAGATAAATGACGTGGCAATCTGGATGGATGGGCCGGTTAAGCAGTTGACGATACAATCAATTCACCTTACTAACCGGGAGTATGGAAATCTTGAAATGAGCGACGGGTCAACGATCCCCTATACTTTTTCGATGCCTGAAAACGCCGATCCTGCAATCCCCCTATATGTTCAGCGGAAACCCCTCGAACCAGGGGACTCCGTGATGGTCCGTATTTTCCTGCAGAATCGGCTGGAACGCTATCAGCTCCCGCCTTATAATTTTATCATCCCTGATCTAAGGGATACCATCCCTCCTCAGGTGAGCAGTAGCGGGTATGAAGAAGAACAATTTTACATTACGTTTTCCGAACCGGTCATTCCCCTTGTACCCGATAGTATTCTGGTATTTTCCCCGGATTCCACAACGCACCATACGATTGATTACCGGTTTAGTGCGCCCGAAAAAATTCAAGTGGAATTTATTCCGGAGGTGGCAACGGTGATGTCCCTTAATCTTTCAAAATTACAGGATTATTTCGGGAATTCTTTTACGGATACCATTATTACCTTTACGATGAATCCGGTTCAGAAAGAAAAAGAGACTACAGAAGGCGGGAGTATCAAAGGGACGATCGACTATCATGGGGTAGATTCCCTCCTCGTTGTCGCCACAAGGACGGAGGATGGCACCCGGTATTTTACCAACGCAAGAACAGATTTTTATTTTCAGAATATTCAGCCAGGTGGCTATGTTTTTAAAGCATTTGAAATAAACCACGGAATTGACCGGAAAGCCTACTTTTCAGGATTGTGGGATCCTCTGCTCATGGCGGCTAAAATCGGGGTCAGTGCGGATACCGTGGAAGTCCGTAAAAGATGGATTATCGACGGCGTCCGGGTTACCATGAAATAAATTCGGCGGCGTCTGATTAAAAAGAGATAATTTGCAAATCAAATTCATCAGGGGGAAAAATGGATGAAATCTATCATGTGATCATTGCGGGTGGAACCGGCACCCGGTTTTGGCCCAGATCCCGTAAAAAGCATCCCAAACAATTGTTAAAAATATTCGGTGAAGAATCCATGATCCGGTTGACATTTAATCGACTACGAGAGATCTCACCGGCACATAAAATTATCGTGGTTGCTTCGGAATCTCTATGTCGAAACATCCGGAAACACCTGCCGGAAATTCCAGCTGAAAATTTTATCGTTGAACCCTCCGGTAAAAATACAGCGCCGGCGATCGGACTTGCTGCCATCAATATTTATCACCGGGATCAAACCAGTGTCATGTGTGTGTATCCCTCAGACCACATCATACTGGATAACGATAAATTCAGGACCTCAATCGAAGATGCGACCCGGATGGCGCTGAAAAAACCGTCGCTCGTTACCATGGGGATCCATCCCACCTACCCAGCCACCGGATACGGGTATATCCAGTGTGATCGGGAAAAAAAAGATACGGATATGATGATCTTCAAAGTCAAAACTTTCGCTGAAAAACCACCTATCGAAACCGCGAGAACCTTTCTGGAATCCGGAGATTTTCTGTGGAATTCCGGGATATTCATCTGGAAAACAGAAATATTAATCCTCGCCATGAAAACGTTTATGCCCGAATTACACGAATCACTGGATGTGATCTATGATGCTCTGGGTACCGATAAATACCGCATCGTTCTTGACCGTGAGTGGGAGATCATTCACCCTGAAAGTATCGATTATGGCATCCTGGAAAAAGCGAAAAATGTCTATGTACTGAAAAGCGACTTCAGGTGGAGTGATCTGGGGTCGTGGAAAGCCCTGTTTGACATTTCGGATAAAGACGCTAACGGAAATGTGGAGAAGGGGGAAATTGTTTCGGTAAACACAAAATATTCGTATGTTTACAGTCCCAACCGGTTAACGGCGGTGGTCGGATTAAAAAACATTGTCGTTATAAATTTGGATGATGCACTGCTGGTCACGTCGATGGAACACGCGGAGGAAGTGAAAGAGGTGGTGACTTTCCTGCAAAAAAACAACATGGAGGAATTTCTTTAACTGCGTATGAATCTAAAACAGGTATACCAGGATTTTGAAGAACTGGCTGAACAGTTGAATATCCGGTTGATTTCAGGCAAAGGGAATTTTGACGGAGATTACTGTATGGTAGAACAGGATAAATACATCGTCGTCAATAAGAACAGACCCATCGAATTTCGTCTTAAACGATTGGCTTCGGCGTTTTCGCTTGTGGATCTTTCAAAGATATATGTTAAGCCGGCCATACGTGAAATGATCGATGTGGAAAAGAAGGGGTCACTATTTTAGTTGGTTGCAGTGACTTGGGAAAACTATTTTTTACCCCTATAATATGAATGAAATTTTAAATGAATAAAGGGGATTTCATAACTACGGGCGTCAATTATTGCCCAACTCACGCTACTGAGTTGGGCGAAATCACTATACCATTTAATCATCCGGCGGATAATGCCGGATTTTTATTTTAAATCAGGAGAAACTCATGAAAGAATATAAGACCGGGAATATTATAAACTTCACACTGTGTGGTCATGCAACAACCGGGAAAACGACCCTTTCCGAAGCCATTCTGTTCAATGCTGGAGAAATCAACCGGTTTGGGAATATTGAGGATGGGAATACGGTATCTGACTTTCATGAAGATGAAATTGAACACCAACATTCGATAACATCCTCACTGTTGAACTGTGAATGGCTGGATAAAAAATTTAACATCATTGATACGCCCGGATACCTGGAATTTCATGGAGAAGCCAAGGCTGCGCTTCGGGTTTCCGATTTTGCGGCGATCGTTGTCAGTGGGACAAGCGGCGTTGAGGTGGGTACCGAATTGGTATGGGATTATACAAAGTCGGATTATCAAATTCCCGGATTAATCATCATCAATCAGATGGACCGGGATACTGCCGATTTTGACGCCGTTCTCGCTCAGGCAAAGGACCGGTTTGGAAATAAAGTATTTCCGGTAACCATTCCCATGCAGCATGGTGAAACGCTGCACCAGATCGCCGATGTGCTGCGAAAAGAGATCTATACTTATGATACCAACGGTTCGGGGAATTATCAAGAGTCAAAGCCCTCTGGGGAATGGGTACAGAAACTCGAAAAATTACATGAGCAATTCATTGAATTAATCGCAGAATCCGACGATACCCTGCTCGAAAAATTCTTTGAAAAGGGAGAACTCACGGAAGAAGAACTACGGGGCGGGTTGCATCATGCTTTTCTTACCGGCGAATTAATTCCCGTATTCTGCGTAGCCGCGAAACGGAACATCGGGGTAAAGCGGATGATGGATATTATTGCCAGATATGCGCCCTGCGCTTCTGATTTTAAAGTGGTGACAGGCACCAAACCGGGTACTGATGACAAGATCACACTGAAACCGTCCCAAAATGAATCTACGGCGGCATTCGTATTTAAGACAGTCAGCGAACCGCATATCGGCGAACTGTCATTTTTCCGGGTTTATTCCGGTCAGGTGAAAGCAGGGGATGATCTTGAGAATACCTCCCGAAATTCCACTGAGAAAATGCGTCAGATATTTTTTATGAACGGCAAAACCCGGAAGGATTGCAGCACTTTGATCGCCGGTGATATCGGAGCTGCGGTAAAATTGAAAAATACCCATACGGGCGATACTCTCTCTGCCGCTTCAAAACCCATTGAACTGGCTGGAATTAAATATCCAAATCCCAACATGCGGATGGCGATTATCCCCAAGGCAAAAGGGGACGAAGAAAAAATATCTGAGGGACTATCGACGATCCATGAAGAAGACCCGACCTTCCAATATGTGGTGGATCCTGAATTAAAACAAACGATCATCTCCGGACAGGGTGAACTGCATCTGAAGATGGTAATGAAAAGATTAAAACACCGGTATCATGTTGAGTTGGATACAATCCCGCCCAAAATACCCTATCGGGAAACGATCATGGGTCGGTCTGAAGCCAAATATCGTCATAAAAAACAATCCGGTGGCGCGGGACAATTCGCTGAAGTTTGGATGAGAATCGAACCCAGACAACGGGGTGAAGGTATAGAATTCACCAATTCACTTGTGGGTCAAAATGTGGATCGCGTGTACGTAACTTCCGTCGAAAAAGGAGTCAAAGCAGTCTGTAATGAAGGTATTCTTGCCGGGTGTCATGTCGTGGACTTAAAAATAGATTTCTACGATGGGAAAATGCATCCCGTGGATTCGAATGATATATCATTTCAAATTGCCGGAAAACACGCATTTATCGATTGTTTCCTTCAGTCAAAACCTAAATTACTGGAACCTATCTATACCCTCGTAGCTAAAATTCCGGATACAGTGATGGGGGATGTGATGGGTGATATTTCTCAACGGCGGGGACGGGTCCAGGGTATGGAAACCGATGGACAGTTTCAGGTGATCACCGCCGAAGTCCCGTTGGTGAACCTCTATGATTACTCAACCTCATTGAGGTCAATTACCCAGGGACGTGGTATTTTTAGTATTGAATTTGCCCGGTACGAAGACCTGCCAGCGAGTGAAGCGGAACGTGTGATCGCCGAATATAAAGCCAGCCGGGAACAGGGAAACTAATGGACAGGCTTTGGGCGCCCTGGCGCATGGAATACATCCGTGCGCCAAAAGGCTCATCCGATCACTGTATTTTCTGTGAAAATAGTAAACCCGGGGATGATGCAGAGCGGCTGATCGTCTTCCGGGGAGATGAAGCATATGTAATGCTCAACCTGTATCCATACAGTAACGGGCACCTGCTGATCTCACCTCATACACATGAGGCTGATTTCGATAAGTTACCCGAAACCACTCAAATGGAAATGATGAAGCTGGTGAGCCTGTCCATCACGGTGCTAAAATCTGCAATCCAGGCTCAGGGGATAAATTTCGGGGCAAATTTTGGATCCGTTGCCGGCGCCGGGATAGAAGATCATCTGCACTTTCATCTGGTGCCCCGATGGAATGGTGATGTGAACTTTATGCCGATTATCGGCCATACCAAAATCATGATGGACGGGTTATTGGAAACCCGAAATCTGCTGGCGGAGGGGTTCCAAACCCTTCGTTCTTAATTCCCACCACGATTTTTCAGTAATAAGAATTTTTTGTTTTCGTAAAGCGTGTCCGCCTTCGCACCCAATTCCATCCTGTTCCAAATATACTTTTCCCAGTCTTTCCGTCGGATAGCAATATAATACCCGGTATCTGCATTCAGAAATTCGGCGAATTTTTCAGGATCATTAGACAAGTACCGTTGAAGGTCAGGCTGAGCATCTGCAGTTTCAAATTGCACCTCCCGGTTATGCATCAGATGGATCACCCGGTGCCCCGTATAAAAATACAGCGAGGGTAACCGGATTTTATATGATACCACATATTCGCCATTTTGGATATGCTGGTTGATCACCTTTGCCATGCCTTCAAAGCTGTTCAAATCCTCCTGGACCGCGGGTAAAACCGTCACGAGTGAAATAAATAATACGATGTTAAAAACGCCATACCCCCACTCGAATCGAATATTTCGAAATTTCAGAAAGAACCGGTAGAGGAAGAAAAATCCAACCGGAATCCCGAGCAAAATCCAAAATAAAGAATGAAAATCATCGAGGTGTGGAGGGGTATTTTTAAAGGGGTTGATCAACAACACCAGAGGAATGAGAATACAAACTCCGGTGTTAATAACATGGATTGTTCCAAATGGCCGGTCCCTGTATTTTTCGAATATCCAGTACGCCAGCAGAATGGCGAAAAAGGGAAGCGTAGGCGCGATATAGGCGGGGAGCTTACTGCCTGAAAATGAAAAGAATATCAGGGGGATCATCGTGTAGGTGATCAACAGATACTCCCATTGATAATCAAAACGGGATTTCCACTGTTTCAGCGTGAGAATGAGGGATGGAAAATAAAATAAAAACCATGATAACATTCCCGCAAGCAGGACGCCGAGATAATAGGCCGGAAAACCGCTGCGATGGTGAACGGTCGTTGCATACCTGTCCAGAGTCTGGTTGACCAGAAAATAGTCAATCAATCGGGGGTGGTCACGAATGATGAACCAAAACCAGGGTGCAGTGATAAGGAGAAAAATGATCAAAAATTGGAGCAATTCCGGCAGCCGGGGCTTTCTCAACTGAGAAAGAAATCCAATGTAAATAAAATAGGGCAGAAAGTAGAAAATAAAGGGAATTGGACCTTTGGTTAAAAATGCGAGGGCGAGGAATATCGCCGCAGGCAAAACCAGTCTCCGGGAACCTCCAAAAAATTTTCGTTTCCACTGAAAATAAATCGCACCCATCGTGAAAAATGACAGATAGATATCCGTGGTTACCACCCGTGCCTGAACCAAAAACAGCAGGGAAGACATCAGGATGACTACGCTCCACAAATGAATCTGATCCTTTCCCGGAAATACCATGCGGGACATAAGGAAGGTGAGGATCAGGATGCCCAATCCGCAAAATGCCGGAAATACTCTTGCGCTGAGGTTGCTCAATCCGAATAAGTGAAATGAAAAAGCTGTCGCCCAATAGGTAAAAGGAGGTTTGTGGAAATGCCTGATGTCAATCAGAGTCGGGGTGACGTAATCGCCTGAAACCAGCATCTCACGGGAGATTTCCGTATACCGGGCTTCGCTGGATTCCAGGTATGAGAAGGCATCAAGACGATAGGCGAAAAGAATGACCGCAATACCAAACAGCAGGTAAACGGGTTTCATGGGGTATTTTGGTTTGCCAAACGGATGAGATACAGGTTTCGAAAATAAACAATAAACCCAAAGGATTGCCCAAGGATGAAGACGGGATCTTGCCGGTACACCGCATAGATCAGAAGCATACTGCTCCCCAAAATACTGAATATCCAGAAGGATACCGGGACGATGGATTGTTTCTTTTTTTCCGAATACACCCACTGGATCAGAAATCTCATTGTGAAAAAAAACTGACCGGTCAGACCCAAAATCAGCCAGAAATAAGGAATACCATTACTATCTATGTTCATTGTCTTCATCCTCAATAGGGGTTTCAATATCTAAGTGAATAATCCGGTCCTGCATCCACCGGACGACGAGCAGGTCCCGCAGTCCGCTAAATGCTCTGTCCCAGGTCCCGTACTTGGAATCGCCGGCTATCCGGGCTCTGTGATTCACGGGAATTTCAATGACCGAAGCGCCTTCCATTTTCATTAAGGTCGGTAAAAAGCGATGCATTCCCCTGAACATTTTGATACGGGATAAATACTGACGGTCCATGATCTTTAGGGAACACCCGGTGTCTGTGATGTTTTCACGGGACAGCCAATTTCGGATAGCGTTGGCAATTTTGGAGGATAACCGTTTTACCCGGGTATCGTTACGCTTCTGCCGCCATCCTGTGACCATGTCATAATTTTGCAGATAGGGTATCATTTTAATAATATCTGCCGGGTCATTCTGCAGATCGCTGTCCATGGTGATCACATATTTCCCCGTAGCAGCACGGAATCCCGCTGCGAGGGCGGCGGACTGTCCCGAGTTTTTTCGCAGCCGGATGGGTCGAATATGGGTATGGCGTTCGGCGGCAAGAGACATGATGCAATAACTGTCATCATTACTTCCGTCATCAATCAGGATCACTTCATATGATTCACCGATTTTCTGCATTGCTGAATGAACTTCTGAAAGCAGAGCAGGAAGATTTTCCGATTCATTATAAACGGGTATAACAATAGAATAAAGCATTATAAATTGACCTGATGTGTAAAAGTATGATGTTTCCGTTATGAAATTTGAAATAAATTTACTGTAAACTAAAAAGAGAATCCCAAAGGTGAATCATGGTATATAAAAAATTATTTTCATGCAGTCATTTTTTGTTTTCTATAAGAAAATGATTCCTTATAAATTTACAAGCTTTTTCAGAAATGAATGTCTTTGATTCCGGTATAGCTCAGTGGGTTAGAGTCCGGCGGTTGCCGGATTAATCCGTGTGT
>CAYPCW010000015.1:24727-48152 GCA_964409335.1 uncultured bacterium
GATTAATCCGTGTGTGTTTTTTAAATAATTTCCGGTATAGCTCAGTTGGTTAGAGTCCGGCGGTTGCCGGATTAATCCGTGTGTGTTTTTTAAATAATTTCCGGTATAGCTCAGTTGGTTAGAGCAGCGGACTGTTAATCCGCGTGTCGTTGGTTCGAGTCCAACTACCGGAGCAAAAGGAGAAGACAAATCCCATACACATGGGATTTGTTATTTTAGATGTATTTTACATATGTTCTTCACTCAAAAACTACTGGTCGAATTTATATCGGTCAAACAAACAGTCTGGAATACAGGCTGACTGCTCATAATTCCGGGCTGGTTCCTTCTACCAAAGCAAGTGCTCCCTGGGAGTTGGTACATTTCGAATCCTTTGGAACACGATCTGAAGCAATGAAAAGAGAAAAGGAACTAAAATCCCACAGAGGTCGGACATACATCCGGGATAATTTGATAAAATCACGAGGAATAACCGGGGAGTCTGATTTCCGCAAACCATAATACCCCCTTCATCTGCCGAATGTATAAAACCCCCTGTTGTTTGATATTCCCAGTTTGAAATTGGGAAAATCCCAATGCGGGTGGGTGAATAATGCCACCATTCATCATTTTGGAATTTATAAAGACCTTGCAGATCTTCAAACGGTTTTACCTCCCGTTTTTCCCTCAACCGAAGTGTTGCATAATTATTCGCCTTCGATTATCCCGGGAATGTTAAATTCCACGTCGTTTTCAAGAGGAATCATTGGATGAATAACCGATTAATTTTCATCACAGTTATATTCGTTTCGACCCTCTGGTCTCAGGTAACGCCGGTTGACCCGCCGGAGGGAACCCATCTGAGCGCACGTATGCCCTATCGGGTTGATCTGTCAACTTCACCACAGGTCATTCCGAATATTGATGCTACAGAGGGAGAACCGACCCGTGCGGGGAATTGGATCGTTTGGCAGGTTCCGATTGAGATTACGGCGATCGCTACCGTCTCTCTGACGATCATTGCATCGGGTCTGCCCAATGGGAGTAAATTTTACTTACGATATCCGGTGCCGGATCAATATGTGGGTCCGTTTTATTGGAATGCTGTGGAAAATCATTTGGAGAAAATCATCGGTCACATCCGTTCTCTCAAATTTTTCATGGAACTGGATATCCCCGCAGAGAGGCACATTGATGTTCAGGTGACGATCCGTTCTATTCAATCCCTTGTGGAAGAGTCGGGCACAGCTGTGGAATTCCCGGTGACAAAAGGCATGTATCACAACACCCGTGAGCGTATTCCGCCCGTTATTCTGGTGACCGGTTTCTGGCCGCCCACCAATGAGATGATCCGGCATTTCAGCCCAAACCCTGAATTGAATCCCGGGGGGTGGCAGGGCGAAGACTGGGAAGGTCGGGGATATAATGTTGCAGGTTATTTTCCTCAATTTGTAAATCCGGAATGCTCTGACTGTGGTCAGGGATACGGTGATCTCGAAGTGGATTATCAGGATACCTCTGAGGATTTCTGGCCGATCGCGGAAAATCAGGAACCCATGGCCGTCATCACCTTCAGCCGGGGATCCTCTGACCATAGTTGGGAGGTAGAATATAATTACTATAACCGAACCAACTGGATTGGTGATTATTCCACGCCGGTGATGCCGACGCCAAATCCGCCGGATCAGGGTGAAATTGCCTATTTTCACCGGTACTCCAACCTGCCGATGGAGAATATTGTCGCGGGCGTGGCGGGTCTGAATATCGGTTTAAATCCCTTTATCGATTGGTCCGGGGATCCGGGTCATTTTATATCGGAATTTATGGGGTATCACGGTGTGTGGTACCGGGATTTGAATGAATATGGGGATACACCCTGCATCGCAGCAGGTCATGTGCATGTCGGGGGGGTCGTCTCCACGCAGACTGCCCGCCTTGCAGCGGAAGAAACCATTCGGCAGGTCATGGATTATCTCGATATGTTTGCATATACACCCGGCGATATCAACCAGGATGACGTTATTAACATCCAGGATCTGGTGGTTGCGGTTAATGTTATTTTGGGTATCACCGAATTGACGCAGGCACAATTTTATGCAGCGGATATGAATGAAGATTCCATTGTTAACATTCAGGATATCATAATCCTGTTGAATTTCATTATTTACGGTCCCACAGATTAAACTATAAATCACCATTGTCAGACCTACACCCAAAACTCATCCTCCATGGCGGCGCGGGGAATATAGTATTGCCACTGGAACGAATAGACCGGATTCGCCGGTCATTACAGAAGATCACAACGGAAACATACGAATATTTATGCGGTACCGATGCCCGGTCTGCCGTGTTATTCGGTATCCGGCGGCTGGAAGACGATCCGCTTTTTAATGCTGGGACCGGTAGTAAACTACAGAGAGACGGGAGGGCGCGGATGTCGGCGGCGATCATGGACAGTGTCCGTCGACGATTTTCCGGTGTGATCAATGTGGAAAATATTCAGCATCCGATAGACCTGGCGGACCTTCTCGCTTCTGAAAAATACCGGGTAATCGCCGGGAGCTTTGCAACCCAATATGCCCACGACCGGGGGATTCCATACTATGATCCGGTGACGGAAGAGCGAAAATCGGAATTCAGATTTAAGAGGAGCGGTCAAACGGGTACCGTCGGATTGGTTGCCCTGGATGCTGCCGGAATGATCTGTGCCGGAATATCAACCGGCGGCACCGGTATGGAAATCGAAGGGAGGGTGAGTGACTGCCCGACGGTTGCGGGAAATTATGTATCCGGGAATGCCGGCGTTTCCATGACCGGTATCGGAGAACATATTGTCGATCTGGCAGCAGCATCACGGATCATTTCCTGGGCAGATGTGAATATCCCGTTGAGGGATTCCATATCAAAAATTCTGGAATTGGGGAACATACAAAAAGCACAATTTGGAGTCATTGGCATTGACAGGTTCGGGAATCTGGGCTGGGGTAAAACAACCCAATTTTTGTACCATGCAATGCACGACGGTTTGAACGTAACACTTTTTAATGAGTGATGGAACGATTCAATCTGATTTGGTAAATTAAAACCAGTCAACACCGTCATTACCGAAGGGAAATTAAACCCTTTTAAAAAAGACAACCGGGATAAATATCATTCCGAAGCCCAACATATGGGCGGGTATTTTGAAAGAAAAGCACAGTATTTTATGGAAAACAATAAGATTAATAAAACTATTTTAGTCGTCGATGACAACCATGACAATCGAAACGTATTGAGTATGCTGCTTCGTGAAGAAAGGTATTCGATCATCGAAGCTGATAACGGGAATGAAGGATTAAAAATCCTCGGTGAAAAATTCGGGGAAATTAAACTGGTCATTTCGGATATTCTCATGCCGGGGATGGACGGATTTCAGCTTTGTGCAAAAATACGGCAGGTCAAAAAATTTAGTCATATTCCTCTGATATTTTTCACGGCGACATATACCGACACCCGGGACGAAGAACTGGGATATAAACTTGGTGCGTACAAATTTTTGCACAAACCCATGTCGCCGGATCAAATCCTCAATGAGATCAATGAAGCTATCACAAAATACCATCCATTCTCCGACACACAGTTGAAACAGGACAGGACTGATAAGGACCAATCAGATATTTTCAGTCTGTACAGCGAACGGCTGGTGAATAAACTGGAAAGAAAAAATATCGAACTTGAAAATGAGATTAATAAACGGAAGAAAATAGAAAAAGCACTCCTCGAAGCACACCGGATTGCACGATTTGGAAATTGGGAGTACAACCCGGGAACCGCCTACATTTATTGTTCGCAGGAAATCTATCGTATCCTTGAACTGGATCCCCAAAAGATTGATCTTACGTTCGATAATTTTATGGCATTAGTCCATTCATCCGACCGGGGTTCGTTTGAATCCGATCTGAATTTACTTCTTGAGCATAACATACCATTGAACGGGATTCATCGCCTTACCCTGCCTGCTGGTCATCAGAAATATATTCACATAAAAGCAGAAAAAATAATTGACAATGATTCGGGACTCCTCCGGATTGTAGGTACGTTGCAAGACGTCACAACCATCAAACTTGCAGAAAATGATCTTAAAACACTGAATCAGGCTATCAAACAAAGTCCAACATCCGTTGTGATCACAAATATGGATGGTATTGTTGAATATGTAAATCCGAAATTCACCGAGGTTACCGGATATTTACCTTCTGAAGTATTAGGGAAAAATGCGAGCTTGGTGAAATCCGGGATACAATCTAACTCGTTTTATCAGAATATGTGGAAAACGATCCTTGCAGGAAAAACCTGGAATGGTGAAATCTGTAATCGTAAAAAAGACGGGGAATTATTCTGGGAAAATGCCACGATATCGCCGATTTACAATGAAAAAAATGAAATTCTCCATTTTATTGCCGTGAAAGAAGACATCACCGCCAAGAAATTTGCCGAACTGGAACGGGAGAAAGCGCTGGAGGAGGCAAGGAAAGCTAACGAGGTTAAATCTCATTTTATGGCAAATATGTCCCACGAACTGAGAACCCCTCTGAATTCAATTTTAGGCTTTTCTGATCTTGTTAAATCGGAACTGATGAGTTATCTGGGTGAAGAACAGATGGAATATTTTGAAAATATTGCCATCAGCGGCGAACGGTTGAAACGGACAATGCATGAGATTCTGGAAATTTCAGAATTGGAAACCGGAACCATTAATCTCCTAGTGACGGAATTTGATCTGGCCGAATTGGTGGAAAGGGTTCTGTTTCCCTTTGAATTAACCGCACGGGAAAAAAATATCCAATTAATTTATAAGAATGACAATGCGTATTCGTCAAAATTCCTGGGTGATAAACAATTAATCCTTACATCGGTGGATCATATTATTGATAATGCCATCAAATATACGGATGAAGGCATCGTATCTATTCGCCTTTCGGGAACACCCGAAAACCAAATTCTTCAGATTAAAGATACCGGAATTGGGATGTCAGAAAAGTACCAAAACGAATTGTTCGATGTATTTACCCAGGAAAGCACAGGCTATTCTAAGAAATATCAGGGCGTCGGATTGGGGCTATCCCTGACGAAACGGTATCTCGACCTGAACCATGTGGGTGTGACCATTCAGAGTGAGCAGGGGAAGGGAACCATGGTTACCCTTCAGTTCCCGCTCCAAAACCAGTTTCAGAGGAAGCCAGACCCCAGGTAAAATCCGTTAAAACTCCAGATTCAGTATGATCTGAACCAAAGTCACAATGTCGGTGATGTTAATTTCACCGTCGGCATTCATATCCCCTGCCCAGGTTTGATACGGGCTTCCGTTTCCACCGGATAGTACGATGGATACCAATGCAACCACATCCAGAATATCCACATTTCCGTCATCGGTCACATCACCGATAGGGAAATCAATAGGCAGGCACTGATCAAAAATAACATTTGCCTCGGAACCGTTCGGACGGGTGATGATAATATTCTCAAGACACAGATCGGGATCTCCCCATCCGTCAAAATACAGGTTAAACAAAATACCATCGGGGGATGCGGGAAGCACCTCGCCTAAGGGGGAAAACCCGAGGATGATCTGGGTTGCAGGATTGAACTGGGTTACAAATCCGTACTCGTCAACCCATCCGCCTCTGATCCGGTCAATGGTCAAATTGTCGCCGGTAACCTGTAACTGAAATCCGGCAATATTGGTTTCACTGCCTATGGTTACTTCAACCTTCAAAGAATCCATCCATAGTTCACCGAACCCCAGAAATACATCGTCCTCCGCAGACAATACAGTCAGGATAAATGCCTGATAGTCCTGAAATAATCCGTCACTCACACTGACACTGATGGTTGCCGTGCCATACCATTGGGGAGCCGGGGTTACGTACAGGGTATCCTGATGGACAGTTAACGCTACCGCATTCGTATCGCTTTGAGCCGTATAAAATACCAGATCGTTATCGTAATCGACAGTTTGGAAGATGATGGATAAAGATTGGTTTTCAACGATTTCCTGATCTCCCGGATTTGTCAGTATGGGGGGGTCCGGGATGGCAGTCACAACGAGGGCAAACGTTTGATTGTCCGAATACACGCCATCTGTCACAAATACAGTGATCAGTGCTGTCCCAAACCAGTTAGGATCCGGGATGATCAGAAGGGTATCAGATGACACGGAAGTAAATACAGCAGGGATATCGCTTGAGGCTGAAAAATAAATTTGGTTGCTGTCGATATCCTGGGCAGAAAGGATCACCTCAAGGGTTGAATCTTCATTGATTGTTCGGTCCGGTAAAAATAAAAGTTGAGGTGCATACTCACAACTGCCGTCATCGTAGAATGCTGACGGGTCATAGTTGGCGGCGCTGCTGTCGGTACATCCCCATATGTATTCACAAGACCCGTCATCGATTGTTGCCCCGGGATCAAAGTTCGTTGCATTTTCGTCCGTACATCCGTAAACGGAATGAAATTCATAGGCGCCCATATCAGGACCGCTACCCTCATAATCGCCAGGTTGCAGATTTACGAGAATATTACCGTTTGCTACATAATAAATAGTACCGGAATCGACACATGGAGAGCCATCCATGAGCTGAAGATCTCCATTTTCACCATCCCGAAATACCGGGTCGGTACTAAGGTTTCCCTGCTGCCAAAAAACCGTACCGTTGTTGTTGGTGATAATTCCGCCTATTCCGCCGTAGATATCAGAATAAGAAATCGTCACGGTATTAAATGCACCATTGGCGTTACAGTACACTTCATTTGGAGGATTCTCCCATAGTATGGAATTCACAAGTGTGATCTGGGATTCCCACAGATAAAATCCTCCTGCATTTCCGCCTGCAGAATTATTATACACAGTAACGGATACCAACTTTGGGTGCGAGTTAAAATATGCGATCAATCCACCGCCGTTGTATATTGCATGGTTCCCTGAAATAACCACATGCCGCAGTGTGGGGCTGCTGCCTGAACAGTAAACGCCGCCACCGTTATAGGTATTTCCATTGGTGAGGGTGAAACCCTGAAGAATGGAGGACGCCCCTTCGCCGGTATTGAATCGGACGACGCTTCCGTTGCCATTTCCATTAATAATAGTGGTCAGAATTGCGTCATCGTTATTGGATTCAAAATAAGTGGATGTGAGCAGGATCGCCTTTCCGAAATAGTTGATATTTTCAAAATATTCGCCCGGTTGAACAAGAACCGTATCTCCGACCACGGCGGCATTGATCCCCCCCTGAATGGTGGAGTAATTTTCAGGTACCAGGAGGACAGCGGAGAAAGCGATCCCCGTTGTCACACACATGAACATTAATAATTTCATTTCACTTATTTTTTTTGAAAATAAAAATCCCCGTTGAGGTGAGTCCAACAGGGATTTTTACATTCAATTAAAGGTCCTTATTTAAGCAGAAGCAGTTTTTGAGTCCGGGAGAATTCCGGTGTGATCATGTGAACAAAATACATACCGCTGGAAAATCCATAGGCATCCCATATCACTGCGTGTTCACCGGCAGATTGTCTCTCGTTCGCAAGTACGGCGATCTCGTTCCCTAAAATGTCGAATATCATAATTTTAACCACCGTATCATTCATTAGCGAATATTGTAATCTCGTCCGGGGATTAAATGGATTGGGATATGCAGGTTCCAGCGCGAATGTCAGGGGGATACCGGTGATGTCCGCTGAAACGGTATGACCGTCCCAGTCTGTCAATAGCGTGGAGGTGATCGTAAAATTACCGATAAAATCAAACAAATGATCGGATTGCAGGGCATTATCGCCGAAGTTAAAAATCAGCAATCTCTCGGAGGACTGATGTATTTCCCACCCCTCCGGTAAATTATTTTTCGTGATGATGAGATTTCCGGAATAATCCAGTTGCATCCCCGCAAGTGTCCCCATAGTATGTAGCATAAACTGACCCTTGTCAAAAGAAATTTCCGCTTCCGTAAGTCGACCGTCACGAGGGACGATGACACCCAGGATCACCTGGACAATGTAAACAATATCCACCACATCAATATCGCCGTCCTCATTGGAATCACCTGCCCAGGTTTGAAAGGCGGTGGGGGCGGCGGCGCCCAGCACGAAATCAACGATGCCGACGATGTCTAATACATTGACGAATGAGTCCTGATTAATATCATTTGAGATATTTGAACCCCATCCGGCGCCATAGGTCACACAGGTATCAATGACGGCGACAAGATCCTGCGCAAGGGTATCCGACAGGACTACATTTTGTAAACAAATTTCAGGTCCGCCGGACCACGCACCCTGCGCAAAGGATAAAAAGGTGAGTGCGCTGTCTCCGGGAGTATATGTGGGAATCGGTGGCAAGTTTGTGGTCATGTATCCCAAAATGATGGAGTTGTTGATGGTAATATTATCGATCCAGCCGACATTCTCAGCACGGCCGCCACTTGGATTGGTGACGGTAATGATGTTCGGTGAAACCTGGAATTGAAATCCCGCAACGGGTATCGGATTATCCATCATGATCGGAATGACATGATTAAGATAGTCAATTTCTCCGAAGGACATCGTCACAAAATCACCGGTTGGCATATGGGTAACGGTGATGACCTCGCTGTCCGTAGCACTGCTGGCATCGGTGACAGTGACGGTAACGTCTCCGGTTCCGCCCCAAAACTCGGTTGGAGTGATAGTTAAACTGTTTGCAACCAGGGCAAGCGTCAGGAATGACGAGGTTGTCGTTGCGGTATATTCCAGGATTTCTGTCAGATCATCCACATCGGTTGCGGAAAGTGTGAGAACTAGGGGAGTATTAAATACCATGGTCTGATCGCCGATGGGAGTAAGAACAGGCGCATCATTAATGGCGGTGACGCTGATGTATGCGAAGGCAGTGTCTGATAGCGTATAGATGCTATTGTCAGTCACAATATACCGCAGGGTATCGGGTCCAAAATAATTCGCCGTGGGGGTGTATGATCCGGTTCCGGACAGAGGATTGGCTATCGTCACAGTACCGTGACTGGTCTGGACATAAATCGAATAAGTCAGCACATCACCTCCGTTGGTATCATTGGCGCTGAAGTTGATCGCCGCGGGGTTGTCCTCAGTACCGCTTACACTGACATTAGATGCCACCGGTGAATATTCACAGATATTACCGGGATCACTGTATGCGCCGGGATCATAATTGTATGCAGTGGGGTCCATGCACCCTTGAGTGGGTGAAAAGTAGAGTGCGCCCATATCCATAGGGGTGCCATACAGGTCATTGGGAGATGCAGGGTTTGCGGTATCGATGCAGGGGCTTCCCCCGCTGAGATTGTAATTCCCTGCGGTAACGTTCACAAAGGTCGGATCGGCATTGATATTCCCGGTACCGGTGTAAACAGAGTCAACCGGAGATTCAACATCCGAATAGGTCACCGTAAACGAATTAGTGGATATACCGTTAGGTGTGTTATTCCAAAAAATGGAATTGCTGACAGCCAGCGTTGAATTCACTTTATCGATTCCCCCACCATTATTTGCAGCTGTGTTTCCGGTCACGGTCAGGTTTGAAATTGAGGATGTAGAATTTAGAAAGTACAGCCCCGCGCCAGTAAAATAGGCATTATTGGATTTTACCAGAAGAAAGGAAAGTGTCGGACTGGCATTCTGGACATATACGCCGCCTCCGTTGAACGCATATCCGTTTTGGATGGTGAATCCACTCAAAACCGCGCTGCTGGTTTCACTGTGATTGAATATCACGGCAGAACCGTTGTTGTTTCCATTGATGATGGTGTTTTCAACGTAACTGGTAGAATCAGACAGTATAAATCTGGATCCCACAACAATGTTTTTTCCGTTAAAATTCAGGTTTTGTGTGTAAGTACCGGGAAAAACCAGAACCGTATCCCCGGGGGATGCGGCATTGATACCAGCCTGAATTGTGGAATATGTCTGTCCGGAACCAACGGTTAACGTCGTCCCGAAGGTCAGCGAAACTCCAATGAGTAGAGTAATCATAAATTTCATTTTCTTTGCTCCTTTTATACCTGTTAATCTTTTTTGGAATTTAGTCATTTTTTGAATTATTTATTTGATAAAAAATAGTGTTGCCGTTAATTAATCATTCCGCCAAAGAAAACCCTGATGGTTCTTTGATCGGGATTGGTGAGTCCGGCTGCCGGATCATTTGGATTAACCGGAAATGAATAATAAATTTTTATCCGATACTTCCCTTTTAAGTTAAAGGCAAACTCTGTTTCAAAAAACCGGTCTGCATCCTGATCCTGAAACGTTCTTTGACCCCGGTTAATTTCCACATTCCCCAATCCCTGATACAAATATTGGGTATAATTCTGGGTTCCAAAATAATTGGATTGCAATACTCCTACTCTAATAGCTAAATCCCGAAAATGGAACCAGACTCCCGCAGAAACCGGAAATTCGTAAAAATAGTAGCTGTTGTGCTGAATGAATTTGTCGAAACCGGAAACGGAATTTTCACCTGCTACCGGTGCCGTCACGTCGCCGGTGATCTTTTGGAACCGGATACCTGCCGACAGATATCCAAACCCGAAATGACGGGTATATTGAAAATGTGCCGAAAAAAGCCCCTTACTCACCAAATCAGACCAATTGTGGTTTTGTGCCTGGATTTTTGCATTTCCTCCACCCAACCCTAGTTCGCCCTCCGAATAGGCGGCGTTGAAAAAGGTCCATGTCAGGTGATAGGTGTTTAATTCCAATGGAATATCGCTAAGAACTTTATTTTCTAAATGCGTCTCAATTCCGGTGTAGGAAAATTCCAATTGCGCATTCAGTCGGTTTCCCACCCCTGCAAGAAAAATGCACGCCAATACCCAAACGGATGCCGTTCCACGAGTCCAAATCATGGCAACGTGACCTGTAAAGGAGTCTGGAGTGAACCTGCAGTTGCTCTGAAAGTGACATTCGACCCGCTGTTTTCAAAGGGATATGTAAACTGTGCCGTTGCCATACCAGTGCCATCCGTCAGATCGCTGGAGGGAGATAAAGAACCGATCCCGGTTTGTAAGATGGTGAAGTCGACACTGTAATTCATGATGGGGTGGGATTCACTATCCGTAAGAATCGCATTTAGTATCAGGGTGGATTGTCCGCCAGAACTGCCTCCCGGCTGAGAGGATAGGGAGAGATATCCGGGATTCGGCTGTGGGAGAATTACCACGGTCACTGATCCGGGATTGAGCAAGCCATAGCCTGCCGTGACGGTGGCGGTTCCCACCTGATCCACCTGGGAGTACAGGGTTGTTGTGGCGGACCCTGTAGAACTTGTGATTGACGACGATTCGATAACCCCCAGATTCGTCGCCCAGTTCACAGTTTTCCCTACCAATGGGTTCCCATTCGTCGTTTCCTTCACCTGCGCCGTGATCAGTGTCGTGCTATATCCGTTGGCGATGATTTCAGACTCTACAGAGTTCACGGTAATGGTGATGCCTCTGAAGGTAATATTCGAAGTTACCGATAAGGATGGATTTTCCACCGAGGACACGGTGACATGCGCGGGCAGGTCAGACATGCCCGGCTGACTCCTGAGAAGGGCTTTCGATATCCCCGCTGCATCGGTAAACTTGTAAATTTCCTGCTGATTATTGGAAAATAACCCGGCATCCGTGGTAAACCGGATATTGGCTGCTGGAACCGTCCCACCCAGGTCATCAAATGTCGTGACGGTCAGAGTGTCCGTTGCCAGACCGTCCCCTAATATGCTGGTGAACTGTGGTTCAAGCGATAACGACGTAACATCAAGGGTAATGAGATTTATTTGAGTTGTGGAGAAAATCTGCATATTTCCCACATACGCCCGGACCAGCGCTGTACCAGTGAGATCTGCGACAGAGTGCAATACCGATTGGGTATTTCCCTGGATATCAGAAAGGGTTGGGCTGTTGATGGTCCCCAGGGTGGTAGTCCACTGAACTGACTCACTGGAAACCGGAGACTGAAGGGTTGTTTCAAAAATATTCGCATGAATTGTCAGCGTACTGACGCCATCAGAAATGAGTGAATTGGGTACGGGAGGCACGACGGTTATGGAAATCCCTCTAAACTGAATGTCGATGGAATCCGAAATTCCGGAATTCCCAACGACTGATCCGCTAAGGGTAGTATTCAAATCTAAATTACTCACGGGGCTGATCAGTTCAAAGGATGCAATTCCATTGATGTTTGTCACTCCGTATGTTGTGGTGATCGTTCCGAGGCTGTGAACGATGCTGACACCGATCCCCTCCATGGCGTTCCCGGCATCGTCGCCCACAAATGCGCTGATCGTGGCAAACCGGGTGCCGTTAGCAAGGATACTCGTGGATGAGGCGCTTAAAGCAATATTGTCTGCGCCCCCATGGACAATGATCACAGGGGTCGTTCCCACAAGTCCATTTCCAATATCTCCGGTGATTTGTGCGGCACCGCTCAGCCCGGTGCTGGTGAGGGTGGTGTACGCCTCGCCATCCACATTCGTCACACTCGGGTCACCGATATCGCCTAATGTGGTCGTCCAGGAGACGATTTTATCCGGTACCGGATTCAAAGTTGTGGTCTCATGCACAAACGCCACAACCCGTGTAGAATCAATTGCAGATTGAATATAATTGGAATCCGGTGTCAGTTGCACGGTAATTCCCGCAAAAATTATGGATACGCTATCTCTTTTGGCGGGATTATTCACGACCCAGCATCGAATCACCGTTGAAATGTCACTACCGGAAGGAATACTGTGCAATACTCCGTATGCGAACCCGGAACTGTCTGTCGTCACAATAGATTCGTTCAATAAACCATAATCTGATGTTAAATAGAGTGAAAGATCAAAAACATTTCCCGCAGTACTGATCGGCCGGAGGTTTAATTGAACGGTTGATTCTCCATCACTGAGTATCCGGCTTTTATTCGTCGTTAATTGAATAGAGGTGATAATTGGGATTACGGTCAATGTCAGTGAATCGGTAATTGCGCCGGTGCGGGCGAAGATCTGAAAATTCCCATAATTTGTGGCCGGGGAAGTGTAATACGCCAGGACCCCGCCCAAAGAATCTGATAACGCATACGTCAACCCATCTGGATACGTCACTATCCCGGATTCGGGAACGAAGGCTGATGTTTCAAATATCACCTTGATGCCTTCCACTCCGGTTCCGGCTGCGTTGACAACCATAGCGGTTATCAGACAGGTGTCCCCGCCCGATTCAACCAATAGTCTGGAGGTTGAAAAGTTCTGAAGGATCAGGGAAGTATCCGGGGATTCCATGGGGAGAACAAATGAGTCTGTGTCCGATGAACAGGTATAGAACATCGTACAGACAAAAATGATCATTATAATGGCTGATAGTTTTCTCATCTAAATATCTTTAGGTCTATTGAAATAATGAATAAAATTAATGATTCTACAGCCCCTCATAAAAGAACAATTAGAATCAGCGTTCTTAACTCAGACGCGGAGTACAAGATGACGGACAGGACAACATATTACCAGGTAGAGGATGTGCCTCGCCCTAAGGAATCACGCCACGTAAACCCTCATGGAGAGATGGTCATTCCCAAGTCTTGCGCTTAGGAAGTTCAACTCCCGGAAGACCGCGAACGATAAAGAATTCGGTGCTGTCAGGGAATGAAGGAGAAATGGAATAATACCAAATTCTATTTTCTTCATTATCCATCATAAATTCTATTTTTCCGGTTGCGTCATCAAGGGGTTGATAATTCCAGTGTAAATACCCGGAGATCAATAGTCTTTGCAAAAGCGGGGTTTCGGGATCGGGGTAGGTTTTTCTCCCGGTGGACATCAATTTTTCAGAGGCAAATAACAGTAAAGCAGATTGCAGATTTCCGAAAAATGCCTGTTCCGATGCAGTGTTCAACGCCTGCTTTAATTCAGCGTATTTCCCCATTAAAATGGTGGATGAAATCCCAAAAATCATAATTAATAGGATAAGTTCAAGATTTTTCCTCCGGGATTGAAAAAAATAGATCAGGCTGCCTTTTGTTTTTCCTACCTTATACTGTGGACTCATATTTTCCTGTAAATTGCTTTTCGAAGTTTGATATTATAGAGCTAAAAATTATGATTTAGAGCATGATTAAAGGAAGAAGAAATTATTGACATTGTTGTCCCGCAGAGTTTTGGTGTGAGGAATGTTTCTAATAGAGATGTATCCCTGTTACAGAACGGATTCGTATCCCTAACTTTTCTTCAGGTATGAGCAATATTTTAACCTTATTGGAACAAAACGCAGACCATGCCAGGGTGTTCAGGGATGCGGGTAAACTGGGGAATGACCTCGGGTACCCCGTTTATCTCGTTGGGGGGTATGTACGGGATCTGTTTCTGGGCCGGCAAAATGTGGATATCGATCTCATGGTGGAGGGTGACGGCATTGAATTCGCCCGCCGCTTAGGCGATCGATTTGGAATATCAAATATTGTTGTGTATGAAAAATTTAAAACTGCGTTGATCCCTTTGACCGGGATGGAAATCGAAATTGCTACTTCACGATCGGAGACCTATAAGCCTGATTCCCGGAAACCGGACGTAAATCCCGCATCGGTAAGAGAAGATTTGACCCGTCGGGATTTCACGGTCAATGCGATGGCTGTTTCTTTATGCCCTGTTTCATACGGCGATATCATCGATCCTTTCGGGGGCATTCAGGATATGCAAAAGCGGACCCTTCGGACACCGCTGGCGCCGGACGATACCTTTTCCGACGATCCTCTACGAATGCTGCGCGCAGCCAGGTTTGCCGCTCAATTGGAGTTCAATATTGCCATCGATGTGCTTCAGGCCATCGTGCGTCAATGCAGGCGGCTCTCTATCATTTCAAAAGAACGCATCACCGAAGAAGTGATCAAGACACTTAAAACATCCAAACCCAGCACCGGTTTTAAACTGATGAAAGACACCGGGCTGCTCCAAATCGCATTTCCGGAGCTTGATGTCATGTCAGGGGTGGATGTGCTCGACGGTAAGGGACACAAAGATGTTTTCCTGCATACGCTGCAGGTGGTGGACAATGCCGCAAAATTAACACCCAAAATGGATGTCCGCTTTGCAGCCCTTGTACATGATATTGCCAAACCGGTCACCAAGCGGTTTCAGGTTGGAAAGGGGTGGACATTCCACGGGCATGACGAAATTGGGAAACGAATGTTGATCAATGTGGCAAAACGAATGAAACTATCAAAAGACCTGCGTGATTATCTCATGAAAATGACGAAACTGCACCTGCGCCCCATCGCCCTTGCAAAAAAAGAGATTACCGACAGTGCGATTCGCAGGGTGATGTTTGAGGCGGGTGAAGATCTGGACGATCTGATGACGCTGTGCCGCGCGGATATTACCACAAAAAACACCTCAAAAGTGAAACAGTATATCACCAACTTCGACAGGGTAGAAACCCTGATGCAGGATGTTCACCTTCGGGATGAAATGAGATCGTTTCAGTCGCCGGTACGCGGGGATGAGATCATGCAAGCCTTGAAACTCAAGCCGGGTCCGCTGGTGGGTAAGGTTAAAAGTGCGATCGAAGCGGCGATTCTGGATGGTGTGATCGAAAATACCCACGAGGCCGCCTTCAAATTCATGATGGAAAACCCGGGGAGCCCTGTCTGCCGACAGGCAGACCTGAACTGTTAAAATAATGGTTTGATGCTTAAAGTTTAAAGGAGTACATTTTGAAACATAATCTGAATCCACAGATGCGTTCGAGAATGGTCAGGCTCATACGATTACTGCTGCCTGCAGTCCTGGTACTATGTGGTATCCTCCACCCGCAAGACGATCATCTGCCGGTCTACAGCCGCGAATACCTTATCGGCGCCGCCCGTGAACTCATGGCAGAAGCCCGGTATTGTGCCCTCATCACCCTGGATGAAAGCGGACACCCTCAGGCAAGAGAGATGTATCCCTTTTTACCGGATACCAGCATGATCGTATGGCTGGGAACCACCATAAACAGCCGGAAGGTGGACGAAATCCGCAAAGATCCTCGTGTGACATTATATTACCAGGTAGAGGAGGCGAAGGGATATGTGACCATTCGGGGCAGGGCAGAAATCATTGACGATCCGGTAGAAAAAGCACACCATTTTATGCCCGGATGGTTCGAGTTTTATCCGGATATGACGGCATTTCTGCCCATCAAAGTCACCCCCGAAAAATTGGAAATCGTCAGCTATCCTCATCAGATTACCGGAAATGAGATCACCTGGCAAGCCCCTGCCGTGGAGTTCGATCAAAAATGATTCCCTCTGTCGCAGTTGTCCCGGACTCACACCTGTTCAAAGTTTTCTTATTAAGCTATCCAGCCCGTTCAGAATCAGTGAAAATAGGTTTAATGAAGAAAGTGTGCCCATCATTTTTTAACTCGTCCGGGGAACCGCCGGTATGGCGCATAATAGCAGGATGGAGCGAATGTCATCTACGAGCCTGTCACCGGGCTTAAGATTCCTATTAAAGATACTCTCGAAAACCTGAAAATGGTAGCCTCGCCTCCGGCTTGTCATCAAAAAGACGATGAGAATGATCCTGCCGGCTTTAGCCGAAAACCAGAACTAATTGTCCACTGACACTGCCTCCTGCAAAGCAAATATGCTCTCTGTTCCATCGCATTTTCTTCACTGTGGATCACCATCACTATTTATACAAAGTTGAAAAAAATACTTTGAAAATGGTAATAAAAAATTATATCTTCAAACTCATTTTGAAGAAAATTAATAATAATTGATTCTCGCAGACTGATTATCCCATCAGGTCTTTCTGACGGGTGATTTTTCTTTATCTGCAACAAATTAACGGCATTTTGCACCCATAGCCAAACAAACCTTTTGATAAAGGAGACCATTATGAAGTATGTGAAAACCACCATCGTCAGCATATTTATTTCAATGCTAATTCCCCAGATAAATACCGGTACCGGAGCGGACGGCGCCATGGATATCCCTGTCGGTACTTCGGTAACGATCTGCGATATTAATACTCTGACCACAGGGACGAACAGCGCCGGGTCATTTATACTCAACGTAGAATCGACAGCCGGTTTCGGTAATGGCGATGATATTCTCATCGTTACCATGCATGACCCGACGCGTGATTTTGCACAGAATCTGACCGGCAGGTATGAGCTGAATCACATTCAAACGGTCGGGAGCGGCACGTTTCAATTGTATGAACCGTTATCACAGGACTTTCACGGAAGCAACGACCTCAACCATCAGGTGGTAAGAGTTCCCAATTATACTTATGTTAATGTGGATGGAACACTCACATGTCCTGTATGGGACGGTTCATCCGGTGGTGTTTTGGCATTTAAATCAAATAATGTGCTCACCATCTCCGAAACGGGGATCATCGACGCATCGGGCAAAGGGTATCACGGCGGCACTCAGTATGGCACTTCTCATGGTGGTGGACAGGGGGGTGAAAGTTACATAGGTTCAGGCGGATTCGGAGGGAATTACAATAATAACGACGCACATGAAGGCGCAGGGGGCGGTGGGGCTGCATTTGCATATAACGCCGGCGCTCGTGGATGGGCAGGCGGTGGCGGTGGTGGTACGGCCGGTTCGGCTGGTATCGGGTCACCAACCCGGGGGGGGGCAGGCGGTGGCGGCGGCGGTCATGCTGGCAGCGGCGGTGGCGCCGGCTATGGCACTTTTGGATTCGGCGGACATGGCTATAATAACGCTTGCATTGCAGAAGATGGCGGCGATCACACATCCGGTGATGGGTGTGTTAATTCTACCGGTGGCGGTGGCGGCGGTGGGGGCGCTTATGGTACCCCGGACCTATCCCTAATGTATTTTGGCAGCGGGGGCGGATGTGGGGGCAGATATTCCGGTTTTACACCCGGCACCGGTGGTTATGGCGGGGGGATCCTCATGATCTCTGCTAACCGTATTGAGAATAACGGCGTCATTCAATCCAATGGAAATACCGGCGGTAATGGCACAACGTACTCCGGCGGCGGCGGTGGCGGTGCGGGAGGTTCGCTTTTTTTGGTCGGTGACGATCTCATCAATTCGGGAAGTATCAGCGCCTCAGGCGGCGCCGGCGGGAACGGCTTCTATGGCAACCCCGGGGGAAATGGAGGTGCAGGAATTTCCCGGTTAGATTTTATCCGCTTAACAATTGAGGGTGTTATCTTCCCCGACCCCTTTATCGGGAATCTGGCTTTTGGTATTTTCCATAACGGACTTTTCAATACCAACGATGACGCCGGACCTTACGTGATTGATGCGGATATCATAGATGAACAGGGGGACGCCATCACATCGGCAAGCCTGTTTTACCGTATTAACAGCGGAGTATGGCAGGAGGCGGCGATGTCAAGCGACGATGATACCCTGTTTACGGCGTCTATTCCGGGTCAGGTCGTCAACTCACCCGTAGAATATTACCTGTATGCGACAGACGGTACCGACCAATATACTGCACCCCCACTGGCGCCTGTGTATCGATATTCGTTCATGGTGACGGGGTTTCCCCCACAGAACCTGGCTTTGGTTGATAATCATGACCTGAGTGTGGATTTAAATTGGGAGCCTCCCGTAGATAACATGTTTCTCACGGGATATTCAATCTACCGGTCTGATGCGGCAAATTTTACACCGGGTCCCTCCACCCTTATCGTTACCGGTCTGGTGGACACATTTTACACGGATACGGGATTGTCTGATTTTCATACGTATTATTATCAAGTTGGAGCAGATTATGATTATGATGGGATTCTGAACTCCAATTATACCAGTGGGTCAATTGTCGTAGACCATACAGAAATCACCACCCTTCATGGGTTTGTCTATCTTGAAGGTCAGACCAATCATGCCAATATTAAAATAAAACTTCATCCCGTGTCGCCGTCCGCCCAACCGGACAGCACCTGGACCAACGCACTGGGTCATTTTGAGTTTGATATCTTTCCCGGCGTCTATGATATTACCTATGAAAAATCAGGGTATGCCACCTACCAGATCGTGACCAATCAGTCTGTTATCTCGGATCTGGATTTGGGAGAAAGTACCATCAGCGCACTGGGGATTTCTAATATATCCGGGAATATATCCGGAGTTTGGGACGGAATTTACACGATCACCGGCGATGTTACGGTGGCCAATGGGGATTCATTGATCATTCATCCCGGTAGTCTAATCCAATTTTCCGGCTATTACAATTTTTTTGTGAACGGATATTTGAATGCATCAGGAACTGAAGGGGACTCCATTATTTTCCGCCCTTTAAACAATTTTCAGAATTATTCACCGGGGAATTGGCAAGGGATTGATTTTAATGATTCCTCAGATGACGGCTCTGTTCTTCGTTTTGTTCTGATTGAATACGCGGTCGATGGGGTGTATTGGAATGAGGCGAATGCAACATTCGAAGACTCCCGGGTACATCATTGTTCAGATAGGGGAATTTATACGAACGGAGATACCTCTGATCCGTCGATTTTAAGGGTAATCACCCACCATAATGTGAACCACGGGCTGTATTCATATAATGGCGACGGGGTATTTGACCAGATCAATTCTCATCATAATTCCGGCTATGGCGCTTACTTTTATCATTATGCTCATGCAACGGTAACCCATTCTCAATTCAATCACAATTTATCCCACGGGATAAGGGCTCTGGACTATTCTTCTCCGACATTTGACCTGTGCGAAGTAAAAGATAATAACGACTGGGGCGTCCGGATCGATTATAGCAGCCCATTTTTCACCGATACCGAAATCTCCGGGAATTCAGGTTACGGCGTTCGATTCAATAATGACAATTACACCTGGTCGACACCCCGGTTTGACCATTGTCTTGTTGAAAATAATACCAGTCACGGAATATCCCTCAGATATCGGGCGACATCAAATTCGTTCATTCGCAACAGCACCATCCAAGGTAACGGAAATGTGGGAATCTACCTTGAATATGACTGCGATCCAATTATCGAGAACAACCGGATATTGTCTAATTATTCCACTGGAATTTATATCAGTAACAATTCATACAATGATCCGGATATTCGTCGAAACGTCATCGCTTATAACCATGGCGACGGAGTTTATAAAAATAATAACGGCTCCCCGCAGATTGTCAATAATACGATTTACGCCAATTGGAATGACGGTATTGATATCAATTCCTCCGGTACCGAAATTATCTCCCACAATATCATCGTAAACAATGGCGCTTATGGGATCATGTCCAATACGGAAATTGAGACCTTTGAATATAACCTGATCATTGAAAATTTGTCTGCACCCGTTTCCAATCTGGCGAATCTTCCGGTGGATTCATGGGATTTTGTTTCTTTCAATGCCAACGGGGATAGCGCAGATATCTACCTGAACATTTCCGAACCGGCTCGATTCGTCTTTAGTGACAGTACGGATTTCAGATTACAGGGGCTGTCACCGGCGGTGAATGCAGGGGATGCGAACCAGCCTGACCCTGACGGAACCCCTGCAGACCTGGGCGCAAATTATTTTGATTTTGGGAATCCCCGAAATTTGGTGACCACGGGGTATGGGGAACAATCAGTGTCTCTGAAATGGGACGCTGTTGACCGGGATTCCCTCCTGGCGTATAATGTCTATTACCGGACCACAGATTCGTTGGATTTCACCCATTGGGGATCGTCGACAGATACGTCTGTAACTGTTAACGGTCTTGAAAATAATATTCCCCACCAGTTTTCGGTCACCAGTCAATTCCCTGAAACCGAATCTTTATTTTCACCATCTGTATCTGAAAAACCGGGAGAGCCGCAAATTTATATTACTCCCAACGCCATGAATTTTGAGTTTGGTCCGGATCCCACCATTCAAACATTGACGGCAACAAACACCGGGAGCCGCGATCTGCTGATCGATTTCCCGATGGGGATGGACGATCGCAGTGTTCGGTTTGATGGATCTGGTGATCTTATTAACATCGGGCTGTATTCAAATCTTTACGGCATGTCGTCCCTCACCATCGAATCCTGGATCAAGCGATACAATTCCGGATATTTCGAATTTGTAAGCACCAACGTTACGAGGTACAGCTTATACATTGATATATATAACCACTTGGGCGTTTACAAAGGGTATGACGGTGGGGAAAATCTCTATCAAAACTGGACCACCGATTGGGAACTTCCCGGAAACGAGTGGCACCACATTGCTGTTACCTGGACAGGAAATATAGTGAAATTTTATGCAGATGGGGAATTGGTGTACGAAGCCGATGATGCAATCAGTAATCCCATCCCAATCGGTGGAAATAATCTCCAATTCGGACGAAGATCTGACACCAATAATTATTACCTGAACGGAAATCTCGCAGAAGTACGAATATGGAATGTCGTGCGAACGGCTGATGAAATCGTTCGGTATAAGGACAGTCCATTAACCGGTGATGAAACCGGTTTAGCCGGATATTGGCCTCTGCATAATGATTATCTCGATTATTCCCTATGGGGGAGAAACGGGACCGCCTATGGTAACACTGCTATGAGTGCCGACACTCCGCCTGTATTACCCTTGCTGCCGATCACGGTGCTGACTCAACAGTTCATAGTTGAACCCGGGGAGGACGCAGATATCGACCTTCTGTTCTACGAAGCCGGACTCTCCGGGACACAAGTATTTACCACCCCTATTTTGACCAACGCATCCGATGAACCGACAATTGATTATGAGATCTCAGTGACATACAACACACAGATTCCATCGACCCCTATCTATTTTTCACCCGTAGCCCCGACCGGATTGCCCTATACCGTCGTTTTGACAAATGCCACGATTGATGGGGAAACCCTGGGGGTAGGGGACGAGGTCGCCGTAATTGACAACGACCTGTGTGTCGGTGCAGGAGTTTTCGATGGGACCTTCAATTTTGTTGTCACAGCATGGCAGGGAGACGACGGTCAGGGATTAGCAGGGTTTACGCCCGGTCACCCCATGACATTTGCCATCTATGATAATTCTTCAGATCTTGAAGCCACCGTGGTTCCTCTGTATTCTGTTGGGAATGGTAATTTCGGCTACGGTCAGTTTACCGCTGTCAGCCTCACATCCACCGTATATCAGACTCAATCCATACCCGTGGCTGGGGGGCTGTTCAACCTGATCTCCTTCAATCTTCTACCCCGGTACAGTGCGGCAGCCATTATTTTTGGGGGTTTGAGTGATCTGCGCATTGTTTACAACGATACCGGCGCAGCCCTTATCCCGGAATACGGAATCAATTCCATTGGCGATATTGATTTTCGGGACGGTTTTCATCTGTTTTCGACCAGTCCGGACACCATCAATTTTGAAGGGATCGCGATCAATCCCTCTGAATGGATGATCCATGTAAATGCCGGCCGGTGGAATTCCATCGCTTTTCTCGGGGATTCACCACTGGATGTGACGACAGTATTCCCGGATACGCTTATTGATTCCATATCGATTGTTCAAACCTTCGATGGCACCGTCTGGATACCCTCCCTCGGTGTCAATTCTCTGGTAAATCTGATCCCGGGGTATGGATATCAGATGGCGCTGAGCAGCAGCGAAGATATTTCTTTTATATATCAGACAGATGGGGGTATGGCGCGATCCCTGGCAAAAGCAGCACCTGAACCGGTGCATTTTCAATTCGCTGAAACCGGATTACCCTATGCGATCGTAATGGATATTGCCGAAACAGATCTAATAAGGTGGTCTGAAGGTGATGAAGTTGCCGTTTTTGATGAAGATCTGTGTGTCGGTGCCGGCATATATGACGGAACGGTCAGACTGACGGTAACTGCCTGGGAGGGAAACCCGGACTTTGATATCCCCGGCTTCACCCCAGGTCACCCCATCCGGCTCATGGCGTACAATCAATCCCACAACCTGAAATCAGAACTCCTTTTCACGTCCCTGAATGGCAATATTCAATTCGGACAAGGTGACTTTGCATTCGGGGAAATATCCGGTGCGAACCTGTTCCCCGCGACATTCGAATTACATCAGAATTTTCCAAACCCCTTTAATCCGGTTACGAATATTGAATATGCACTACCTCAGGACAGCAGGGTAACACTTACGGTCTATACTCTCACTGGACAGCAGGTAACCACGCTGGTGAATGAAACCAGGACAGCCGGGTATTATCGTGTTCAATGGTATGGGACGGATGATTCCGGTATCTCAATGTCCAGTGGAATATACTTCTATCACTTAAAAGCCGACGGGTTTGAGCAAACGAATAAGATGTTGTTGCTGAAATGAACACGATCTCTCAAAAAATGAGGACTCAAACCCTGAAAGGGTTCCGAACTATACCTGTTTACCAGATAAAGAATTTGAGGGGCTGTCAGGGTTCATACTCATATGGTATTAATTCGGGATAAAGTTGTGTAAATGAAAGAACCTGTAAATATAACCATCTGTTTGG
>CAYPCW010000016.1:0-48048 GCA_964409335.1 uncultured bacterium
CTCCGTCTGCCGAAACTTCCTGATACTGCATGTCCACCTGAAAAGTGACCTGAACCGCCAGTGCAAAAGAAAACAGCACGCTCAAGGTAAGTGAATACAGAATTTGATTAGGTTTTTGTGTGGTCATCCACATACTCCTTTGTTAATTAATTAATTTTTTCAATGGTTTGTCAATTAAGAGTAACTATAAAAGTAGTTACCAACCAAGGTAATATAATACTACCAAAGTAAATTTTAAAATATTCTACAAAAATTCATCGGCACAAAACAATTAAATTTGGTGTAAAAATTGACTATAAAAAAGAAAGAACACTTTCAATTTCAGAAGTGAATATTTGCAATATGATCAAATTAATGGACAGATATATTATTAAACAATACGTGGTCAAGCTGATCGGATCGATGATCGCTTTTTTAACCATATTTATCATTGTGGATGTCATTGATCATCTAGACAAATTCATTGATACTGACATTAACCGGGATGAGATTATACGATACTATATCCATACTATCCCGTGGTATATCAGTATCGGTCTGCCGATGGCGCTGTTATTGTCGACGGTCTTCAGCCTTGGTTTGCTGCAAAAACGAAATGAACTCACCGCGATTAAAGCATCAGGGATCAGTCTTAAGAGAGTCGCGGTTTCCCTGATCATAATCGGACTACTTTCCACTGTATTCAGTTTTTACTTTGAAAATCTGGTTGTTGCTCCGAGTCTGCATAAAAGATCCGAAATCGAAGTTGAATATTTCCAAAATACTCGGTCAAGTCGCGAAATTAAAAATCATAATATTTATCGTCAGCTCGAAAAGAATAAAATCCTGTACATAAAAAGGTTTGATTTTAAAAACAATACTGCTCATAATATTTCACTTCAGACCTACGATAGTCATGATATCGTGAGCCGACTGGATGCTCCTACGATGATATGGGATGATTCTATCCGAAAATGGAGAGTCCCCGTATCAAGGATCAGGATGAACCTGAACCAGGCGGAAAGGGAATTCAGATATGATGATTCTGATTCGCTACTGACACTTGATTTCACACCTGTTGATCTGACTGCCCAAGCTGTTAAACCCGAGGAAATGAATTACTGGGAATTATCAGCGTTTGTAACCAGGCTGGACGTCAATGGAATTAAAGATCCGCGATGGCTGGTAAATCTTTATTTCAAACCTGCTTTTGCCTTCAGCAGTTTTATCATGATATTGTTTGGATTATCCTTATCTGTTCAAAAGCCAAGATCAAGTATGGCCGTCGGTCTCGGGATCAGTATTTTCGTGATATTCCTCTATTACGGGGCGATTAAATTCGGACAATCTATGGGATATAAAGGAATGATCGAACCCTTGATCTCAGTATGGGCAGGTAATTTCATATTTATGCTGATTGGTGGATATCTGTTTTTAAAAACAAAATCCTGACCAGCCGTCATTTCGTCATATTACCAGTGCTATGTTTCATGGTTGGGTGGTCATTTATATTGGCCACTACTTCATTAAAGTTCACTATCCGATCAAATAAAATGGAATCCAATACCTGGCTGCCCGGTAATAATATGACATTATCCAGGGTGGAATTTACTACCCGGCAACGGTCCCCGACGCTACAACTGTTTATTCTCGAATTTGTAATATCTGTGCCGGGTGAGATTACATTATTTTTATTTAATAATAATTTTTTATTTGTAGCCAATATGGTGTCATAGAGCCCGCAATCCAACCAGTCTGAAATATTGAATGGAGTGAAAATTGATCCGGTTTCTAACATTCTTGCCATGGCATCCGTCAACTGATATTCCCCTTTTGTCGTTATATTGTTTCGGATAAGGTAATCTATGGATATCGCCAGTTCGCGTTGTGAAATAAAATAATAAATCCCGGAAATAGCAAGATTTGTCGGGGGGGTTACCGGTTTTTCCAGAAATTGTATGATACGTTCACCCTCAATGTCAATGATACCAAAACGTTCTGGATTCTCCACGGCCTGAACGCCGATACGATTAACCGGGTGGGAAATAAATTCCTGGTAATCCAGTAAAAAAATCGAATCACCCAGGATAATGAGCGCCGGATGATCGTCCATGCTCAACCCCATTCGGATCGCGTGTCCCAACCCCCGTCTCTTGTCTTGTTGGCAGAACTGAAATTTCACCTTCGGATATTGCCGGGTAAACTGGACAACCTGGTCACCAAAATGACCAGTAATCAGGGTGATTTCATCAATTCCGATTTCCAGAAGAGGCTCAATGATATGAGCCAGAATGGGTTTGCCCGCAACCGTGAGCAAACATTTTTGTATGTGGTCGGTAAAAGGGAGCAGTCGGGTACCGCTCCCTGCGACCGGAATGATAGCTTTCAATATTAGTGATCAGTTTAAAATTTTATCGTTTCAGCTTTTATCTTTAGGTTGGTTTTACCGTTTTGCTTTTTCATTTGGGAGATTATTTTATCGACAACTACAGTTAGGGATTTCTCAAAAAGATCAGAATTTTCCTGAGCAAAATACTCGTGACCTTTTGAATGTGCCTTTATCTCGACCACTTCACCTGTATTATCTTTCTCAAGGATCACCACGCAGTTGGTCAGTGTGGAATATTTTTCGATTTTGCTTACTTTTTCAGATACAAGCTTCTGTAGGTTTTCAGAAGGCGAGAAGTGTCTTGATGTAATTTCTATAGTCATGAGATCTCCTTTAATTAATGTTATTATTTAAGTCCGGACCTGCAGGTTCAAGGTCGGTCACCGCTGAACCAAATTTTTTAAAGTTTTCAACCAACAAACCCGCGAGATGTAATAACATTTTATCGTATTCATCTTTATCCCGCCATATCCGACGCGGATTTAATATTTCGGAATCGACCCCCTTTAACGCTGTTGGAATCGCCAAATTCAGAACAGGGAGTGTATCATACCGGACGTTTTCTATGGAGCCATCTAGAATTGCGGTGATCATTTTCCGGGTATTCCGGATACTAATCCTTTTTGCACTACTTATCGCAGATCCACCGACCCAGCCCGTATTTACCAAATAGACCTTTACATGATGTTTTATCAATTTATCCTTGAGAAGGTGAGCATATTTTAACGGATGAAGCGTCAGAAAAGGACCTCCAAAACAGGGGGAAAAGGTGGCCTGGGGTTCTGTGATCCCCCTTTCAGTACCGGCAACTTTTGCGGTATAACCGCTGATAAAATAATACATCGCCTGTTCTATCGTTAATTTTGAGATTGGGGGTAACACACCATAGGCGTCACATGCTAAAAAGATCACAGTACCGGGATGCCCCGACGTTGAGACCTTTCCTTGTGCAGCCAGGGAATTACCAATGAAGTTCAATGGATAAGATACCCGTGTATTTTCCGTTTTTGATCTGTCGTTAAAATCTATCACACGGGTTCTCTCGTCAAAAACCACATTCTCAAGGAGTGCTCCATGACGAATCGCATGATAAATATCCGGTTCAGCCTCTTTGTCCAAATCGATAACTTTTGCGTAGCATCCACCCTCAAAATTGAAGATTCCATTGTCTGACCACCCGTGTTCGTCATCACCGATCAAAGGCCGGGCCGGGTCTGTGGATAATATAGTTTTCCCGGTGCCACTCAAGCCAAAAAAAAGGGCTGGGTTCTCATCGTTCTGATCTACATTTGCAGAACAATGCATAGACAGTACTCTCTTCAGGGGAAGTATATAATTCAAAACCGAAAATACACCCTTTTTCATCTCGCCGCCATATTCTGTTCCACCAATTACACACACCTTTTTTTCGAGATTGAAAATGATAAAAGTGTCTGAATTCATTTTATGTTTTTCGAAACATTCATTGTACACTTCGGAAGCATTAATGATCGTAAAATCGGGTACAAATTCTTCTAAGTCAACATCGCTAGGTTGAATGAACATATTGTGAGCAAAATGAATTTGCCATGCTTTTTTGGCGATGATTCTCACGGACGACCGATACTGCGGGTCAGCTCCTGCAAATCCGTCAAAAATATATGTGTTTGAATCATCAGCATGATTATAATAACTGATCACTTTTTGATACAAATAATCGAACGTTTCTGGTTCGAGCTTCTGATTCACGCTTCCCCACCAAATTTCGTCCTTGGAAGAGTTTTCTTCCACAAAATACTTGTCTTTGGGAGAGCGACCGGTATATCGGCCCGTGTCAACCATCACCGCCCCGTTCATACCCATCCGGGCTTCTTTTTTCAGAAGAGAATCTTCAATTAAACTTTCAACGGGAAGATTTCTGAGTATCCGGTCAATATGATGGATTCCCAATTGCTGAAGTCCGAGCTTCTGCCATGTCGTCATATAGTACCTCTGCTTTTTGCGTGTGGATGAGTTTTGTCATATTCCTTTTTTAATTTTTCAATTTGAACGTGCGTATAGATTTGCGTTGAAGACAGGCTGCTATGCCCCAGCATCTCTTTTACTGCCATCAAATCCGCTCCGTTATTTAATAAATGCGTGGCGAATGAATGCCGGATTGAGTGGGGACTGAGCTTTTCATTCCCGGATACCTGACGGAGGTATTTTTTAACAATAGAATATGCGGTTTTTTGGCAGATGTGTCCTGATAAAACTGTATTTTTGGATTTACGTATGGATGGAAACAAATATTTCTGAGCCTGGATATTGATCTTTTTTGCCATTTCCGTTATATATCGTTGGTAGGCGTTAACAACATACTCGCTGAAAATTACCAATCGCTCCTTTTTTCCTTTGCCTAAGATACGAATAATCCTTTCTTCAACTTGAATGTCCCTCAATTTTATGGAGATTAATTCCGAAATTCTTATCCCCGTAGAGTAGAAAAGTTCCAGTATCAATTTATCTCTAATACCCTCAAGGGTAGACGGGTTTGGCAAATCCATCAATGTCGCCGCCTCGGTAGGATTAAGAAAATCCGGGAGCTGTCGGGGTAACTTCGGTGTCTTTATCGTAGTTGTCACATTTTTAGTAGTGAGTTGATTTTGAAATAAATATTTATAAAATGATTTTAGCGAAGCCAGTTTCCGGGCGAGAGTGCGTGCGCATAATCCTTTGCTGCTCAGTTTCTGCAGGAAAAACTGAATTGCAGATTTTTCGGTTTTTGATATATCTGAATCTGCATCATAAGATTCAAGAAAATCCAAAAATTCACCTAAATCATTTTTGTAAGACCGGATGGTATGCGGGGAGTACCCTCTCTCGAAAGCAATATAATTCAAATACTGGCGGATCATGTCTTTATTTGTCATAAGTTCTCAGTATATCAAGCGCTGAGTCAATGTCTGCAGGTAAGTCTGCGGTAAACATCATTTCCGTTTTTTTTCGGGGATGCGTAAACTGGATTGAATACGCATGTAAAGCTGTTCGCGTGATCACCCGAAAAACGGATTTGATCAATCGAGTATATTTTTCATGGTATGACTTGATCTGACCCAGGTCTCCCCCGTACACTGTGTCATGGATGATTGGATGGCCGATTTCTTTCATTTGGACTCTCAATTGATGCGTACGGCCTGTTTCCGGGAAAAGTGACATCCAGGTTAATGGAGGGAAAATACTCATCGGCTCATATCGGGTAATTGCATTTCGTCCACCGGTATTTACGGTGGTAAAACGGTGCCTGTTTTTGGGATGTCGCCCAATTCTGCATTCAATTCTTCCGGAATTTTGAACCGTTCCCCAAACCAGCGCTTTATATTCTTTGTGAATATCCCGTTTCATAAACTGTTGGCTCAAATGATGATGTGTAAAATCATTTTTCGCAATCACGATGACCCCGGAAGTTTCTTTATCCAGACGGTGAACTATTCCGGGGCGGTCTGATTCAGGTTTAGCCAACGATTGGAAGTGATAGACCAGTCCGTTGGCAAGCGTCTGATCCCAATTTCCACTCCCCGGGTGAACAACCAATCCCGGTTGCTTGTTAATCACAACAATGTCCTCATCCTCAAATAATATATTCAGATCGATGAATTGGGGGATAAGTTCATCGTCCGGTATATTTGAATACTCGCAGGTAATTTCCTCACCACCATTTAAAATAGTGCCGGGCTTTACGATGACTCCATTCACATAAAGTGCCTTTGATTTGATGGCGGTTTGGAATTTAGAACGGGAGATGTCCGGAAAAACCGATACTAAATATTGGTCAATGCGAATATTTGACTCATCGCACAAGATTTTAAATCGAAGTTCCACAGTTCTGGTTTAGTGTGTTTTTTCTGTCAGGAATAACGAATAGAGCAGCACCAGTGTAATTCCGATGGTCACACTGGAATCTGCAATATTGAATATGTACCATCGGTAGTCACGGAAGCCGATGTCGATAAAATCGACCACGCCTGTATATTTTCCGGGAAGCATCAGCATAAATAACCTGTCGATCAGATTCCCGATGGCCCCTCCCAGAATCAATGCAAGACCTAATCTTAATTCAACCCTTTTTTCTCGTTCAATGTATAAATAATAGGATACCAACCCAATTGCAAAAAGTGACAAAATAGTAATTATCGGCAGATATTTCCCCACATTGATCCCGAATGCAACCCCCGGATTTTCAACGAACGTAATTCTAAAAAAATCCCCGATTACGTCGTGTGAAGACCCTAACAAATAGTTTGTCTTAATCCAAAATTTCGTAATCTGATCAATCAAAATGACCAGAAAGGATGATAATAATATTTTCAAATTATTTTACTTTGGTTTTACAATCATAGCAGGTACTGGTGTGGGGAACCTCAATCAATCGGGATTCGGGGATTTTCACACCACATTCTTTGCATATTCCGAAAGTCCCATCTTCAATCATATCTAATGCTCTGTCAAGATATTGAAGGTAGTCCATTTCCCGTTTTAACCAGAAGAAAGCTTTTTCACGCTCCTGATGATCACTGCCTGCATCTGCCATATGCGAAGAATAAATCGCATTTACAGAGCCGCCTTCCAGAATATTTTCCGTCAAGGTCCGTGCTTTTTCAATTGAGTCCAAAGTAGAATTTCTTTTTCCCAGAATTAATTTTTTAAATTTGTTGAGATCTCGCTTCATCCATTTATTAGTTCCCGTCATATTACGCTCCTGAAATGTTGGCTTTTGAAATACCAATAGTCACTGGTATTCCGTTAATTATTAGTTTTAAAAAGTGTTTAGACCGACTGCAGTCCTTTAACAAATTTACACCGAGAACTTCATTTAACAAATATGTTCCATAAGATTCAAGCGCCAAATCGATAGTCTTGTCACTCTCAATATAAACTGTAATCCGATCTTCTACCATTAAACCCGAGTCTTTGCGAAGATTCTGAATGTGTCTGACCAAATCCCGGATTATCCCTTCCTGTTTGAGTTCATTGGTTAACCGGATATCTATCCCAACAGTTATGGAATGATCGGAGTTCGCTGAAAATCCATCAATTGCTGTTTCTTCGATAATCAGGTCCTCCATGGTTAACTCATATTTTCCATTTCCCATCAGAACTGTCTGCCCGGCCTGCCACTGTTTCACAAGATCATCAACGGGCGCTGACTGTATTTGACGGATCACATCTCTTAACTCATCTGTGTATTTTTCCCGCAGAGATTGATAATTTGGTTTTACATCAAAGATAACTATATCTTCAAGCCTCTCTGTTAATTGAACGGATTTAAGATTCAATTCTTCGGCAATCTGACAGGAGTTTCGGTGAATGTACTGTTTGAGTTTCTCGTTTCCCGAATAAACAATCATTTTGGATAGCGGCTGTCTGATTTTTATATTGGCCTTATTTCTGGCAGACCTCCCCAAATTAACGATCTGCTTGACAGCGTCTATTTCTTCAATCAGTTCAGCATCACAAAATTCATTTTTATATTTTGGAAAAGTAGTCAAGTGTATACTTTCGGGGGTATCCGGGTTCACATCCCTTACAAGATTCTGGTAAATATGTTCGGTAATAAATGGAATGACAGGAGACATGATTTTTGAGAAAGTCAGGAGCGTCTCATACAACGTCTGGTAGGCAGCGGTTTTATCCGAATCATTGTCACTTTTCCAAAACCGCCTCCGGTTACGACGGACATACCAATTCGACAAATCGTCTACAAATTCAGTCGCATACTGCATCAGCTTAAATACTTTATATTCTTCGTAACAGGTTTCAGCGGTACGCACAAGTTCATTGACTTTTGCTAAAATCCACCGGTCTAATACGGTGTAGGCATCCAGTTCGGCTTTTTGTGCCAGCGGATCAAACTGATCTAAATTTGCATAGGTTACAAAAAATGAATAGGTATTCCATAATGTGATAATATGTTTTCTGGTTTCATCGGCAATTTTATATCCGAAAAGCAAATTGTGTTCCGGATTTTGAGCGGTGAACATCCATCTCATCACATCAACACCCATTTTCTCGGCGGCTTCATCAAACCAGATTGCATTCCCCCAGGATTTATGCATTTCATTCCCCTTTTCATCCTTGACGAGGGCATGACCCAGTATCGTTTTAAACGGAGCCGTATTTTCCATGACGGTGGACATGGCCAGGAGCGAATAAAACCAGTTCCGGAATTGACCGGGAAAACACTCTAATACCAGGTCTGCCGGGAACCATTGCTTCCAATACTCAGGATCATCATTGTATTTTAGCGTGGAATATGGCACAATCCCAGCATCCAGCCAGGGATTCCCCACATCCGGGACCCGGGTACCGATCAATCCTGTTTCAGGGTGACGAATTTTCACCTTGTCAATCCATGGCCGATGGGGAGACTGACCCTCAAACTCATCCCATCCCTCAACCGCAAGTTCCTTTAATTCTTCTCGTGAACCTACCACATGGAATGTACCATCTTCGAATGTCCAAATCGGTAATGCCAGTCCCCAGAATCGCTTTTTTGAGATCATCCAGTCACCCATATTGGATAACCACTCCATCTCACGATCACGTCCCCATTCCGGAATCCACCGAATATCTTTGACGATGCGTTTGATATCATCTCGCCAATCCATATTTATATACCATTCCGTGACCATTCTGAACACGAGTTCATCGCCGGATCGCCAGCAATGCGGATACACGTGGGGGTATTTTTCCACATGAATCAAAAATTCTGTTTCCCTTAACCGGTTAATGATATCTGTTGTTGTATCAGGGTCGGTAGCCAGTTTACCTGAAAGCCACCCGAATTCTTCAAGGTACCGGGACTGATCGTCCAGAGGTGCAATATTGACCAAACCGTATTTGGCGCCGATTTTATTATCAACGTCCCCACAGCCTGGTGCAATATGGACAATGCCGGTGCCTTCTCCAGCGACAACAATATCCTGACCGACAGAATCCTTTCCTCCGTCAACAACTCTGTGACATGATATCCCATTCACTTTATCTTTCTCATGCGCTTTATTCCTGAATGGATATCCGCCGAATACAGATTGAGCGGGTAGTTCATCAAAGGGACCGACGTATTTCCAACCGATCATGTCACTCCCGGGAATCGTGCCGATCAGGGTATATCCACCCTTTTCTTTAAAAATTTGTGCAATGGTTTTAAGTTTAGGTACATTTTCTACCCATTGCTTTTTCTCAAGATATTGTTTTTCAAGACGTTTGAGATCCAGAGTATCTGACGCAAGATAATAAATCGAACTATCGGATGCCCTCAACCGTTGATATATCAGATTCATATTAATTGCAACCGCAACATTTGATGTTAACGTCCATGGCGTCGTTGTCCAAATCAAAAGATATTCATTTTTTCGGTCAACCAACTGAAAGCGGACGAACACGGCACGATGAGCCACCAGTTTTCGACCTTCAATGATTTCCATTTGTGAGTATGATGTACCGGACTTACCGGACCAGGGAACAACATCAAAGCCTTTTCTGATCTTTCCCCGCTCAAACAATTTCTTCAGGTACATCCAAATCGTATAATTATTTTCATCGGACATGGTATAATATGAGTGATCCCAGTCCATCCAGTAGCCCAATCGCTTGGATTGTTCTGTCTGAATTTTAGAAAATTTTTCTACACGTTTTTTACACAGCCTGACGAACTTTTCGATCCCGAATTCTTCTACTTCTTTTTTGGATTTAAACCCAAGTTCTTTCTCAACTTCGACCTCTACCCAAAGCCCCTGACAGTCAAACCCGTTTTGGTAGCGCTGATCAAATCCTTTTAAAGCGTGATATCTCTGAAATATATCTTTTAGTGTTCTTCCCCAGGCATGATGAACACCCATGGGATTATTTGCAGTAATCGGTCCATCAAGAAAAGACCATTTTGGATTGCCTTTATTTTGCTCAACAAGTTTTTCGAAGATATGGGTACGATCCCATCGGTTCAGAATTTCATGTTCCATTTGAACAAAATCGATGTCATTTTTTACGGGTCTGAATCTCATATTTTTTACTAAATCTTTCAAAATTATAGACAGAAAATTTAGTCTCGCCCATCATTCCCAAACAATCCTGAAGATATGGAATTCGATGATCGGATAAATCGTTCCGATAAAAATAATGGCGACAATTGAGAAGATGCCAGATCAGTGTTTTTTTATTTTTAACTTACCGGCATTACCTATAATTCATTCCGCATCGGTTCAATTAAAACCATTAACACGATCTTTTAATAATATTTGTCTAAAATAAGCCGGGTTCGCCTTAATTTAATACCATCCGATACATAGCGCTTATAATTAAGGTAATAAAAGAATTTTGATATACATATCCGATTAGCGATAATTTATGGTATAATTTTTCGTTCGATTATCGGTAGTTAACATAATTATCCGATTGTAAACAGGAAGTCATCACGCAGTTCAGTATAGAAGTAGGAGTAATTAATTTGAAAAATCCGGATCGTAAGAAATTCCTGGATATTATGTTAGGTGTGGGCACTACCGCCTGGCTAGCCTCAATGTTGTATCCCATCAGCCGTTTCTTAATTCCGCCAAATATTCCAGAAGCAAATGTAACGAGTCTGGAAATCGGACAAGTCACCGAATTCCCATATAACAGTTCAAAGATCATCAGGTTCGGGAGGAAACCGGTGATCGTGATCCGTACCAAAAACGGCGATTTCAAGGCATTATCTGCCACCTGTACTCATTTGGACTGTACTGTCCAATTAAAAAAGGAAACCGAGCAAATTTGGTGTGCCTGTCACAACGGTATATACAATCTTGAGGGAAACAATATATCCGGTCCGCCTCCAAAACCTCTGACGCCTTTTAACGTGAGAATAGCCAATGATAAAGTGATCATTAGCAACGAGGATATGTCATAATGAAAATATACGATTGGTTGAATCAGCGTGTTGATTTAGATTCGATCACTAAATTTGCCAAAAAAAAACAAGTCCCGGTGTTTTATGGCACTGTCTGGTATTATCTGGGAGGTGTTTCGCTCTTTCTTTTTATCATCCAGGTTTTCACGGGAATTTTATTGATCTTATATTATCAGCCGGGATCCACAACTGCCTTTGAGAGTGTTAAATTTATTGTAAGCCAGGTGAACTTTGGATGGTTAGTTCGTGAAATCCACAGTTGGTCAGCCAACCTGTTTATCCTGTTTATATTCCTGCACATGTTCACGGTTTATTTTGCCAAAGCATACAGAAAACCCCGGGAAGTGACGTGGTATACCGGTTTTATCCTCCTGTTAGTTGCAATGTTTTTTGGATTTTCCGGATATCTGCTCCCTTGGAATGAACTTGCTTTTTTTGCCACGAAAGTAGGTTCAGATATTGCCGGTGCCATACCCTTTGTAGGAGATTTCCTATTGAAATTACTTCGGTCTGGAGATGATGTTACGGGTGCGACGTTAACCCGGTTTTACGGAATCCATGTAGCAGTTTTGCCCGCAGTCTTCACTATTATTCTTGGGATTCACCTGATTCTTGTACAGGTACAAGGCATGAGTGTCCCCCCGAGCCAGGAGAGCCTCCCTCCTGAAAAACGAAAATATATGCCTTTCTTTCCCAATTTTGCATTACGCGACCTATTAGTCTGGCTCATCGTGCTAAATGTTATTGCCCTCCTCGCTGTATTCTTCCCCTGGGAAATTGGACAAAAAGCTGACCCTTTGCTGCCCGCACCAGCGGGTATCCGGCCGGAATGGTATTTTATGTTCATGTTTCAAACGTTAAAATTGATCCCGGCTCACATTTGGTTCATCGAAGGAGAACTATTCGGAATCATGATGTTTACTCTTGGAGGACTCATATGGTTTTTTGTCCCCTTTTTTGATAAAAAAGCTGGCTTGGGGATAAAATCTCCTTTTTGGAAGTGGGTCGGTGTTATAATTATCCTTTATATAATTGGTATGACAATTTGGGGGTATGCAGTATGAAAAGATTAATCTTGCTATTATGTATAACCGGCACCCCCGTGACCTGGAATTTTGCTGCTCCTACCGATGATATTAACGGGTGTATAAGCTGCCATCAGAAAAATGACGAGGACCGGGATGATGACGAAAAGATCATGACCCACTTTTATGAAGATGTCCATTACCTGAAAGGGTTGACCTGTTCAGATTGTCATGGCGGAAATCCAGAAGAATTTGATGATGAAGATGTAGCAATGTGGGATGTGGAAAATTTTGTCGGGGCAGTTGAAAAGAAGGAGCAGCCTGAATTTTGTGGTAAATGTCACAGCAATCCGGAGTTTATGAGACTCTATTCCGCACATTTAAAAACCGATCAGGTTTCTCAGTATTGGACCAGTCATCATGGAGAAAAATTGAAGGAAGGCGATACACAAGTCGCGGCGTGTACGGACTGTCATGGTGTCCACGGGATTTACCCGGTAAAAGATCCAAGATCGAAGGTTTACCCGACGAATGTTCCAACCACCTGCAAACATTGTCATAGCAATGAGGAGGTAATGGCGAATTCTGGTTTACCGACTGACCAATTTGATAAATATACCGTTTCTGTTCATGGACAGGCGTTGCTGGAACGATATGATATTGCAGCGCCGGCATGTAACGGTTGTCACGGTAACCACGGCGCCATGCCGCCGACCATTTTCAGTATTTCGGATATTTGCGGAACCTGTCACGCAAATAATGCAGAATTGTTCAAAGGCAGTCATCTAAAGCGGGTGTTTATTGAGCAAAAGATCAATCAATGCGAAGGTTGTCACAATTATCATGACATCGCGAAACCGACGGATGAATCGCTGAATTGGGCCGTAAATAAAACCTGTATTTATTGTCATGAGGAAGATGAAGAAAAGGCTAAAATTCTTGCCACGGCATTATTTAACATTATTGACAGCTTAAAGCAAAAAATCGAAATTGCAAATGAAATGGTTGATCTTGCCGAAAACAAAGGAATGGAAGTTGAAGATTTGTTTTTTCATCTCGAGGATGCACATAAAAATCTAATTCAGACCCGAACCAGCATTCATAGTTTTGACGATAAGTATGTGAGAAAGACTTCCGAAGACGGATATAAGGCTGCAGAGGCGGCGATTATCGGTGCGGAACAAGCATTACATGAATTCGGTTTCAGGAAAAAAGGATTACTGGTATTTTCTCTCATCCTCACATTTTTTGGTATCGTATTATATTTAAAAATAAAATCAATGGAGTAATAATAATCATGAAAATAGTAATCATTGTATTCAGCCTTATTTTGGGAAATCTTGTGCACGCCGGAGACTTTGAATATGTTGGAGCCAATAAATGCAAAGCCTGCCACCAAAAAGATGAAAAAGGTGCACAATATTCCAAATGGGAATCCTCAAAGCATGCCATCGCATTTGAGACCCTCCTTACTGAGAAGGCATTGGAAATTGCAACAAAACTGGAATTAAAAACGATTCCCAGCGAATCACCAGAATGTGTAGGCTGTCATACAACCGGTTATGGGTTAGGTGGATTCGATATTAAGGATGCAGCATTCTATGCCCCCGCTGAGGATGATAAGGACGGACAAAAGGCAGCAAAATTAATGGAGAAACTGAAAAATGTCGGCTGTGAAGCTTGTCACGGTCCTGGCAGCAAGTATAAAAGTAAAAAAACCATGGAAGCTATTTATACCGGTACAGAAAAATCTGAAACCTATGGATTGGTAATACCCACCGAAGAAACTTGCAAACAGTGTCATAATGAAAAAAGCCCCATGTTTAAAGAGTTTAAATTTGATGAAGCTTATGCGAAAATTGCCCACAACATTCCAGAAGTCGAACCCAGTAAATAACATCTGAAAATAGAAAAGCCCCCACAATATGACGGGGGCTTTTTCTATTTATATACCGAGCAAACGGTAGTCCTCATCATTTAAATCCCTCCATTGTCCCGGTTCTAGGTTGCCTAATTCAAGTGATCCGATCATTGACCTGTGAAGATAGAGGACGTTGTTATTCATAAGATCAAACATTTTCTTCACCTGGTGAAACCTGCCTTCAAACAACGTTAACCGGCCGGTGTTTTCCGAGGTGATCTCGAAATCTGCGGGTTTACATGGTTTGTCTTCATCCGGGAGTTTCAGAGTGCCGCGTTTAAAGATATCCGGTTCTTTCCCGGTTAATGGTTCTTCTAGCTCTATTTCATAAATTTTTGGGACGCGGTATTTCGGTGAAATAATTTTATGCGTGAGTTCCCCATCATCCGTTACAATCAGTGCGCCCGTCGTATCTTTATCCAACCGGCCGGCGGAGTTTACCAAAGGTCTTCTGATATTAAAGGATTCGGGGAAAAATTGAAAGATTGTATTATCTCCCAAGCGCGTACAGATCACATTATGGGGTTTGTAAAACAAAACCGCAATCCCCCCCGGATGATCCAGAGGTTGCCCATGAAAGATAATTTCGAGTGGGTGCACTTTCGTATTCACTGAGGATACCGGGGTATCGCCGAGCATTATCTGATGTTTACATATTAAATTTTGCACCTCTTTTCGGGTACAGATTCCGAGTCTGGAAAATAATCTATCCACTCTTTCAATAGTCATGTATTTCATCCCGCATATCGCTCCTAATCCTGATTTAATCTTCTAATCTTATACCAGTGTTTCAATCCCACAAATACCGGCAAAGCAACAACGGAGACTGCAAAACAGGTCCCTACCCCGATAAAGAGGGCGATTCCCATACTACCCAATCCCCTGTAGGTTGCAAACCATAATGAACCAAACCCCATCATGGTCGTCAGGGATGTAAGTAAAATAGCCTTTCCCGTTGACTGATACACCACACGAATATCATGTTCGATTTTGTATCTGTGGAGGACATGAACACCGTCGTCAATCCCGATCCCGATGATTAGGGGAATCGCCATAATATTCAGCATCGTCAACTGAAGTCCTGATATTTTCATCACCCCTACCATCCAAATTGCACCAAATACCATGGGAATCATGGCTGCAATTGTATAAAAGATATTTCTGAAATCGAGTGCCAATAAAATAAATACGGCTACGATGGCAAACCAAGTTGCTTTTATACCATCCTGCGCCATGAGATGAAGTAACTCTACATAAATAGGGGGAAGTCCCGTTGTTTTTGGGCTGATGATTTCCAAATCATTTGTGAATTGGAATAAATATTTGGCGTCCTCCCAAATATTCTTCCTTGGATATATCGATATCAGCATAGTCTTTCCGGATCGTCCGATAAAGCGATTTTTTATCTCATCCGGTAAGGTTTGAATAGTAAGGGGCTCCATCGTGGTCATTTCTAAAATCGATTCTTTAAAATAAGGGGTAAACTGACCGTTGAAATAGGAAAGTTCAGAGGTTATATCCTTATCATCTATTGAATTTACCAGATCAGTGAGATTCCCTGTCTGACCGGGTTCATCCACAACGCCCACCAGATATGCCGCCTTTTCATAAATTTTGTCCTGCCCGCCCATGTATGCAAGCGACTGCAACTCCATAACATTGTCCTCTAACCGCTTCAATTCATCAACATAACGTTCCGCCTCTTTCATTGACACTTTACTGCTGATCCGAGTTGACAGGATGGTTCTGCGGATATTCCGTATCAGACGAAACCGTTCTGCAGAGTCCCGGTCATCCGGCAAATAATCTGAAATACTTTCGGTATGCCCGACGGTACTCAACTCCCTGCTGCGGTCAGACAATATTCGGATTTCATTTAGATCGGTTGAGGAAAACACGACAAAATCTGATGATAGATCGAAGGCATCCACTAATTTATTCTGTAACTTGATTGATTCCAGGCCAACGGGTTCCATATTTAAATAATTATAATCAACAGTAATTTTTTTTGCTTGCCACGTCATCACGCTTGTAATCACTATCAGCGCCATACCGTAGAAAAATGGGTGATTATAGGCATGACCCGCAATATTAGGGATGACGGTAAATGAGATATCCCTTGTTACAGTTGTTCTCCTGAATTTGCTTAGCAGTCTCTCCCGAAGTACCAAAAGTACTGGTAAAATTAGCAGGGATGCGATCATCGTGATAATTATCCCAAACCCTGACACCAGTCCAAACTCCCGCATTCCCTGATTTTCGGAAATCATCATCGTTAAAAAGGCCAGCGCAGTGGTACAACCGCCGGTGATGATTCCCGGACCGGTATTAGAAAGTGCTGTGGTCATCGATATCATCACGTCGCGGCCTGTGTGACGTAATTCTGTGTAACCGGATATGATATGAATATTAAAATCTATGCCCAATCCGATCAGTATGACCCCCATCATCGCGGTCGCCATATTCAGACTGTCAACTAAAATACTGCCGACCCCCATCGCCCAGATAACTCCAAACATCACCGCAGTAAGCGCTAATAACGGACTGATCAAAATCCGAAATGAAACGATAAAAAGGATAAATATTCCGATGATCGCCAGGATGGTGATTTGCCACGAATCACTCTCTACCGCTCTCATTTCATCGCGGCCTAAAACCAGCGTGCCCGTGAGCCCGGCATTGACATGATACGTTTGGCTGACTCCCTTCACCACCCTTTCGATACCATCAACTGCTTCGACCACAATCTGAAAGTCATCAATCATGTTGAACACCGGTTCAATCATGATAAGGATCATCCGGTGATCCGGTGACATAAAGTAGGTTTCACCAATTAAAATAGCATCAGCTGCGACTTTGCCAGGATTATCAGGAGGATGGCCGTCAAATATCTGTTTCTGGACATCAACAAATTTTTCAATTCCATCTAAAAAGCGAACCGTATCGATCTCTTTCCGTTTCGAAGATAATCCATCCTCTCCCCGATATTCTTTCTCAAAACTGTCATTTAAATTTGAGAGAAATTGAACCAAATTTGGATTTTCATAGATTGATGTGAAATTTTGGATATCGGTGGCTTTGAGCAATTTAAGTCCGTTTTTTCGATAAAAGTCAATGGGAATATTTATATCAACCCGATCCACCCATTGATTCAGTTCCTCTAAGCGGGGTTTGAGTTCCCTGGCAAATTTTTTCAGATTCTCTTCTTCGCCCTCTGCCAGCAGGATGATGTTGGATGCATTGTTAAATTCATCCAGAATAAATTCGAATTCCTGTGCTTTAGCGTTTCCTGTGGGCAACATTTCGGTAAAACTGGTGCTTATCTCAAGACTGTTTGCCATCCATCCAAGAACGAATGTCACAAAAATGATAACTATAGACATAATAAACGGATGTTTTACAGAAATATTTCCAATTATCCTCAGCAATTTTTGTCTCATCTGTTATCTCCTGAATCAGCCATTAGAAATACAGATTCAGCCGGACCCGCACCCAGGCATCTTGTACACCAAATTCAGTTAATTTATTTCCGGTAAAAGTAAAAGCAGATAGATCAATCGTGGTGTCCTTCAACGGAGAGCCTGCCAGTTGAAGAGAAACGATTTCACTTTTATCATCCAGGTTTCCGATCGTCCAACATCCGATACTCCACCATTGATTCAATGGATATTGCACCAGTATCATAATATAATTTTTGGCTAATGCACGTATATTACCATCAAGATAATCGAACACCCGGCTAAATGCATAGTATTGACCAGTCGTGGCATCAGCGCCTGAATCATTATGATATGCTTCTGCGAGGAAATAGACAGACTGATGCGTGGTATACTCCATACCCAGTGTCCACTCCCGCGTATTTGGATATTGTTCACCTTGAAAAACCAGATTGGTTTCCATCCAGACACCGGCTGTAAAAACCTCCCCAACTACAGAAAGTCCATAACCCACATCCCCGTTGTATAATTGGTCTGTAGTCATATCGCCTTTATAATGACGTTGATGAATCGAAGGTGTAATGTCAAAATGATGAATGTGTCCCGTAACTCCAAAATACGAGTTTATCATTTTCCCGTTATCTATTGGCTGGATGATACTGTCTATTTCAAACCTTCCGGCGGAAATTAACCATCGTACTGCTGTGATACCCTGAATTTCGTATGTCGGATCAATATTATCTTTCGATGTAAAAATATCGGTGGGGTTCCACACATACCCTGCTCCCAATGAAACCGGTTGTCTGCCGATCACAAACTCACCCCATTCGGGGGTTCTCCAGACCGCATATAAGTTGTCAAAGTACAATGTGTCATTGAAAGTAATCGCCGGAATATTTTCATTGGATGAAACAGGAAGAAAATCCGACAACACATAGGTTTGTCGCCCCCAATATTGCTTTGCCAGCAGAGAACAATTTGTTTCAATCTGAATATTAATCCTTTTGCCAAGGTCAAGTCGAATCTTCGTATATCCAAAATAATGGTCACCAGGCGTATTGGATACATCCGTTTCGCATTCAAAATATCCGCGGGTATTCCATTGTCCATAGGTGAACGATACATTCATCATGAAAATGGATAATGCCAATAAAGGCATTGTTTGTTTCATTGTCTCATATACCTTTCCGTGAAAAAATCTTCTGGAAATGTGACGTGATAGGTTATAGAGATAATCTCCATCCGGGTTGTAGAATCTTCCAGATGATTCAGCATTGTCATTTTCATTGCAGTTGGGTATCCCTCAATATCACGGATATCTTCTATTTTCAGTGTCTTTTCGTGGACCATATTTTTATCAAAATATTTGATGATGGTGGGATAATAATCTGAATTTCGAACAAATAAGACCATTTTACCATAACCGGTAGATACCGCAGGCTTTGGAATGAGTGCCAGAACATACAGATCATCTAAATCATCCATCCGGGATACATTATACTCTGCCTTCCAAGTGTCACCGCCCGAAAAATCCTCATAAGCAAAATCGCTGCCCTCCACTTTTTGGTTTTTACTGCTGGTTGCTAATTTTCTGATCCTGCGGGTACGTTGAAAATATACCCAAATATCATCTGAGTGGTTTTTCAATAAAATTGCATTTCCTCTTACGATATTGGGTTGAGTATATCGAAGTAATACATTTTTACCTTTATTGCCGGAAAACATTTCGTACTCAAACTCCCGTTCATTCCCCCTACTAGTTGTGATGATCTGTCTGATCGTGGATTGTGCGTTCACAGGTGTCATGGCAAGCGTCATTGAATCAAGGATCGTACTTGCGGATAGCTCCTGGCTGAACCCAGTGGTAAGGAGAAGGAGCAATATTATAAGGATTATTGATTTTATGGTTATCTCATTTAATAAATGTGTTGATTATGAAATTTTTTATATCATCAATAGGATAAGCTTCATCGATAATCATATGGACCCCGATCCCATCGAGCAATGCAGCGAGAGTGCGGGCTTTATATTCCGGGTGACTGATGCCTGCCGATTTAAATAATCCTGTCAATTTTGCAATTTGTTCAGAAAGGAACACCTTTGTCGGACCGGAATATAACTCATTAATCTTTGGCTGCATAATAATTTGAAAGTAGAACTTCCAAAATTCGAAATTGGACTTATAATGCTCAAAGACGATCTCTATTTCGTTGATCAGCATTTCATGAGCGTTGGAATGATCAGTTATCGCCGGAAACATATTGTCAATCTGGGTAAATCCATTCTGAATAATAGTATCCAGTAATTCTTCTTTTGACTGAAAATAATTGTAGATCAGACCCTTGGATATGCCTGCTCCTTCAGCGATCCTGGCAATGCTGGTTGTATGATAACCATTTGTAGCAAAAAGGTTCGTTGCCGATGATATTATCATTTCCCGGCTTTTTGTTCGCATGGTTTCGAATTGGCGTTTGCTTCTGGGTGACATTTTAGTTTATTTTATTTTTGACTGAATAGTCATTCATAATTTATTTTCTCTGACAGCTAAATAAAAGATTTTTATTCAATCCTCCGTACAATTAAATTTTTCAAGTATTAAATTCAAGAATATCAATAAATCATACTACACAAGCAACCTTTACTATTTCTTTTGGGAAAAAATTTGAAGAAAAAAATACCAGATCTTATAGATCGGTTTGAATCTTGTGTATCGGTTCCGATCATGAGTTATATTGAAGAACGGAAACTATTTATTCTTATTACATCCATTATCACCATCGGCCTCATCGTTTACTGGGATTTTTTTACATTTCAATCTTTCTACTTTTTTAAGGATATAGGAAGCGATACTCTCAATGCGTCTTATCCCCGATTCGTTCATACCTCAAATTATTTAAGGGAATGGGGATTCCCGGCATGGTCATTTCAAATGGGAATGGGGCAGAATTTTCTTCCATTTTCGCTGGGAGACCCGTTTAACTGGATTATTTATTTGCTGGGGGAGCAATTCATTCTTCCAATGGTTTTTTATGTCGAATTTTCGAAAATACTTCTATCCGGTATTTTATTTTACCTTTACATGAAGGAGTTGAATCTTCATCCGACTGCCGCGATCATTGGAGGAATCTATTTTGCGTACTGTTCCTATCTGGTGGTTGGCGGTTCCTGGTTCCAGACATCCACAGAAACTGTCTGTGCCGCAATTCTGCTGCTTGCACTGGAACTCTACTATAAGCGAAACAACTGGTTTCTTATTCCGGTTGCATTTATGATGATCGCAATCTATCTTACATTTTGGTTATATTTTTATACACTTTTTACCGGTGCATACATCACGATACGTATTTTAGTTGCCCAAAAGATCCATATCCGTAATGCCTCGATTACCTATTTAAAACACGCCGCATTTGCAGCATTGGGTGTACTGATGGGATCGATATTGTTTTTCCCCAATATTCTTCAGTACCTGGAAAGCCCCAGAGTCGGCGGCGATGCATCGTATGTCGGTAAACTATCCGGTAACCCCATTTTTCAACTGGCAGATATTCCGTTGAGTTTAACCACTGTTTTTCGATTTTTCTCCAATGATCTCCAGGGGACCGGATCCGGGTTTTATGGATGGTACAATTACTTTGAAGCGCCCATGCTTTTCTGCGGTCTGTTAAGTTTGTTGTTATTTTCTCAAATTTTTAAATTGATACCAAAATATAAATCACTCATCATCGGAGCACTCGTACTGTTCGGAATTGTACCTTTAGTCTTCCCTTATTTTCGTCATTTGATTTGGGTATTTACCGGGGATTATTTCAGAACGTACTCCTTCTTTTTAACAGTGATTATATTAATCTCATCAATGATTATACTTTCAACGGTTATTAAGAACGGGACACCAAACAGACGCCATTTATTTTTCAATTTAATTGTATTTCTAATGATACTATTTCTCCCCCAATTTTTTAAAATCAGGATGGAATCTGATGTACTATGGTGCATTAGAATGATATTGGTTTTACAGTTTGTAATTTTGATGTTATTCACATCGCCTGTTCTCAGGAATTCCGGAAAATTCTTTATTTTACTGACGGCAATCATTGAAACGATTCTTTTCACCGGGTTTTCAATATCAGGCAGGGCGCCACTGACTCATAGGGATATTTTGAACCGTAATTTTTATAATGACGAAACCGTTGATGCGGTTCAGTACCTTCAGGATGCAGATCACTCCTTTTACCGAATTGAGAAAAATTACTCCTCATCTCCGGCAATCCATGGGAGCATTAATGATGGTTTGGCACAGCATTATTTGGGTACTTCGTCGTATGATTCTTTTAACCAGATCTATTATGTGCGCTTTTTAGAGGATGTTAACATTATACACCGTGGGAATGAGATCGAAACCAGGTGGGCGCTCGGACTGAGGGAGCACCCATTACTTCAATCTCTGTTGGGTGTGAAATATTTTTTAACAACGGGGGATACTGATTTTCTGGAATCTCATGGATATACGCTTACCGGGAGAGTGGACAGTCTGAAAATTTTGTTCAATAATTACTACCTGCCCTTAGGATTCACCTTCGACAAGTTTATTACCCATGATGAATTTCAGAAATTAAAAGGTCCGATGACCGATGCATTGCTGCTCGAAACTGCCGTGCTGGAAACAGACGCTGACATGGAATTATATCCCGAACTTCAAAAATATCAAATGCCCGGCATATCGGCTTCTACTACTTATACCAGTGGGGATTACCAAAACGATATTTCGCTTCTGCGAAAGGATACACTCAATATAGAGAGTTTTAATCCGAATCACATTGTCGGAAGGATCAGCACCAACCGGACGAAAATTTTATTTTTTTCAGTTCCATTTGACGAAGGTTGGAACGCAAGGGTTGATGAAATAAATGCAAAACTCTACATTGTTGATACAGGGTTTATGGGTTTGATTCTACCGGCGGGCGACCATAAGGTCGAGTTATTATTTGAACCTCGATTTTTTAAAGCAGGGTATACACTTTCAGGGATCAGTATACTCATATATATCTCTTTATTATTCATCCATTTAAAAAAGCAGAAGCGCCATCCTGCCCGTAGTACATAAATCTTTTTTCTCCCGAATTAATCCAATTGTCTTCGGCATTATGATTATTAAATTATTCAGATTATTCATGTTAAAATTTTAGAATTAGAACTTAAAACTACGCTGATCACTATCAAGTTTGAAGAAGGTATATAGAATGACAACGCCACATGACAAGATTATATCTATCCGGGATTTGGCTTTTATGGTACCGGAAATAAAAAAAAAACAGAGGGTCGTTCATTGCCATGGTGTGTTCGATTTAATACATGTGGGTCATATTAAATATTTACGTCAGGCAAAACAAATGGGGGATATCTTGATTGTTACCATTACTCCGGACAGATTTATTAAAAAGGGGCCGGGACGACCTGCGTTTACTTCTGATCTGCGTGCGGATGTTTTATCCGCACTTGATGTCGTAGATTATGTGGCGATCAATGACTGGCCAACGGCTGTCGAGGCAATCAACCTACTCAAACCAGACTATTATGTCAAAGGACCTGACTACCGGGATAATGAACTGGATATAACCGGGGCAATTAAGTTGGAACGGGAGGCAGTTGAATCGGTAGGTGGTGAAATCCGGTATACCGACGATGTCACTTTTAGTTCTACCTCACTCATCAATCAGTATTTTCGCAGATTAACACCTATACAACAGGATTATTTAGAAACGTTAAAGCAAAAATATTCAACAAAAGATATTTTAAGCATGATTGACAGTTTACAAAATATCACTGTGACTCTCATTGGCGAAGCCATCATTGACGAATATATTTTCTGTAATACGGTCGGTAAATCCGGTAAAGAACCCATGCTGGTCACTCAAAGATTATATTCTGAAAAATATGCAGGCGGAATAATTGCAGTTGCAAATCATTTGTCCGAATTTTGTAAATCAATCCAGGTGATCACTTATTTTGGTGACCGGGACTCCCATCAGGGATTTATTAGTGACCATATTAGTGAAAATGTAAAGATTGACCCTGTAATAAAGGCGAATTCACCTACAATTTTAAAAACACGATTTATAGACAGCTATACCCGTGCAAAGACACTGGGTGTTTACGATATTAATGACGAATTGTTAAATCAGGATGAAGAAGCATTGATACTTGAAAAATTAGATCAAATCCCTTTGGATACTGGTTTGGTACTCGTCACAGACTATGGTCACGGATTAGTCACGCCAAAAATCGTTGAAGCTCTGGAAAAACGATCTAAGTTTTTAGCGGTGAATACACAATTGAATGCATTCAATGTGGGATATCATACAATATCAAAATATGGATCTGCAAATTACATTTGCATACACGAAGGAGAAATCCGGCATGACTACCGGAATCGGACAGATTCTGTAGAAGAATTGATCACCGATTTACAACACAAAATCAAAACCGATAATATCTTGATTACCAGAGGAAAATCCGGTTCGATAGCTCTTAGTAAGGGGCAATTTACGTCCTGCCCTGCCTACACAACTGAAATTGTTGACAGGGTTGGCGCGGGTGATGCCCTGTTGTCCATAACATCCCTTTGTTTTTATGCTGGACTACCCCCGGATGTCACCGTTTTTATTGGAAATCTCGCTGCTGCTCAAAAAATTGCAACCATGGGCAATAAACAGAAATTAAGCAAGGTTTCACTTATGAAAAGCATTGAGTCTTTGTTAAAATGACAAATATTAAGAATTCTGCTTTCCTGAATTCATTTTTTAAGGATACATCCAAACATCTCAAAACAAATCAGGTGCTTATTCGTGATCTCGTAAAATTAGCTGATGTATTATTGGCGTGTTCCGCAACTCATAACAAAGCGATAATTGCCGGAAATGGTGCAAGCGCTTCCATCTCCAGCCATGTCAGTATCGACCTTACGAAGGGGGCGGAAATAAAATGTATTAATTTTAATGAACCCAACCTGATCACCTGTTTTGCCAATGATTATGGATACGAACATTGGGTTGAAAAAGGCATCCTTGCTTATGGTGACCCCGGGGATGTATTTATTGCAATTTCGTCCAGTGGTCAGTCAAAAAATATATTAAATGGATGCCACGCAGCCCGAAAATCAAACTTTCGATCCGTGGTCACACTCTCTGGTTTTAGTGAATCGAATCCACTCCGAAGGCTTGGAGATTTAAATTTTTGGGTGGACAGCAGTATTTACAATGTTGTTGAAAACATTCACCAAATTTGGCTGTTATCTGTTGTCGAACTGATCATTCATAATCGAAAAACGGAGTCTGAATGAGCCGGTTTGCTGTTATTGGCTCTAATTCCTTTTCCGGGTCTCACTTTGTTAATTTTTGTATTAAGCAGGGGCATGAGGTCATTGGGTTAAGTCGTTCCAGTGAGGCTTCCCCTATCTTCCTGCCCTATCGTTGGAAGAATCAGATTACGTTTAATTTTTACAAGTTGGACCTGAATTCTGATCTGTCTCAAATTATGAATATTCTGGATTCGTTTAAGCCGCAATTCGTTGTGAATTTTGCGGCACAAAGCATGGTTGGCGAAAGCTGGGCTCACCCTGAACACTGGTTCATGACTAACACGGTGTCTACCATAAAATTTCATGACCAGTTAAGGCAACGTGATTATCTTGAAAAATATATTCATATTTCGACACCTGAGGTGTATGGGAACTGTTCCGGTTACATATCTGAAAATTATGATTATCATCCCAGTACGCCCTATGCTGTTTCGAGAGCTGCGGCGGATATGAGTCTACATGCTTTTTTTAAAACATATAATTTTCCGGTAATAATGACCCGGTCCGCGAATGTATATGGCCCCGGTCAGCAACTGTATCGTATTATTCCGAGATCAATTTTATTTTTCATAAGGGGACAAAAACTCCAACTACACGGAGGTGGACAATCTGTGCGGTCATTTATACACGTAGTGGACGTCTGTCGGGGTACGTTACAAGCCGCTCTGACAGGAAACCCGGGAGACATATTCCATTTTTCTACTGATGAAACGATATCCATTCGGGATTTAGTGAAATTGATTGCCGTCAAAATGGGAATTTCATTTGAGCACGAAGTACAGATTGCCAATGAACGACAGGGAAAAGATAATGCTTATCTTTTAAATTGCGAGTATGCAAAACAACAATTAAACTGGACGCCGGAAATCGATCTTAATTCCGGGTTAAATAAAACCATCACCTGGGTAAAATCCAATTTAGATCTATTGATTACTGAAAAACAGGATTATGTTCATAAACGCTAGAAAGGTCGGCTAATGCATATTTTGGTTACCGGGGGATGTGGATACGTGGGAACGTTACTTGTACAATCCCTTCTCGAAAAAGCGAATAGCGTCACCGTCGTGGATACGATGTGGTTTGGAAATTTTCTGAATGAGCATGCTCACCTGACCCTGATTAAAGAAGATGTTCGAAATGTCGGCGAAATTCCAATGGAGGGTGTAGATTGTGTTATCCATCTGGCTAATATTGCAAACGATCCATCAGGTGATCTGGATTCAAAATTAACCTGGGAGGTGAATGTTCTGGCAACTAAATTGCTGGTTGAGCAGGCAATCGCTTCAGGGGTTACTCAGTTTATTTATGCAAGTTCCGGGAGCGTATATGGTGTTAAAATGGAAGAAAATGTAACAGAAGAACTCTCCCTCGTTCCCCTGACAGATTATAATAAAACCAAAATGATTAGTGAGCGGGTGTTAATGAGTTATCGGGATGACATTATCGTGCAGTGTATCCGGCCTGCAACCGTGTGTGGATATTCTCCCAGAATGCGCCTTGACCTTTCTGTAAATATGTTAACCATGCAGGCGTTGACACAACATAAGATCACGGTTTTTGGCGGAGATCAAACCAGGCCAAATATACATATTAATGATCTTGTTCGCGTATACCACCATTTTCTGAGAGTGGGACAAGATCATACCGGGATTTATAACGCGGGATTTGAGAATTTTTCTATTTTACAAATTGCGCATCAAATATCTGATAGAATTCCCTCAGAAATCGTAGTCACTGAATCCAACGATCCCCGGTCTTACCGACTGAATTCCGACAAACTCAAGGCTACCGGATTCCTTCCATTATTCACAGTCGCTGACGGAATCTCGGATGTTATCAGTACCTATAATCGAGGTATCCTCAAAAATGAAGATAAATACTATAATCTCAAAATGATGAAATCAGTTGTTACTAACCAGATGCAAAGGTGATTTACATGGGACAAGAAATTGATTTACTCATAAATTATCCAAAAACCAAACGGGATATCCATGCACGGATGGAATCAAAAACTGAAGAAGTCAGACTCATCGCACGAAAATTCGGCAAAGATTTCTTCGATGGTGACCGGCAATATGGGTATGGCGGATTTTCATATAACCCTCGATTTTGGCAACCGGTAATCCCAACCCTGCAACGCCACTTTCATCTGGACAAAAATTCATCCGTTTTGGATGTCGGTTGCGCAAAAGGTTTTTTTATGTATGATCTATGTGAGCTTATCCCCGGGATCACCGTTAAAGGGATAGATATTTCTCATTATGCCGTTGATAATGCATTAGAAACTATGAAGTCTCACATTTGTAAGGCCAACGCAGTGGAATTACCATTCGACGATGATTCATTTGATGTCGTCATCTCCGTGAATACAGTCCATAATTTGGAATATCATGAATGTGGAAAAGCTCTTGCAGAAATCCAAAGAGTGAGCAGGAGAGGCTGTTTTGTTACCGTTGATGCCTATCGAAACGATCAGGAAAAAGAGATTATGTTTGCCTGGAACCTAACTGGCAGGACTATCCTTCATGTGGATGAATGGAAGGCATTATTTGCAGATTACGGTTATCAAGGCGATTATTTTTGGTTTATCCCACAAGACCCGATGTAAAAAATATTGAGAATGGATAACACACTGAAAATTGAACTTTTCAAAAAACTGCTTAAAATCAGGATTATCGAGGAAACCATCGCCAAAAAATATACAGACTGGGAAATGAGATGTCCCACACATTTGTCAACCGGTCAGGAGGGTGTCGCCGCAGGTGTGTGTCAGGCATTGGAAATTCAGGATTTTGTTTTTAGTTCACACCGGTCACATGCACATTACATTGCTAAAGGGGGAGACCTAAACGGGATGATCTCTGAGATTTTCGGTAAATCAACGGGGTGTTCCATGGGACGGGGAGGTTCGATGCATCTCATTGATAAACGCGTGGGATTTTTGGGTTCTACCTCAATTGTTGGCGGGACGATTCCCCTCGCTGCCGGCGTTGCATTATCAGTAAAGTTAAATAAAACACATCAGGTGACTTGCGCATTTTTCGGCGATGCGGCCATAGAAGAAGGTGTTGCGTATGAAACGATAAATGTCGCCGTTACAAAAAATTTACCAGTACTGTTTATCTGTGAAAATAATCTATATTCAGTATATTCCCCACTATCGGTAAGACAACCGGTTGGCCGAAAAATATACAAGATGGTTCAGGGTATCGGGATCACGGTTGATCATGGCAACGGGAACGACCCCTGGGAAGTATTCGAAAAATCCAGACGCGCCGTTAGAAGTATCCGGGAAACACAACATCCCCGTTTTTTGGAATTTTCCACATATCGCTGGAGAGAACATTGCGGGCCGTTTTTTGATAATGATCTTGGATACCGATCCGAATCTGAATTTTTGGAATGGAAGAAAAAGGATCCTGTACAATATTTTGAAAAGCATCTGATTGACCAGAACATCGCCATCCCTTCAGAAATTAACGGTATAAAATACCAAATAACGAATGAAGTGACCCGGGCTTTTGCATTTGCTCATGGATCTGATTTTCCTGAATTTAAAAGTATTCATAACAGTGTTTATGCTGATAGAAATAAGCCTGGGTATGAGAAAAATTAAATTCTACGAAGCGATTAACGAGGCATTCGTTACTGCGATGCAAATTGATCAAAATGTAATTTGCTTTGGTTTGGGTGTTGATGACCCAAAAGGCGTATTTGGAACTACTCTGGGTTTGAAAGAAAAATTCGGCGGTGATCGGGTATTCGATATCCCGGCGTCTGAAAATGCCATGACCGGGATCGCAATTGGCGCTTCCCTGAACGGTATTCGGCCCGTGATGACCCACCAGAGACTGGATTTCAGCCTGCTGTCATTGGATCAGATCATCAATAATGCGGCGAAATTTTATTTTATGTTTGGGGGGCAACATCGTGTTCCTGTCACTATTCGGTTGATCACCGGTAGGGGCTGGGGGCAGGGACCAACCCACTCACAAAACTTACAGGCACTTTTCGCACATATCCCCGGATTAAAAGTCGTAATGCCGACCACCGCCAGCGACGCCAAGGGACTCCTTTTATCCAGTATATTTGATGACAATCCTGTGATTTTTATCGAACATCGCTGGCTCCATAACCTTGAAGGCGATGTCCCTGAAGGAGATTATCGAATTAAGATCGGGAAAGCCCGAAAAATCTCAGATGGATCAGACTTAACAATCGTTTCCATGTCTTATATGACCATAGAAGCGATTCATGCGCTTGAGATTCTTAATAAATTTGGAATCACCTGCGATTTAATTGACCTCCGATCAATTAAACCCATGGACTGGGATGCAATTTATCAATCTGTGGAAAAAACGGGGAGAATTCTTGCCTTAGATACGGGAGTGCAAAATGGATCAGTTTCATCGGAAATCATTGCGGAAGTATGTCAGCATCGCTGGTCGGTATTGAAGTCCAAACCTGAAAGACTTGGACTACCCGATATTCCAACTCCCACAAGTCCGTCGTTAACAAAACATTTTTATAAACGGTCAGAGGATATCATTAATGTGGTCTCAAAAATGATGGGAAAAAAGTTAGATGGATATGCATTAATCGATCGAAAAAATGTCCCTCATGATGTCCCCGGCGACTGGTTTAAAGGTCCATTTTAGGGAACTATTCCGTTGAATCTCGTTGACAAATATAATCATGTCTATTTCACCGTGAGAAACAACTGTGTCCTTTGCTCAACACCCTTAAATGATGCACTGATCGAACTTCCCGATTTTCCGCTTACCGAGATATACATACCATTTAAAAATACAATTGGAACGGGGTATTTGGATCAGGAATTTCATGTATGCAGGCATTGTGGTCTTGGACAGTTGAAGTACATCATTCCCGCGGAACTGTTGTATTCCGATGAATATGTTACCAGGACTTCTTCCAGTGCGTCTGCGAAGACCGCTATTGAATGTTTTACAGGTTTTGTAAACCATCACCTGCCAGACAGAACATTAGAAAGTATATTCGATATCGGCTCTAATGATGGGTATCTGATCAGACAATTTTCAAAACGATCCACACATTTATACGGGAACGATCCGGTGATAAGGTCCGGAAAGGAAGATGTTAACGGGTCTACCCTTACTCAAATTGGGGATTTTTTTGAGAATATTGATTTTGATATGATTGAAAACCAAATTGAGTGTTTCCTCTGCAGCCACACTCTTGAGCATATAAGCGATCCCAAATTATTTCTTTTAAAAGCATTGAATGCCGGTAATGAAGATACACTTTACTTTTTTCAATTCCCCGGACTTGAGGGAATGATCCGTGATGCTCATTTTGATCAGATATTTCATCAGCATTATAATTATTTTTCATTGCGATCAATACAGTATCTTTTGACGGAATTAGGAGGAGATTTGATTGATTCTCAGATCAATCCTTATCATTGGAATTCGCTGATGATCGCATTCAAAAAAAAACAGTCCGCAGGGATTAACCGGAAATATACCCATGAAAACAACAATCTGCTCAAGGAATCTTACATCCTTGATCAATACGCATTATTTAAACAGTCGATGGAGATCACCTCAAATCGATTGAGATGTCTCGAACAAGAACCGATTTTCGGTTATGGTGCCGCCTTGATGTTACCGGTTTTGGATTACCATCTTAGAAACGGCTTATCCTGTCTCGAGGCTATTATTGATGACGATCCCTCGAAAATTGGGAAATATTATCTGAATGTCCCGGTAAAAATTATTCGTTCTAAAATGGCAAATAACTTAGAAAGTGCGGCGGTAATTCTTACGGCGATAAACTCATCAGAAGCCGTAAGGAAGATCATCCCCAAGATGATAGAACTTAATTTCAAACACATCATCATCCCATTAAATTTAATTTAGTAACAAAAATATAAGCTTTAATTAATAGCGTATGAGGATATCATGGATCTTTTAATCAGTGGAAAAAGAGCACTGGTCACCGGCGCCGGAAGAGGTTTGGGACGGTCTATTGCACGCTGCCTGTCTGAAGAGGGAGTAGATGTCGCTCTTGTATCCAGAACCGGTCAGGACCTTGATTCGTTCAGGGCAGAATATGGCAAAAACCATATGGGTTTTGTCTATGACTTGATGTCGCCTGACAGTCCATCAAAAATGTTTACCGCTGTTTGTACCCAATTCGGGACCCCGGATATAATCATCCATAATATCGGCGGTACATTGGGAATTACCGACCCTATGTGCTCTATTGGAGCCTGGCAAAAAGTATATCGTTTTAATTTAGAGATTGCAATTGAAATAAATCTGTTGGCAATCCCAAATATGAAGGAAAAGAGATGGGGCAAAATCATTCACATTTCATCCATCGCAGCACTTGAGAATCAGGGAACAACGCCCTATTGTTCCATAAAGGCGGCGTTAACTGCCTATTCACGAAGTCTAGGCAAATACCTGGCCCCAGAGGGAATAAATGTTACAGCCGTCCTTCCCGGCGCCGTATTTACAGAGGGAGGATATTGGGATAATGCCCGAAAATCACGCCCGGAACATGTGGAAAAATATCTGAAAGAAAGAATGTCAATCGGAAGATTTGGAGAACCTGATGAAATAGGAAAAATCGTTACGTTTCTGTGCTCGGATCACGCTTCTTTTATCGTCGGTTCTGCAATCACCGTCGACGGCGGACAGGGACTATGTTTTTTTCAAAATTAATGAAAAATTAGTATGAATAAAATACTTCGAAAAAAAATAGTCGAAACCATTACAAATGGAGGTGAAGGTCACATCCCAAGTTCATTTTCGATCGTTGACCTGATTGACGTATTATATTCTAATCATCTGAAATTTGATGCAAAAGATCCAGAGTGGGATCAAAGAGATTACTTTGTGCTGAGCAAAGGGCATGGATGCATGGCCCTGTATGTTGTACTCGAAAAATTTGGGTTTATCAGTCAACGGGACCTGGACAATTATGGCAAATTCGAAGGAATACTGGGAGGACACCCAGACCGCACAAAAGTTCCCGGAGTTGAAGCCTCTACCGGTTCACTAGGACACGGGCTGCCTATTGCCGTTGGAATTGCACTGGCACACAAAATTCAGGAGAAGAAAAATCTTATTTATGTGCTGGTCGGTGACGGAGAATGTCATGAAGGCACGATTTGGGAATCCGCACTGGTTGCACAGAATTTAAAGTTAAATAATTTGTGTTGTATTGTCGATTCTAATGGTTCTGCCGCACAAATACTACCCCACCCAAATATCATTGAGCAATGGCGCTCCTTTGGATGGAATGTCTTAACTATTGACGGTCACAACGAATCCGGGATTGACGCTGCATTTCAATCTTTTAAGACTCATCGCGACCTTAAACCGACGGTGATTATTGCCAATACAGTGAAAGGTAAAGGTGTCAGTTTTCTGGAATCACACGGAATCTGGCATCACAAAATCCCTAATCCTTCTGAATTGAATGACATCATTCAGGAGTTGGATCGATGAGACAGACATTCACAAACGAGATGCTGAATGTGGGATTAATCAATGAACGATTAGTCGTTTTGGTGGGTGATATCAGTCATTTTGCACTACAACCTTATGCAAAAGCATGTCCCGGCCGGTTTTACAATGTCGGGATATGCGAACCGACAATTATTGGTATCGCAGCCGGTTTAGCCCTTTCAGGGTTTTATCCCGTCGTACACACCATCACCCCATTTATCGTTGAACGCGGATTTGAACAAATAAAATTGGATTTCTGTTACCAGAAACTTGGTGGCAATTTTATCTCTGTGGGGAGTGCGTTTGATTACTCGGGACTCGGTGTCAGTCATTATTGTTATAACGATATTGCTTTGATAAAGTCATTGCCCAGAACTCAAATTATTAGTCCTGCTATGCCCAATGAGTTTATCCGGTTGTTTCATGACACATATCAAAATTCATTTCTCACTTATTTTAGGCTCCCGGAAGTCAAACATGAGTTTCCTATTCCCGATGAAAATATTGAACTGGGAAAAGCCATTAAACTGAGAGATGGGAATGACATTACCATAGTTGCAATCGGATCCCAGCTAAAATCGGTGATGCAGTGTGAGAAGGGACTAAAAAAGATCGGAATCAATTATGAGTTGTTGTATGTCCATACTATCAAACCCTTCGATTATCAGTCGATATCGGATAGCGCTCAAAAAACGGGAAAAGTAGTCGTTATTGAAGAGCACGCAATGTATGGCGGGGCTTCAGATGAGGTCATGAGAGCCATTTGTAACCTTAAAAACATATCTTCAACTTTCATCACAATTCCGAATGAATTTGTTCATGGATACGGGAAAATTGAGGACCATTATAAATATCTTGGATTCACGGCAGAAAATGTCATCAAAAATTGCAAGCAGCTTTTAAAGATAAAATAATGAGTGCCTGTTCATACTATGAATAATATGACTTTGACTGCGATCTGGGATTTTTCAAAAACGGATGATCGTTTAGGATCATTTATTATTTTTCAGGAAGAACTGTTACAATTTTGTCTGATCAGTCAGGTTGCAACTGTCGACCTGTATTTTGGGTCGACCGATAGAAATAAATCCCTCAAACACTGGGAAATTATTGCAAATCTAAATCCCGCAATAAAAACCAGGCACTTTTTAAATCATGAATTACCCTGGCGGGATTGGATAAAAGGGGAAAAACTAACCTGGCCAAAGACGGATATAATTCAAAATTCTAGTTACACAGGCAGTACTCTTGAAGTACAACAGTTATGGAAACAAACCGGCCGGATCATCAATCTTTTATCCCCTGAACCTGAGATTCAAAGGGCAAATTCCTGGATGAGGTGTTGGCTTGACGGTAAAGTTCCAATAGCGGTTCATCTTAAATCGAATCCACTGGACCCTCAAAGTAACGCAAATCAGAATGCATGGGCTGTTTTTTTTAAGGATTGTCACCAGAAAGAAATACCCGTTATATTTGTACTTATCGGATCGGATAAAATTAAAGATAATATAAGAAAACTCCCTAACACCGTTGTCACTAAGGACTTTGGCGGAGATTTAAGCCTTGATTTTGCAATCATTCAACAGTCTGCTGGATTTATGGGGATGTCCAGCGGACCCTGCAATCTGGCAATTATGAGTTCCAAACCGTATTTAATTTGGAAACACCCAAACCATCACCTCGAAGAGATGGAGAAGGAATTTCAAGATATGGACGGATTTATTTTTGCGACTAAAGGGCAAAAGTTTTTCAGAGAATTTGATACATCTGATCACATTACGAATCACTTTACCCCGTGGTACACCGATCATGTTTCAAATTGGGAACGATTGATTTAAATGAATATTGATTGTAAAGGAAAAACAGTTCTGATCACCGGCGCTGCAAGAGGTATCGGTAAGACGATTGCAAATGTTTTCGCAGAAAATGGGGCTGCGATTATCATTGCGGATATTGATCGGGATTCAGGCATAAAAACGGCATCAGAGATAAGATCGACCGGATATCATTGCGAGTATTTTCAAATTGATTTGAATGATCCGGGACAGATCGACAATATGATCACACTGCTTATTCATAAATATAATCATATCGATACCCTCATCAATAATGCTCGTGCAGGAAAAAGGACATCCCTCACAGAGGAATCAGATGAAAATTGGAATGCTACAGTCAATATTTCGCTGAAAGCACCATTATTTCTTTCCAGAGCATTTATCGATTTTGTTCAAAAATCAGATATTGACTATTCTATTATAAATATATCGAGCGTATCTTCTACTACGGTTTGTAATGAATCGGCATCGTACCACATTGCAAAAGCAGGTTTAGAGAATTTGACCCGGTATCTCGCAGTGGCAGGAGGCGCAAAGGGAATCCGTGTAAATGCGATCCGTCCCGGCTTTATTATCCAAGACGAGCATATTGATTATTTTATGAGCAAAGAAAATTCCGGTTACCGGATGATGGCTGAATTCTGTCATCCGGTTCAACACATTGGCCGATCTGTAGATATCGCACATGCAGCACTTTTTTTAAGTTCCCGGTTGGCTGCCTTCATTACCGGAGAAGTTTTGACAGTTGACGGCGGACTTTCTATTCAGGACCAATGGACACTCATTTCAAATTTTAACAATTTTAAAAAATCTTGAAATACCATACACTGGGAAAAACTGACCTCCGGATTTCACCCATTGGTATGGGAGGCAATATTTTCGGTTATTTACTCGATGAGTATCAGACGATAAAAATGCTTGATTGTGCTTTAGACCTTGGAATTAATTTCATTGATACTGCTGATGTGTACTCCGGCGGTCTATCAGAGACTTTCGTTTCCAAAGCAACATCTAAATGCAGACATAAATGGATTATCGCATCAAAAGCCGGGTTAAATAAAGGTGAAGACGTAGCAGGAATAGGGAAAAAAGAGAAAATCAGGGAAAAAGTTGAAAATAGTCTGAAAAGGTTAAATACTGATTATATTGATTTATATCAACTTCATCATTTTGATCCGGTGACTCCCTTAGACGAATCGTTAAGCGCATTTGATGAGTTAGTATACGAAGGGAAAATCCGTTATAGCGGCTGCTCCAATTTTAATTTTGAACAAATGAAGGTCTCATTTTCAATCGCAAACAGCCTAAAATCAAATGGATTTTCCTCCATTCAAATGCCTTATAATTTGTTAAAACGCAATATTGAGAAAGATATTCTTCCCTTTTGTCGGGCACATAAAATGGGGGTTATCGTCTATGGTGCTATCGGCAGGGGAATTTTATCAGATAAGTACCTGAAAATCAATAATTGTACGACCGATTATATTACCAGGGCACATTTGAGTGATGGTATCCGCAATGACCTTACCCCCAAGATACAGGATTTGCTTCAAAACCTGAACAAATATGCTCATGAAAAACTGGGTACTAATCTACAAACCATGGCAATATCCTGGATACATCACCAGAAAGCGGTATCGTCCGTTTTACTCGGGATGAGATCAACGATCCAATTGAAAGATAATCTGAAAGCGCTTGAACTAGTACTGAATGGTGAAAATCTAAATGCTATTGATGAGTTAATCGGGGATCTCTCCATGTTTCATTCGCTTTCCCTCGGTGATTTTATTAGCTAAACTAATGAACACTCTTGCGGCTGTATTGGTAAATATTCATAAACCTCTGGTTCTTTTGAACCTGGATTTTCCAAAACTTATCCCAGGGCAGGTATTGATCGATATCGCCTATAGCGGTGTTTGCCGGTCTCAAATTAATGAGATTGACGGACTGAAGGGTGAGGATAAATTTCTCCCTCACACTCTGGGTCACGAAGGTTCGGGAATAGTCATCGATACCAGTCAGGATGTCACAAAAGTCCGTCCCGGAGACCATGTCGTCCTCTCCTGGCTTAAGGGAACCGGATTAAATGTTACCTCTACGGTGTATCAAAGCCCCATTGGGAAAGTAAATTCCGGATCTATCAGTACGTTTATGAAATCAACCATCATCAGTGAAAACCGTCTGACCGTGATCCCTGACAGTATGCCACTACGGGAAGCTGCTCTGCTGGGATGTGCATTACCCACCGGAGCAGGCATCGTATTGAATAATGCGAAATTGCAGCCGGGTAATTCAATTGCGATTTTCGGTTTGGGTGGAATCGGATTTAGCGCATTATTAGCTGCGATCATTTCCGGAGCAGGTCTTATCATCGCGGTTGATGTTGTGGAGGATAAACTGATAAATGCAACACTTACCGGCGCAACTCATTCAATAAATCCACTATATCAGGATGTCATACATGAGATACAAAAACTAACGAATGGCGTGGGAGTGGATTTTTCAATCGAAGCTGCTGGCAGAAAACAATCTATGGAATTCGCATTTAAATCTGTAAAACCAAATGGTGGAAAATGTATCCTCGCGGGAAATTTACCAAAAGATCAGACCATCTCAATTGACCCGATAGATCTGATTTATGGTAGAAGAATTGTCGGCTCATTTGGCGGTGAGACCAATACCGATGCGGATATTCCAAAATATGCGGAATGGTTTTTATCGAAAAAATTACCATTATCGGGAATGGTAACAAATGAATACTGCCTGAATGAAATAAACGACGCTATCATTGACTTGAAAAATGGTGGACGGACTCGCACCTTAATCAATATGTCTTTACTATGAGATTGCGAAAATGTGTTGGATAAAAAATCATAAGTCACAGGTCAAAAATGCGATCTTTCTTACTTAATTAGATAAACGGAGATGTTTTAATGGTCACAGTCATGGTGCCTGCATTTAATGAGGAAGCCTACATCAGAAACACAGTCGAGAGTCTCATTCAATCTGCAAAAAAACATAATGTTGATTTGGATGTTATTATTATCAATGATGGCAGCACTGACCGGACTCAAGATATTATCACGGAATTGGTAACCGAGCACGCCTTTATTCGATGCATTAGTCATGGAAAAAATTTAGGTATCGGGGTGAGTCTGAAATCGGCATTAAAGGTTGGGGTAGGAGATAAATTTTTAATTGTCGGGGGTGATGGGGATCTGTCAGAAGATGGTATATCTACTCTTTTTAAACACATGAATCAGGCTGAAATTACATCGATATATTATCTAAATAAAGAAAAGCGAAGCAGATTTCGAAATATACTTTCAATTGTCTATGATTTGATGTATGTCCTATTTTTCAACATCCATATCCAATACATTAACGCAGCATGTGTTTATCCCATGGACAAGTTGAAACAACTTGACCTGAAATCCACAAGGTTTGCTATTGTTGCAGAAGTGACCGTAAAATTATTGCGAACCGGTTGTACATATCATGAATATCCATCCTTCATGGAACGAGGCACGGATGGAAGTTCAGCCGTCAAATTAAAAAATTTCTGGGAAGTTTGTGTTTCTTTTGTGAGATTGATCTTTGATATGTTAATTGTTAACCGGGAAAAATATAATCACAAACCGGTCAGAATGTATTTAAAATAACATATCAGAATTCCCTGCTAATGAAAACATACAAAATTTAAATTTATGAGTCTGCCTTGAATGTGTTAATTACCTGTATCAGCCTATTTCTTACCGCATTTTTGATGCATCTGATTTTATGGAGGATCAGACATCCTAAAAGTCCGGTTAGGGCAATTCTGATCATTTTTTTTATGACTTTTATCGCTGGTACTGCGGTATTACTGAATAATTATGAAGCCAGCAAAATTGAATGGTTCGGGTTACATTCGATGTGGGATATCCTCCGAATTTTCCTCCTCTATCTGGCCTGGACCTTTACGTATTGTTTTATCTACCATGGTTTTGAGGATGATAGTCCATCGCTTTTTATTGTTCTTAATATATGGAATTCCCACAACAAGGGCATGACCGTCGAAGAACTGGTTGACCTCATGCCGGATGAAGTGTTTTTTAAAAACCGTATTGAGTATCTTGTCATTGAAAAATTAGCGGTTTTGGAAAACGGACGATATTCCATCTCAAAGAAAGGAAAATCCATTTTAAAATTATTTTTATTTCTGATAAAACTCATGAAACAGGATAGTGTAAAAGGATGACATTCCTCGTGTATAGTTTCCAATCTGTTTTTGCGCTGGGGTTGAATATTCTCATTCAGATATTGAGTGTCCGCTACATCCATCATACCGGATATTTTAAATCAATTATTCTTGGTTTTGTTACCGGATTTTTGTTTGTCCTTCTGATATCGCTTTCATGTATGCATCCCCCATACTTTCAGTCGACTGCGGATTTTTTCTCTATCCTGATTGTAGACATTCTGACTTACTCATTTTTGTCATATTGTTATTTTGCTTTTATTAACACAAGTGTCACTGCGATCAGAATTCGATTATTGCAGGAGTTAGACCATGCTTCGGATGGGCTATCCTTTGAAGATCTCCTGATAAATTATAATTCAAAATTCATTATTCAAATGAGATTAGTCCGGTTGAAGCATAATCATCAAATCAACTTCGACGGCAAACGCTATTCCGTAAGGTTGACATTTGTTTCGATCATGGCGCTCGTCATTGAGTTTATGAAATTTCTTGTTCTGGGTAGAAAAATGAGGCTATCAAAATAGCACATACTGAAAATTTCCGGTATAGAATGGTGGAGATAAAATATTCGTCTATGGTTCGAATTAAATATTGGTTTGTCATCCTTAAATAGGTGACATTGCAGGATTTTATTCTCCTCGATACCGGTTGAACTTTACGGCATATCTTCTTGTAATCCTTTAAATCCGCTCATTCATGCTGTATGTATCAATTAATAGATTCCAATTTCAACCGAATAATAATACACTTATGAATAGGTCAGTGAAGTTGAAGATCTCTATGTTTAGGAAAAACATGATTTTACTCTGTCATTCAATTCTATTTTATTACTAAATAACTTTTAATTTAATCCCATATTACAGTGATACTTTATGACTTTATCAATAATCCGTGAACACTTCAACAGGTTGGAAATCCAATGAAAACTCATCATGAAAAAAAACTAAAGGTGTCTGTTGTTCTGCCCGCTTATAATGCAGAAGGAACTCTTAAAATGACTTTTGATGATATCCCCAGGGATATTGTGGATGAGATCATCCTTGTAGATGATTGCAGTAATGATAATACAGTTAAACTGGCGCATGATCTGGGCATGTTTGTTTACGGGCACAAATTCAATCTTGGGTACGGTGGCAATCAGAAGACCTGCTATTCTATTGCCTTAGAAAGAGGAGCGGATATTATCATCATGCTCCATCCAGACTATCAGTATGATGCCAGACTGATCAGTTACTTTGTCGGGCTGATTCGCGATGGTTATTTCGATGTGGTCCTCGGTTCCAGAATTCGATCGCGAAAAGAAACATTACGCGGAGGGATGCCTGTCTATAAATATCTCGCAAACCGCGCCCTGTCAATATTCGAAAATATCGTCACGGGTCAAAATCTTTCAGAATGGCATACCGGTATGCGCGCTTATCGCCGGAATGTACTTGAAGCCATCGAATATAAAACCTTTTCAAACGATTTTGTTTTCGACTCCCAGGCACTATTTAAAATTGTGGAGAAAGGATTTATTATTGGCGAGATACCCGTACCCGTTCGATATTTTCAGGAAGCATCCAGTATCAATTTTAAACGAAGTTTGGAGTATGGTATTGGCACCGTGATAACCGCTTTAACATATTTATTGAGGAAACTGATTCGCTCAAATGGATAAATCCCACGTCTCCCAAATATTCAACAACATTTTTCTCACCTCAAATAGTCCCTCACTTTGGTTGTGTTTATTTGGGATCACCCTGTATCTCCACACGTTAAATTTTGGATTTTCTCCGCTCGACGACAATTATTTATACTTGGATAATCTTCGGTGGTTTATGCAATTTAAAAATATCCTCTCTGTTTTCACGACTTCAATCGCAGGATTTTACAGACCTGTGTTATTTCTCTCATTCTTCCCGGATGCCCTCACAGGGTCTGGCTCCCCCCTCCCATTTCATCTCACAAATCTGACTTTCCATATCATCGCTTCTATTATGTTGTTTCAGTTACTGCTTCGTCTGGATATCTCAAAATTCACATCTTTTTTTTTAAGTCTGATCTTTCTCGTTCATCCCGTTAACATTCAAACTATTGCCTGGATTCCGGGTCGGAATGACTCCCTGCTGGCAATTTTCACTATCGGGACAATTCTCATCTTGTTTCAGTTCCGCAAAACCCACAACCGGTCCTGGTTTTATGCGCATCTGCTGACCTATGGCTGTGCCTTATTCACAAAGGAGAATGCCATAATCATCCCTGTATTCTTATATGCCATGTTATCTGATTATTTTAATCGCAGAGTTTCCAGGTGGATTTTAGCTGCATGGGGAATTCTGACAGGCGTCTGGTTCATCATTCAAAGATCATTGGTAAACGAGTTCTCAGTGACCGATTTTAGTCATCCGGGAGCCAGTATCATCCGTTTTTTTCAGGCATGGATTTTTAATACCGGAAAGATGATCTTCCCGTTCCGTCAAGCGCTCCTACCTACAACAACCGACACCCCTGTTTTTCCTTACCTGTGGGTGATTATTTTCTTTATATCGATCGTGCTCTATTTCGGTGTGTATCGAAGACGATTATTCCTGTTTGGTTTGGTCTGGTACATATTATTTCTGATTATTCCATCCCTTTGGAGTTCCATCGATAAAATCGGAGAATATTACGAACACAGGCTATACCTGCCATTGATTGGGCTACTGATCATGGTCTCCACAATCTCAGTTCGAAAAATCTCATTGAAAGTGAATACGGTACTCCCGGTGGTTACCGGTGTGATCACATTGTTGATTTTTATCGGTCTCACAAACAGCAGAAGTCAGTTATATGCCGATAAATTGACATTCGCAGAAGCGTGTGTAAAAGAATCACCTACCCACGCCAGAAGCTATAAATTATTGGGAACAGCACTCGCAGAAGAGGGCAGATATGAGGAAGCTGTTATTAATTTCGACCATTCTATCCTGCTGAATCCGGATGACGAGGCGTCATATTATAACCGTGGATCATCCCTTTTTCAATTGGGGGATTTTCAGAAAGCGATTGCGGATTATACACATGCTATTAATATTAAACCAGTCTATTTTGAAGCTTATAACAACAGGGGAATCATATTTGGCAATCTGGGTCAACCGATCAAAGCAAAGGCAGATTTCGATTTCGTCATCGCAAATGATCCAAAGAATGATAAAGCCTATAATAATAAAGGGCTGAATTATTATCGAATGGGAAAAATTACTGAAGCACTGGACTGCTTTGACACTGCTATTGAATTAAATGATCAACTTGAGTTCGCATTTAATAACCGGGGACAAATCTACCTTGATCTCGATCAACTGGAACGGGCAATTCATGATTTTAACCGTGCAATAGAATTAAATCCACTCTATCTTTCGCCTGTGATCGGACGGGCAAAAATCTACCTGAAATTAAAACTGGATAACCTTGCTCAAAAAGATATAGACTACGTGAAAAAATTACAACCGGATTTTTCACCCGCAGAATTTTTTGGCACAGGTGGTGCCCGTTAGCTAAAAAGAACGGTTGTGAAAACATTTAACTCCTCTTTCTTTTCTGATCTCCCTGTTTCATTTAATGACAGGGTGACCCTTCGAGTTTTTTTAACGATACAAGCGTTCATCTCTATTGTGGTTTTTTGGGAGTTTATTACCCTTCATCAATTGTACCTGTTCGTGGATATTGGTTCGGATACTATTAATTATTCATATCCACACTGGATTTTACTCAGTCGGTATATCCATGAAATCGGGTTACCCTTCTGGTCATTTTCGCAGGGGATGGGTCAGAATATTTTCCCCCTTTCTCTGGGTAATCCATTTGAGGATATTTTAATTCTCCTGGGTCAGAATTATCTCCATCTGGGTATTATTTTTATTGAATTGCTGAAAATCTTCATTGGGGGATTATTATTTTACCATTTTTTAAAAAAACTGCATATAAGGGGAATTGCAAGGATTATTGGCGCATTGGCGTTTACCTTTTGCAGTTATATGATTCTGGGAGGAAGCTGGTATATTTTTTCTACCGAAGCCGTTTACGCCTCATTACTTCTGTGGGCATACGAAAAATTTCTTCAGGAAAAAAAATGGGGTTGGATACTTCTGCCCTTTGCCCTGATTGCTGCATACCAGCCATTTAATCTGTATTTTTATGGCATTTTTATTTTTAGTTACGCCATAGTGAGAAACGGAGGGAAACAATCCTTTCGATGGCTTGTGAGACACCTGGCGGGTCTGGCGGGTTATGCAATTTTAGGCGCAGCTGCAATGGGGATACTGCTTCTCCCCAATCTTGATCAGATGTGGCATAGCTCGCGGGTAGCCGGTACTGCTTCAATGATTGATTATTTTTCTGGTCAGCCGGTTTTTAAGCCGGTTTCCTGGTTTCAGTTTATGTCCTTTATTTCCCGCCTGTTTTCAAATGATATTCTTCAATCTGGGTTTGCCTATACCGGCTGGGAAAACTATCTTGAGTCTCCAATGGTGTATTGTGGATTGATCAGCCTTATTTCTGCCCCTCAAATTTTAATTATACCTAAATATAGAAAACCAGCATTATTAATCAGTATTATCATAATTCTTCCGGTAATTTTTCCCTACTTCCGTTATGCAATCTGGCTATTCAGCGGAGACTATTATCGTACCTTTTCATTTCTCATTTCGATTCTGATTATCATTGCCAGCGCAATATCAGTCGAAAATATGATTCGAAATGGAGCTTTGAGTACCAGAATATTTTTGATAACGGTCGTGGTTCTGTCCGGATCATTGCTGGCTGTATCCGGATACTCCAGAATACACGCGGTCCATTCCATCATCATATTGATCCTGGTGTTTATCATTATGTATGGAATTTTATTTCTCCTTTTTAAAAAAATATCACGGATAACCTGGGGACTCTTACTCCTATCCGTCTTTACCATTGAAGCAATTGCAATGACCAATATCACCGTAAACAGCCGTGAGAGCTTGAATCGATCGACCTTCAATCTCAGAGCCGATTACCGTGACTATACTCCCGATGCAATACAGTACATTAGAGAGATCGACACCACATTCTACAGAATACTAAAATATTATTACTCCAGCCCCACACTGACTGGTTTGAACGATGCAAAGGTACAGGGCTATTATGGTTTTTCTTCATATCACTCCTTTAATCAACCGGGATATGTGCGGTTTTTAACAAAAATGAGGTTGATAAATATCCATGATCCCATGCCGACAATTTGGATCGACGGTCCCCTTCACCACCCTAAAATTCTATCTTTATTAACTCAAAAATATGGATTTTACATCGAAGCGCTGAAAAATCCGATTCCAGAGTATTTTGAAAAAATTCATACTGTTGAGAATATTGGCATTTACAAAAATACCGCTTGTGTCCCCCTTGGCTCCACCTACCGCCGGTGGATCACGGAACGGGCGCTTTCCGTGAAGACTTCCGTTGAAATAGAGAATGCCATCATGAAATATTGCATTATTTCTGATGCAGATTCATCCGACTTCAGCGGAAATTATGTTCATTGGTCAGAATTCTCCATGCAGGATTATCCTGAAGAGATTTTCTTCACTGATGTCCTTTCTCTCCGGGAAGATACTCTCATGATTGCATCCTTCTCAGAGAATCATATTGAGGGGACGCTTGCGCTTTCCTATCCAAAGATCCTTTTCTTGTCGATTCCATACGATGCCGGCTGGAGGATCACTGTCAATGGCGCGAAACGCCACATCTACCGGGTTAATTTCGGATTTATGGGGATACCCCTTACTGAAGGGGAGTATTCAATCTCCATTGACTATTTTCCGCCTTTCCTCAAATCAGGGATTATACTTAGCTGTATTGCATGGAGCATCATAATATTGTTACTTTTACATGATTTTTTTTCACAGGAAAAGCATCTTCTATCATTCCAAAATGATAAATATCGGGGAATTAAATGGCATTGAAAACAATTATTTTATGCGGAGGTCAGGGAACACGGCTTCGACAGGAAACCGAGTATAAACCCAAACCGATGGTAAATATCGGAGGCAAACCAATCCTGTGGCATATTATGAAAATTTATGCTCATTATGGATTTTTAGATTTTGTTTTGGCTCTGGGATATAAAGGAAATGCGATTCGCGATTACTTTTTAAATTATGATTTGTACGCCGGAAATTTTACAATCAAGTTAGGGGTTCGAAAAAAAATCGAGGTTCATTCTCCCCATTCTGATCAGGGCTGGCGGATCACCATGGTGGAAACCGGAGAAAATAATCTCACCGGTTCACGGATCAAACAATGTGAAGAATACATTGACGATGATATTATGATGGTGACTTATGGAGATGGAGTTTCCAATATCAATATTAGAAAATTGCTTGAATTTCATAAGTCCCACGGACGGATGGGTACGATCACCGGGGTTAGTCCCACCAGCCGCTGGGGAGAGCTGAAAACCGAGGGAGACCGGATCATCAGCTTTACGGAAAAACCGAAGTCATCCGGATCAACGGCGAATATTAGCGGCGGATTTATGATCTTCAACCGTGAGGTTTTTAAGCTCCTTTCCAGAGATGAATCCTGTGTTTTTGAGCATGCGCCATTGAGTAAATTGGCACAATCAGGGGAACTAATGCTGTATCATCACGACGGGTTTTGGGCAGCGATGGATACGTATCGTGATTATCTTTACCTGAATACTTTAGCGTCTGAAACTCCGGCACCATGGTTCTGTTTTGATGACTGATCTGACATTTTTTTACCGGGGTAAAAAAGTTTTGATCACCGGTCACACCGGCTTTATTGGGTCCTGGCTGACCTTGTGGTTGTTGCGGATGGGAGTAAAAATTACCGGGCTATCTCTCGAACCCCATACGGAGCGTGATCACTTTGTCAGGTGTCATCTCAAAAATGAAGTTGAACATCATCAACAGGATATTCGAAATTTTGAAGCAACATTGCATACGTTTACCCATTCCCAGCCGGATATTATTTTCCACCTCGCCGCACAGCCCATTGTTAGTCTGGGATATCAGGAACCTTTCAATACCATTAACACCAACGTGATGGGAACTCTGAACATACTGGAATGCTGCAGATTGATCCAAAAAAACGTGACGGTGGTGATCGTGACGTCTGATAAATGTTACGATAATCAAAATACCGTAAGTGCTTATCGGGAGGGTGATCCCTTGGGTGGATTCGACCCGTATAGTGCCAGCAAAGGGGCGGCAGAAATTGTATCTCATGCCTACCGACAGTCTTTTTTTGGACACAGAAATAATCCATTTAAGAAGTCTCTATCAACGGCCCGGGCCGGAAATGTATTGGGTGGAGGTGATTGGCAGGTCCATCGGCTGATCCCGGACTGCATTCGGTTCCTTGAAAAAAAGATGCCGATCGGGATTCGAAATCCAAGTGCTGTTCGACCCTGGCAACACGTATTTGAACTGGTTTCAGGCTGTTTAAAACTGGCTGAACGATTACATCATGAACCTGATATTTTTAGCGGAGCATGGAATTTTGGACCTGATTCAGGTGAAGTCAAATCAGTGAAGGATGTGGTCATGTCTGTCATCCACCACTACGGTTCAGGAAGCTGGCAGAACATGGACACCCACCCACCGTTCCATGAAACAAACATATTGACACTGGATAATTCAAAGGCTAAAAGAATGCTACGGTGGAAGCCGGTTTGGGATTTTGAAACAGCGATCTGTGAAACGATTGAATGGTATACCCACTCCTCGTCTTCTGATATTAGGAAATTTTCTGAATCCCAAATCGAAAAATACAACGCTCTGGTCACATCTAACAATTAGGGATATCCCTGGAACACCGAAAACGCATACTGGATCAAATCGCCATGTTTTACCGTGAAGAACATACGGTCAAACCGTTCATACCCGGAAAAACGCAGATCCACACTTCTGGCAGGGTATTTGACGCGGAGGACATTCGCTACCTCGTGGATGCCGCCCTTGATTTCTGGTTGACATCGGGAAGATTCGCTTCAGAATTTGAGCAAAAGTTCTCAAAGTTATTGGGTGTCCGGCATGCCAGTCTTGTGAATTCCGGTTCTTCTGCAAATTTGCTGGCTTTAACCGCATTAACATCTCCCATGTTGGGAGATCGCCAACTTCACAAAGGTGATGAGGTGATCACCGTTGCGGCCGGATTTCCCACGACGGTAAACCCGATTATTCAAAATGGACTTATTCCCGTTTTTGTGGACGTTTTACCCGGTAATTATAATTTAGATCCTGACCGGTTAGACGCTGCAATCACGGACAAGACAAAGGCTGTTTTCGTTGCACATACACTGGGAAATCCGGTTGATCTTTCCAGAATTTCCCGCATGACAAAAATTCATCGCCTCTGGTTTATTGAGGACTGCTGCGACGCTCTGGGTTCTACATACGGAGGTCAATTGGTCGGTTCTTTTGGAGATATAGCCACGTTTAGCTTTTATCCTGCCCATCATATCACCATGGGTGAGGGCGGTTGCGTGGTAACGAATTCCTCTCAACTTCATAAACTCATCTGCTCGTTCCGGGACTGGGGTAAGGATTGTTGGTGTGAGCCGGGTAAAAACAACACGTGTGGAAAACGATTTAACTGGCAATTGGGCGATCTGCCCCACGGATTTGACCACAAGTATATTTTTTCCAATATCGGGTACAATTTGAAAATAACCGATATGCAGGCAGCGGTGGGATTGTCGCAACTGAATAAACTGCCGAATTTCATCAAAAAAAGAAAATACAATTTTAACCGGTTGGAACAAATTTTTTCCGTATATCAGGAATATTTCCAGCTTCCTCATGCAACGGAAAACACCGATCCGGCATGGTTCGGTTTCCCGGTCGGGGTTCGATCTGCCGCCCCGTTTACCCGGGATGACATGGTTCGGTATCTGAATGACCATAAAATCGATACGCGGTTTCTATTTGGTGGGAATCTTCTTCGTCAGCCTGCATATCAGTATATCAATCACCGGGTCTCAGGGGGTTTGGAGGTTACTAATGAAATCACCGAACGAGTCTTTTGGCTTGGCGTTTACCTTGGCATTACCGATGAGATGTTGGACTATATCCAAACGGTTTTACGGCAATTTATAAAGCGGTATTGCGGATTCAATGATTAGACTGAATACACCGTTTTCAATAGATTGAAAATTGAAACTCGTTAAAGCTACCTCATTTTATATCTTTATACTGATTGCCGCGGGATTCATTTTCTATGGGCATACCTTGGGATTTTCACTCTCTCCTCTCGATGATTACGAATTATTTGTAAAAAAAATGGACTGGCTCGAACACATATCGAATCTGCCTGCACTGTTTACGGGATCCCTGGACAGCACGGTAAACGCACCCTACTACCGTCCCATTCTGATGAGTTCATTTATGGCCGATGCCATTATCGGACAGGGGAACTTACTGATGTTCCATCTGACCAATCTGATG
>CAYPCW010000017.1:0-47407 GCA_964409335.1 uncultured bacterium
TAAATTATTAAAAAGACAAGTCAGCAATGAACCACAAATCCAACATACTCCTCTACCAAACCGAAGACGGGCAAACGAAAATCGAGGTGCACCTGGAAGATGAAACGGTTTGGATTACACAAGCCGATATGATGGAATTGTTCCAGTCATCAAAATCAAATATAAGTGAGCATATCAAGCACATATTCGACGAAGGTGAGCTGAATAAAGATTCAGTTGTTCGGAATTTCCGAACAACTGCAGCCGATGGCAAAAAATACCAAACCAGCTTTTATAACCTCGATGTCATCATTTCTGTTGGCTACCGGGTAAAATCGCTGCGGGGCACACAGTTCAGAATATGGGCTACCGAGCGTCTCCGGGAATACCTCATCAAGGGATTTACCATGAATGATGACCTGCTGAAAAAAGGAGGCGGATATTTTGAAGAGCTTCTTGAGCGCATTCGCGATATCCGATCCTCCGAAAAAGTATTTTATCGAAAGGTGCTTGAAATCTATGCCACAAGCATGGACTATGATCCCCGTGCAGAGTCCACGAAATTGTTTTTTCAAACGGTGCAAAACAAACTGCATTGGGCAGCGCATGGCCATACGGCAGCAGAGGTGATATTTCAACGCGCGAATGCCCGGCTTCCGTTTATGGGCCTCACTTCATTTAAGGGTTCCAAGCCTTCAAAACAGGAAATTTCAGTGGCAAAAAATTACCTGAGCGAAAAGGAATTGCAGGTATTGAATCGCGTAGTTTCCGCTTATCTGGATATTGCCGAAGTGAATGCTATGCAGCAAAAAGCAATGACCATGAAAGACTGGATAGAAGTGCTGGATGGTTTTATCAGGATGTCGCGACAGGATATTCTCACCGATGCCGGAAAAATATCCGCAGAACTGGCCCGCCAAAAGGCGCTTTCAGAGTATGATAGCTATGGAGAAAAATCCTATCCGGAACTTTCGGAGGTAGAGAAGCAGTTTCTTACAAGCCTGGAAAAAACCCGTAAGCAATTAGAAAAGAAAAAGAAAAAAGATGAATAACACCACCCAAATCAAATGTCCCAATTGCGGTACATCCATAGATGTGCAGGACATCCTGGCCCATCAACTGGAAGAAGAAATTAAGCAAAAATACCAGTCTCAACTGGCTGATGAACAAAAGAAATTTGCTGAGCAGGAACAAAAGCTCAAAAGTGAAAAAGAGGCTTTTGAGTTGAAGAAGAAACAGGAAAATGAACTGTTTCAGGACCGATTGGAAAAGCAATTAAATGAAGATAGGAAAACCATCGAAGAAAAGCTCAGGATTAAATTGACCGATGAGCAATCAGAACAGTTTCAGGCAATGCAAAAGGAACTCAATGAGAAGTCAGAACAAATAAAGGAACTTAATCGAGCCAAAGCCGAAATTGAAAAACTTAAACGGGAAAAAGGAGAATTAAAAGAAGCAGCAGAAGCAGAGGCACAGAAAAATCTAAACGAAATCCTTTTGATGGAAAAGGGGAAAATCAGAAAAGCAGAAGAAGACAAAAACGAACTCCGCTTTAAAGAGCTTCAAAAGCAACTGGAAGATCAAAAGAAACTTACCGAAGAAATGAAACGGAAGCAGGAACAAGGGTCCATGCAATTACAGGGAGAAGTTCAGGAATTGGCCATTGAAGAATGGCTGATGGCGCATTTTCCATTAGACACCATCGATGAAATCAAAAAGGGTTCGCGAGGAGGTGACTGTATTCATATCGTCAATACACGTACACGTCAGAACTGTGGGAAAATCTATTATGAGAGCAAAAGAACAAAGGACTTTCAAGGCAGTTGGATTGAGAAATTTAAAGCCGACATGCGTGAAAAAGGAGCAGATGTTGGGGTATTAGTCACAGAAGCCATGCCTGCTGGTTTTGAACGTTTGGGCATTATGGATGGAGTATGGGTTTGCAGCTACGAAGAATTTAAAGGGCTTTGTGCTGTGCTTCGGGAATCGGTAATTCAATTGAGTCAAGCTATCAGTACGCAGGAAAACAAAGGGGATAAAATGCACCTGCTTTATGACTTTCTGACAAGCACTACTTTCCGTATGCAGGTAGAAACAATTGTGGAAGGATTTTCATCGATGAAAACAGCCCTGGAAAGCGAAAAGCGGTCTATGCAACGAATCTGGAAGGAACGTGAAAAACAAATAGATAAAGTGATTACTAATACCATTGACATGTACGGCTCAATCAAAGGTATTGCCGGCAATGCTGTGCAATCCGTAAAAGCTTTGGAATTGCCGGAAGGGGAATTATCAGAAGAAGACAACGAAAAATAAAAAGTGTTTGAATTATGCCAACGCTCAACAGCCACACACATTGCCAAGCCGCACAATCCAACGCTACAAACCAAGCTTGGCAAAGAGTGTGTCTGCCCCAGCGCACGGACGACAGAAAAGAAAGCACGATTGCACAACATTGTATAAAAGCAATAGCGGGTGAAGTTGTAAATCGAAGGTCTGTGCTTCGAAGAAACTTTGTGCTAAACGGACAGGATAGTACTTCTAATCCGCTACTGCACATACACGCATACCGTCGACGGTACACTAATATTGTATAAAGACCAGATGACCGGTGGAACTTTCTACACTTTTGAATTTTGTAAATCTGAAAATAAACCGTTATTTGTAATAAATTTAACCGACTCATGGGAAAATATCCTTCCTGATTTTTTAGGTTGGTTTGGAAGATACAAGGTCACGGTTTTAAATATTGCCGGACCCAGACGCAGCGAAGGAATATCCTCCCTACAGATCGACACCGTACTTTATGATCTGTTCTTCAAAAGTGGGTTAATTTAAAATTATAAGGTTATTACATTTTAGTTTCGCAAAATAATATCCAGCTCAAACAATTGCTCTATGAATTCAAAGATTTCAATATTTTCCATGATAGTTTCCACGGTCATCGGTTGTTTTACACTGGTTGTTGCCGGTGAAACGGATAACTATTTGAGTATGGATCAACAATTAACGGATGCATCGACAGTCATCAATACCGAGTTTAACAGCAGGATTCAATTTACTCTGGAGCAAATGAACTCGGAAAACCATTTTGATTATTTGGAATGCGCTCAGGTTGCCGGTGAGATATTAAAGTCATTTGGTGTCTCGCTGGCGACTGATTTTGAATCATGGGTTCGATTTAATGACAGCATCCCCAAATTCCCGTCTGGTGAAAAATCGAGAAAATATTTATTTAATCATTCCATTTACGATGAGAAAACCTGGAATCCGCTTCATCAGTATTTTGACTGGATGATAAAAACTCAGATTGATCCGGTGATCAATATTGGCGGTGTGTACATCGGGCTGGATAAAATCACACATTTTACAGCATCAGGGTTTCTGTATTATAAAACGTATCAAAACGGTATAAAGAACGGACTGTCCACATATAAGGCGGAGTATCGTGCAATTTTAAACGGCATAAAAAGTGAAAAATTACTTTTAGGGATTTGTGCCAATGGTATCTTTTCTTACGCCGATCTGGAAAGTAATTATCAGGGATTGCAACTCGGGATTGATCTTTGTTCCGGTGAAACCCCTGTCCTCAAAAGAAATGGCAGTAGCTGGATAATGACGCAGAAAATCGACTTAAGAAAATATGTCAATTCCAATTGGGATGAATCTTATAACCCATGTGGTGGATTTCATTATAAGCGTCCGACACTTCGAACCAACCTCATGAATTACTGTCAAACATTTTCGACGGATATTGCAAAAAACCGGTTCGATTATTATGATTCGGTATTCGTCAATAGCCATAATATGGATTTACTTGACTCACTACGCACGGCGGGAAAGATTCCAGACAATCGGATGAACCGACTCCCCGAAATATGTATCGAATTTATCCAAAGACCCTGAGGGAGGCGAATCGTATAATATTTTTACCGGTGTGGAAATGCCAGATGAATCAAGCCTTCTCACCAATTGGGAAAAAAAAGGGAGGGCATTGTATTGAGATCCATCCCGAACAGGCAGCGTTATCTTCCATTTTTCATCATTGTATCCGGGGAAATGCAAGCGTAATTTTACCCGCACTTTTTCGAACAGATGTTTGATTGAAAATCTTTCAAAATAGAGCAATCATGAATACCATGCGATGGGATTTAAACACGAGATAGAATATTTTGCCAAATCGTGGTCGAAAGAAAGAAAATGATCGACCGTATCCAAAATTTATTAAAATGAAATTGAATATACCCCGAATGTCAAACTTTGCCACGATTATACAGGCAACCGGCTTGACCCTTCTATTGGTGATCATTGCAATACTTGTCGGATTAATACTGTATTTGTTGGATATTGATCCGAAATCCCATCCCATCGTTTTACTCCTGAATATTCCCATTTTCAGTCTTGCTCTGTTTGTCGGAATAAAGGTGTCCGGGTTTAATCTTCAGATGATTCTGCCTGGTAGAAGTATATGTGGTTCATCTCTTTTCTGGATCACGCTCATGACCCTTGGCACGATCATCCTGATCAGTGATATAACCAATCTTGTGTTTTATTTTTATCCCGTTGACCCGGAAATTTTGGCATTATATAACCTGATCGGGAATTCAAAATATGGGCTGTTGGCCGCATTTGTCATTGCACCGGTAACCGAAGAAGTATTTTTCCGCGGATTTCTGATTTCCGGATTACTTCATAATTACTCTTCTACGATAGCGATTGTGGTCTCAAGTCTGCTGTTTGGATTGATACATGATAATGTTTGGCAATCGGTCCCTGCGATATTTATGGGGGTGTTTATCGGCTGGATATTTATTATTACCGGTAATATCTGGCTCTGCATTGGAATTCACGCTTTTCAAAACGGACTTTTCTCCATCCTGGAGTTCGCTGGAGTTAAATTCACGGGCATGATCTATCCTATTGAATCCGGGGTTCAATTTCAGCCCTTATGGCTCGACCTGACCGGCGCATTATTGTTCATTATTGGGTTCCATTTTATAAACGCAAACCAAAAATATCGATATGTTAAGGAGCAGAATTGACCCATGAACAGAATTTACAGGAAAACAAAGGATAAAAAAATCGCAGGCGTTTGTTCAGGGCTCGCAGCCTATTTTGATATTGATCCTGTACTTATACGTATTTTATTTTTATTTTCATTTTTTGCAGGAGGAGCAGGTTTGATTTTATATTTAATCTGCTGGTTTATTATTCCGATTGACAAAGGAGAGAAATGATCGAACTACGGAATGTTGTGAAAAATTATAAAAAGACAAAACAACATAAACAGGAGAAGAGCGACCAAATCTCCGGCAAAATACTTAAAGGGGCAGATGATGTATCCTTTGTCTGCCGTCCTGGGAAAGTATTTGGTCTGCTTGGACCGAATGGTGCCGGGAAAACCACGACGTTAAGAATGATTTCAACCATTCTAAAACCGTCTTCAGGAACGATTTCTGTTCAGGGTTACGACACGGTTAAAGAGGCCGCAAATGTGAGATCTATTCTGGGTTTCTTGTCCGGGAATACAAAATTGTATGATCGGCTGACGGCAGAGGAAATGGTTAAATATTATGCCGATTTGTACGGATTGGACAAATCCACATACCGCCACCGTCGTGATAAATTATTCCATTTATTAGACATGGAAGAGTTTGCAGACCGGAGGAATGGCAAGCTCAGCGATGGCATGAAACAAAAAGTATCCATTGCCAGGACAATGATCCATAACCCGCAGGTGATTGTCTTTGATGAACCCACTGAAGGATTAGACGTCATGACCTCTCAGTCCATTATAAAATTGATCCGCTTATGCAGGGATGAAGGGAAAACGGTCATCTTTTCCACGCATCGAATGGGAGAGGTGGGGCAGTTGTGTGATGATCTGGCGATAATGCATAAGGGCAAACTGTTTTATAGTGGAACCTACAGTGCGTTCATCGAAGGGATGAAAACGGATACCCTGGAAGATGAGTTTATACGGCTTACCGGCGAAGATATATGAAAAATATTAAAATAATCTATAAAAAAGAACTTATAGACATGATTCGGGATCGGCGAACGCTGATCTTTATGATTCTTTTTCCGCTGTTGTTTGTACCGTTAATCGTTGCCGGGCTACCTAAATTAATTACCGGCATCGCCGATAAGAATAAAAAAGAAACCCTGAAATTGGCAGTGGTTGGGGAAAGTTATGCACCGGATTTGATTGAGAACTACCGGAACACCGAAAATCTCATCGTGTTGAGAGATATCCCTGCAGATAGCATAAGCAGCCGGATTTCCGATAAAACCATTGACGGTGGACTGATCCTGTATAACGATTTTCAATACCTGCTAGAACATATGATCCCGGTAAATGTAGATTTATACTATCGGTCTTCCGATGACATGGACATGAAAAAACGACGGTTCGAAATGGTTCTCAATCAATATTCAGATTCAATTAAAGTAACCAGGTATAATATTTTGAACCTCGATCAGAATATTTTTAATCCCATCAAAATACAGTATAATAATATCGCCACCCAAAAAGAGATCATCGGAAAGTCAGCGGGAGGATGGCTCCCATACCTGTTCATCCTGTACTGTTTTATGGGGGCTATGTATCCGGCTTTAGACCTCGGCGCCGGGGAAAAAGAACGAAAAACACTGGAAACAATTTTGGTCTCACCCGCATCGCGGCTGGAGATCCTTTTGGGGAAGTTTGGCGTCATCACAACCTTTGGATTGTTATCGGCGTTTATGGGGTTAATCGGCATGTTCATCGGAATTAATTCTCTGGATATGCTGCCGCCTGAAATCCATTCCGTGATTAAAAACATGATTGATTTTAAAACGATCGCCATCATCCTGACTCTGATCATTCCGGTAGCTATATTCTTCGCTGCGATCCTGTTGTCCGTTTCCATTTATGGCAGAACGTATAAAGAAGCCCAAAGTCTCGTCGCACCATTGAACATTATTATCATTTTTCCTGCAATCATCGGGACAATTCCGGGAGTTAATTTCACGCCCACCACCGCGGCGATCCCCATCGTAAACATATCCCTGGCGACGAAAGAGATCATCGCGGGAACGATAAGTATTCCGCTATTATTTGAAGTTTACCTCTCGTTGGTGATCCTGGCGGGATTAGCAATTCTGCTGGCAGTTAAATTATTTAATAATGAGCAGGTCATTTTCCGTGGATAATTCATATGTATATGCACTGACTGTGACATGAGAGAATGATGTATACACCCCTTTTGAAATGGGCATTTATCCAATACAACCGGAAAGTGTTGAAACCCGGCTTCTACCGGGGCGAATTAAACGTCGCTGAAATTCAGGACCGGATTCAGATTTTCTCGGATAACTGGCTGATCCCACATATCTATGCAAAGAATAAAAATGACCTGTTTTTTGCACAGGGTTTCATTCATGCACGCGACCGGCTATGGCAAATGGAGATGAACCGACGGATTGGGATGGGGGAGTTGTCCGAAGCATTTGGCGTGGATGCCCTCCCCACCGATAAACTTACCCGTACGCTTGGATTTGCACGTCTCGCAAAAAAAGATTTTTCCCTTTTGGATATGACTCATCGACGGTATCTTCAGCGGTATGCTGATGGCGTTAATACCTTTATCAAACATAAAAAATATCCCGTCGAATTTCGTCTCACCGGGATTATCCCGAAGCCCTGGGAACCAGTTCATTCACTGGTATGGGGCAGGGTGATGACATGGACATTATCCCACGGATGGACCGGCGCTCTGGTTCGGAGCGAAGTTGTGGAGAAAATTGGCGAAGAAATGGCAAAGGAACTGGGGATAATTTATCCTGAAGGGAATCCGGTTCAATTGCCCGATGGAATTGAATTTCGATACTTGGAAGAAAATGAACTTTTTAAGGCAGCTACGGGACCCTTTTTGTCCCGGGACATGGAAGGAGGGGGACGCGGGTCAAATGCCTGGGCGGTAAACGGAAAAAGAACCCACACCGGACTACCTCTGTTATGCAACGATACGCACCTTGCTTTATCTGAACCCGGTATTTGGTATCTGAATCATTTACATTCTGAAGATGATTTTCACGTGTCTGGGGCGTCCCTTGCAGGTATCCCCGGCTGCATGATCGGTCACAATGACAATATCGCCTGGGGTATCACCCTTGCATACACCGATTGTGAAGATATATTTATCGAAATGGTAGATCCATCGGACTCCACACGATATACTTATCGTGATGGTGGAGTGTCTTTTAAAATTTTCGAAGAAAATATTATGGTTAGAAATGCCGGTACAGTAAATCTCAAAGTAAAAAATACCATACACGGTCCCGTCATCGGAGAAGTGATCCGACACCAGAACCATATGATCAGTCTCTGCTCCATGTCACTGCTGCCGAACCACCTCGTGGAAGGATTCCTTTCCCTCAATTCAGCAACGGATTGGGATCAGTTTTCAAAGGCAATAACCTTAATTGAGGCGCCGCAGTTAACGGTGGTTTATGCCGATATACGGGGAAATATCGGACTCCGGGTCTCCGGTCTGGTACCCATACGGAAAAGTGGAACCGGTGAATTACCCGGCGAAGGGTGGACCGGTGAATTTGACTGGATAGATGTCATCCCTTCAAATGAGATGCCCTTTTCGCTGAATCCCAAAAGCGGTTTGATCATATCGACCAATAATAAACTCATCGGGGATGAATACCCTTTTTATCTCGGGAATTCATTTATGAACGGATACCGGGCAAAAAGAATATCTGAATTATTAAGCCGGATGGACATCATCTCAGGAGAATATTGCGAAAACATGATGGCAGATGTTAAATCTATTCCCGGGAGAACCATGATCGAAGGTGTCATTCGAAATTTTCGTTCATCCCGGCCAAAATCTCAGAAACTTATTGATGTTCTGTTATCGTGGGATTTTCAATTATCTGCTGAAACCATCGGTGGTACCGCATATGAAGTATTTCTGTATCATTGCTTAAAAAATCTTCTGGAACCCAAACTGGGAGTAAACTTGACGCGTCGTTATCTAGGGAGCGGTGAGGTTCCGCTCTTGCTCCCGGTCAATGAGTTACTGGGGCATAGTTCCACGGCGCTGTTTGCGATGTTCCAAAACGGAAATTCCTTATGGTTGAAAGATACAAAATCCGTCATAGATCTCATTGACCAATCTTTGGAGGATGCATGTACCTGGTTAGAGAAAAATATGGGTTTTGAACCCGGGACATGGCGTTGGGGAGATATCCATCAAGCTGTGTTCAGACATTCATTGTCAGTAAAAAAACCGCTGGATCGGATATTTAATTCAGCATCCTACCCAATGAAGGGAGACTCCGATACCGTTTGTCAGTCTGCATTTAATCCCTCGACGCCGTTCCATGCAACGGAATGGTGCCCGGTTTTTCGAACTATCGTGGATTTATCAGATTTCAGAAAAACCAAAATGCTGGCGCCACCAGGACAAAGCGGGGTGCTTGGAAGCAAACATGCTCACGATCAGGAGCAATATTGGTTTACCCACAAAACGATCCCCATGCTTTGGGACAAGGAGGATGTCATCCGGGAATGCAAAAATCAACTGAATCTGTTGCCGGCATTAATGACCGGTGACGGACCGGAAAAACGCCATCATCAACAACAAAGGTAATTCATGGAAAACCGCAAAAAATCACCACGAATAACCATCAATAAAGTTTACACCCGAACCGGAGATCGGGGGAACACGAAACTGGTGGGCGGACAGGTTCGTAAAAAATCGGATATCCGGGTCAATGCGTACGGTACGGTGGACGAGCTGATCAGCCTTATCGGTGGATGTATTGAAATAATGGAAAAGGAGCATTCTTCTGTACAACTCCGGACGGTTTTACGAACGTCTTTGATCCGGGTGCAGCATGAATTATTCAATCTTGGGACAACCGTCGCAACATTACCAGAAGACATCGACCCTGGGATGCCTCATATCAACCCACGGGATATTATCCGCCTTGAAAAGGAAATCGATGATTTTAATGAATCGCTGCCGACACTGCATTCTTTTGTATTACCCGGCGGGTCTGAAGCAAATGTGTGGTTTCATCTCGCCCGGACAGTTTGCCGCCGGGCGGAAAGAAGTTGTGTTACTCTCATGCTAAAGGAATCACTCGACGAACTGGTCATTCAATATTTAAATCGCCTCTCTGACGCACTCTTCGTCTGGAGCCGATGGATCAATCAGTCCATGAACTATCCGGAGCGGCACTGGGAACCTTTCGATAAATCCACAGACTGATATTATCGGACAAATAAAAAAGGGGCTGACATCAACCCCTTTTTCAGACCTTAATTTCAATTTAGTGGATGAGATTTTCCATCAATTTATGGATTCTGTCCACCATAGATTTGGTATCCACAGGTAATCCCGCCAATAAAAATGTATTATCCGTGAGTTGATCTGCAGACAGCTTAAGGTCTATAGATTCTTTATCCTTTTCAAATAAAATTGCCATTTTCTGAATCACCTCACTGTCTGGATTGATTTCCAGTACCTTGTTGCTAATTTTAAAATCAGCCTGGGTGGCCTGAATGATCTTTTGCATATGCGTGGTCATATGATCATCAGGATTCACCAATAGGGCTGGACTATCTGTTAACCGGTCCGATACTCTCACATCAGTAACCCGTTCCTTTAGATACGATTTCATCCAGTCTGCCAGCTTTTTCATATCCTTTTCAGAAGGAGCGCCCCTGGATTTTTCAGGTTTTGTTTTATCAGATTTCTTTCTCGGGAATTTAATATCGGCGGTATCACATGAAATGATTTTTTTGCCATCAAACTCCATTAAAGATGAAAGTACGAAATCATCGATTGCATCAAATAAATAGAGCACTTCGATGTCGTTTGAGTTAAACATTTCAAGATAGGGGCTCTGACCGACTTCTTTTCGGGTCTCCCCGTGTAGATAATAAATATCTTTCTGATCCGGTACCATAGATGCAGCATAATCTTCGAGAGATTTATACTCACCTTCTTTGGTTTTATTGCTTTCGAAACGCAGCAATTTCGCCAGTTCGTTTTTATTATCGAAGTCTGAATGGACGCCCTCTTTGATGAAATAACCGAATTCCTTCCAAAAGTCGATATACTTTTCAGGAGTGTTTTTCGCCTGTTCCAAAAGGAATTTTATAACCCGCTTGATAAGGAATTTTCTGATCTTGCCGATTACCCGGTTATCCTGAAGGGTTTCCCGTGAGATATTTAAAGGTAAATCCTCCGAGTCGACGATACCTTTGATAAATCTGAAATACTCGGGTAAGATCTCCTTCACCTGAGTTTCGATAAGGACCTTGTTGCAATACAGATTTATCCCTGGTTCTAACCGGGTGAATCCAAATTTTTCGATATTTTCTTCAGGGACGAACAGCAGTGTATTCATTTGGATGGGTGCATCAGTGGAGATGTGAGTATTAAACCGGGGAGCGGAAAAAGAATTTGTGAGAAACTTATAAAACTCTGCGTATTCTTCGTCAGTGACGTCAGAGGGTGTTTTTGTCCAGATCGCTTCGATCGTATTCACCTGCTCGCCATTGACCTTGATGGGGTACCCAACAAAATTCGAGTATTGTTTAATAATTGATTTGATCTTGTCCGGATCGGTGAATTCGAGAAATTCATCTGTGATATTTAGCACAATGCGGGCGCCCCGGGTGATTCCTTCTTCACGGTTAATCGTATAACTATTTTTTCCATCTGATTCCCACACGAGTCCCTCACTATCTTTTCTATTGGACCGGGTAATAAATTTCACGGTATCGGAAACCATAAACGCAGAATAAAAACCGACTCCAAACTGACCGATAAGGCGTGCGGGATCCCCTTTTAACTTGTCCAAATTCTGTAGAAATTCAATGGATCCGGAATGGGCAATGGTTCCCAAATTGGCGATCAGTTCTTCCTTCGTCATCCCCAGGCCAGTATCACTGATGGTAAAGGTTTTGGAATCCTTACTGACCTCAATATTGATCTCCAGGGGGAAATCATCACTTTCGGTACTTTTTTCAGATAATTGAATGTGACGGAATTTTTCCAGGGAATCGGCTGCATTTGAGATGAGTTCTCTGACAAAAATTTCCCGGTTTTTATAGAGTGAATGGATAACAATATCCAATAACTTTTTGATTTCGGTTTGATATTCAAAAGTTTGGGGTGTCTGTGTCGTCATTTGGTTGATTCTCCGTGTAACTTTATGTGTGTTGGGTTTCAGCAAATATCATGAAAACGATAAAATCAAATTTTCTTGTGACAAAGTTGCAGAATGAAAGGGAAGTCTGTTCAACCTGGATTGAGACATCCATTCCGGCGGTTGAAGATAGCAGCGAGCCGATGTTCCCAAAATTCAGATGAAATCTGCAGGCGATTGAACGTCATTTCTTTTTGGGTGAAAGGTACAGATCGGTAATCGTGCCGGCAAATACTTCAGCGGCATTTGCAAAGGTTTCCGAAAGGGTTGGATGAGGGTGGATAGACAGGCTGATATCCTCCGCAACAGCGCCCATCTCTATGGCAAGAACGCCATCACTGATCAGATCACCGGCATTAGGACCCACAATACCCACGCCCAGCACACGTTTGCTGTCAGGGTCAAACAGTATTTTTGTCCGCCCTTCGGTTCTACCTATGGTCAGGGACCGGCCGCTGGCGCTCCATGGAAATTCACCCTTTTCATATGGAATGTGTTGTTCTGCAGCCTGAGTCTCTGTGATGCCGGCCCAGGCGATTTCAGGGTCGGTAAATATCACGGCGGGAATTGCACGTGCGTCAAATGCAGCGGGGAGACCGGCGATAACTTCAGCCGCGACTTTTCCTTCGTGTGTGGCTTTATGCGCCAGCATCGGATCGCCGGTAATATCACCAATCGCATAAATGGATTTAACCGACGTCTGTTGGCGGTGATTCACCGTGATAAATCCACGTTGGGTGGGCGAAATTCCGGTATTCTCCAGACCCAGTGAATCGGTATTGGGTTTTCGTCCTACAGCGACCAAAACGCTGTCGTAGAATTCACTGAATGCATTCTTTCCGGACTCAAATTCCACCATCAACAGCCCATTCTTTTGTGGATCCAGGGTTTTTACTTTGGTAGAAAGATAAATATTATTAAAATCTTTTTTTAGTTTTCGGTACAACGGTTTGACCAGATCCTGATCAGCGCCGGGCAGCAAGTTGGGCACGAATTCAACAACGGTTATTTTTGCACCCAATGCCCGGTAAACGGTTCCTATTTCTAAACCGATATATCCTCCTCCGATAATGAGAAGATGTTCCGGAATATGATCCAGATGTAACGCCTCTGTTGAAGTCATTACTTGTTTATGATTCATGGGGAAACCGGGGATACTTGCGGGGCTGGAGCCTGTTGCAATGATGGCATGGTCGAACGATAATTCGGTTTCACCGGTTAATGTCCGGATCAGAATCACTGTGGTTGATAAAAAACGGGCGGTTCCCTGAATGACGTTCACCTTCCGGGCGGTTGCCATCTGTGCAATGCCCCGGTTCAATTGAGAGACCACTTTTGACTTAAATTGGCGAACTTCTGTCAAATCGACTTCAGGGTCTCCAAAATGAAATCCATATTTGTGTATTTCCCGGGCGTCTTGGCTGACTTTTGCAAGGTGTAACAAGGCTTTTGAGGGAATACATCCGTGATTCAGACAGACACCGCCCAGTTCTGTTTCCCTTTCAATTAGGGTAACCTGTTTTCCCAGATCGGCAGCTCTAAAGGCGGCGGCATATCCTCCGGGACCCGCACCGATCACGACGATTTCATTGTGAATAGATCGTCTTTCCATCACATGATTCCCAGTCCGGTAATGGACGTGTAATTTTCCAGCAAATCTCGCAGCCTTTTCGTAAACCGTGCCGCTTGTGCACCATCAATAACGCGGTGATCGTACGATAGAGAATAGGGGAGGATCAGCCTCGGCTGGAACGAGCCGTCTTGAAATACAGGGGACATCTTTGATCGTGATATCCCGAGAATGGCAACCTCAGGCGGATTCACAATAGGGGTAAATCCGGTTCCGCTGATCCCGCCTAAGCTGGAAAGGGTAAAGCAACCGCCCTGCATTTCATCCGGGAGCAGTTTCCGATCTCTCGCCTTTGCGCTCAACGTGGATAATTCATCCGATATTTCTTTGAAAGACAGGCTGTCAACATTACGGATGACCGGAACCACTAATCCATTTTGAGTATCCACTGCAATCCCGATGTGGGAATACTTTTTATAAATTAAATTTTGTCCGGTGTGATCTAATGACGCATTAAATTCAGGCATCTCTTTCAAGAGTTGGACCACCGCCTTCATCAGGAAGGGTAATAGCGTGATTTTCACCGATTCATCTTGATTCAATCCCTTCAGGGATTTTTGGAACTTGTCCAGATCGGTAATATCGGCTTCATCAAATTGGGTAACATGGGGGATCTTCTGCCATGCCTGCTGAAGTCTTTCGCCGGTGATCCGCTTGATTTTTGATAATTTGACGGATTCGATTTTACCCCATTGTGAAAAATCGATCGCTTGCGGTGAGTCTGACCGGACTGGAGGGATGTGGTTTTCCGATAATACCGATTTTATGAAGGTCTGCACATCTTCTTTGGTAATTCTGCCTTTGGGACCAGAACCCGCGATCGAAGCGAGATCCGCACCCAGTTCCCGAGCAAAAAGTCTGACGGAAGGGCTCGCATTGGAGATGTTTCGCTGACGGGTTGGGGGTGAGGGCGTACCTGTGGGTGACGGGGAGAGGAGCGCTTCTTCTTTTTCATTCGGTTCATCACTGGTGACAGAACCGGGTTCCGCCTCCTTAGGCGGCGTTTGCCTGGCGGTTCCCGGGGTATCGGATTCCAACCTGATTAACAGCGTACCAAATTGGATTTCATCCCCTGCAGCGACCATTACTTCTTTCACGGTACCGCCAATTTCAACCGGGATTTCCATCGTGGCTTTTTCGGATTCGAGAATAATAATAGTGTCATCGATCTCGATCCGGTCACCGGGTTTCACCAAAACTTCGCTGACTTCAACGGTTTGAATACCTTCACCCAAATCGGGTAATAAAATGTCTATCGTCATGGAATTTAGCTTTCTATGTTGTTAGCGGGTTTGGTTTTTCAGAATCCAATTGATATTTTTTAATTGCCGTGCGGATCAGGGATGGTTTAATTTTTCCTTCATCTGACAGACTGCTGAGTGCTGCCAGAACGATATAATAACGGCTCACTTCAAAGAAATCCCGTAATTCGGCACGTGCCTCACTTCTGCCAAAACCATCTGTCCCCAGAGCCGTAAAATTCAGATGGATAAAGGGTGCGATCTGTTCCGCCACCAGTTTTACGTAATCAGAAACAGCGATCACCGGTCCGCGTCGGGGATCAAGTGAACCGGTGACGGTGGGGATTCGGGCATCTTTTTCAGGATGAAGAATATTCCATCGTTTTTTATCCTCGCCATCTTTTCGAAGTTCACTGTAACTCGTTATACTCCAGACGTCGGATTCAATATCCCAGTCTCTTTTCAGAATTTCAGATGCCTTCAAAACTTCATTGAATATTGATCCGCTGCCCAGCAACTGCACATGACGTTTATTCGTTGAGTCTGATTTTTTATAGAGGTACATCCCCCGAAGGATACCTTCAGATGCATACCCTGCCTGGACTGGTTGTGAATAGTTTTCGTTGTAAAGAGTAATGTAATAGATCACATCTTCATTATTTTCAATCATGGCTTTGAGTCCGGCCTGAATAATAACGGCAATTTCATAAGCAAAAGCAGGGTCGTATGCCCGGAGATTCGGTACGATGGATGCCGCTAAATGACTATGACCATCCTGATGCTGCAGACCTTCGCCTGCCAGAGTTGTTCGTCCGGCAGTAGCACCCAGCAGAAATCCCCGCGTACGCATATCCGCAGCCGCCCAGATTAAATCGCCGACACGCTGAAATCCAAACATTGAATAATAAATGTAAAAGGGGATCATTTGGACCCCGTGAGTGCTGTAGGATGTCCCTGCGGCGATAAAAGACGAAATCGCACCGGCTTCCGTAATACCCTCTTCTAAAATCTGACCATTCACAGCCTCTTTGTAATACAAAAATTGATCAGAATCTACGGGGTCGTAATTCTGTCCGTTATGGCTATAAATCCCCAATTGTCTGAACAGAGGGTCAATACCAAAAGTTCTTGCCTCGTCGGGGATGATAGGGACAACCATTTTACCGATATCTTTATTTTTGGTGAGGATTGTCAAAAGTCTGACAAACGCCATGGTGGTGGATAGTTCTCGATCGCCTGACCCCTCCGTAAGTTCTTTGAAGACCTCAATACCGGGAGCGGGAAGTTTTTTCGCCAGATCCTTTCGGACGGGTAAAAAACCACAGAGCGCCTTCCTTCTTTCCAGTAGATACCGGATTTCCATACTCGCTTCATCAGGTCTGTAGAATGGGGTTGATTTTGCCACATCATCCGTTAACGGGATATCAAATCGTGAACGAAATTGCAGGAGTTCGTCTTCATTCAGTTTTTTTTGAGAATGCGTAATGTTTCGACCCTCCCCGGCTTCTCCCAATCCATAACCTTTGATCGTTCTAGCGAGGATGATCGTCGGTTGTCCAATGTGGGAAACGGCTTCGCTGAAAGCGGCATATACTTTCGCCGGATCGTGTCCTCCTACACGTAATTTCCAGAGTTCATCGTCGGTAAGATGATCAACCATTTTGGCAAGTTCGGGAGTTTTCCCCCAGAAATGTTTTCGGATATACGCGCCGCCTTCGACCACATATTTTAATAAGTCACCATCAACGATCTCCTCCATGCGGTCCGCGAGGATTCCCGATTTATCATTGGAAAGCAGCGCATCCCAATCCGATCCCCACACGACCTTGATCACGTTCCACCCTGCGCCGCGAAATGCGCCCTCAAGCTCCTGAATGATTTTTCCGTTGCCCCGCACCGGGCCGTCCAGTCTTTGCAAATTGCAGTTAACCACAAAAATGAGATTATCCAGTTGCTCGCGGGAGGCCAGGGTGATCGCCCCTAAAGCTTCAGGTTCGTCCATTTCACCATCGCCTAAAAACGCCCAGACTTTTCTGCCAGCGTCATCGATAAACCCACGGTCGATCATGTATCTCATGAACCGTGCCTGATAGATGGCCATCAAAGGTCCAAGCCCCATTGACACGGTGGCAAATTGCCAAAAATCAGGCATGTGGTATGGGTGAGGATATGAGCTTAACCCGCCATTTTTAGCATTTTCACGTCTAAAATTTGTCAGTTTATCTTCGGATAACCGTCCCTCTAAAAATGCGCGTCCATAAATGCCGGGGGAAGAGTGTCCCTGAAAGAGAACAAGATCACCGCCGGTGGGATGGTCATGTCCGCGTAAAAAATGGTTCTGTGCCACCTCAAGTAACGTTGCTGAAGACGCATAAGAAGAGATATGTCCGCCAATCCCGTGGCTTACATTATTCGCACGGACAACCATTGCCATGGCATTCCACCGGATTAAGGATTTTATTCGTCGCTCAAGAGCCCGGTCACCGGGATACGGTTTTTGATGAGACGGCGGGATAGTATTTTGAAAGGCCGTATTCGGGCTGTAAGGCATCCTTACCCCGTTTCTGCGGGCATGATCCATTAGTTTTTCTACTAGAAAATGAGCCCTGTCCGAACCCTGATTATCCAAAACCGACTGGAGTGACTCAAGCCATTCCCGGGTTTCTTCAGGGTCTAAATCCATTTGCTCTTTTTTATCTTTCATAAAATTCCTCAGGTAATCGTAAATATTTACGTTATTAAGTTCGAAAACCACGAAGATTCTGATTGAAGTAATTTTAAAATAATATAAGAATCATCCGCAATCAGTCCATCCTCATCAAACAAACACTTTTTAAGACTGACACTTTAATCATGAATAGCGATGCAGGTGATTGCATCATATAAAAATATACCTACAGAGTCGGTTGGTATTCCTGCAGAATTTTAATGTAGTTGGCACGCATAAACGCACCGGGATCGGGAACATTTCTCATACTCATTGATCCGCGCATTTGGGTCAAACTATCATACTCATTTTCATCCATCCACTGAAGTATGCCCTTGAGTATCTTTTCGATATGGGACGGCCCAAATTTCAATAGGGCAGAAGCCATCATTGTCACATCCGCCCCGACCATCGTGAGTTTTAAAACATCATCTGCCGTATGCACACCCGATGTGGCGGCCAAGGACAGATGAACCTGTTTCCAGAGAACCGCTATCCATCTTAAAGGCAACAACACTTCATATGATGTACTGAGGGTGAGGGCAGAAATGACCTTCAGATTTTCAATATCAATATCCGGTTGATAAAAGCGGTTAAACATGACCAGCGCGTCGGCGCCCGCCAGTTGCACTTGATGGGCAAAATGAGGCAGTGCTGTAAAGGCAGGTCCGATTTTTAGAGCGACCGGGATTGTTACTTTTTCCCGGATACTTCGAAGAATATCTAAGTGAGTCCGGATGACATTTTCTCCGGATTCCTTCATTTCGCTGGGCATATAATAAACATTAAGCTCTAATCCGTCAGCGCCTGCTTCTTCAATCAATCCTGCTTTTTCCACCCATCCCCCTTTGGACACACCATTCAGACTCCCGATGATAGGGATATCCACGGCAGTCTTTAACTTTCTGATCTGGTTCAGATATTCTTCAGGTCCTTCCCAAACTTTATGATGGTCAGGGAAATAGGATAATGATTCAGCAAAACTTTCGCTTCCGTGAGATAGATAAAACTCCAGTTCACTGTCTTCATGATGTATTTCTTCTTCAAACAACGAGTACATTACTACACCGGCAGCGCCCGCTTCTTCCAGTTTTTTTACCGTGTCCACATTACGGGAAAGCGGGGAAGCAGAAACGACAAGGGGATTTTTTAAATCCAACCCCATATATTTTGTTGATAATCTCATGGGCTACTCCTTTATGGCAGGATGTGCAGGATCTAGCTTAGCAAGTTTGTGATAATATTCATATTGATCTTTGGCGAATTGATCCGCTTTGTGAAGTAATTCATGAGCCCGTTCAGGCATGCTTTTTGTCAACATTTTGAATCGATTCTCTTTGTACAAATATTCCTTGATATGGATGCTGGGAGCTTTGGAATCCAGTATTAACGGATTTTTCCCTTGCAAATTTAAAGTCGGATTGTACCTGAATAAGGACCAATGACCACTCTCGACGGCTAACTTATGTTGTTCCATTCCTTTGGTCATGTTTATTCCATGGGCGATACAGTGACTATATGCGATAATGATGGAAACCCCCGGGTATGCTTCCGCTTCAATAAACGCCTTTACCGTCTGGGCATCGTTGGCGCCCATGGCTACCTTTGCAACATAAACACTTCCGTAGCTCATGGCGATCATACCCAGATCTTTTTTCCCCGTATCTTTACCTGCACTGGCAAATTTGGCAACTGCGCCGATGGGCGTCGCTTTCGAAGCCTGTCCGCCCGTATTACTATAGACTTCGGTGTCGAGTACCAGGATATTTACATCCTTCCCCGACGCCATAACATGATCCAGCCCGCCGAAACCAATATCATAAGCCCATCCGTCACCTCCGACGATCCACACGCTCTTCTTGACCAGATTGTCAGAAATAGACAGAAGTTGTTTTGCATCAAAGGTGTTGATATGTTCCAGAATATTATTCATTTTTTCCACCCGGTGCCGTTGTTCGAAAATTCCGGATTCTTCAGATTGATTTGCATTTTGGATAGAATTCAGCAATTCATCCCCAATCTGATCCCTGAATAGTTCAGCCATTTCCAGAGCGTATTCACGATGCTTATCAATGGTAAGTCTAAAACCCAATCCAAATTCGGCATTATCTTCAAATAAAGAGTTTGACCATGATGGACCCCTGCCCGCCAGATTTTTAGCCCAGGGGGTGGTGGGGAGGTTCCCCCCGTAAATGGATGAACATCCGGTGGCATTTGCCACAACCATCCGATCACCAAATAATTGGGATGCGAGTTTGATATAGGGCGTTTCACCACAGCCGGAACATGCCCCTGAAAATTCAAACAACGGTTCTAATATTTGTGATCCCTTAACCGTGTTTTGTTTTACCCGATCTCGGTCCGCTTCAGGAAGAGTGAGAAAAAACTCCCAATTTGTATTTTCTGAATCCCGTAGTGATGGTTGAAATTCCATATTTATGGCTTTCAGGCTTACATTGGATTTGTCTTTAACCGGGCAAACTTCCACGCAGATCGCACACCCTGTACAATCTTCCGGAGCGACCTGAAGGGAATAAACTTCCGAATCAGACCATTCACGTCCCTTTGAATCAATAAATTTGAACGTTTCCGGGGCTGCTTTGAGATATTTTTTATCATATACCTTCGGCCGGATGACGCCATGGGGACAAACAATGGCGCATTTATTACATTGGATACATATCTCCGCGTTCCAAACGGGAATCTCGGTTGAAATATTCCGTTTTTCCCACTGGGTGGTATCCGTGGGCCAGGTACCGTCAATCGGCATTGCGCTGACTGGCAGGTCGTCTCCTAAACCGGCGATGAGCACACCCGTTACCTTTTTAACAAAATCCGGCGCATGGCTGGGGATTTGTGCATAGGCGATCTCCGTGCCCGTTGCGATATCCGGAACCTTAATCTGATGCAAATTAGCCAGAGTCTGATCGACGGCATGGAAGTTTGTCTTTACAATTTCTTCCCCTTTTTGACCATAGGTCTTTTTGATTGCTCGCTTTATTTTATCGATGGCTTCATCTTTTGGCAATATTCCGGAGATGGCAAAGAAACAGGTTTGCATGATTGTATTAATACGCATCCCCATACCGGTATCTTTGGCGACATTTAAGGCATTTATGTTATAGAAATTTATCTTTTTATCGAGGATTTGTTTTTGAACATTACGGGAGAGATTGTCCCAAACTTCGTCGTGAGTAAAGGGACTGTTTAATAAAAACGTACCTTTCGGAACCACATATTTCAGGATATCCATTGTTTTCAAAAACTCGAAATTGTGGCAGGCGACAAAATTTGAATTTCGGATAAGATAGGTTGATTGAATTTTCTCGTTTCCAAACCGCAGGTGGGAAATCGTCATACTTCCTGCTTTTTTTGAATCATAAACGAAATATCCCTGTGCATAGTTGTCTGTTTCTTCGCCAATAATTTTAATTGAATTTTTGTTTGCACCAACGGTACCGTCTGCGCCCAGTCCAAAAAACATGCCTCTGAAAATATTGTCCCCCGTAGCTGTATAATCAGGATCGAACGTCAGACTGGAAAGTGTGACATCATCATTGATGCCAATGGTAAATCGATTTTTAGGGATGTCCCTACGCAGTTCGTCGAAAACCCCTTTAACCATACCCGGTGTAAATTCTTTTGAGGATAGTCCGTATCGTCCACCTACGATCGCCGGTGTTGTGCTTCCTTGTGATGATTCAGCAAACGCAGTGACGACATCCTGATACAGGGGTTCACCCAAAGATCCGGGTTCTTTTGTTCTGTCGAGAACAGCAATTTTTTTCACCGAAGCAGGGATGGAATTCATGAAGTGTTTTGCCGAGAAGGGACGAAACAGCCTGACTTTGACCATTCCAACTTTTTCGCCATTTTTAATCATAAACTTCACGGTTTCATCAACGGTTTCCGCCCCGGACCCCATGATAATGATTATTCGATCAGCTTCAGGATGCCCCTCGTAATCAAACAGATGATATTGTCGCCCTACCACCTGAGCAAATTTGTCCATGGTCACTTGAACCGTTTCCGGTGCGGCGTCATAATAGGGATTGCAGGCTTCCCGGGATTGAAAATAAGTATCCGGGTTTTGTGCGGTTCCCCGTAAGACTGGCTGGTTGGGGTTCAACCCGCGCTTTCGATGAGCAAATACTAAATCATGATCAATCAGCGCTTTAATGTCATCTTCGGTAAGTTGTTCGATTTTCATGACTTCGTGAGAGGTTCTGAAACCATCGAAGAAGTGTAAAAACGGGATACGGCTTTTTAGGGTAGCTGCTTGGGCAACAAGGGCAAAATCCATCACTTCCTGAACACTATTGGATACAAATAACGCCCATCCGGTTGACCGGGTAGCCATGACATCACTGTGATCGCCGAATATTGATAATGCATGGGTTGCAATAGTTCTGGCGGCGACATGGAATACGGTTGAAGTCAATTCTCCCGCAATTTTATACATATTGGGGATCATTAATAGCAATCCCTGGGATGATGTAAAGGTTGTTGTCAGGGCGCCTGTCTGAAGCGCACCGTGTACGGTACCGGCAGCTCCGCCTTCACTCTGCATTTCAATCACCGAAGGCACAGTTCCCCATATATTCTTTTTTCCCAGCGAAGACCACATATCCGATTGTTCACCCATGGGGGAGGAGGGCGTTATCGGATAAATAGCGATCACTTCATTTGTATAATGCGCTATGTAGGCAACAGCTTCGTTACCATCAATGGTAACCATCTTTCGTGTCATACGGTGTAAATCCTTATAAAAAAGTAAAAATAAATAACCTGTAATCGGCTTGTCTGTATAAAAACACTTAGATTTATCAAAATCCAGGACTGAAATTTACGACTGAACCTTCATTGGTATTTCGGCGAAGGATAAACTTTAACATGAGATTGAAAAGACAAACCTGAATTTATGTCATCCTTTTAAAATGTTGAAAATAAATGAATTAAGTGAAAAATAAATTTCGAGTAAAATAATTCTACCGATATTTCGTAATTTTTTTATCAGGAATCTGAACCCATTAGTCACTATTTAACGAGTTACTAACGTAAACCGGAGTACCATGAAAATAGGAATCTTAACTGCAGGCGGTTTAGCCCCATGTCTGTCTGCGTCAATTGGCGAACTGATCGTCCAATACACACAACACGCACCGGAGGCCGCAATCGTCGGATATTTAAACGGTTACAAAGGACTTCTGCTCGGTAAATCAATTCGGATCACGGATACGGTTAGAGAAAATGCCGGAATACTGAGTCAGTTTGGTGGCAGTCCCATCGGTAATTCCCGTGTCAAGTTGACCAATGTGGAAGACTGTGAGAAAAAAGGATATGTTTTACCCGGAGAGTTACCCCTTAAAAAAGCCGCTGAACAGTTAATCAAAGACGGGGTTACGATCCTTCATACCATTGGAGGGGATGATACGAATACGATGGCAGCACAATTATCTGAATTTCTCTCAAACAAAGGGATAGAACTCACCGTGGTTGGTCTGCCTAAAACTGTCGATAATGATGTGTATCCAATTATTCAGACATTAGGCGCATGGACCGCCGCTGAACAAGGCGCAATCTTCTTTGAGAACATTGCCAATGAGAATACTACCAGTTCACGGCAATTGATCATTCACGAGGTGATGGGGAGACATTGCGGATGGCTGGCCGCTGCAACGGCTGATAATTATAGAAACCGATTGGGATCACGCCGGTTCCTGGATGATATCCTCCTGACAAAAGACAGGTGGGATGTGGATGCAGTTTATATACCAGAATCGGTAATTGATTTTAAAAGCGAGGCAAAGCGGTTGAAATCACTTATGGATTGTAAAGATTCGGTGAATATCTTTCTGAGTGAAGGCGCCGGCATGAATAGCATTATTAGCGAATTGGAACAGAACGGTACGACGGTAGAAAAAGATTCATTTGGACATTACCGGCTTGACGCGATTAATCCTGGAAAATGGTTTGGAGAACAGTTTGCAAATATGATCAGGTCAGACAAGGTGTTGGTACAGAAAAGCGGATATTTTGCCAGATCCGCCGCTCCGAATAAAAAAGACCTCGACTTAATTAAACGGTCAGCCGAACTCGCGGTCGCGTGCGGGCTTAAAAGTGTTAGTGGCGTGGTGGGGTTGGACGAGGCGAAAAACGGGGAACTGTCCCTCATTGATTTTAACCGGATAAAAGGAGGGAAACCGTTTGACGTCTCTCTGTTATGGTATCAAAGTATGCTCCGGGATATCGGACAAATGTAAATTATAAACAAAATATATAAGGAAAATATGATGTCTAAACAATATTCAGCCCCTCCAATTATAAGTTCACAAAGACGTTTCCCCGATAATATGGTATGTGGACACCACCTGCTTGTGAAAGCAAAACGGGGAGAAAAAGTGAGCTCGAATAAAAAAACATATGCAGTACCCGCATTTAATGTCACTACTTTTCAGGGGATTAATGCAGCATTCGAGGCATTTGATACCTTAGGATCCTCCGGTTTACTTGCGTTTTCAAACAGCGCTTTGAAGCATTTCGGACGAGGCGATGCTATTTCAGGATTGGAGATCGCTTCCCAATATGTTGAATATCTGGCAAAAAGGACAACCGTAAAAATCGCCACACATTTGGATCATGGTGATTATATGTCAGATGGGGGTAGAAAAGTCGTACAGGGAGCCGTGCAAATGCTCACATCGGTAATGGCCGATAACTCGACACTTAAAAGTTCAGGAACGCCCACATCCCTGGAGGAAAATATCGAATTTACCAGAGAAGTCGTGAACATGGCTCATCCCCTCGGGATTTCCGTCGAAGGAGAGTTGGGAGTACTCGCAGGTGAGGAGGACGAAGATACTTCCGCTGAAGAATCCACCTATACGAATCCCGCCGAACTGGAGAAATTTTTACGGGAAACCGGTGTATTAATGTTGGCGCCGACGATTGGAACAAAACATGGTCCCAATAAAGGAAAGCCCGGAGAAAAAGTAAAATTGAATATCCGGCTCGCCCATGAATTGCTAAAATTAGCCAATAAAATCAATGAGGATATTGTTTTCGTCGCTCATGGTGCATCAACGTTATATCCCGAAGTGGTGAAATTTGCCGCTGATCAGCTTAGTGCTATTGGAGGAATGAAGGCAGAAATATCGAAGTGGAAAGAATTTGTGGGAACGGATTGGGATCAGATCCAGGGATTGATAGAAGCCGGATTTTGTAAAATAAATACTGACACTGAAAATCGTCAAACGTATCTGGCATCATTAATCGGCGCGCTTTATCAAACCGCCTCAAAAATTGATATCCGGTATTATGATAATATCACGACAAATGCGCTGACTCAAAGCTACATTCAAAAATTGATCATGGCAGGAAATTTTGGAGTATGGCATGAACCCAAAATAGATGTGAATAATTTTACATTTTCTCTGTAGAATCATGGCAACATATCAGTAAAATAAATGGATTTCATTAAACAGTTGGAATCATTCAAAAGTTGCGCATCTGCCAGGTCCCGGCATAAGCACCGATGAATCGGTTGAAAAAAAATACACCCAAATAATTACATACTGCTACTGGCTCCGATGGACCGGATGGGAGTACTTTACCGCACCAAAGATTTTATTGAAAAACATCTGGCGGAAACCCACAACCTGCAAATGGCGCAGTTACCGTTGATTTTAAGTAAGATCGGCGGTGTTAATGATTTGCTGACCTGCGACGGATCAGGAACACCGGTGGAATTTCCGGCAGGACCGGGGTTGGAAAACGAATTGAAACCCAGGGGGTTCAGGACGCAACCCAATGGATACGGATGGCGGTTAAACAATTTGACTGCGCATCCGGAGAAAGGGATTAATACCGATACGCATGTCGTTCGCAAAGGTTATTTATTAAACCACGTTCATAGTTCATATATTGATCAGTGGGACTGGGAAAAAGTCATGACTCCCGACCAGTGAAATCTCGACTATCTGACTGAAACCGTGAAAAATATTTGGGGAGTCATCAGAAACGAAGAGGTTATGATCCTGGGAAATTTCCCGTACTGAAATCCTCAAAATTCCCTGATTTTCCAAAAGAATTAAAGTTCATTTACTCAGAGAACCTCCTTGAAAAGTATCCTGATCTTCCTCTAAAACAACGTGAAACCCAGATCCTGCAGAATTGCCCTGCTGTATTTATTACCGGCATGGGCTGGCCGCTGAAGGATGGATATCCCCATGAAATGCGTGCGACGGACTATGATGACTGGATCACGGAGACAAGCGTTAAGAATGGTGATCAATATCATGTCCTTAATGGGGATATTCTGGTTTGGGATTCCATTACAAAACGACGACATGAATTGTTCCCAATGGGAATCCGGGCGACGAAAGGAACGTTCCCCGACAGATGATAATGGACGGGCTTGAGAAGGATCTTGACCAACCCTACCATCAGGCATTTCTGAAAGATGACAGACCAATGAGTATCGTCGGAGGTATCAGTCATGCGAAGAGATATATGTACCTCGTGAGAATGTTCATCCGGGAGAGGCAACCGATTCCATTTGGCCACAGCAGTTAAAGGAGATATGGGTAAAAAAACATACGCATACTGGAATAAACTTTTCTTGTATGTGCTCCGGTTAACAGGGACGGTATGAGAAAAAACGTCCCTGTTTTGGCTGTGCTTGATGATACAACCATCATCCATTCCCTCTTATTACTGTATAATTTTATTTAATTTACCAGTGTCGACGAGCCTGCCTAGTGATCATCGGCGCTCGAAAATTTATCAGGGTTACATATGATCTGATATAAATTCCGGTTTATCACCGACCAGATTACCCCATTGTAACACGAATAATTATTTATTTAGGCAATATCATTTTTAGAAGTAAAATTGAATGTAAATATCTCAAATGATTTTAGACAATTCTAAAGGAAATAATATTGGAAACACAGCACCGGATCATTGACGTCATTGAACAAGCTATGGCTACATTCGCCGAGACGGTATGGGGTCCGCCCCTTCTGGTGTTACTTTTGGGTGGCGGACTATTTTTTACGATTTTTTCCCGATTTATTCCCTTCCGGTATGTGAGGCATGCTATAGATATCGTGCACGGGAAATTTGACCATGAAACCGATCCCGGCCAGATCAATCACTTTCAGGCATTGAGCAGTGCGCTTGCCTCGACCATTGGGATGGGAAATATCAGTGGTGTCGCCATTGCCATTCAGATGGGCGGTCCCGGCGCAGTATTCTGGATGTGGGTCAGCGCGATTGTGGGGTCCGCTACGAAATTTTTCACCTGTACGCTGGCGATTATGTATCGCGGGAAGGATGATTTAGGAGAACCTCAGGGGGGTCCCATGTACGTTATTCATGAAGCGCTGGGAAAGCACTTTCGCTTTCTCGCTGTGTTTTTCTCTGTGGCGGGATTGTTTGGGTGTCTGGCGCTATTCCAGGTGAATCAGCTGACCCAAATTATTCGGGATGAAATCTTCCATCCCCAGGGATTATTTGTGGAAAATGTAGAACTGGGAAATCTGTTAATTGGCTTTTTTATCGCAATATTGGTTGCATCTGTCATTTTTGGGGGTATCCGGCGAATCGGATATGTTGCCTCCAAAATGGTGCCGACGATGGTGCTCCTGTATCTATTTGCGGGATTGCTGGTGATCTTCAAATATTTTTGGGACATTCCTGCTATTTTGGCGCTGATCATTCAGGACGCTTTCACCGGAAATGCCATGGTCGGGGGTGCGGTTGGGACGGTGATCATCACCGGCGTTAGAAGGGCTGCATTTTCAAATGAAGCCGGGATTGGTACGGAAGCCATGGCGCACGGAGCTGCCAAAACACAGGAGCCCGTCCGGGAAGGACTGGTAGCGATGCTGGGTCCCTTCGTTGATACGATTATAGTATGCTCAATAACTGCATTTGTCATATTGATGACCGGGGTTTGGCAGAGTTCTGAAGCCAATGGCGTCACCTTAACCACCCAGGCATTTTCTAAAGCGCTTCCCGGGTTAGGCAGAGGATTGCTTATAACCAGTGTTCTTATATTTTCGCTCTCCACCATGATTGGCTATTCATATTATGGTGCAAAATGTACTAGTTATCTGTTTGGAACCAAATGGAAAAAATATTACCGGATTTTTTATACGGTGACGCTTGTTGTGGGTGCGGTGATCTCTATCAACGCAGTGATCAATTTTTTAGACGGAATGTTTGCGCTGATGGCGATCCCTACAATGGTTTCCTCGATTATTCTCGCACCAAAAGTCATGTCCGCCTCACGGGATTATTTTCACCGATTGCAGGCGGGTGGGGATAAATTTGGGTAAAAATCAGTATTTCGGAAAAATTTGCACCTGATCAATTTTTCTGGGATTTGATTTACGGATCAATACCTGTCCGATTGGGAGAAAAAGCCGTTCACCCTTGTGAGGAATCCGGCCGAGTGTATTCATGATATACCCGCCCACCGTTTCAAAACTTCCTTCCGGGATATCGAATCCCCATTTTTCATTAAAAGTGTCCAGGTTCATTTTTGCCGAAACCAGGATCGAACCGTCCTTCAATTTTTCAGAGGCATTTTCATTATCATCATCAAACTCATCCTCAAATTCACCGAACAATTCTTCAAACAGGTCTTCCGCAGTGACCAACCCAGCCGTACCTCCATGTTCGTCGTGAACGATGGCGATCGCATGGTGTGCAGTCTGAAACTCGGATAAGGTCATGGCTGCCGATTTTGAGAAGGGTACATGATGAATCGGTTTGATGATTTCTTTGATCGAACTCGTATTCGAAAACAGGTCGTATAAATGTATGGCTCCCACAACATGATCAAGATCTCCGTCGTAAACCGGTAATTTTGAATGTCCGGATTCTATAAATATTTGTTTCACCTCGGGCATTGCAGCCTCCGCTTCAACTGCAGAAATATCAGTTCTGGGCGTCATAGCATCCTGAACCGCAGCAGAACTGAAATCAAAGACATTTGCAATAAGATCCTGCCGGTCTTTTGCAAGCGGAGTATCTTGCTCCAACTGACCGTAAACGTGTTGCAATTCATCCCGGTCCTCTTCTAAGTCTTCTTCCATCTCCTTCTCATAAAAAGCAGTTTCAACCCAACCGGATTTAGCCAGAAACCGGGTGAAGGGAGAAAATAAAAGTCCGGAAAACGTGAGAAACGGAGAGAGAATTCGGAGTGTGTAATTTGAAATATCCCGGGTAATGGCTTTCGGCAGCACTTCGCCAATTAACAGGATCACCACGGTGATGATCGTCACGAACCAAAGACGGGGAATGCCTAATTTTACAAAATAGATCGTAGCGAAGGATGTCGCCAGTATATTTGCGAGATTCGTACCAATCAGTATGAAGGAGAGATATTCTTCCTTGCGTTGTATGATGGAATATGCAAGTCCGGCCCACCGTTTATTTTGTTTCAACCAGACTTTAATCTGTAATTTATTTGCAGATATGAGCGCAAATTCAGAACTTGAAAAAAATATCGAAAGTACAAGACCGAAAATTGCAAGTGTCAATGGGAGCATAAGTATTGAATTCTTCTATTAACCTTTCGGATAATTAGTATAATTGACCAAATCATTTCAAAACAATCATTGAAAATTATGACCGGTATAACAGAGCAGCAAAATCCCAAAACCCTAAATATCGATAAATTAAGTTCCATCGAAATAATAGAGCTGATCAATCGGGAGGATCAAACCGTTCCGGAGGCAATACAAAAGTGCATTCCGGTTATAACGGGTTTCGTTTCAGAGGTGATCTGCAGACTGGATTCAGGTAATTCCCTTTTCTATATCGGGTCCGGGACGAGTGGCAGATTGGGTATTCTGGACGCTGTGGAATGCGTCCCAACCTTTTCGGTGCCTGCGGATCAGGTTCGGGGCATCATCGCTGGGGGGCGCGAGGCAATGTTCAGATCAGTTGAAGGCGCTGAGGATAATGAATCCGATGGCAGGGAGGCGGTTATCATTTCCGGAATATCCGGGCGGGACATTGTGCTTGGGATTGCTGCCAGCAGCACAACGCCCTTCGTACTTGCCGCATTAAAAACCGCCAAAGAGATCGGTGCGTTTACCGGATTACTCTGCTGTAACGAAATTCAGTCTCCTGAATATGTGGATATTCTCATACCTGTCATCGTGGGGCCTGAAGTCATCGCCGGCTCTACAAGAATGAAAGCCGGAACAGCGACAAAGCTGGTGTTAAATATGATCACCACTACAACGATGATCAAACTGAATAAAACATACGGCAATTTAATGGTTGACCTGAAGGCTTGGAATCAGAAATTATGGGATAGGGGTACCCGGCTTGTATCCCACTTGACTTCGCTAGATTATGAAAAGGCAAATGTCTTATTAAAATCGTGTGACGGGGAAGTTAAAACGTCGGTTGTTGCACATAAGTTAAATATCGATGTAGAAACAGCAAGATTAAAGATCATTTCAGCAAAAGGGTCACTGAGAGCCCTTATTGGATGACCTCTGCATTCAGAATTCAGATTGGATTTTAACTTAAAAACTCTCCACTTTTACATGGTAACGAGGCTGTTTTCCCAATTCTTTTAATAATAGGTTAATCTCCTTTTTCAATTCGACCATTTTGTATTCCCGATCTATCATGAACCGATTAACCTGCTCAATGTGGGATAAATATTTTTCCTTTTTTTGCATTTCATCCCGGGTTCTGGCAATTTCCCTTTTTACGTTTTCAGTTGCAGATTGGGCTATTTTAGTTTGAATGGAAAGTTCATTATTTTTGAGGACTAACTCAGTATTCATCTCACTCAGTTGCCGCTCCTGAAATTTCAGCTTAGATACAATAATTGAAACTGTTAGGCCAAACACAACATAGGTTAAAAAGATCGTACCTCTAAAGTAGATTTCATAAGCAGAGGGACGAAATAGCTGATCAAAAACGTTCCTCTCTCCAAAAAAATGAGTATCGATATTGACATCAATAATAATAAATATTAGCCCAAATAATATTGATAATGCAAACACCTGGTAATCAAATTGTGATACTTTTTGTTTCTGATTCATGCGCTCACCCCAATTGAGTATATTTGTTATGGATATTATAAAATAAGTTAGACAGAGTACAACAGAAAACAAACACGTATTTATTAGCGACCCTTTTCCATGTGTACATTTTTGACCCTCCGGTCGATGTAAAATAATTTCCGCAGAATGTTTTTGACTTTACGCATTTCACCCGGTATTCGGTAAGTTTTCCATCAATTTTACTTTTATATTTTGGAGATTAAGTGATTAAATATCCCCGCGTAACCCTGGACGTTGCTATTGAACATGGTCTTGCTGAAAGCGAATATAACGAAATTATGAAAATACTTGACCGAACTCCGAATTACGTTGAACTTGGAATATTTTCGGTAATGTGGAGCGAACATTGTTCATATAAAAGTTCAATAAAGTGGTTAAAAACTTTACCGCGATCCGGAGGACGCCTTTTGGTCGATGCAGGTGAAGAAAACGCCGGTCTGGTTGATATCGGAGATGGTCAGGCAGTTGCATTTAAAATTGAATCTCATAACCATCCGTCTGCTATTGAACCCTATCAGGGTGCTGCCACGGGTGTGGGCGGGATCATGCGTGACATCTTCACGATGGGAGCGCGACCCCTGATTTCCATGAATTCACTCAGGTTCGGGAGTCTGTCTGCACCCAGAAACCGGTTTTTACTGGAGCAGGTAGTGGAAGGAATATCGGACTATTCTAATTGTCTTGGGATCCCAACGCTGGGTGGGGAGGTCGCAATAGAAGACAGTTACCATGGGAATCCGCTGGTCAATGTATTCGGTTTGGGAATTGTCGATATCGGTGAAACTGCTAGTGCGGTTGCCAAAGGAGTGGGCAATCCCGTATTTATCGTGGGGGCAAAAACCGGGCGGGACGGGATCCACGGTGCCACCTTTGCCTCCGTTGAGCTATCAGAAGCATCTGAATCACGACGATCGAATGTACAGGTGGGGGACCCTTTCCTTGAAAAACTCCTGCTTGAAGCCACTCTCGAACTCTGCAAAAAAGAGTGGTTAATCGGTATTCAGGATATGGGCGCTGCGGGGATTACCTGCTCATCTTCTGAAATGGCGGCAAAAGGGCAATGCGGAATCACCCTCTATATTGACAAAGTACCCTTGCGGGAGGCTGACATGACCGCTTATGAGATTATGCTATCAGAATCCCAGGAACGGATGCTGGTGGTCATTGAAAAAATGTTCGAAAAAGAACTAAAATCTATTTTTAATAAATGGGATCTGGACTGCACCCGGATCGGAGAGGTCAATAATACCGGGATGTTGGAGGTCACTGAAAATGGAGAAGTTATCGTGAATATCCCCGCTAACTCCCTGGTGCTGGGAGGGGGAGCGCCTCAATATGATCTTCCTTTCGCCGAACCTGCATACATCAAAGAAAAAAATCAATTGAGTCTGGAGAAGCTACCTGAACCGGAGGACTATAACACGGTGCTTAAAACAATCCTTGAATCGCCGAATGTATGCAGTAAAAAATGGGTCTATGAACAATATGATACGACGGTTCGATCCAACACTATCTACGGACCGGGGGGAGATTCCGGTGTCATCCGGCTGAAAGGTTCAAAGAAGGGCATAGCTGTCAGTACGGATTGTAACGGTAGGCAGACCTTTCTAAATCCCCGGTCGGGGGGTGAAATTGCGGTTGCGGAGGCAGCAAGAAATGTAGTGTGCACAGGCGCCGAACCGATTGCCGTTACCAATTGTCTCAATTTCGGTAACCCGAATGATCCGGGTATTTATTGGCAATTCAAGGAAGCCGTAATCGGGATCGGTAATGCCTGTAAAACTTTAAATACCCCCGTCACCGGCGGAAATGTCAGTTTCAATAATGAGAGTGCTGCCGGCGCTGTATATCCGACACCGGTGATCGGTATGGTAGGCATCCTGGAGGATATATCCTGCCTGACGACAATGGAATTTAAACATGCGGACGATTTTATTATTGTGCTGGGCGCATTGAACGGAAAATTGGGCGGGTCTGAATATTTGAACGTAGTCCATCAGAAAATTGAAGGTCCGATTGCCCCCATCAATCTGGAGTTCGAAATGCGCGTGCAGGAAGTCTGTCTTGAGGCGATTAAAAAAAAGATCGTAAATTCCGCCCACGATATTTCAATTGGTGGGTTGGCGGTGTGCATTGCCGAATCCTTGATGCGCTCACCCTCACAATTAGGCGCGAAAATCGATTGTGCCAGACGGTTGAGAAATGACGAATTGCTCTTCGGCGAATGTCCAAGCGCTATCGTGATCACTATTCCGGAGATCAACCTCATTGATCTGATCATGATCGCCAAAGACCTGGATGTTCCCACACAAACCATCGGGCGGGTCACAAACGATGGAAAATTAAGGATCAATAATCTGATCCATTTGGAAAGATCAAAACTGGAACACCTTTATAATTCTTCACTCGACACGCTCATGGAGGGATAGCCGTGCAAAAAGAACGAATATTTTTTAATAATTCACCGAATCCCACGGTGGGTGTTGAGGTCGAACTATTCATTTTAGATTCTGAAACGTATGAATTATCTCCCGGAGCGCCGGTAATCCTCAATGAATTTGAGGGAAATTGTAATATTAAAGAAGAATTGTTGAATTCAATTATCGAGGTGAATACCAATATTTGCTGTAACATTTCAGAAGTTCGCGATGATCTTCGCAACCGCTTTTGTGAGGTGGTGAAAGTAGCCGAAAGTCATGGCTTTCAACTAATGGGCATGGGTATGCATCCCAGAGCCAGGTGGATCGACCAGACTATCACCGGAAAGGAACGATACCTTCAATTGGTGGACAAACTGCAATGGCCCGTTCGTCGGTTGCTGATCACCGGGGTTCATGTCCACATCGGTGTGGATTCCGGTGAAAAGGCAATTGCAATCACGAACGGTCTGACCCGGTATATTCCCCATATGATAGGATTATCTGCGAATACGCCATTTGAATACGGCGAACTGACGGGGTTGGCATCCACCCGGACCAAATTATTCGAAATCATGCCCACAACCGGAATTCCCCCGGAAATGATCAATTATTCCCAATTTCAGAAATTTATGAGAACGCTGATCAAAGCGAAATCAATTAGTTCCATCCGGGAAGTATGGTGGGATATTCGTCCTCATCCGGGCTTTGGAACTGTGGAGATCCGGGCATACGACTGTGTTTCGAGTTTGGAAGAAATTGTGAATCTTGCAGCATTTACCCAAGCCCTTGTCGTTGGACTATCCAATCATTATGACAACGGAACCCAGTTGCCCAACCTCGATCGCTGGATCAATAAAGACAATAAATGGCGCGCCACACGGTATGGTCTCGATGCGGATTATATCGTGGATGAAACCGGGAATCAGCAGTCTTTGAAATCGGTCATTCTTGACACGATTGATAGAATTACCCCGGTGGGAAAGGAACTGGGCTGTAAACCTGAATTATTAAATCTCGCAAATCAGATTGAGAATGACAATGTTCCTTATAAGCGTCAGATCAGGATATTTGAAAAAACACGAAATTTGAATTCCGTGATCAAAAACGCCGTAGCCACATTAAAAGAGAGCATCGGATATTGAAGCTGAACACATGGCTTAAAATAAATGAAGAAAAATTAGTCCGTCTTCGAAGGCACCTGCATCAATATCCCGAAGTCGGATTTAAAGAATTTAAAACGAGCGCATATTTACAACAAATATTATTGGATGCGGGATTTACAATCTGCCAAACCCCGCTCATGAAAACCGGTTTTGTGTGTGACTATGGCTCCGGCGAAGGTCCAATTCTGGGGATCCGCTGCGATCTCGACGCCCTTCTCTTGGACGAAGCAAAATCCGTTCCGTATGCCTCTCAAAATGACGGTGTGATGCATGCCTGCGGTCATGATGTGCATATGACAATCGTAACCGGTCTGGCGTTATGGATGATGGAATCCAAACCCAAAACACAGGGCACAATTCGGTTCATTTTTCAGCCGGCGGAGGAGCAGGCACCGGGCGGGGCTCAATCCATGATCGACAGCGGATATATCGATGACATTGACCACATCGTGGGATTACACATGTTACCCCGGTTAGAAGCCGGAAAGATCGCTATCCGTAAAGGTGCGATGTCTGCCTCCGTGGAGATGGTGAACATCACATTGAAAGGCGAAGGTGGCCACACATCCCGGCCCCATGAGACCACCGATCTTATCCTGATCATGGCTCATACGATTATCGCTATAGATGAGCGTATCGACAGGGAAATTGATCATCGGTCACCAGTGGTGTTGTCATTCGGCAAAGTTACCGGCGGGGGTACATTCAACGTGATCCCTTCTAAAGTGATCCTGCAGGGTACTCTGCGATTTTTAGATCCGGACTTATGCAGCAAGCTTCATCGGATCATAGAAGAGGTGATCACACATATCGGTACAATGCATGGCGCTGATATCCAATACGAAATACACAACCATGCTCCTGGGATCATGAACGACGACCATTTAACCGATATCGTAAAAGCCGCTACCCTGAACGCTCTGGGAGAGGGCGCCTTAGTTGAATTGGAACACGCCAGTATGGGCGGTGAAGATTTTGCATTCTATCTGGATAAAATCCCCGGGACCTATTTTCGGGTGGGGTGCAGCAATGGGGTAACCCGGGATTTACATACCGTTAATTTTGATGTTAATGAGTCATGTATCCCCACCGCAATCCGGGTTTTGGATGAAGTGATCAGCCGCTATTATTTGATCCCATAATTAAATGATCATGGGTAGGTCAGAATGCTTCTGGATAACCCTCAAAGACTGCATTTCCGAAAAAAAATCACCCGTCCAAAAGTAAAGTTTGTGAAGGATAGTGTGATAGGTGACCATCGGTCCCACAATGATAGAGCCCTCATCGTTACCGCTGGGTTCTACATCTTTTCTAACCGAAACAATCCGGTAAAAACAACCATAATAGAGTTTACCCATATGACGATCAAATTCGACGGATTGCCGGCAGAAGGCGGGATTTTTCCCCAGCAGAATATTTTCCATGTCATACTGGGAGAGTACTTTGACTGAAATAGGGAACAGAAAATAAGCGATCATCAGCAACAGGAGGATTCGGATCACTTTCAATCGCGTACCTTTAAATAATATTCTCTCATGAGATGGCGGTGATCCATCCCTGAATTGAGATGATGATCCTGGGGTTGTATTTGGTCATTCGATTTCTCATATGTGTTTTCAATCTACTCCAACATTAGTGGATCGTCAAAATGCTCATTTTTAACAATTTGTAATCCGGTTAAACACAGACACCCCCGGTGATAAACAGCCGTTCACAGGAGCGAGCAGGTTTACCCGGCTACATAGACAGGTAAATTCATATCTCCGCCATTAAATAATGACAAGGTAACCTATCCTTTATCCTAAAATTTAATTGTTTATGAGGATCATTCGGTATTAAGATAAACCGGCTGGTCGGTCTGAATTATGTCTCAAAACAAACCCAAAGAAATTAGAATCAGAGAAATCATGGACGCCGCCATGCAGGTGTTTGTGAAAAAAGGATTTTCTCAAACCCGAATGTCAGATATCGTCACTCAATCCGGGATGAGTAAAGGGGCGATCTACCATCACTTTCGCAGTAAACGAGACCTTTTTCTGGCTTTAATCGATTATTGGGTGACATATAGCTTCCCGGACTTTCATCAATATGACCAGGAAGACAAATCCGCTTCTGTCATTTTGAGCGATTTTGCACTGGAAGTAGTCCGCCAGTTTCAAAAAAATCCAACGATCTTTTTGGCAGAACTTGAATTCTGGTCCATGGCTAACCGCGATGATGAGGTGCTGGAAAAAGTGAAACTTCTCTACGGCCATATTCTTGAATTGTTTGAGCGGGTCATTCAAAAAGGCATAGACCAGGGCGAATTTAAAAATCTAAATTCTAAAATATCCGCTTTATCCATCATGACATCTCTCCAGGGGATCACCTGGTTTACGATATTTGAATCAGAAAGCTTTAAGGGCGAAGAATACCTCCGTCATGTGATGGAATTTATTATTTACGGAATTAAAAAGAATGAATAATTGAGGATTGAGAGATTTGTATGCTAAAAGATAAAAATACGATAAAAACTCCAAAGATGAGACATCAGCCCATCAATCATACCAAATTGACAGGACGCGGAGGTGCATTTTTAGTCACGCCCATCGATAAAGGTAAAATTTTTTCCCGTGAACTTTTTACCGAGGAACACACCATGTTTCGGGATGCGGTGGCGGATTTCGGGAAAAACCAAATACTTCCCGTTATAAATGATTTGAATCACTTAAATGAACCGCTCACAAGGTCCTTATTCAGGCAAATGGGTGACCTGGGGTTCATCAGCACGGATTTTCCCGAGAGTGCAGGCGGGCTGGCAACCGATAAAGTCACCTCAATTATTGTATCGGAAACGTTAATGGAGGGACAGAACGCCTCGATCATGGTCACCTTTGCCGATCATACAGGCATTGCGACCCTGCCCATCATTTGGTATGGCAATGACGCGCAGAAGGAAAAATATCTGCCTAAATTAGCATCCGGTGAATGGCTGGGGTCCTTTTCCCTGACCGAGCCGGGCGCAGGATCGGATGCCCTCGCCGGATCCTGTACCGCCTCCCTGAATGCCGATGGCACACATTATATTTTAATGGGCAGTAAGATCTTTGTCACGAACGGAAGTTGGGCTGCCGTATCTGTCACCTTTGCCTGGGTGGATGGGGATAAATTTACCGCTTTTATTTTAGACAAGGACTGCAAAGGCTGGGTGATCGGTCCCGAAGAGCATAAAATGGGGATCAAGGGTTCATCCACCTGTACTTTCTTCTTCGAGGACTGCCAGGTCCCGGTTGAGAATGTCATCGGGAAGGTAGGTATGGGGGCCGCCGTTGCTTTCAATGTTCTATATGTGGGCCGCTACAAATTAGGCGCCACCACGATGGGCGGCGCTAAAAAAACCGTGACCATTGCCCATGAATATGCATCTGAACGAAAACAGTTCGATCAATCCATCAAAGAATTTGGGATGATCCGACGAAAACTGGCCAGGATGATGATCCGGGCCTGGGAAACAGATACCATATTATACATGACTGCCGGGTCCATTGACATCGCGCTTTCAGGGCTGGATAAGTCAGCCCCGGAATATTATGGCATCGTGCAGAAAACCATTGAAGACCATGGAATTGAAGCCTCAATCTGCAAGATCGTAGGGTCCGAAGCGGCATCGGATAATGTGGATGACTGTGTACAGATTTTCGGTGGGAACGGATTTATTGAGGACTATCCCATCGCCATCATGTACCGGGATGACCGTATTAACCGTATTTTCGAAGGTACCAACGAAATCAATCGCCTGGTCATTGGCGGTACGCTGCTGAAAAAATCCATTTTAGAAGATCTGCCGGTCCGGGAAGCCATATCCAACCGTCACGAACAATGGATTCCTGTTCGCCAGTATTCCGATAACAAAGCGCTCGATGACCTGGCTAGGATAATTGAATTTTCCCGATCTCTGTTATTCTATACACTGAACGAATGCATCGTATCAGAAGGTCAGGAGTTGAAGAATAACGAATGGATACTCGAACCCCTGGCGGATATGGTCATTTGCCTGGCGATCATGGATTCCGGATTTAAACGGTCTTATAACCTTCCTGATGATTCGGACAAATACCTGACCTATCTGAATATTTTCAGTCTGTCGGTCCATGACCGATATCAGAAGACAGTAGAATTCAGCAAGATCATCCTGTCATATTTGGATGAGAAAGACCATACGTCAAGCCGAATTGAGCTTTTGGAGAAAAAATGTTCAGAAATTTCGATCCGGTTTTCGTCCATCAGTGCGATGGAATATCTGGCTGCGAAACTGGATCATTACAAACGCTATTTTCTGGATGATTAATCCCCATGAAAGATCATTTTTTTATTCAAACGATAAACTCCTATGAAAAGGAATACACATGGAAAAATTTACAGTAATAGTTGACGGGATGCGTAGTCCCATCGGGATAAAGAACGGTCAACTGGTCGGGATTCGGCCGGATGATCTCACCGCGCAGGTAATCAGGGTATTGATGGATCGAAATCCACAGGTACCCACATCGCTGGTGGAGGACGTTGTTGTAGGGTGCGCATTCCCGGAGGGGGCTCAGGGGATGCTTGCCGCCCGCGGGATATCCATCCTCGCCGGTCTGCCGGTAGAAGCCGGCGCCAAAGTGGTGAATCGTTTCTGCGGCTCATCCATGGATGCGGTGCACCAACTCTCTCAGGCGATTGCAGCGGGAGATTTGGATGTGGGGATCGCCGCCGGTATGGAGGACATGTTTGGCGTGCCTATGGGCGGATTCAATCCAAGTTTTCATCCTGAACTCTATGAAAAAGAGTATTATATGGGGATGGGAGAAACGGCTGAAATATTAGCAAAAGAACTCAATATCTCGCGGGCAGATCAGGAGTCCTTCTCAGTCGAATCTCATCAAAAAGCGCTGGGTGCCATCGCTCAGGGAAGGTTCGAACACGAGATCGCACCCATCACATTTAACGGGAATACCATCTCAAAAGACGAAGGTCCACGGACGCCTGACATGGCAAAAATTATCGCTTTATCGCCTGCATTTGACGCAGATGGCACCGTCACTGCAGCCACATCCAGTCCGATATCCATCGGTGCAGCAGCGGTCATAGTGATGAGTAACTCCAAAGCAGAGGAACTGGGAATACCGGTAAAATTTAAAATTATCTCAAGAGCTGTCGCAGGTGTGGAGTGGACCCGTATGGGGTCAGGTCCGTTACCCGCCACTGAAAAAGCGCTTCGCCGGGCTGAACTCTCTATGAGCGATATAGAAGTTATTGAGTTAAACGAAGCCTTTGCCGCTCAGAGTTTATACGTCATCCGAAAGGGAGGATGGGATATTTCCAGGATCAACCGAAATGGCGGCGCGATTGCACTGGGACATCCGCTGGGATGTTCGGGCGCTCGGATCCTGATCACCCTGATGAATGTGATGGATCAGCAGAATGCCCGGTATGGGCTGGCAGCCATGTGCATCGGTACCGGACAGGGGATCGCCACCATTATTGAGAAAGTGTCATAAAATGTATTATCAAACGATCTATACTCATGACATTATCAAAGGAATTGAATATGAAATCTATTAATCGAGCAGCCGTGCTGGGTACCGGCATCATGGGAGGCCAATTGGCGGCACATCTCGCAAATGCGGGAATCGGCGTCTATGCCTTCGACATGACCCAAGAGATCGCTGAAAAGGGAATTGAATTCACCAGGTCTATCAAACCTGCGGCATTTTATAACCCTAAAAATGTTCAATTGATCACCCCTGTGAATTATCAGGATCATCTCCCGAAATTGTCGGACTGTGATTGGGTGATCGAGGCTATTTCCGAACGTCTGGATTGGAAACAATCACTCTATTCGCAGATCCTGCCGCATCTGAAGCTGGATGCTGTACTCACATCCAATACGTCGGGAATCTCCATTGTCGATCTGGCTGAAAAGCTCCCTTCCGACTTACGGCAGCGGTTTTTCATCACACATTTTTTTAATCCACCGCGATATATGAAGCTGGTCGAGATCATTCCTCATCCAGAAACCTCCCTGGCAGCGATATCAGAACTGGTGCCGGTCATGGAAGATGTGTTGGGAAAAGGGGTCGTCCAGGCAAAGGATACGCCGAATTTTATTGCCAATCGCATTGGAGTTTATGCCCTGATGGTCACCCTGTCAGAAGCTAAAAAGCGGAAACTGTCGGTGGAGGATGTGGATGGATTAACGGGGACACTCATTGGGCATCCTAAAAGCGCAACTTTCAGAACTGCAGACGTAGTCGGACTGGACACGCTGTCCTTTGTGGCACAGAATGCCTTCGACAAAGGTGCGAATGACCCTGATCGCGACATATTTAAAATTCCGGACTACCTGCAGACCATGGTCAAAAACGATTGGATCGGGCAAAAGTCCGGGCATGGATTTTACAGGAAGATCGACAAAAAAACGATTCATGCCATCGATTTAACCACTCTGGAATATCGCCCTCAACAGAAAAAGAAATTCCCGGGTGTTCGTCTTGCAAAGGCACACGTGCGGTTAGCGGATCGCTTAAAAGCGCTGGCATTTTCATCAGATGCCGCGGGGGAATTTACCTGGGAAGTTTTTGCGAAAACACTGCTTTATTGCGCCCGGTTAGTCGGTGAAATTGCCGATGATATCCCCAGTATCGATCGTGCTATGAAATGGGGGTTTGGCTGGGAATTGGGTCCGTTTGAAATGTGGGATGCACTGGGGGTCTCTGCGTCCGTTGAAAGAATGCGCCGCGAAGGACGGGACATCCCGGGCTGGATCAACAGGATGATTTCCGATGGGAATCACAGCTTCTACACGATCACCAACAGAAAAATGAATGCTTACAGTCCGGATGCCCGTACCGTAAAACCGGTGGAAATCGCATCAAAATCACTATCCTTCGCCATGATGTCCGCGACCGGGAACGTCATTCGAAAGGGTTGGTCAGCATCCGTCATTGACTTGGGTGACGGGGTTGCAGGCGTAAATCTTCATTCGGTATTAAAAGCAGAATTGAATCCCATTGATGGGTCGATCATCGAAATTTTACTTTTTGCAACCCAATGGGTGGAAGCAAACGGATACAAGGGACTGGTTATTTCCGGAGACGGTCTGCATTTCTCTGCAGGAGCAAATTTAAACCTTATTTTGAATGCCTCACTCCGGCAGGATTGGGACGGTGTTGATAATCTCACGGGTCAGATGCAATCTGTTTTGCAGGGGTTGAAATACGCGCCATTTCCCGTTGTTGCGGCACCTTTTGGTATGGCTCTGGGAGGCGGATATGAGATGATCGGCGCCTCTGATTTGATTGTGGCTTCCGCAGAACTCTATTGTGGGCTGGTCGAAGTAGGCGTCGGACTCATCCCAGGTGCTGGGGGTAATTTGCGCATGCTGTCAAATCTATCCAAAAAGATTAAATCGCCGATGCCGGGAGCCTTCCCTATTGTGCAAAAAGCATTTGAGACCATCGGCTTTGCTAAAGTTTCCGGTTCGGCAAAAGAAGCAGAAGCCCTGGGGTATCTGCGCAAGCATGATATGATTATTCTAAACCGGGATTATCTGCTCTGGAATGCCAAGCAACAGGTCATGAAATTATCCGATGGATATCAGGCGCCGGAACCGGAAACCTTTAAACTGCCGGGAGTAAGCGGAAGGCTGGTTATCGAAGGTAGTGTAAAGGGACTCGTGAAAACCGGCAAGATTAGCGACCACGATGCACTCATCGCGAAGAAATTAGCATATGTTCTCACAGGCGGTAAAGAAGGAGGTCCCTTCAAACCGGTCTCTGAACAGTATCTTCTTGATATAGAACGTGAAGCGTTTGTGAGCCTCTGTGGTGAACCCAAGACAATTGCCCGAGTTGAATTCATGCTGAAAAAAGGCAAACCGCTGAGAAACTGACGTCATAAAATTGATCCGATGTGTCGACGGATCAGTGGGACAGTCAGGATGGCACCATCCTGGATTGTTTCTCCTGCCCTCCCCTGAAATACGGGGAGGGTTTTTTTAACCGGGGTGTTTCAGGTCGTTTTACCGCATTACATCTAACACCGTCCCGTCAGTGAATCATCGCAGGTTTATATTGTTATTCGTAAATATCGTATTTCGGGTTTTTAAACGGTGCAATCGCTCGAAATACAGACGATCAGAGTTGTAATTTCATCTTCGGGGTTTGCAGCCATTTTGGACAGAAACTTATCATTTAGTATGGAACCGGAAACCCATTTCGATCCATACAAAGGGAGAGTCAATTTATGAAAAGATATCTGGTTTACATGATTTCACTGGTCCACGTTACTGCAGTATTTGGACAATCCACTGCGAATGGATACCAAACAGACAGCGTTGGACATTTCAGTATCAGTCAAATACAGTTGGATAATTGGGAAACGGGGGGAGAAAGCAGCCTGAACTGGCAGATCAATATTCAGTCCGGGATGAAAAATGAACGAAAGACGATTTCAGAATCCCATGAGATCAGTTTATCCTTTGGAAATTCTAAAACAGGGAGTTTACCTTCCCGAAAATCTTTAGATGAGATCAATCTGGAATCCGTAATCAGGCTGAAAACAAAAAATCGTTTTCTGCCTTATGTATCAATAAAGATGCAGACTCAGTTTGCGCCGGGATATCAATATGAAGGGACGGTTTCGAAAAAAGTATCAGGTTCTATGGATCCCGTATATGTAACAGAAAGTACAGGGCTGACCCGACAACTTTTCAATCGCCTGAACATGCGCCTGGGGCTTGCGATGAAACAGACATTCACAACTCATTTCCATGTCCTCTATACGGACGATCCTGATACCCCCGATATTGAAAAATCAAAATTTGAATATGGGCTGGAGTGGGTCGGAGATTATCGAAAAAATGTGAATGAATTCAGCACAGTTACCATGAAGATTGAGCTTTTTTCAAACCTGGCGGCGGTACGCCGGACTGATGTTCGCTGGGATGGTAATTACACCACTCAAATTTCGGATTTTATCGACATTGGTTTTAATTTTCAACTGATCTACGATGAGGATATTTCCCATAAACGGCAGATCAGGCAATTTCTGGCCATCGGGATCAGTTATACGTTCCGGTAAATGGGAATGCGAGACACATTCTTGAGGATGATCGTCATTACTCGAAGGACGATGATGTTTCCGGGGGATACTCATCCAACCTGTGTCACCGGAGGTATGTCAGCCGTTTATATGATCCGAGACCTTTATGGGTATGGGGCAGTCCGGTGGTTTTATCAGCGCCGGAGAATCTTACACTGAAAATCGGGTAAGCTGTAAAATTTACAAATTATCCATGCATTAAAAAGGAGATATGGATGCAGCACGACAAATGGCAATGTCCGAAATGCCAAAATTCAGAATTCGAGACGGATCAATTTGCCGCCACCGGTGGCGGATTGACGAAGATATTTGACATCCAGAATAAAAAGTTCACCACCGTGACCTGCGCACACTGCAAATACACAGAGATATACAAATCAGAAACCTCAACCATGGGCAATATATTTGATTTATTTACCAATTAAAGATCCCCCGCAGGGGGTGTCGAATGAACATGAGTTAATGCGATCTAATCCGTCTAAAATGTCCCCCGCTGGCGGGGGTGTCCGAAGGACGGGGGTGGAATCTTAACACAGATCGAAAGCTAAAAAGTTCAGCAACTACGGTTACAATAAACGTTTACAGCCTTTCGCAAAACGCTCAGAAAGCAAATGACCAAATATGAGGCTTGTCTGTGGAAGTTTGCTTTAAAAGCAGGTCAATTGAAAGGATACTACTTTCGCAGACAACGACCGGTTCTCAATTTTATCGCAGATTTCATGTGTAAAAAACTACTGCTGATCATAGAGTTACCTGGAATTTCACATCAAAGTGAAGAGGGAATGTCCCGGGACGAAAATCGAATCAGGGCACTCCGGGCTACAGGATTCGCGGTAATTCGTTTTACAGATTCAGAAGTTTTATTAGAAATGCAAAATGTGATTATGGCTAATAAAAACACAAATGATAAAATTGAGAAATATTAATTGGAGGAGAATGAGCAGGATATATGACATCCGGATAAAAAAGTTCACAACCGTGACCTGCAGACACTGTAATTTCATTGAGATATCCAAATCAGAGACCCCAACCGTAGGGAATATGAGGGATATACGGCTACCCCTTTATTCGTCGATGTTCTTTCAGGAGGCATTTGTCCTGAACGGTCAATAGTCCCGCATCCTCTGCAATCCGGACTGCCTTAACATTGACGACCCCTTCCTGAAGCCACAGGGCTTTTGCACCGATATCCACTGCGCTTTGAGCGATAGGTGCACATGCTTCCGGCGCGCGAAAGACATCCACCACATCCACGGCTCCGGGAATAGATTCCAGATCATGGTAACAGGGAAGTCCTTCAATCTCTGACCGTCCGGGATTTACCGGAATAATGGTATATCCTTGGGATTTCAGATACATGGCGACGCCGTGAGAAGGCCTGGCCGGATTTGGGGACATCCCCACAACAGCAATGATTTGCATATCAAGTATAGACTCAATAGTTGTTTTCATGGTAATTCCTTATGTTAATGGCGTATTTGATACTCATATAAAGTGAAAGTTACACCGGTTTTGGCTCCAAAAAATACGACGGCGCTACGGGTTACAATTTGAAGTGATTTAAGATTGAAACAAATTGGCCGGGCAAGAGGAATATTCCTAAATTTCATCTCATGAAAAAAATTGCAGAATACAAACACAATGCCTGATATTACCAAAATTTATACGTTTTGTGCGGCGCATCAGTACCATCAACCCAAATGGGATAAGGATAAAAATTATCAGGTATTCGGAGATGACGTGAAAGTACATGGGCACAACTATGAACTCAAAATTACGGTGGGTGGCGAGATCAATCCGGACACCGGTTTTATTATTAATTTAACTGAGTTGAATAAAGCGGTCCATGACAGGATCATCTCTGTCCTGGATCACTCCCAAATCGAGAAGGATATCCCCTGGTTCCGGGGTAAACAACCATCTACGGAAAATCTGACCCTGTTTATCTGGGATTCCCTTGCGGGGCATATCGCTGCCCCCGCTTATTTAATACGCATCAGTATCAAGGAAACCCCCACGATTTATACTGAATATTTTGGCCCAAAAGGAGATCATCATGACCCCCGCTAATTTAAAAAAACTCGAAACGCTCACCTTCGAGTTATTATCGGAATTAGGCGAAGACCCCCATCGCGAGGGATTAATACGTACACCCCACCGGGTTGCCGAAGCCTGGAAATTCCTGGCAGGCGGATATAAACAGAACCTGGACACCATTGTCAACGACGCAGTCTTCAATGAACAGTACGAGGACATGGTTGTCGTCAGAGATATCGATTTCTTTAGTCTGTGTGAACATCATTTGCTTCCCTTTTTTGGGAAAGCCCATGTTGGGTACATTCCAACCGGGAAGATTATCGGACTGTCAAAAATCCCCCGGATCGTAGAAATGTTCGGTCGCCGCCTACAGGTCCAGGAACGCATGACTCATCAAATCGGTGAAGCACTAAATTCTGTACTGTTTCCCAGAGGGGTTGCTGTCATATTAGAAGGGCAGCATATGTGTATGCAGATGAGGGGTGTGGAGAAGAAGAACAGCTACGCCACAACCTCCTGCATGACGGGGGTCTTCCGGGAAGACGCCCGAACCCGGGAAGAATTTTTAAATATCATTTCTAAACCAATTTAGATCGCAGGGAGCGTAAAAATGCCACAGCGGGAATCCATTCAGAACCATGACATCATCATCATCGGGGGAGGTCCGGGCGGATATGTAGCGGCCATCCGTGCAGCACAATTGGGAAAGTCGGTTGCGGTGGTTGAAATGGACAGTCCCGGCGGGATATGCCTCAACTGGGGTTGTATCCCCACCAAAGCTCTGCTGCATAATGCCGAAGTTCTGCATACCATCCAAAATGCCCGTAAATTCGGTATTCTTGCCGAAATCGTGACCGTGGACTGGTCACGCGGAATAAAACGATCTAGGGATGTTGCGGCTCGTTTGAGTAAAGGGGTGGAATATCTCCTGAAAAAGAATAAAATCGAATTGATTCCGGGCAGGGGAAAACTGGTCAGTCCAACGGAAGTGGAGGTTACTCAGGGTAAATCGACGCATCGCCGTACTGGTGATCATCTCATTATTGCCACCGGCGCACGGGCAAAATGGTTCCCGGGTATGGAACCGGATGGCGACCGTATTATCACTTCAAAAGAAGCCATGATCCTCGACCATCAACCGAAAAGCATTGCAATCATCGGCGCAGGCGCAATCGGGGTTGAATTTGCTCACTTCTTCAACCGATACGGTACAAAGGTTGACCTAATTGAAGCATTACCCCGTATTCTTCCTACTGAAGATGAAGACATTTCATCCGAACTTGAACGTATTTTTAAAAAACGAAAGATCAATCTCCACACCGGTTTTGCCGTATCAGGGATGAAAACTACCGGGACAGGCGTTACTGTTACGCTGAAAAATGGCAATACCATCGAATCTGAAATGGTATTGGCGGCGGTCGGTGTTCGGGGAAATATAGAAGATATAGGACTCGAAACCCTGGGAATCATCATTGAGAATGGCTGGATCAGGACGGATGAGTATATGAAAACCAGCGTCAATGGCGTGTATGCCATCGGCGATGTGGCGGGTCCTCCATGGCTGGCGCATGTGGCTTCAAAAGAGGGAATCACGGCCGTTGAACATATTGCCGGATTATCACCCGAACCCATGGACTACGATAATGTACCCGGTTGCACATATTGTGAACCCCAAATCGCGTCAGTAGGACTCACTGAAAAAACCGCCCTTGAAAGAGGGTATGAGATCAAAATCGGTAAATTTCCATTCAGAGCGCTGGGTAAAGCCATGGCAACCGATGAAACCGA
>CAYPCW010000018.1:0-33338 GCA_964409335.1 uncultured bacterium
TCCATACTGATGAGTGATCTGTCTGGCCATCTCAAAATCAATATCAATGGTTGATTTGTCTTTTGTCTCAATTTTCTGCATGATGGATTTATAGAAATCCTGTGTACCCAGCGCTATTTCCCTGACAAACAATAACCTGTGGTTACTGATGACAAGCACAATTGTATGAATTTCCCCCATGTGAATGATCACGTTACATTGATTTCTTCGATCCGGATAATTTTTTACAAAAGCTTTCCATAGTAATATCGGGAGGGTTGTCGTGAAGCGTAATTTAACTTTATTACGAATAAAAGTGTTATGTATCGAATTTATCGATTTACCGTCAATTACACCAATAACTATCTCACGCTTCTTTGACTTATCTTCAGTCTTTGTTATTTCCCAGTTCGAAATACTGTGCTCAACGGGAAATGGCAGGTTTTTTGTCGAATTCCAATCAACCAGATCTGCTAATTCTTTCCGACTTAATTCCGGGGATTGAAGAATTTGGGTCTTTGACTGTATTTTTGTAGAAAAGTAAGTACCGTAAAGCAATTGTTTTTGCTTCTCGGTCAATTCATGAGCTAAAACATAGCCGAGCAGATCCTCAGGGTTTTTAATGACCCGATCATTTACCCTGTATGGTAATGTGTAGTATTTATAGTTATCAATTGTAATACCATTAATGCCAATAGTTACGAGTAGCAGCAACAGGGTTTGTTCATCGGTAACAATGGCCAGTTTTTGTAGCGATTCGTCAAATCGATGGATAAACGTGTTGATGTAATCTGTTGATGTCGATTGATAATCCTCTACTTCTAAAAATGAAATGAGGGCGTCATTAAATGATTCAGGGCCAATATTGATGATTGTGCCTTCATCTTCACCAGCTATATTGACACCGCTTTTCTCAGTTTCTGATACCTCAAATTCATCAATGCCGGATTGTTCAACTTGCGTTGATTTCTTCTTTAAAAGCCTAAAGGATAGAAATGGTTTTTTCTTTACCTCATCCCGTTTTACGGTCTTGACAATTTTTTTATCCTGAACCGCCTCTTCACCTTCTACCCCTTCTTCAGGTTGAGGAAATTCATCAGATAAGGGTTCGATAGCAGGCTTTTTACCGGTGACTTTGTTCTTTTGTGGGAATTGGGGTTCATCCATCCCGGGCGGTTCATCAATAATACCCCCTTGATCTGATGTAATCATGACTTTCCGTGGTTCTTTCGTCTCTTTTATCGGTGTTTTTGTGATTCCGATGAGAGTTTCATCCGAACCGGATTCATCCGGCTGAGTACCTTTTTTGAAAAACTCGCTCAGTGGCTGAGCTTCTTTTTGAATACGCTTCCCTTGTTGATCAGAGAGGATAGATGGCGCTGTAATTCCTCCTTCTGTAAATTGGTCATCAATACTTTCATCTGAGAGCGCTCCTCTCTTAAAAAACTCAGAAAGCGGTTTTCCTTTCTCCTTCCTTTCTATTTCATCCTGATCAGATAGCGCTTTGGTTTTACTACCGAACAGCGGCTTACCGCCCTCTGCTTCTGAATCACTCTCGGGGAGGGTATCTTCCGGGGGTTGTCCTGTAGATGCTTCTTTTTGAGATTTTAATAAGTCTTTGATCGTCGGGCTAATGTGTGCCGGTGTTTCCCCGGTTGTGTCGGGTTTAATTTCTGTTTTAAAAATATCAACCGGTCTTTTATCCTCAAATTTCTCCTCAACCTGGTTTTTAATAATTCCCAGTTTTTTTCGCAGGGCATTTAAGCCGGGGGAATCTTCCAGCGACGAGGGCTCAGCGTGTTTTTCTACCCCCTGAGGTTGAGACCTTTCAGATTCCTCCTCAACCAACGGAGGCTTTACTTCATCCGCGATGGACCCGGATTTTCCCGGATCATCAAATGCAGAACCCGGTATTGGAGCTTCTGGTTCAGGCAGTTCGGGCTCAGAAGTCTCCTTTTTCTCAGGTCTGGGACCAAATCGATCCGGATCGGGAATTAACAGGGATAAACCTGCCGTACCGGTTGGGGTTTTCATCTCCTTGGGTATTTCAGGTTCTTCCGTATTTTGTGCTTTTGGCTTTGCGTTTTCCTGCTTCCCGATATCAGATTGTTGGGATCTGAGAATATCCAGCAACCGGTTGGTCGCAAGTTCTCTTTTTTTATCGTTACTAGACATCAAATTGCTCGGCGGCCTGCATTCTGGTCAATACTTTTTCACTATTGATAACTTTTTCGTTGCTGATCAACAGATCAATAATCAGATGATGACAAAAAACGATAATTTTACGAGGGTAGCCGTTGGTATGCTTAAAAATCAGTTCTTTTGCTTTTTCAGTAAAGAGCGGAGATTCCCCTTTATATCCCGCAACCGTTAACCGATGATCAATAAATTTCGATGCACTCTCAAAATCCAACGGATAAATGGTAAATCCAAAGGCGATTCTGTCCTTAAAATTTTCGTGGCTTTTTAACATCTCCCGAAACTCCGGTTGAGCAAAGATCACGACCTGAATTAATTTAACATTATTCGTTTCAAAATTTAGCAGTGTTCGAATAATTTCAATTTGGTCAGTTCGCATTTTCTGACCTTCATCAATAATCAGCACGATCCGTTTGTCAAAATTGAATGTCGAATCAAGAAGAAAATGTTCAATCTGGTTCATTATCTCAACCTGACTATTGGCCGGCGCCTCAATACGGAACAAATTTTTCAAAAATAAAAGAAAATCAGAGCTGTCTTTCCAGGTGGGATCAAGGATGAGAAAAAATTCGTAATTCGAACCATAGATTAAAAACTGTTCCAATAATAACCGGGATAAGGTGGTTTTTCCCGTACCAATATCTCCAATAATAACATGTAACCCACGGTTTAATCTAACTGATATTTCGAGTCGGTTCAGGCACTCACCATGCGTTTGTGTCAGACAAAAAAACTCAGGATCCGGAGCCATGGAAAATGGTTCTTTTGCCAACCCTAAAAGTTCGAAGTATTCTATCCTTTGATTTATTCGGTTATTCATTAAAAATTATATTGGTTTTTATCCGTGTTTTATACACCAAAGTTATAACTTCGTTCAGGAATTAATCTATTGAATAATCAGAACTCAAATTATCGCCTGCATGGTCCGGAAAAATAACACCATTATTTACACAATTTTAAATATAATTCCGACTATATTTCAATGAGGTGAAGCCACCATTTGGTATGGATATAACCGTCACTTAAAAAAATGCATCCTCACCCCGGTAAATTTGAAAAACGTACGCCCGAAGGGAATCGAACCCCTATCTAAGGAACCGGAATCCTTTGTTCTATCCGTTGAACTACGGGCGCAAATAATTTTTAGCCGCCGCTACCGTATTACCGGCGAGCATAATAATGGTCAAAGGACCAACCCCGCCCGGCACCGGGGTAATCGATGTCGCCTTCCCCAGAACACTTTCATAATCGACGTCACCCGTCAATCGAAATCCTTTGGAAGATTCATCGGCAATCTGATTGATTCCCACATCAATAATATGGGAACCGGATTTGATCATATCGCCGTTAACCAGACCCGGCACACCGGATGCAGAAATCAAAATATCCGCTTGTTTTATAAATGTTCCAATATCCGGGGTCTTCGTATGACAGAGGGTAACTGTCGAATTTCCCATTTTAAATTTCTGAACCAGCAGTGCAAACATGGGCTTACCGACGATATTGCTCCGCCCAAGAATAACTGCATGTTTTCCTTCAGGTGAGATTCTGTAATATTTCATCAGTTCGAGAATACCATTTGGGGTGCAGGGGATGAAACGCGGAATCCCCTGAAGCAACAATCCTAAATTCAAAGGGTGAAAGCCATCGACGTCTTTTTCAGGTAATACGGTGTTCATGATCCGGTTGGTATTTAAATGGGCTGGCAGGGGGAGTTGAATGAGAATCCCATGGAATTTAGCCGACTGATTAAGCGAATGGATGAGTTCGATCAGTTCCGGTTCTGATGTTTGCGCTGACAATTGAAATGTTTCGCTATAGCAGGAAAGCGAATGAAATACCCGTTCCTTATTCCGGACATATCGATGGGATGCCGGGTCATCGCCAACCAGAATAACTGCCAGCCCGGGTATGATTCCACGGGATGACAAGACTCTGATATCAGCCTCCAATCGATCGCGAACAGCCTGAACCACCGGCTTACCGTATAGGATTGTTGTATCGAATAGCATGAATTACTTGCTCTCGGCTAATCGATCGTCAATATATTCCCCGATCGCAAAAATTTTAGATTCAAGCCGCTTTAGTAATTTCTCTTTCTGTTTTTTCTCGGTAAATAATTCATCGGTAATGTTCATCGTGGACAGAACAAGTGTTTTCATCTGAGTAAAGTTGCCTGGCGAGGTCGCATCAATTTCTTTCATCCGGTCATTAATATAACTCGCAACACTTTTAAAATATGACTCATCAGCGCTGGTTCTGAGGGAATATTCCTGACCGCCGATGTTTACTTTCACAATACTATTAGAGGCCATTTGCATGCTCCTATCGTTGGATTGCATTGAATTGCTGCGTCAATTGTTGAATAATATTTGAAATTATTTTATCAACAACTTTGTCTTTTAATGTCTTTTCACCGGACTGAAATTTAAGAGAAAATGCCAGACTTTTCTTCGTTTTACCGATAGAAGAATCCTCATAATAATCAAACAAGGTGACTGCTTTTATTAAATCACTTCCATGAACATAAATTGAAGTTGCCACTTCGTCGGCTGTGATATTTTTATCCACAAGAATCGCCACATCACGGGTCACCGCCGGATAAGAAGATGTGACTTTGTACAGGATTCTATGCTCGCGGATACGTTTCCCGATAACATCCATATCGGCTTGAAAAATAAAAACTAGTCCGGAAATATCATACTCTTTTTTTAGTTCCGGAGTTAATTCTCCAAAACTCCCGATTCTAAAATCACCGGCAAATACACCCATCGAATCCGATAACCCCCGTACATCCTCAATTTGAAAAGAGACTTCCCTGAGGCCGATCAATTTCATGGCTTTAACGATCTCTCCTTTCACCTGAAAAATATCTGGTGCAGGGAGTTTTCGCCAATGAGCATGGACATGTGCATGCCAAACCATCCCAAGATAAAAGGATTCGTCACTTAACCGAATGGAAGTATGATTCAATTCATGGATTGCTCCAATCTCAAATAATCGAAATCCTTTCAATTGATGTTTCTCATTATATGAGACTGCCCCAAGCAATCCGGGAATTATTGAATTTCGCAGGACCGCCATCTCTTTACTAAGCGGATTTTTTAAAGATATTCCGGGTTTTTCAGAAAAATGGGAATTCATTTTTTCCAACTGCAAACTGTTTGAATAATGCTCGGAAAATCCCATGGCAGACAGTGTTTGTCTTATTTTTTGATCCGGTTGATGATAGTCGGGGATAAACGAAAAGTAGCTCCCCGTAAAACTTTCGGATTCAGGTATTCGATCGTAGCCATAGACCCTAGCCACTTCTTCGATTAAATCAACTTCACGAATGAGATCATTTCGATAGCCTGGTATCAGACATTTCATTTCAGAACCCTCAGTCTGATAGGAAATATTTAGCCTGTGAAAGATAACGGCCAGTTCGGCGGTCGTCAGGGAAAGCCCTAAAAGATCGTTGCATCGTTCCCGATGGAATTGAACTTCAGGAGGGTACTTTTTTTGGGGATAAACATCGATGATTCCTTTTGAGATTTTGCCTCCGGCAATATCTACGATCAATTGAGACAAATAATCTATTGCAGGGATCAGATTTTCAATATCTGTATCCCGTTCAAATCGCTTTGACGCGTCGGTTGACAGATCTAGTTTTTTAGCGCCCCGCCGGATAACCACAGGATCAAAGTAAGCGCTTTCAATCAGAATATTTGTCGTTCTTTCCGAAATACCGCTGTGCAGTCCGCCCATTATACCGGCAAGTGCAACCGGTGTATCGCCATCACAAATGAGCAGATGATCATCAGAAAGGATCCGTTCGGTTTCGTCAAGCAGAAATATTTTTTCCTTCTCACGGGCAAAGCGGACATTGATCTGCCTGTGAGTCAGTCGATCCAAATCAAATGTATGCATGGGATGTCCCATGTCCATTAGCACATAGTTGGCGGCATCGACGACATTGTTAATACTTTTTTGTCCGATAGATGTCTGTCTGTCCGCGAGCCATTGGGGGGAAGGTCCGATTTTTACCCCGGTGATCACCCGGGCTGTGTACCGCGGACATCCATCCTCTGCCTGAATGTCAATTTTAATCTGATCATGAACAGAGGGTCCTGATTCCAACAGAGTAACCTGTCGATGGGTGATCGTGGTATTTTCAAGAATAGCAACTTCACGGGCGATACCCAAATGACTGAAACAGTCACCCCGGTTTGGAGTGATATCAGTATGAAATACGGTATCCTGGTTGAAGTCAATGACGTGTTCGATGGGTGTACCGGGAGGCAGATCAGAATCGAGGATCAAAATTCCCTCATAATCATCGTTTAGTTGTAATTCTTTACCGGAGCAGATCATCCCTCTGGATTCCACTCCACGGAGTTTTACTTTTTTTAGGGTAAAGTTGCCATTTGAGAGTGTGGCGCCAACCTTCGCAACTGCAACCAGAATATCTTTTTTTACATTTGGTGCACCACATACAATTTGATGATCTGCGCTCTCTCCCACATCCACCTGGCAGACCGACAAATGGTCCGATCCCGGATGGGGATTACATTCGGTGACCCGCCCCAGTACGACATTGGTGAAACTCAGGGCAGGGGTGTCAAAGGTACACTCAATTCCAAGTTGTGTAAGACCTTTTTCCAACTCCTCCGGGGATAGAGAAATCCGAACATATTGTTTCAGCCAATTGAGCGAGATTTCCATCAAAATTGTCTTAAAAAACGAACATCACCTTCATAGAACATGCGGATATCTTCAATGCCGTATCGTTGCATTGCCATTCTTTCGATTCCCATCCCAAATGCATACCCGGACCAGATTTCCGGATCGTATCCGACGGATTTAAATACTTCGGGGTCAACCATTCCGCATCCTAAAATTTCAAGCCAGCCTGTATGTTTACAAATATTGCATCCTTTCTGTGAACAAAAATAGCAGGATACATCCATTTCTGCACTGGGCTCGGTAAAGGGAAAATAGCTGGGTCTGAACCGTGTTTTTACACTGTATCCAAAAAATTCCCGGGCAAAATAATTTAATACTCCTTTGAGGTCTGCCATGCTGACTTTCTGATCAACATACAGACCTTCGATTTGATGAAAAAGACAGTAACTTCTTACGCTGACATCTTCATTACGATAGACCCTCCCCGGTGCGATGATCTTGACAGGCGGTTTGTGATTTTGCATCGTATGAATCTGGTTATTGGATGTGTGGGTCCTGAGAACCACATCGTCCATCACATAAAACGTATCCTGCATATCTCTTGCAGGATGATGTTTAGGAATATTCAGCGCTTCAAAATTATAGTAGTCTGTATCGACTTCGGGACCATATGCAACCGAAAACCCCAGCCGGGTAAAAATGGCGGTTATTTCGTTAATCACGATGGTCAGCGGGTGAATTGATCCCACGGGAAAGGGATCACCCGGAAGGGTAAGATCAAGGCGGCTTGTCGCTGTCATTATGATATTTTGTGTAATGACAGCCGACAAGTCGTCCAGTTTATGGGTAATGTACGATTTTAATTCATTGAGTGCCTGTCCGGCTTTGGGTCTGTCCACAGGTTCTATGGTCCCCATACGGGTGAACAAGTCTGCTATTTTTCCTTTTCGGCTGGTATATTTACGCTTGATTTCCTCAAAGGTATTTTTATCAGGTTTCCCATGAAGAATATCTGTATCAAACTGTTCCTTCAGCGCCTCAATTAATTGAAAGATGGTCATGAATAATCAGCTTTGACTCACTGATTTTATAATTTCTGCGAATCCGTCGGGATCGTTCACAGCCATGTATGCGAGGGTTTTTCGGTTGAGGAGAATCTCCTTTGCTTTCAGACCGGCGATGAGTTTGGAATAGGTTATTCCGTTCATTCGGGCTGCGGCATTGATTCTCACAATCCATAACCGTCGGAAGTCTCTCTTTTTTTGGCGGCGATCACGATAGGCATATTGCAATGCTTTTTGGATCGCATCCTTTGCTGCACGATAGTTGGATTTTCGGGTTCCAAAAAATCCTTTTACCTGTTTAATGAGTTTTCTGTGTCGTCGATGTCTTGGGACTGAACTATTGGCTCTTGGCATGATCTTCTCCTTATGATTCTATCATCTTTTTGGTTCTTCTGCTCATAGCCCGGCTGATCAGTGTGCCAGCCCGAAGACGACGTTTTCTGTCTTTTGTTTTACGTGTCAAAAGGTGCCGTGCGCCGGTATGGTGATGTTTCACTTTCCCGGTACCCGTCTTACTAAACCGTTTTGATGCACTTTTTCTGGTTCTTACTTTTGGCATTGGTTTTCCTTTAATTTGGCGCCATGATCAAGGTCATTCGACGACCTTCCGTTTCAGGCACTTTTTCTACTTTTGCGATTTGATTCAAAATCTCGGCAACACGTTCAAGGAGAATCTGTCCGACTTCCATCCGGGCCATTTCCCGTCCCCTGAACAAAACGGTAAACCGGAGTTTACTGCCCTCTTCAATGAACTTTTCAGCCTTTTTTAATTTCGTCATCAGGTCGTGGTCATCGATGGACGGTCTTAAACGGATTTCTTTAACCTGTATAACATGTTGCTTTTTTTTATTGAGTTTAACTTTTTTTTGTTTTTCGTACCGGTATTTTCCGTATTCTAATATTTTACATACAGGAGGAACCGCATTGGGTGCGATTTCAACAAGATCTAAATTTGCTTCTTCTGCGGCAATGAGCGCTGCAGCGATAGTGACAATTCCAATTTGTTCACCCGTCTCTCCGATCAGTCGGACTTTGGGTGCATCTATTTCATGATTGATACGAGTAGTATCATCCGGGATTTTACTATACTGAATTACTAAATATTCCTCCGTGTTTTACTATTAATCTCGTGGATCAGATCGTTCAAAAGGTCATCAGTCTGAACCACGCCAATATCGCCTTCATTTCGTCGGCGGACCGATGCTGTACCGCTGGTTTGTTCCTTTTCGCCCAGGATGAGCATAACCGGGATTTTCATCAGTTCGGCATCGCGAATTTTTGCACCGACTTTTTCATTACGGGTATCCAGATCAACCCGGATCCCCGCGTCGAATAATCGCTGATATACCAGGTTGCAATAATCGATATATTTTTCAGAAACAGGTAAAATGATTACCTGAACCGGAGCCAGCCATAATGGAAAATCACCGGCGAAATGTTCCATTAAAAAACCTATAAACCGTTCATGGGTACTTAAGGGTGCCCGGTGAATACATAGGGGCGTTTCTTCCTCGCCGGTCTCGCTGGTATACGTCAGACCGAATCGGGCAGGAATGGCAAAATCCACCTGGTTGGTGGCCAGCGTAAACTCTTTCCCAATCGCGCTCCATACCTGTACATCAATCTTTGGACCATAAAAAGCAGCTTCACCCTTTGATTCTGTAAAATCAATTTCACCAAACGTCAGCGCTTCACGTACTGCGGCTTCTGTTTTCAGCCATAATTCTGGTTCATTCACGTATTTTTCGCCCAGACCGTCTTTAGAATGAACACTCAGTCTCATTTGGTATTTTTCGATACCAAACAGATCGAAATAGTATAGGTACATCCTGCAGACCGCTAAAAATTCATCTTTAAATTGTGAAGGAGTACAGTAGATATGTGCGTCATTCATCTGCATACTCCGAACCCGCATTAATCCAAATAACTGACCTGATTTTTCGTACCGGTAACAGGTGCCATATTCGGCTAACCGTAGGGGAAGATCCCGGTAACTCCGGGGTTTACTCCCATAGATCTTGTGATGGTGTGGACAATTCATAGGTTTCACATAGTATTTGATCCCGTCAACATCCATGGACGGAAACATATCCTTTTGATAGTGCTGCAAATGTCCTGATCTTTCGTAAAGTTCACCCTTTGTAAGATGGGGTGTCCTGACACGAACATATCCGGCCCGTCTTTCGGTTTCCTTCGCCAGATTTTCAATTTCATCTATCATCACCGCACCATTGGGAAGCCATAATGGAAGTCCCGGACCAATTTCATCATCGAAAGTGAATATCTCAAGTTCTTTACCTAATTTCCGGTGGTCACGCTTTTTTGCTTCCTCCAACATTTCCAAATAGCCTGATAATTCTTTCTTTTCAAAAAACGAGGTGCCGTAAATCCGCTTCAGCATTTTGTTCTTTTCATCTCCACGCCAGTATGCGCCGGATACCGATAACAATTTGAAATGCCGGATCTTTCCGGTTGAGGGGACATGCGGACCGCGACATAAATCTAAAAAATCACCTTGTCGGTACGTACTGATCGATTCGTTGGAATCAATTGCGGAGATGATCTCAACTTTGTAGTCCTCGCCCATAGATTGAAACAAACTGATCGCCTCATTCCGGTCGAGAACGTGTCGTTCAATTTTTAAATTTTTCTTCGAGATTTCCCGCATCCGGTCTTCAATTCGTACCAGTGATTCTTCATTCAGAGGATCGTCGATATCGAAATCATAATAAAATTGATTTTTGATTGCCGGTCCGATGGTGATTTTTGCCGAGGGATAAAGTTCTTTCACCGCCTGCGCCATTAAATGAGCGGTACTGTGGAGAAGAATTTCGTGTGCCTCTTCACTTCTGGGGGTGATCAGCTCAATGGAAGCGTCGCGATCCAATGGCGCATATAAGTCCACCAGCCTCCCATCGATTTTTGCAGCCACAGAACTCCGTTGAAAACCTTCACTGATCGAAAGCGCCACATCTGAGGGTGTACTGCCCTTTACTATCGATTTCGCAGATCCATCCGGTAATATAACTTGAATATTTTCCATCTTTTGTAGTCGGTACTGGATTCGAACCGGTGACCTCTACGATGTCAACGTAGCGCTCTAACCAACTGAGCTAACCGACCAATAATTATAAAATGTGAATTATCAAGACGGCAAATTTAGGTTGATTAGTACCAATTTCAGCAAATATATTGATTCCAAAATTCCTTATTTGTGGTCTCTGGTCAGGATACCTGAGGGGTCAACAGTCATATCAGTAGAATCATACCCTGGGGATAAAATGGCGTAGTACCGATTCGCATCCAGTAAAATCGATTTTGCGTCTTCGTAGGTCGTATCGTAGGACAATGATGCTCTGATCCGGTCGGCATTCCGTCCTGTTATGACGCTGGACATCTCGCGGTATAAACCATTTTGGATGCCGGCGAGATTTTCGTCCGACCCAAAGGGGTTTCGTTTTTTATCTGAAAAATATTCGTTCAGTTCGCTGAATAGCTGATCCTGGGGATGTTTTTTCCAAAACATGAGACGGGCAAACAACCCCGGTGCGGGATCGATCGGCAAATTTTCCCTTCTGATAATGATATCTTTCATTTTCCCGAATTCCCGTTCACCCGGTTCCTGATATTCAAAATGGTAATCCTGAAGGAAATCTTTGAAATCCTCAACAATTCGGTCATTTACGATCAACGGTCTGGGGATGTCATGGGTGGGCACATAGGTTGCCGCAAACGTGAGAAACACACCCTGCTGCCATAAGGCGTTGACAAATTGCGGGATCGACTCGCGTTTGGATTCCACATCCGGGGTGATCCCACCGCCGCCCTTCACCTGACGACCCCCGATAGTGGTAAAGGTACTGTCGTGTTTGTCAAGACCATCCGTCAAAACCCCGTTATCCAGGTAATCGAATTTTTGAATTAATCTCCCGGACGGCGTATAGTATTTTGCGGTCGTAATTTTCAGCTTTGTACTGTCATTGACAGAGAACATGCTTTGGACCAGCCCTTTGCCAAATGATTTTTCCCCAACAATAACTGCCCGGTCCAGGTCCTGTAATGTTCCGGCAACAATCTCGCTGGCAGATGCTGAACTGTGATTGATTAACACCGCCAGAGGTATGTCCCTTGATATTTCCGGATTCCGACGGGAGTAAAAAGAATTATTTGCATTTTCAATTCTTCCACGAGTCTCCAGCAACCGGGTATTTCGCTCCACCAGATAATCCAGAATGGATATCGCATTGCTGAGCAGTCCCCCTGAATTACTTCTCAAGTCTATCACCACCCCATTCAGATCATCATTTTTTGCAATTTCAATAATAGCTTCCCGAAAATCTTTGGCGGTGTACCGTGAAAATTTGGTGATACGGATATAACCTATACCCGCTTCATCAACGCCATAGTAGGGTACATCTTTGATCATGATCTCATCCCGGGTCAATTCAAATATCAATATTGCTTTTGTGGAAGGCCGAAGAACTTTAAGTAAAACCCGGGTACCGATTTCACCTTTAATCAACTCCGAAGCCTGCTTCGTACTGTAACCGATTGTTGATGTGGAATCCACACTGATAATTTTATCTCCAACCTGCAATCCTTCTGAATAGGCCGGGCTATCTTCCATGACTCCGCTGACGATTAATGTATCCCGCCGGGTACTGATCTGAATCCCCACCCCGCCGTACTTTCCTTTCGTGACCATATCCAGAGCTTCTTTTCGTTCTCCTTCCAGCAACACTGTATACGGATCCAGGGGTTTTACCATCCCCTGTATAGATGATTTAATAATTTCCTGATCATTGATTTCATCCACGTATTTTTCTTTCAGGATCTTGAAAGATTGGTTGAGAACATCGATGTCGGTTTCGTTTCCCTGTGGAAAAATATTGCCGATGGTCATTGAAGCCGCAAGGACCAACGTAAAAATTCTATTCATACAATTCTCCAAATGTTTGAGTCATGTTCCTCCAGATATTTTCGAATATCTCATGTACCGGCAGCGTCCCTTCAATTAACCTAAACCGGGGGTGCTTTTTCGCCAATTGACGATAACCCCGGATCACCCTTTCAATAAATTCTTCCCCACCGGATTCCATCCGGTCGGACAATTCGGGGTTTCTACGCCCAAGTGACGTCTTTTTATTTACATCGAGTATAAATGTCAATTTCGGTATGAGATTCCGGGTCGCATACTGATTCATTGAATTAAGGTAGGAGATATTCAGTCCCCGTCCATATCCCTGATATGCTATAGTACTGTCAATAAACCGGTCGCAAATGACAAATTTTTTATTTTCTAAAGCCGGCTCTATCACCTCGTGAGTGATCTGTGCTCTTGCAGCCATGAATAAAAGCGACTCCGATTCACTCCCCAGATCATGGTTCTTTTTATCCAGCAAAATCATCCGGATCATTTCTGAAATCGCCGTACTTCCCGGTTCCCGGATGGATACATACCGGATTCCCATGTTTTCAAATTTCTGGCACAATAATGAGACCTGGGTGGATTTCCCTGAACCGTCAATCCCTTCAAATGTAATGAGCCGGTTCATAGGTTGTAGCCTTCCTTTGCAACGATAATGACGTATTCACCTCTGGGCGTCGAGTTTTCAACCCTTGACCGGATATCCTCAGCCGTCCCGATAATGACCTCTTCAAATCTTTTCGTCAACTCACGGCAAAGGGAAATCATTCTATTTCCCATATATGTTTCAATATCCAAAATGGTCTTTAACACCCGGTGCGGCGACTCAAATATAACCACGGTGACGGGTAAGGATGCTAAAAACTCAAGTCTTGTTTTTCTCCCCTTTTTTCTAGGAAGAAAACCAGAATAATAAAACTGTTCCGCCGGCAAACCCGATATGGATAGCGCTGCTGTGAGGGATGAAGATCCCGGAACCGACTGAACCGGATATCCGGCTAATCGGGCGGTATGGACCAGCAGATATCCGGGATCGCTGATACACGGGGTTCCGGCGTCCGTGATCAGGGCGATATTTTTCCCCTTCCCAAGATCAGATAATAGAGAGTCTGCGCGGGATCTTTCGTTATGCTCATGGTAAGAGACTATTCTTGTTTTGATATTATAATGCGATAACAATACCCGGGACGTTCGGGTATCTTCCGCCGCAATGAGATCGACCTCATTTAACACCGACACCGCCCGATAGGTAATATCTTCCAGATTTCCGATTGGGGTTGAAACCACATATAGGGTTCCGGGCATTTATTTCAGACACTCCTTCATGGATTTTTTAATGATCTCAAATGCCGTATCAATATCTTCCCGAATGACATTCAGATGAGGACGGAATCGGATAGTTTTTGTCCCGCAGGGAAGTATAAAAAGCCCGTTTCTGATCATTCTCTCCAATAATTCATCTCTTTCCGTTGTAGAGGGTAGATCAAACGCCGAGAAAAGGCCAACCCCGCGGCCATTTGTAACATAGGCAGGAAATTCTATTTCCAGGTCAGTGATTGTTTTATGAATGTATTCCCCCTGAGTTCGGGCATTTTCCACCAGTTTTTCATCCCGGATGATCTCCAAAATCAGTTTGGATCGCCACATATCGGTGAGATTCCCCCCAAAGGTGGAGTTGATCCTGCTGGATTCTGCAAATACATTCTTTTCGACTTCGTCGATCCTGGGACCAGCGAGAATTCCGCAAACCTGGGTTTTTTTGCCAAAGGATAAAATATCCGGTCGAACGTCAAAATGCTCGTGTGCCCACATTTTTCCCGTGATCCCAACCCCGGTCTGAACTTCGTCAAAGATGAAAAGGATCTCATTTTCATCACATATCTGGCGGAGCTGCTTAAAAAATTCACGCCGAAAATGATTATCTCCCCCCTCACCCTGGATGGGCTCTACGATCAACCCGGCAATATCATCGGGATTTTTTTCGATCGCAGTTTTTATCTGGTCAATCGCCCGGGCTTCCGCCTTTTCGACGCGTTGAATGACATCTTCTGTCACAGGAAATGATAATTTTGGATTTTCAATCCGAGGCCAGTCAAACATCGGAAAATACATGGTTTTACGGGGATCAGCCGTATTCGTCAGTGAAAGGGTGTACCCGGTCCGGCCATGAAATGCCTGTTTAAAATGGATAATCTGCGTGCCCAGATGGTGTCCTTTGCCCGCCGCAATATTTTTTCTGACTTTCCAGTCAAAGGCGGTTTTTAGGGCATTTTCCACCGCCAGCGCCCCCCCTTCGATAAAAAATGAATGCTTCAGATATTCAGGAATAACAATCTCATCAAAGGTCGCTACAAATTCTGCGAAATAAACATTGTACATATCACTGAGGGTGGGTTTGAAAAGGGCAACCTCCCCCAACTCATCCTTATGAGCTCTGATGTATGGGTGATTGTACCCCACAGATCCTGATGCGAACATGGAAAACATATCCAAATACTGGTGGTTATTTCGATGATCCACGATCCATGACCCGTGGCTGGCGCGTAAATCCTGAATTTGTTCCAATCCATCCGCAAGCATATTTTTATTTAGTATGTTTCTTACTTCGTCTGCAAGGATTTTCATTGATACTCCTGTTAATAAATAAATATAGTTTTGTTATATAAAGAGTTTTGGGTCAAACGTCACCGCCGACTTGTCCCATAAGTGATTCCAGGATCAGTAGTTATAATTCGAATTTTATTCCCTGTGCGAGAGGCAGCGTCGATCCCCAGTTGATCGTATTGGTTTGGCGTCTCATATACATTTTCCATGAGTCTGATCCGGATTCCCTGCCACCGCCTGTATCTTTTTCCCCGCCAAACGCTCCGCCGATTTCGGCTCCGGAAGTACCAATATTAATATTAGCGATTCCGCAATCGCTACCCTTGTGGGACAAAAAGGTTTCGGCATTCATGAGATTCGTGGTAAACATAGCGGAAGACAGCCCCTGAGGAACGCTGTTATGATAGTGGATCGCTTCCTCGATGGTATCAAATTCAATGATGTACAGGATGGGTGCGAAGGTTTCTTCCTGGACGATCCGATAATTGTTTCTCGCTATCACGATCGTGGGCTCCACAAAGTAACCGCTGCCTTCAAGGCAATTCCCGCCATAAAGGATCGTGCCCCCTTCACGGACTGCCCTATCGATGGCATTTTGAAAATCTTCACGGGCGTGTTGATCAATCAGGGGTCCCATTAAAGTGGTGGCGACAAGGGGATCGCCGATTCGAATTTGCGTATAGGCATTTTTCAATCGATCAATAAGTTGGTCGGCAATATTTTTCTGAACGAGGATTCTCCGTGTGCTGGTACATCGCTGGCCGGCGGTACCGACAGCACCAAAAACGATCGCCGGTACAACCAGTTCCATATTGGCTGTCTCATCCACAAGAATGGCATTATTACCGCCCAGTTCCAGGATAGTTTTGCCCAATCGTTCGCCCACAACTGCTCCGATACGTTTACCCATTTTTGTGGAACCCGTTGCGGATATCAGAGACACTCTGGCATCCCCGATCAATCGTTCACCGATGGTGGATCCCCGACCGATGATCAGATTGAAAATTCCGGGGTAGCCGTTCTCTTTCAGTACACGATTACAAATATGCTGAATGGCAACCGCACACAACGGAACCTTTGATGACGGCTTCCATACGGTGACGTTACCGCATACGGCGGCGATAAAGGCATTCCATGACCATACGGCAACAGGAAAATTAAATGCCGAGATCACCCCGACGACCCCCAGTGGGTGCCACTGTTCATACATGCGGTGATAGGGTCGTTCGGAATGCATCGTTAGCCCGTATAATTGTCTGGATAATCCGACGGAAAAATCCGCAATGTCGATCATTTCCTGGACTTCGCCATCGCCTTCAGTCTTGATTTTTCCCATTTCCAGGGCGACCAGACTTCCCAGATCATCCTTATATTTTCTCAATTCTTCACCCATTAACCGCACAAGCTGACCGCGAACCGGAGCAGGGACCATCCGCCATGCTCTGGATATTTCTACTGAACGTGTTATAATCTCATCATAATCTGCCTCGGAACACTGATAAACATTGGCAATCTGCTCTCCGGTTGAAGGATTTATGGAAGATAATATTCCGGCATCTGTGGTTGAACTCCACCACTCTCCGCCGATACATGCGCCAAAATTCTCCGAATTGACCCCTAACCGGTCAAGGATTTCAATCATAAAAGCTCCTTTAATTTGTGTACTTCCCAACACCGGGTAAAATGATTTTCAGAATGATTGACGGGTTCAAGGACTGGTTGATGATCCCTGCATTGATCCGTCATCAGTTCACACCTTGGATGAAAATGACATCCGGAAGGAAAATCTGTAGCGCTGGGAACCATTCCCCTGATGTTATACAGACTTTCCGTATGGGTTTCCATCTTCGATAAATTGGGTATGGATTTCAATAATCCAATGGTATAGGGATGGGAAGGTTGATGAAAAATCTCCTCCGCATTTCCCTGTTCTACAATTTCACCGGCATACATGACGATCACTCTGTGGGCAATTTCTGCGATGACTCCCAGATCGTGGGTGATCATGATCACCGAAAGGTTCATTTCCTTTTGTAATTTCATCAACAGGTCCAGGATCTGTGCCTGGATCGTTACGTCCAATGCAGTCGTAGGTTCATCGGCAATCAGCACTGTCGGATTACATGATAACGCCATTGCGATCATGATCCTCTGTCTCATTCCACCCGACAATTGATGCGGATATTCCCTCATCCTCAGGTGAGGGTCGGGGATGCCGACAAAGTCCAGCATCTCCAGGGCTTTGGCATTTGCTTCTGCTTTTGGTAAATGCTGATGCAGTTGAATAGCTTCGAGAATCTGATTCCCGCAGGTAAAAACAGGGTTGAGAGAGGTCATAGGTTCCTGGAAGATCATAGAGATATTATTCCCCCGGATCGTTCGAAGTTCGTCGTCGGGTAATTTGAGAATGTCTCTTCCCTGAAACAGAATTTCACCCCCGGCAAACAGACCCGGCGGTATTTGAATCAACCGCATGATCGACAGCGCCGTCACGGATTTTCCACAGCCGCTTTCCCCGACAATACCCAGGGTTTCACCGGGAAAAACGTCAAACGAAATGTCGTCAACCGCTTTTGCAAGACCTTCGTCAGTCTTAAAATAAGTTTTCAGATGTTTTACTTGAATGATCGGTTCAATCAACGATGATTCCAATCAACTCACGTCGGTGATGAATGATTTTGTCAGAAAATAATATTATGCTGCAGCCTTATCCTGTTTATTTTTACCGGTAAATGCCCATATAAACAGCAGCAGGATCATGATACCTAACAGCCAGAAGGTAGCATTGTGGAATTCATGCCCGCTGTATTCGATCAAATCGTTAAACCGACCGATCAATAGCGAAATTCGTCCCATGACTGCAAATCCGAATGAAGCGCCAAAGGAGATCATCAGGAAGTAAATACCCACTTTGCTGAGCTTACCAAATACGCCGGTGTGTTCCTTCGAAAAGAAAAAGTACAGTAAACCGCACAACGTTCCAATGACGATGATAATCCCATTCAGCAGTACGATCCCATTGCCTGAAAAGTTGATATTGGATGCCTTTATCTGTTCCATGACATCCGAATTCAGGAATCCATAGAAGCGTAGTCCGGCCGCCATACCGACAATATAAGCGATTGCCCATCGCGCCAGCCAACCAATTTTGGGTATCAGCCGCATGAGCATGAAAATACCCAGAATTAAGGGGATGAGATAGATCATCCTGATTTCAGCATGACCCTGAATACCGCCTTCAGGAAAACTTCCTGAACTGATATACCCGAGAAAATGGTAAATACCATACCATAGCTGATGAAAAAATCCGGTTTTGGTGCCTTCTGGTAATGCAGGCCAAAGGCGCCCGAATAAATTCGGTTGTACCTGTGTCCAATAATAAATGGATGCCCAATACCCCGCAGAAACACCCACAAAGATATGCTCAGCGGCTTTGTAAAAGGGATTATCATCATACAGATAGCTCAGGATTCCCAAAGTGAGAAATACTGAAAACCATGCGCCTAATAGTTCTGCTGTTAACATGTTCTTCCCTTTCTATTTCTTCTGATCGCGTTTACGCTGAACGAAATATGTAATATTACCGAAAATGATGAACGCCACGATCACCAGATGTGCAAAAGATTGTGCCGCCATCATTCCGGTAGCAAGACCGGGATGGTTCACCAGTTTTTCATATTCGGCAGCACCGGGCATTCCTGCGAGAATACCCTTTACCTGGCCATGTTCAACATAAGGTATTACTTCTGTTACCTGAATTGATGTGCAGCCGGTGGACATGGGCACATTGTGAGGATCACAGGCGTATTGGACCCATTCCTTGGTTCCGGGATATCCTGCAGACAGACTGAATACAAAATCAAAATCCTTCACATCATGGATCCCCTTCATCATGGGGATAGCGGTGATCTGGATCCCCCGGGTATCCGTTGTGTAGAGAGTCGGAATATCTGCGGCTATCCCTTTTACCACCGCTTCGTTCCCGGGTCTGAACCCCAGGTTCACATAATCTACCCCATACTCAAGATCGTATTCTGATTCCATGGTGCCAAACGCATCAGCCGACATGAACAGCCCATCCGGCCATAGTGCAGTGGCATAAACCTTCAGTCCGTTTTCAAATAGCTGCCGTAACAGCGCCAACGACATCGGGTGAATTTCCGGTTTTGTACTGGGACCGTACTCAAAGGATACCAGTACTTTTGAATTGGGTGCAAGTCCTTCAATGGCATTGAAAACGTTCTGAGATTGCTGGGTGGCACGGATCGGTATGTTGATGGGCCAAATCAGGGGAATAAGCACCGATAGCCCAACCAGCACAAAGATATATCTGCGGTCAACAGATCCTAGTTTGATAAGAATGTCTATAAATTTTTTCATTATTTTTCTCCCAGAAATGAACGTTCCAGACCGATAATGATCCTGAATGAAGTGCCGACGATACCAAGACCGATACCGATCATAATCGCCCGGGCGCCGGCGGTCGTAGGTACATTAAAGATCCATTCCTGAAGTACCGGAAAATAAAAAATAGCCGGTCGTGTGGAATCCCATCCTGTCAACACTCCCCATACGGTCAGAATGGCTATCCCTGCGACAACAATAGAAACGGTGATGAATTTATTTTTGACCATGGGTGCAATAACCGCCCCCATGGCCAGAATAAAAATAAATCCCACAAACCAGGGGCTGATCATTTGCCCTACCGGAACTCTCCCTAACATCAGGATAATCCCTGCGGATAATAACAGGGTTGCTTCGAAATTCCGGATGCGAAACGCACGGTAAGAGGCTGAGGCGACAAAAAATGCCAACAATGCAAACATGGTGGCAGACAGGGGGGTAAAGATGTAGTTAAATATCCACCAGAATAATGATCCTGAATTTCCAAGTTTTACGGTTAGATGGGCGCCCCACTGCACCGGTGAAATTACCGTCGCTCCATATGAGGATAAATCCTCACCTAGTGCCTCAGCGCCTCCCTCTGTCATGAAAACCATGGGAATCGTATAATCGTCATTCCCTTCCAACCCGGCAGTGATCAGCGCTACATTGTTGTGGGTCCCGGTGGCAATGATACCGGCAACCTCTTGGTGGTTTTCCACCGCAACACCCGAAAGAGAAACCGTATAAGCGCCCCGGTATAAAAATCCCGCAAAAAGGGCAAAGAAAAATCCCAGCACGGCCAAAATACTGTACTGCCAGTTATTCTGCTTTTTATAGATCTTCATTAATTGAAGTTTTAACAGGTTCAAAGCGCCCAGGAAAATAGCAAATGACGCAATAATATCGTACCATTGAGTAGAATCGTTATCGACAAAATTCTGGATCCCCTGGTTCGAAAAAAAATGACCGAATAGGGTGATTAGACCGACAACAATCACAATCAGCAGTGGAATTTGTCTTTTCATCATTATATGTCCCTCCTATCTGGACGTGAACAGGGTTAGAATATCCAAATTTGTCCACCCGTAATGATGCAGCCCGGTAAAAATGAACACGAGTATCATACAGATCATGACCAGTAATTTTACAATGTCCTGTCCTTTGATACTGCCCAGTAGTTCGGGACGATTGGACAAATACGCACTTGCCGTAAAGAATTCTTCCCCGATAAGGGTATAATCGCAGGCGGTGACAAAAAATGGAATTTGTGATGGGGAACCGGTTCCGGCAATCTGAATTGCCCCGATGGAGTTCCCCGTTTCTGCCAGGATCAGAGATTCTGCATAAAATTTCCCCTGATAGAAACAGGCAGCGGGTTTTTCACGAAGCATAATGCCGTTTACTCCGGCGGCATAGGCAAACTGATCATCCGTTAAATAATGCACCATGTCATCGAAATATTGGTCCGGTCGTCCTTGTTTCAGGTAGGATTCTTTGCAGGTCTCACGTGCTGCTTCCATCACAATTGACCGGGATACGGGCACATTTAATCCTGCTTCATATTGGGCAGTCATCTCGGCAACATATCCTAGAATGATCAGACCGGATACCGTTTCAACCTGGTCCATATCCATGATACCCGGAACAAACAGAACCGGTTTACCCATCTCGGTTGCCCGGCCGACCGCTTCTTCAAGCGCTTGTAATCCGGCGATAGAACGAAGGTATATTTTCTCACCCCGCTTGGCTCTGTCAGTGTAAAACAGAATGGTGAGTGAGACCAGAATGACGGCAATAAACATAGGCTCATTTCCGGGTCTGAAAATGATGCCGGACTTCAGTAATTGGAAGTAAATCAAAATGATCACCGCTCCAAATCCGGCCAGTATCAGCGCTCTTTTATTCATTTTTTCTCCAATCTTTGAGATTGTTTTTGTTCGGCTTCCATGCGTTCTATTTCAATCAGGATGAACTCAATATTTTTCCTGTCTTCCAGTAATTCGGTTATCCGGTAGTAGGGTTCGGACCGGATAAAGGACGTTATGATCGGTCCAAAAAATACCATTACCTGACTCCCTAAAAAAGAAACATATTTTACAGATTCAAGAAATAAAATCGCTGGAACAGACAACCCCCGCTCTACGATCCGGCGGCTGAATCGGGTCAGAACTTCTTTATCTTCGAGTACATGTTCGGTCATTTATGTCCTTTATTAATCCGTCAGGATCATTTCCAGATTTGCACGGGGAATGGTTTTAACGGTTCCGTCTTCAAATTCGATTTCGGCAATCCTGACCAACGTTTCCGATTCCATTTTCACGAGTTTAGGAGGCAGCGATTTCACTTTACCCACCCTCCCGAAATATGGCGCGCGTATGACTCTGACAATCGAACCTTCAGCCGTCGCAACACCCGCTTCATCAAACTCAATTCCGGTCCTAATAGTCTCCGGCAAAGGAATGAGCACTTCCGGCCGGATCACGCCGGCACGGATTTGGGTGGCGCCGTTAATGGCTGCGAAATGACCGTTATATTCCTTCAATAACGAAAATGTTCGATGCGCCATTGATATTTTTCCAAATCCCTCGGTGATGACCAGGGATGTCCCAATATCTTCAGATCCGGTAATTGCAACCCCAAGAGAATATCCTAACAACTCGGTAATGTCCGAGTAGTTGAACCCGCCGATAACGACGGCTGCGACCTTTTTATTTATGGCTTTCTGGTATGCTCTCAGGGAAATAAATGAACCGCCGATGATGATCTTCCCGGCGTGGGTATCGTTGATCAGGTCTTCCGTTAGTTCGTCATTGGGATTCTTTGTCAGAATTTCAATATTCCCCCGGCTTTCACCTCCAATCCCCAGAATACCCTGAATGATGGCGGCAACTGTTTCGATGATCACTCCTTCTTCCTTGATCACTTCAATGACAATACCGGAGGTATACGCATCGACTTCTATCGGAATAGGCGCTTCGTTTAAGATGATCTGCCCGGTTACCCCAGAAACATTCCCAAGGGTGCCGTCAATCGTGGATTTTATCTGGCTTTTGAACAAGCCGAAAAAGCCTTTACTCCGGGCGATGACCTGACCTTTTGTAATGGTTTCATCCAGTTTGACCAGCAAGCACTCAGGCACAGCTTCCGGTTCAACATTCATCTGGATGGCTGCATTGACCATGTGGACATTCCCCGGGATGTTCGTGGACGCTACAACCCAGCCGGGTTCGACCCTGTCGCCAACTTTAAGATGAACTTTCCCCTTTAGTGGCAATTGCCGAATCTTTTTAACCGTCGAATGGTGTAAAACTTTTAATCCCGGCGTGTATGTTCGTGACATCAGACCTGACCCTCCACCCGCGGATATTCATTGGAGACGGTTGACCATTCCAGTAATTTCGCAATTCGCTCGGTGTGATTTTCAGGCAGAATAAAGGGACGACGACCCCGGCCGTCCAGTAAAATTCCCACCACCCCGCCGGTGATGGTAGTATTCCTTGCTTCATTCCTGCCCCAGCCGATATCCATATTTTTCCCTGGGGTTAATTTCGCATTACAGGGTTTAAATTCCACCTGGATCAATTTCATTTCCCCTGCCATCAAGTCTCCTTTTTCAATTTTTCTATCGCCCAGGTCAATTTCATAGCTCAATACCACTTTCCCGGTCTTTTGAGGACCAACGGGTGCGAGGCAGGTCCCCAGATGGATGAGGCAATCTTTGTTAAAAACTTCCAGCGCAGCCTTTTCATGAACTGTGGATAGGACGCCTAACTGCGGCATCATAAAGATGGAATCAACCGCCAATTGAGTAACGCCTTCCGGTAAAAATGCATCCACGAGCATTCTGGCGGCCTGATGACGGCGGGGAGCATGGGATAGAACACCGCCTGACCCCACAAGAAGGTTTAGTTCGATAAGATCCACCAGGGTTTCACCGGAAGAGGATTGATCAAACGCATCGGAGATAGTTCGTTCTTTTTGGACACCTTTCAGATGCACAGCGAATTCTTTGTGCTGTATGAAGGATAACCGTAAGGCTTCACGCGCGATCGCTTGTTCCATTTTCAGGTCGTCCATATCCTGAGGGATGGTGGTGGGTCGAATCATTTTATTGGCGATCCGGTTGGTGAGATCTTCTTCATCGGTATGAAAGGGTACCCACCGGAGCACATTGGGAACCCCGGATTCCGCCAGCACATTACATATGGAATAACTCATTCCAAGGTTAGCGCTGACCGTCCGGTTGAATTGGTTTTGAAATACAGAAAAAACATCCGTCGTTGCACCGCCAATATCGACTCCAACAACCGTAATATTTTCAACAGCGGCAATTTTTTGAATGATCTCACCTACCGCGCCGGGTGTGGGCATGATGGGTGCGTCCGTCCAGGTCATCAGTTTTTTGTATCCCGGCGCCTGAGCCATCACATGCTCCATGAAGAGATCATGAATTCTGTCCCGGCTGGGCTTTAAATTTTCTATTTCAAGGGTTGGACGAATATTATCAACAATCGTCAGGTCGGTTTTAGATTTTAGCCGCTCTGTTATAGCCTGACGGGCATTTTTGTTCCCGGCATAGATGACCGGCAGTTTATATCCGATACCCAATCTCGGTTTGGGATTGGCTGCTTCCAGGATTTCTGCCAATTCCACGACATGAGAAACGGTTCCGCCATCAATACCACCTGAAAGCAGGATCATGTCCGGTCGCAATTGGCGGATTCTTCGTACTTTCTCATGATAGAGTCTTCCATCATTTGAAGCCAGGACATCCATAACGATAGCGCCGGCGCCTAATGCAGCACGCTGAGCGCTTTCACCGGTCATGTTTTTGACGACGCCGCCCACCATCATTTGCAGTCCGCCGCCGGCTGAACTGGTGGAAATGTAGATGTCCACGCCTGTATCGCTGTTGACCGGAGTGATGATTTTATCGCCTTTCAACAGCTTTCTACCGGATAATTCTTCTAATTCGGTTATGGAATTCAAGACGCCTTTAGTCACATCCTCAAAGGGTGCTTCGACAGTTGTCGGCGCTTCGCCACGGTGGGTCAGCCGGTAAATCCCGTCAACCATCTGTATGAGTATCGCCTTGGTTGTAGTAGAACCACAGTCCGTCGCGAGAATCACTTTTACGTCGTTGGGATCTATGCCTTTTGCCATTAAAAATTCCTGATTTTAACAGCTTGAAATTTAGGTGTCGTTTCGGAAGAATTGAAAGGAGTATTCAGGTCACTGAATTCGCTTGATATGTATATGAATAATCGTTGCAATAAGGATAAAAAAACCCGTATTAAAAAGGTTTAATCCGTAGGGTTTGTAAGCGGAGTCTCATTGTCATTATCGCACTTCAATGGTACCGTATCTTTTAAAGTCCAACCACTGGTCGGATTACTTCAGCCTCGGGTCCAGCGCATCTCTCAACCCCTCGCCCACAAGATTATAAGTGGTTACGGAAATAAAGATTGCGAGTCCGGGAAAAACAGCAAGCCACCAGGCGTAGGTCGCACCCCTGGCAACAGACAGAATCGATCCCCAACTCACGGTAGTTGCAGATACGCCGAATCCCAAAAAGCTAAGGCTGGATTCAGTGAGTATAGCGGAGGCAATCCCAAAGGCTGCACTCACCATGACCGGGGCGACAGCGTTGGGAAGGACGTGTTTGAAGATGGTCCGGATATTTGAGTATCCCAGGGCAATGGCAGCAGTAACAAAGTCCTGATTGCGGGTTTTGAGGAATTCTGCGCGGGTATACCGGGCGATGGCGGTCCATCCGGTGACGCCGATGACCACCATGATCATCCAAATCCCTCCCTGCGGATAAAAAGCTACGACGGTGATGATGAGAAAAAACGTCGGGATCGTGATCATGATCTCAATCATCCGCTGAATGATAATATCTACAATCCCACCGAGGTACCCTGCAAGCGCACCCAGGATAACGCCGATCAGGATGGCGATGCTCATGGATACAAATCCCACCAGCAGGGCAATCCGGGTGCCGTGGATCATCCCACTGAGCACATCCCGGCCCAATTGATCTGTACCGAGAATATGTCTGTTAACGCCTGGTGGTTTGAATCGGGATCCAAAATCGAGGTTTGAAGGTCGGAAAGGCACCGGCGCCCAGATCACCGAATCAAAATTCAGTTCTTTCCAATCCACATTCAGGAAAAACGGCTGCCATTTGGTGACGCCTATTTTGACGAAATATTCTTTTAGCACTGGCGAATAATAATTCCCGTCATATTTGCACAGGATAGGTTTGTCGTTGGCAAGGAAATCGGCGACCAGAGCAATGAAAAAGAGAAAAAATACCATGTAAAAACCAGCAAGCGCCAGTTTGTTTTTCCGGTACTGTGCCTGAACAATATGGAAATATGTTTTCCCTTTATCCGTCTTCATTACCGGGTACTCTTTTCAAAAGTGATCCGTGGATCTACCAGCGAATACATGAGATCTGATAATAAAATTCCCACGAGGGTCAATACGGCGCTGATGGTGAATACAGCCATGACAATGGGATAGTCCCGTCCTGTAATCGCTTCAAACCCGAGAGACCCCATCCCCGGAATAGAGAAAATGGTTTCGATGATCACACTTCCACCGATCAGATAAGGCAATAAACCGGCCAGGATGGTCAGGATTGGGATGATGGAATTTCTCAACGCATGCTTGTAAATCACCACCCGTTCACTGAGCCCTTTAGCCCGGGCGGTCCGGATGTAGTCCTGACGGATGATCTCCAACATGCCGGTTCGCATCTGCCGGGAGAGGTATGCGAAACTTCCATATGTCATTACCATTACCGGTAAAGCGATATGCCAACTGACATCCTTGAACTGTTCGAAGGCTGTCATGGAGTTAAAGGTGTTTGAATGTAATCCTGCATAGGGAAAAACATCAAAAAAATCACCTCCGCCAAAAAAGATGATCAGCATAATCCCTACCCAAAAAGAAGGCAGGGAATACAACATGAATACGATAAATGTTGAAATTCTTTCAAATACAGAATTACTTTTCACAGCGGAATAAATCCCGATGGGGATGGCGATGAGATAGGATAAAAATACCGATATCGTACTTAATAAGAGCGTCACGGGCACGCGATCTTTTAATTTTTCAATCACCGGCTGATTATCGCGGAAAGAATTGCCAAAATCGAGTTTCAGCAGATTGGATGTCCAGATATGATACTGATTTTGAGCGCCGTTCCAGCGGAATGTCAATCTGCTGAAGAACGACCGAGGATTCATGTCGTCCTGGTCCTCCATAAATGTGAAATAAAAGATGGGTTTATCCAGATTCCATTGTTTTCGGATCAGTTGAACGATCTGTTCGTTCAGGTCGCTTCCTTTGCCGGTACTCATCTCACCGCCCTGACTGACACCCGCCTTCAATTCTGCCGGATCCCCAGGCGCCATTCGTGAAATAAAGAATGATATCACCGTAATGAAGAAAAGGGTAGGGAACATGAGCAGGAACCGTTTTAAGACATAATCTCTCATTATACTCTGTGGGTTAAAAATGGATTATCGTTATTTCGAATATTTTTGGATTGACAGAGGTACCCACCATTCCAACGGATCGAAACCCGGACGGAATGGATAGACCTTCACATCTTGAATGCGTTTATGATAGACAAAATTAGACGTAGGCACATAGAGAAAAGTATAGGGTTGTTCTTCATGCAGTATTTCCTGAAATTCGAGGATATATGCGATTCGTTTTTCCTGGTCAAACTCCAGCCGGTTCAATTCAATGAGTTCGTCTGCACGGGTGTTTTTAAAGCTGACAGAATTTGATCCTCTGCCCGTCGCCTGAGATGAATGAAAAATCTGATATGGATCCGTATCCGTGATCGGCATCACCCATGCCAGGATCACAGAGTCAAACTTGTGGTCCCGGACATTGTCAAGGAAAACTGCCCATTCCATGGTTTGAACATCGGCGATAATACCGACTTTTCGCAGGTTTTCCGACATGATCAACCCGACTTGCCTGCGCGTATTATTTCCGTTATTGGTGAGAAACGTAAACTTAAACGGGACACGTCTTCCGTTTATTTCTTTATCCAATACACCATCTCCATCCGTATCTACCCACCCTTCGTCCTTTAAAATTTCCCGGGCTTTGCCGGGGTCGTAAGGATAGGGTACAATATCATCATTGTATTCCGGTCGTTTGAAGTATACGCTTGACTTGGCAATTTGGGCATTCCCATAATACAGGGTTTCGACGATCTGTTTTCGATCGCAAAGATAGGTCATTGCCCGTCTGACCATCTTGTTCTCAAAAAGCGGATTTTCCAGATTCCAACCCAAATAGGCGTAGGACGGCACATAAAAAAGTACTTTTTCGAAATTGTCGGTGAATTTTTTTGAATTGGTCTGATTTTGAAACAACTCCTGCGGAAGGTTTCGTATCACATCAATTTCACCCGCCTTTAATCCGGTCATGGCGGCATCGAAATCTTTTACCGTTTTATGGATCATTCTATATGCATAACCCTGTCCTTTAATCCCTGCCGCATAACCCCAGTAGTTCGGATCCCGCTCCAGTACCAGGCGATCATCCGTGACCCACTCCACAAATTTATAGGGACCTGAACCAATGGGATTTCTGCCAACCTCAGTGCTGTTGAAATAATTTGCAAACTGATACGCCGGTGTATTTGAAAAATCAAAATCAACGTTGTCCACACTTTTCCGGAGCAAGGTAGCGATGTCCTCAAAAGTGTAATCATCCATCAGCCCTTTTGGATCATAAATGTGTTTGGGGTACAGCCACAATTCACCGATGAACAAGTCGTGTTTGAAATAAGGTTCTGAACAGATAAATCTGACCACATATGGATCATTATCCACAAATTCTGCAGATTGCAGGTTCTGGTAATAATTACGAAGCGGTGCATCATCCGTAAATGGATTCTTCAGGGCTTTCAGGCTGAAAATAACATCTTCACCGGTGAGAGGGACCCCATCGGAAAAATGGACATCTTTTCGGATTTTGTAGATGTAAGACAGATGATCGTCGGATACAACCGGCTGATCCTGAGCGACCCAGGGTACCAACTCCAGCGTCTGGTTATCCGTCCGCATCAGAGACTGAAAAATCTTTTGTTCAATATAGGTTGCATCGGCGCCGGAGGAGACAAATGGATGAATTTTGTCCGCGTCACTTAATTCATGCTGGATGATCCAGTCTCCGGTATTTTCATCCGGGTTCATTTGACTGGTGTCTATGTCCCACATCCCGTTCTGACTGCCTGAGTCTGTATTGGAATTTTTGCCGCAGGTCCATATCATCAGGGCGGCGAACAAACTGACAATCAATATTTTCATTAAAATCCTTTCGACATTCATTTTGTGGTTAGTTGATAAAGTATTTTGTGTAGATCACGAGTATAGGGGTGGTAAATGTGAGCGAATCGAAGCGGTCCAAAATACCTCCATGCCCCCGGAGGAAGGAACTTGAGTCTTTTACCCCCGCCTCCCGTTTTAACAGGGATTCAGTGAAATCACCCAGTTGACCGAATACACCAAAAATAACTGCCAATACAAAGACATCCGTGATATCCAGCCAGCCATTAAAAAACCCATCGGCAGAGGGGTATCCGACGACTGCGAAATCGGTGACGTACAATATCGTCATGACGATGAAAGCAGCGATGATGCCGGCGATACTCCCCACCCAGCTTTTTTGAGGACTGACAGCCGGTAAGATTTTTTTCCAGCCAAATTTTTTACCAAAAATAAAAGCTGCGGAATCACAGATCCACACGGACAGCATCATTGCAAAGGTCAATTCAAATCCAATATTATATCCACCAGCCTCATAATTTCTTAGACGGATCATACTGCCAAACATCAATCCCAGCCAGATAAAGCCAAATAATATAACCGCAATGTTATGGAATGGTGTCTTTTTAGACCGGAAAATTTCAATAACCGAGGTCAGGACAGTCAGAATAATTATTAATTCTGTTATAAAGTTTATGGAATAATAGTACATGCATGTAAGTAATATTAATGAAACGGCCAGCAGTATGAGAAGAGGATCGGATTTGTCTTTGGTCGTGAGTATTCTGAGTTCACGAACACCCAAAAGCATCACGACCGTTACAAAGCCGGCGAAAACAGGTCCTCCAACGATGACCAGGACAATGAGTGATGGGATTCCCAACACATTCACCAGGACGCGTGACTGCTTACTATCTGCCATTATTGATTAACATGAACAGAGGGAAATTTATCATCACCCGGTTCTGGAAACAAACAGGATTGATGACTTCTTCAGTATGCCTGCAAAGGAATGACATATCATCGCATCCAATAAAAAAAGAGGGGCTGGAAAAATCCAACCCCTCACTGGAAGTCATGAGAAATAATACTTTATTACTTAACTAACATCACTTTCTGGGTTTTCTCAAAACTTCCTGCAGTCATCTTAACAATATAGATACCGCTCGGCATGTCATTTGCCATCCATGTGATCTTTTTAATGCCTGCATTCTGATATGAATTCACCAGTTCTGCGACCTGTCTGCCCAGCATATCGTAAACCATGATCCGGACGTTTGAGCCAAAAGGCAGACCATACTCAATGGTCGTTGTGGGATTGAAAGGATTCGGATAGGCATTGCTTAAATTGTATTCTTCGGGGACCATGACAAGTTCGGCAAGAATGCCGTTTTCATACCAATCCGTGATCAATGCGGTTTCGATGACAAATTCGCCGTCCAACTGAAGGGTAGCAGATTGAGTTTCAACCTGGCCGGACATGTTGAATGCAAGGATCGTATTCGTGTTCGAATGAATTTCCCAACCAGAAGGCAGGTCCGTACCGGCAAGGCTGAATTCACCATTCAGTGTGAGTTGGAATCCGGCCATATTACCATCTGTTGCAATCATGATGGAATTATTTCCAAATGCCACGTCTGATGCGGTGATCATATTTCCTCTGGAAAGTCCGGTACCCATGATTGTAGAAACATTCATGACAACATCGAGAACATCAATGGCGCCATCTTCATTTGTATCCCCCGCCCAAAGCTGGAATAATGTAGGTTCTGCAATAATACCCATGATTATTGAAACCTGCATAACAACATCGAGAACATCAATCTGGAAATCACCTGTGGGGTCTCCTAAAATACCCGCCAGTACGGTTTCGGGTGTGGATGGGTCTGATACATTTTCATTAATGTCCGTGGCAAGAATCGTATATACATATTCACCGCCCTGATCAACCTGATCCACATAGCCGGCTTCGGTAGAGTATCCGATTACATCTCCGTTACGGTAGATCGCAAAGTAGTTAAAATCGGCATCTTCAGGATCATTCCAAACGAGTTCAATAGTCCCTAAATCACTATAGGCCATGACGCCGGTAGGAATGGCAGGCGCAAGATTATCAATAGAATATCCATCAGCAGGATTGGATTGATAGACGATTCCTGCATTAGAAATAGCTAATACCTTAAATGTCGTTATGCCATCATTGACACTGGTTGAGTCATACAAAGTTGGCGCAACGAATGCGTAACGGTTTGAACCATCCGCGGGCAATGTACCCACATTTGTCCATGTGCTATCGTATGCATCGTACCGTTTCAGGGAGTAGATATTGATCGGATCAAACGCGACACCATCACCCAGGAATTTATCCCAAATGACTTTTACCTGACGTCCCTGATCATTGGGGATATCCTCAATCCCGACAATCTGACCATCAACGACGCTGTTCTCAAGGGCAAGAATTGAAGTTTGCAGTAATGATACCGCAAATGCAGGGTTATGAATGCCCTCGCTTTTATCATAATAAACATATAATACATTGTATGCTGCTTTTAATTCCGTAAGTGTCCAGGTATTATCCGGATTTTCGTGATCCCATGCGGAGGTTGTATCTGCATGAGGCAACAATTCTGCGATGATCTCCATCAACCCTTCCACTTCAGCCTGTAGTCCTTCATTCATGCCATCACCATCATGGTCGGCAACACCATTTTGCCAATACATTTTTGATTCGAAAGATTCAATTTCGCCATGGCAGGGAGCGCATACGGTAACATTGTCAGCACCGCTTGCATCATGCACCTCGAAGGTATGTCCGCCAACCATGTAAATCTCGCCATTTTCATCGGTTTTTCCGTTTGCCGCCCACATATGGCACGTTATGCATGAATTTTCAGTCGCTGTCAGGTGGGGGGATGTGGGTAATGTCTGACCGAATGTCACTGCATTTGTCGCATTCAGCATGTCTGCCTGAACCCCATAGTGTGGCCCATAATGGCTCCCAGACTGGTTCGTATACGTGTCTGCATCCCGACGGGTCATATGGCAATTCATGCAGAGTTTTCCCAATCCGCCTTCCGTAACCATAAATCCGTTTGACAATTCAAGGGGAGTTTCTGCAAGCCTGATCTGATGCGGAGTTTCTGCAGAATGGGGATCGTGACACATTGCACATGAGAAGGGAGATGTGCCATGGGCAGCGATTTCCTGACCTTCGGCATATTCGATGAATCCTTCGGGAGTATGACACCGTGCACAACCCGAATTCCATGTTGGGCGGTCAGGTGGATTTGCGTGTCCGGATATCGCCCATTGAGTCGGGAAGACATGGTGGGTACCGGAATCATGGCACCATGCGCAATTTTCAGTAATCAGGGAAGCCTGCATTCTGTAATCGCTCGTATTTCCAAAGTGATCGCTTCCCGGTCCATGACAGGATTCACATTGAATATTTGCTTTTTGAAAGGCATCCGGATAGTCGGCAGCCATCAGGTCATATAATCCATCGAACAAATGTCCATCGGGAGAACCATATACGTCAACCAATGTCGTTGAGTCGGGGTACACGAAGCCATACTCGTCAAAACCACCATTATTCGCTATTGCGTCATAACCAGTGGTATGGCATGAAATGCAATTTCCGCTGTAATGATCGCTTAAAGTACCGTTCAACCCTCTGACGAGCATATCGGAATGACCTGTGCCTGACCATTCATCCACTTTCCCGGGGTGGCATCCGCCGCAATTTCCAAATGCATATAAATCACCGCTGTTATTAGAATCCATCCCAATGTAAGAACCGGCGTGAACGGTCAGAGTCGCAGAAGCTCCTAAATCTGAGAATTGGATGTAATAGACTCCGACCATATCCGGTGTAAACCTGACGACCTGTGTCGTGGTTTCCAAATCAGCAGTAGTACCGAAGCCGGCAGTTGAACCGAAAGGCGCCCACAGGACAGTCCATGTCGGGTCGGTTAATTCACCACCTCCAACCACCCCTTTTAGGTACATTTGAGTTTCAACACCCACATTCTGCATTCCCGAGTATGCACGGTCAAAAATATCCTCTCCATCGGCTGCGACCCCGTTTGGAGAAATACCATATGTTCCAACTGTCACCGTCTGGGTCAGAACCATATTCAGACTACTGATCAGCGCAATAATCAAAATCGTACTTTTTTTCATCGTTTTTTCCTTTGTTAGTTGTTTAAG
>CAYPCW010000018.1:33438-46217 GCA_964409335.1 uncultured bacterium
GACATAATTCTCTTAATTAAATTTACAACAGATAAAAAAAGTAAGACAATAATTTATGCATACTTTGTTCTCTTAATAAATATTGGCGCTACAAATTAATAATTCTGTTAACATATTTATTTTAAACGATTTAAATTTTTTTTATTAATTTTCTGCGAAGTCAATATCTTTTTTAAACTTTTTTTCTGATATTTTTATATTATTATTTTGAAAGTGAGTTTAACTGATATTGCCCTATTTATTTTTCCCCTGATCATTGCCCATATTGACGAGAGATTCTTGCAACCGGTAACCGGCTGATGATAAGGTGAATTCGGGTAAGCTGAATCTTAAATTCTATAAATGGAATTCGGCAATCGTCAATTTCAGAATCTAAATTTTATAGGTGGCATTTTTGGGATACCATAAGTAGATTGTGAAATGTTAACCCTTAATTTATAACTTGATGGATGACTTACCATATCAGACAGATGGGATGGTAATTTTTTAAAATTTCTACTTCAAATTCCGGATCATGCAAATTTGGTCAGAGGGCATAGGCATCTGATATGGTTGAAATGGTCTATCAGCCGGTAAACGGTATTGAGATTAATTTTCGGGCTTCTTTGACTTCAGGGTATTTATTATCCATGGAAGCGGTTTTTTTATAGTCAATGATCGCGGTTGCCCGGTCACCTGATAATTCAGTTGCCTTCCCTCGCAACAGATATGCAAATCCCAGCAACCAGTCAAACTCCATTTGGTAGTTTTCGATAATATTAGTCGTCAATGTGATCACTTGTTGATAATTTTTTTTATCATAGGCTTTCAATGCAAGGATATGCAAGGTTTTAATTTCACATTCATTTTTTAACAGCGGGGATTCGTTTTGTGAGATTTTTACCAGTTCCGGAAGCACGTTATCTACGGCAAGCCAGTTCCCTGACTTTGCCCATATTTCCGCCTCCAGTAATTTGAACATCGGATTCTTTGGGAAGGTCTCTGTGAGTGGCGTTACCCACTTCAGCGCTCTTGTGAAGTCTTTTTCCATGTAAAGGTAAGCATACACAAGAACATTTGAAGACTCTATCCAACTGTAATAGGAGGATGAAGCCGCCATCTCCAATTTATCCAAACCGGAACGAGTATCTGCATTGATCCCGAATAACTCCGCCAGCCACCGAATGCTACCGGGCATTTTTCCGGTATAGTATTCCATCAGACCGACGGGCATCATGATGTCCGGTAAATCAGGATCAATTATTGAGGCGAGATTCACGTAACGGTACCCCCGGTAACCCGAGACGACGACTCCCAGCCAATCCCGTCTGGCCAAAGCGATCCGTGCTTTCATCCCATACGCAGAACCAAGATACAAGGGATATTCAGGATCATTTGGATACATCTCCATCCGCGCGTTGTACCAGGGAACGAGTGTTTCAACCTCCTTTTCGATCACCAAATAAGATTGCTCATATCCCGTCTCAGTCTGTGCTTTTAGCCATCGAACTGCCAACCTGACAAATGGTTGAACGGGGTGATCCGGGTCGATGAACCGCACAGAATCCAGGGCAGCGAGGGCTTCATCAAACTGATAATTATACAGATAATTGATCCCGGATAGTATTTGAGGTTGAGCGGGAGATGATAGACTTTTCTGGGGAAAAAGTATCGTAATTAATATCAACACCGCCAGATGCCACCTTCTCCCGTTAACGAATATCCACCGTTGATGGTATGCCGCCATATGATGGTTATGTATTTTCTTTTTTAAACAGGGGGAGCAACTCCCGGGTTATCTGATCGAATAACTCAAGGGATGGGACGATTGGTTTGGTAGCATCATTCTGTTTCAGCCGGTTTGTAAATTCCCTGAAAAATTCTTTTCCCCGGATCTCCTCGAGTATCCGGGTCATCTCACGACGAGTCGTATTTGATATCAGCCGTTTTCCCCGGGTATTTCCGCCGTACTCAGCAGTGTCGCTGATTGCGGTTGTCATGTCTTCCAGACCGATCCCGGAAAACAAATCCACAATCATTTTTACCTCATAAAAACAGACCAGCCATGCCACCACGGGTTGATACCCCGCATCTACCAGCGTATTGAATGCGGATCGAATCAGATGCGGTAATCCGCCGGTGAGAATGACCTGTTCGCCAAACAGATCGGTTTCGGTTTCTTCCCGAAAGGATGACAGGACGACTCCCACCCGGGTCATTCCAACGGCTTTTGAATATGCCAGGATCGACTCCAAACCACCTTTTGACGGATCCTGGTAAACTGCGATCAGCCCGGGCAGTCCCGATCCGGATACAAATCGATCCCGGAGCGCTTTTCCGGGACCGCTGGGTGCGCAAAGGAGGACCGTCAGTTGTGGATCAGGGATGATCAGACCGTAATGGATGGAAAATCCATGACTGAAAATCAATGTTTTTTGAACATCCAGGTAGGGATTTATCCAGGTGTTGAAAGCGGATTTCATACAATTATCCGGGATCAACATCACCAGGATATCTGCCCATTCTGTAACCTGTTCAATGAGTGCATGTTCGAGACCTTCGGATTTGACACGCTTATGGGTGGAACTCCCTTTCCTCAGTCCTATCCTGACGGCAATACCGGAGTCCTTCAGGTTTAACGCCTGTGCTCGCCCTTGGTTACCGTATCCGATAATGCCAATTTTTTTATTTAGGATGGATTCGAGGGATGCATCCGGATCTGTAAATATTTTAGTCGTCATCGGTCGTTGCTCACACGTCAGTCAATGTCGTCATTTGATAGGGGTCGCCGGTACCGCAATTTGGGATGTATCAGGAGGATCAGGACCGGCAGTAAAATGAGTGACCCGGCTAAAGCTACGATTAAAATGATCGTCGCCAAAATTCCAAATTCATGATTGGGTACGAACCGGGAGAAGATCAACACCATGAATCCCAATGACAAAATAATGGTGGTGCTGATAATTGCTTTCCCCGTGGTCAATAGGGTTTTGTTGATTGCCTCCCGATAATCCCCTGAATGTTTATATTCCTGTCTGAACCGGGATAGAAAATGAATGGTATCATCCACGGCAATTCCCAGGGCGATGGAAAATGTCATAGCGGTGGATGGTCTTAATTTGATGTGCAGAAATCCCATTAATCCACCGGCAACCATGAGGGGAATAATATTCGGCAGCACTGCCATTAATGCCAATCTGAATGATTTGAATAAAAAGATCATGGAAATGAAAATGATTACAAATGCCACCATAAAGCTGTAGGATAAATTTTTCACCAGGTGCCGGTTTGTATACAGCGCCAGGATTGTGCTGCCGGTGATGGTACATGTGACCTGATCCGGAAACAGAACTTTCGCCTGTGACAAGATCGAATCGCGGATGTGAAAGGCTTGATCGGTTGGGATATTGACCATGCGTGCAGAAAGTCGGGCTTTTGAATAATCGCCATTCCTGTATGCTTCGCCGGGTTCATAATCCACAAGGTAAGACAGCGCCTCATCGGCACTTGCGGGGATCTCTCTTACTCCATCTCCGATTTTCTCATTTAATATTTTAAGATGATCAGCTACTGAAACAGCATATCCGATTTCGGGAATACTCAGAATATTCTTTTTAAAACGAACCATTCCGTCGAGAAACTCAGGGGTCAAAATCCCGCCCGGTTTACCGGTATCGAGAATGATTTCCAGAGGGAATGTCCCACCCATATGAGTTTCGACGAATTTTATATTGTCATACAGAGTATTACCGGGGCTTAGGTCATCCATGATTGATGCATTATAGCTCAACTGCGTCAGACCATACAGCGCCAGGAAAAACAGCACTGCCGTCGTGCCTAAAATGAATTTTGGGTGCCGTTCATTCCAAACAGTCAGTTTTTCAGCAGCCTGAAACCGACCCCCCGTGATCAGACGCTGGATGTGTACATCATCCGGCACATCGATAAAATTCAGAAAAATTGGCAGGATCACAATAGTTAGACAAAACATGAGCAACACGCCAATCCCCAGAATGAATCCGAACTGCCGTGTGATCGTGATATTGGTCATCGTCAGAGAGAAAAACCCCACAGCGGTAGTAAAACTGGTGAGGAATAAAGCGGATCCAATGGCCTTGATGACCCGGTCTAATGCCTGTTTTTTCTCCAGCCCCCGTTTGAGGTTCTCATGATATTTAATCAGGATATGGATGCAGTCCGACACCCCGATGATCAAGAGAAGATTGAAAGTGAGATATGACACAACATTCACGGTAATACCCAATAGCGACATGAGACCTGCCACCCATACCAGTGTGACCCCGATGGCAATGAGCGGTATCAGAACGCCCTTGATCTGCCTGAATATAGAAAATAAAACGATGGTCGTAACTAAGAATGCCAGGGGGAAAAATATTTTTCGCTCGCTTACAACAAACTGAATGTAACGGGTACGGAACATGGGAACACCGGCTTCATGCCACTCCCAGTCTACGGTGTTGAGAACAGCGCGGATATCATTTAACGCATTTTCCCTTCGGCTCTGCCCCACCACATCATCTTGTAAATTAATGATGACCCCACCTGTTTTTCCATCCCGGGAGACGACCAGATTAGAATATATCGGATGATGAAGTACATCAGCTTTTTTCGCTGCCCATTCCTGATCCGACTGATATATGTCAAAATATTCACCATACTCTAAATTCCCAAGACTCAATACGCCTTCAACACAATCCAGAAATTCCAATTCTTCCGTGATATCGGCGATGGTTTCTACATTATTGCGAACAAGGGGATCGACGCCGGAATAGGTAAGAAACAGGATGTCGTCTTCTCTGGAGAACTCTTCTAAAAATTTCAGATATTCATCTTTGTGAGGATCATTTTCAGGAAACATTTGCTCCAGGGAAAAATCCACTTCGAGACGGATTGGTGACAGAAAAGCGATATACGCGAATATTATGGTAACGGCAATTATCCCGGTAAGAACAAACTTCGGGTGTTTTAAAACGATGTGACTAATTCCGGAGAGCAATTTTACTCCGGGTGGACAGACTAATTGTGATTAAAACAAATATGGATGCTCCTGCAGCGGGAAGGATCTCATCCAATGCAAAGATACTTTCAGGGAATATTTGATGCAGCATCCCCCATTCCTTCCAAATAAATGTGACAAGCACCCCCGTAATAATCGACCCGACGACGCCCTGAGAGGTGGCATTCTTCCAAAACAATGCGGCAAGAAGGGCTGGCGTCACCCCTGCGCCATAAATGGTATATGCATACAATGCACGTTCAAAAAATCCTGCGCTTCTCGCAAACCCCAGTGAAACAAAAAAGGCGATAACGCCCAATATCAGAACGGTTAATCGATTTATTCTCAAGGTTTGCAGAGGTGTGGACTGAGGAGAAATGTATTTTAGATAAACATCATTTACCAGAGTTGTCGCGGGGACCAGCAGGTAAGAGTCTGCCGTCGAAATGATAATACCGACGATCGTGGTAATCATCGTGGCGCCTAACAACGGAGGCAACAGATGGCGGGCGGTATAAATCATCACATGCCTTCCATTCTCAGCTTCCGGGATCATTGAGGTACTCACCCATGCGGACAGAATGATCAATAATTCCACAATCATGACTCCGAAAACAAAAATGATTGAAGCTTTTCGAACGCCCGCACTACTTTTCCCCGCTGAAAACCGCTGATACATATTGGCGTCCCCCAGAATTAACAAAAAAGGCGGCAGACAGAAATTGATCAAATCCGTGACTCCGAATACACCCCAAAACTGTAGATGACCCGCTCTTCCGGTTGAGATGAATGCCTGCTCAATACCGGTCAGGCCGCCCGCCCTGAACCATAAAACAGGCAGGGCAATAAGAAAGGTAATGACAATAATAACAGAATTCGCCACATCTGTGAATGCGACGCTGAACAACCCGGCCAGGAGGGTATATCCAACGATAAATACCGCAGCGATAACGATTGCAGCATCCGGGGTGAAAACCGGAGAGCCGGTGTGATCCGCCAGAACAACCTGAAGGACAGACCCTCCGGCGTTGTACTGATACGAAACGATCACCATATATGCCATGATCAGAGCAACCGTTGCCAACAACCGCGAGGCATCACCAAAACGGTTGCCAATGATCTCCGGGACGGTCGCGACATGGAGTTCCCTCACCTTGACCGAGATCACGACAAGCACAATAACCCCCAGAATACTACCCAGTGGAATCAGCGCTGCAGCAATCCCGGTTTCGAATGTTTTCCCTGCATTCCCGAATATAGAACCGGTACCGATCCAGGTTGCGATCATCGTCCCGACCAATACCCAGGTCGTCAGAGAACGTCCCGCAAGCGCAAAATCAGAATGAGTCCGGACTTTCCGCGCTTTCAACGCACCGATACCCAGCAGGAGGATCAGATAAATAAATACAACAGTGATCAACATTTTATTCAAATTCTAAAGTGATAATTGAAGAAAATCTAAAGCTATTTCAGGCAAAGGGTATGGTGGATTATAACAAAAAGATTTTCTTTCCCGATGATGATTTTTAAAAAATATCTTACAAGTTGAATCACCCCCCTATTTTCACACAGACAGATGAAACCGTCGCGGGATATTACCATTTAACAGGGTCTATCATCCTGATTAACGGATGATATCCCTTCTTATTTCATATCACCGGCACGTTCACCATCCGGACAAGTGTGTGATACCCAGTTAATGTGTGATACCCAGTTATTTTTAGTTGTGTTTTCCACCAGTGTATTATTGATGGCCGGCGCCCGGCTGTCGGGGTCGGCGGGACTGACCTGCAGTCATTGGCGCTATCAGGAACTGCAACGTATTGTTCGGTCTGGCCGGTCATATGGCCGGCGCAAGACGAATAAATGTTGGGTTGTTCGGAATGATCCAAATAATCTGAAAAAGACAATGTCTATCCATATACTTAAAGCCGGAGTTGAACTGGAGAATCCTGATTCACGAATTTACAGAAAAGATGTTGCTTAACCAGAATCGGTATCCCGCCTGAGCATCATGAAAGGATTATCGAGCGGTTCTACCGGGTGGACAAAGCCCGCAGCAGAGGGTTGGGCGGCACAGGCCTTGGGCTCTCCATCGTTAAGCATATTGCCGCCGTGCACGGTGGTAATGTTGAAGTGGAGAGTGAAGTGGGCAAGGCAGCCGTTTCACTTTAGTCCTGCCGCTGTACACCTCGGAAAGGCACCGGCGATGAATCTGAAACCCCGATCCCATACAGGCAGCCGGATCCGCCCGCGGTTGCCCGGGGAGGCTTTCGGTGCAGCGCATGAGTACATCTATCCATATCCATGTTCCTTCCTAACAAAACACTCATATTCAATCCCTAAACTAAAGGGTCCATAGCAGGACAACCGGGGTTTTTTACTCAGTATCCATTACCAGGAGAGGTGAATTGAATATGAAGAAGACAATAGTAATCGGTCTTATCCTTTTTATTTCGGTGGTCATAGGGCAGGACTTTGGTTCGATTGAAGGGAAAGTGGTGGATGAGTCCACCGGCGCTCCCCTGATCGATGCCAATGTGATGCTGGTCAATACCAGTATGGGCGCCGCCACCGATGATAATGGCGAATTTAACATCCGCCTGGTTCCCGCCGGCCACTATGACCTCCGTGCCATGTATATCTCCTATGAAACTCAATCCATCACTGGTGTCATTGTGGAAAGCGGGCAAAGAATCCGCCTGGATATTTCGCTGGGACAGAGCAAAGTTCAGGGCAATACGGTGAATGTTACCGGACCGACCAAAGCCGGCTCCGACGTCAATGTCCTGGTCACCCAGCGGGAATCGGATGTCATCGAATCAGGCATCAGTGCCGCACGAATGCGACGCAGCGGGGATTCAAACGCCGCCGATGCCCTGAAGCGCGTCTCCGGCGTGACTGTAGTCGAAGATAAATTCGTGTACATCCGCGGTCTGGGTGACCGCTATAGCAATACACAGATGAACAGCGTGAATATTCCAAGTCCTGAACCTGACCGGCGAGCCGTCCCACTGAACCTGTTTGCCACCGCTTTGATCGATGAGATCAATATCTATAAGACCTTTATAGCCAACCTGCCGGGGACCTTTGCTGGCGGCACGGTGAATATAAAGACCAAGGCATATCCCGACCAACGGACCCTGAACCTGGGCATTTCCGGCGGGTGGAATGATCGCCTGAACACGCTGCCTTTCCGGGGCAGTAACGGCGGCAGCACCGATTTTCTCGGCTATGACGACGGCACCCGGGACATCGCCAGGTTCATTCCCGGCGATACGGCGCTGAAGATGAATTACGGCTACTGGGACTCAAGCCTGGGGCAATGGGTGGAAAATTATCCCGGTGGCCTGACCAAACTTGAATGGCAGGACCGGCTGGGTGATATCGGACGAAATATTGAATCCGATTACCTGGTTCCCGTTCAGAAAACGCGGATGCCCGTCAGCCTGAAGATCAATGGCGGAGATAAATATTTCTATGGACCAGATATCGAATACGGCTTCTATGCCAATGCCGGCTTTGCCAACAAGTATTCCTCCAACCTGAATAAATACCGCCAGTTTGCCATCACCCAGACCCAGCAGGACGGACAAACCGTTACGGAATACAATCCCTCCCAGCACATTCTCCGGGAAACCTCCAAATATTCGACCGACCTGGGACTCAGCTTCAGTTCCGGGATCAAGTACCGGGAATGGCTGAAGCTGGACTTTCAGCAGTTCTACACCCACATATCCGAGGATGCGGTCAACATCGGGTCGGGCAATTCGGGCAATATTGATGACGGCATCTTCATCAACCAGGATTATCATGAGAAAAGCCTCACAACCAGCACGCTGAATTTCAAGGCGAACATGGGCTATTATGGCAGTCTGGAGGTGGTCCTGAGTCTCAGCAAATCCCGTCTGTATCGTCCGGATTCTCGTACCCAGGTGTACCGCAAGACGGCCCTGCGCAGCGAGGATTATGAGGATTACAACGGGAATGGCCTGTGGGACTTCGGCGAACCGTTTACCGATGTGGATGGCGACAGCCAATGGGATGAAGTAGCCAACGCCGACGAATTCCGGCTGATGACCAGTTCGCAGGGTGAGGACGCCGGTAAACGGTATTTCAACACCGGCAACGACCGGAATACTACCTTCAAACTGGATTACACCCTGCCGATGAGTTGGTTTAATCTGAAAACAGGCGTCTCACTGGAGGATAAAAAACGCAGCTTCATCAAGCGGGAATTCTACCATGGGTACATCAGGAAAGGATACAGCGGATACACAACATTCCCGACGGAACTCCTGCTCACTGACCGGGCGGATACGGGTACAGTGTTCAGTGATGAGAACTACTATTTCTATGACTCGGTCAGCGGTGAGGAATCGGGACTGATCATAGTGGAGGACGTGGCGGCTCTGGGCAGGAATGCCTATGATGCCGCTGAAAAAGTGGACGCCTTTTATATCATGGCCGACATCCCCGTCAATGATGCAATCCAGGTCATCGCCGGCATCCGAAGCGAGGACTACGGGATGGACCTTATCCCCTATAACCCGGTAACCGGTGAAGCCTATTACAGCGGGATCCTGGACACCGTCATCACTGCCAACATTAATGAGCAGACCTGGCTGCCTTCACTCATTGCCAATTACTCGATCAATGACCGGACCAAGCTGCGGCTGGGATACTCAAAGACATTGGCCAGACCCCAGTTCCGGGAGATCGCACCCTACGATTACCAGGAGTTTTACGGTGGTGAGAAGGCTGTGGGTTATCCTTACCTGAAGACCACCCGGATCCAGAATTATGACCTCCGACTGGAGTATTATCCTTCCGCCGGTGAAGTCATTTCCCTGGCGTTTTTCACAAAAGAATTCACCAACCCCATTGATATTGCCGCCATCATCCAGCAGGAAAATTTCTACAAGGTTTACCAGAATGCCACACAGGCCGGAATCCAGGGCATCGAGCTGGAAACGCACCTGAAACTTCCGCTGTTGAACCGCTATGATCACTTCGGCTACATGATCTTCAATTCCACATATATCTATTCCCAAGTGGAAACGGGTGACATGTTCACACTCTTTGACGGCAACCAGTTGCCGAACAATGCCGCCAACCTGAACCGGCCGCTTCAGGGGCAGTCGGATCTGGTGGCCAATGCCAGCCTCAACGTTGGTATTCAGCGCCGGATCGAAGGGACGCTCACCTTCAATTATTTCTCTAAAAGACTGATCTCCGTGGGCGGGGGATTGCTGAATGATGAATACGAATATCCCTTCCAGTCGCTGAACGCCGTGGTCACAAAAACCTTCGAACACCTGATCCTGTCGGTAAAGGGAACGAATCTGCTGGATTCAGCTGTCCGTTACGGACTCGAGGATGCGCAGACCGGAGATGTGCATTATACCAGGACTTACCGTCCCGGATTATCTTACAGCCTGGCATTCGGATATACCTTCTGATCAAATAGAATTCTCACACAACACAATTATTACCCTCATCGGGGCAGGATAGAATTGGCTGTGTGGAAACACAGCCAATTCAATTTTTCATCAAAACAAATGAAAGGAATTCAGAGAATGAAAACAGGATTTAGGAAAATACTTGCTGCCTTGATATTCGCATGCAGCTCATTATTGGGCCAGGTGGAGATATCCGGGGAGATCACCACAAACACAACCTGGTTTGCGGGGACGGAGTATCATCTCGTGGGACAAACTTTTGTCAATGCGGGCGTGACGCTTACCATCGAACCAGGGACGGTGATCAAGGCCTTCCCCGATGACGGGCAGGGTTTGGCTCCGGCGCTGATCATTCAGCGCGACGGCACTATCATTGCCGACGGTACGGCGGAAGCGCCGATCACTTTCACATCCATCCTTCCGGAAGATCAGCTGCCGCAGCGGGGTACCTGGGGTGGTCTGATCCTGCTGGGCAACGCTCCCATCAGCACCGCGGGCGGTGAGAACTTTGTGGAGGGCCTGTTGGGAGTGCCTTACGGCGGTGACGATCCGAACGACAACTCGGGCATCCTGCACTATGTGCGTGTATGGTACGGCGGTCGTTCCATCGGACAGGACAACGAGATCAACGGCATCACCCTGGCCGGCGTGGGTCGCGGTACGGTTGTGGATCACTGCGAGGTGGCCTGGAATCTGGATGACGGTTTTGAGATGTTCGGCGGTACGGTTGACCTGACGTACTGCTCGGTGCTTTTCGTTGGTGACGATTCTTTTGATACGGATGAAGGTTATCAGGGCCGTGGTCAGTTCCTCTTTGCCATGATCGGTGAAGAGGACGGCAACCGGGCTCATGAGATGGATAACAAAACCAATAACGACTTAGACAGTCAGCCGCGTTCCCATCCCCGTTTTGCCAATGTGACGGTGGTGGGTTCCGGTACGGATGCCGCCGCCGACAACGACAATATGCTCCGTCTGCGTGAAGGTACCGGCGGTGACTTCCGCAACTACATCGTGGTTGAGGGGAAGGAATACGGCCTGCGTAACTCCGATAACGGCTCGGAAGTCGTAACGTCGGACTGGGAAGAAGCCCTGGCCGCCGGTTATCCCAATTACCTGTACTGGTCCGCCAACAACATCATCTATAACTGTGACTATGGTCAGTTCCATGGCGACTATGGCCTGGGCGCCCTTGCTGTGAATCCCATGCTGCTGTCTCTGGATGGCCGCGAGACCGGCGGCATCATCGATCCCAGACCGCGGTATGATAGCCCGGCTTACAGTCATGTGGACCAGGTAGCGGATTTGGACTTTTTCATCCAAACCGATTACAAGGGTGCGTTCGGCGATAACCTGTGGCTGACCGGCCTGTCTTGGTTGGACTCTGTCGGCCGTCTGCCGGAACACCCAGAAAACATCGCCAACGGTGATATCAACCAGGACGGGTCCACCGATATTCTGGACGTGGTGACCGTTATCGCCCACATCCTGGGTACCTGGGAGATACCGGCTGACGAACTTTGGATCGTTGACCTGAATGAAGATGACTGGGTCGATATACTGGATATCGTCCTGCTGGTGGATTTCATCATCACTGTTCCCGAACGCGGCAATGCTGCCCGGAAGGTCACTATTCACCAGGATGCTGACGGCCGGGTATGGATCGAATCCGATGGCGCTGTCGGTGCCATCCAGCTCGAGATGACCGTGGGAGACGGTTTCACAATGGGTCTGTCCGGCAATCCGCTGGCCGGCGATTATGCCATAACCGGCAACCGGGCAAAGGTGCTGATCGTTCATCCTGACCACGAGCTGTTTACCTGTATTGGTGAGGCGGATATTACATCCGTGATGGCTGCGACCGCCGAAGGATATATTCAAACGGAAATCGTGGGTGAGTATATGTTGCTGGAAAACTATCCCAATCCGTTCAACCCGTCGACAACCCTGAGCTATCGGCTGCAGGAACAGGATCATGCAGCGGTGGTGATCTATGATATGACCGGCAGGGAAGTGGTCCGTCTGGTGGACGATGTTCAGTCCGCAGGCAGGCATGCCGTGGTATGGAATGGTTCCGACAGCCGGGGTACGGCGGTTGCGGCCGGATTCTACATTGCCCGGTTAAGCACTTCCAATTCAGGCTTCTCGCAGAAGATTACCCTCCTGAAGTAACGGGATCCATCCCGGCATCCCGTTTCCACCAAACGAGCGAAGAGGGGCTGATTTATTCAGCCTCTTTTTTGCGTGCTCAGTAATGACGTTTCCGGGTTTTCTATCGGCGGATCACTGTTTATTCTAACCGGGCTTCGCCGCATAACCCC
>CAYPCW010000019.1:0-39200 GCA_964409335.1 uncultured bacterium
CGAAAAACGTCTGTTATTTCATGGCGGGACGCTTTCCCCATAAAATATTTAGCCGCCCAGGGCTGGATGTGTGTACATAAATATTCGTGATGGATCTCGACCGAATCAAAACCACTGAGTAATTTCATGATGGTACGGGTACCATTCCGTCCGCTGCCAACGACAAATATCGGGGTGGTCTTCAACACATCCACCTGAGCATCAGGATGACGTAACTTTTAATAACCATTCAAAAATCTCCTGAACCGAGTCTTCTAAAGGTGTGAATTTGAAATCTGGTTGATCCCGTAAAAACAGCGAATTATCACCGCTGTATTCCGGGAGTTCCCCCGGATTTCTGACGGTGATACTTCCATTGAAATCAATGATATTCATGATCCGTGATGCAAGGATCAGCAACCTTTCCGCATGGGATGTACAGATATTGGTGGTCTGCCGGGGGGGCGGTTTCTGAATGTAGTGTCCAACAATTCTGCATAAGTCTTTTATATAAAGATAATCAAACCGGCGTTCCTGGTCAACGATGATTGCACCTCGCTGGATACACTGGAAAATGATATTGGAAATAAACCGAACCCAGTAATCCTCATATTTCCCATACACGCCAAACAGCCTGAAATTATAAATGCGGGTTGTACAGTTGCTGTGGAGATTCATCACATATTTGGATAATCCGTAAGGGTCAGCAGGGATGTGTTTTCCAAAATAATCCTCGGGCATCAGCGGCTTCCAATACTCCCGGGTGAATTCAGCCCCGGAGCCAAAATAAAACATTTGTCTGAACCACTGATGGTTATGCGCAAGCGTGAAATACATTTTCAGGTTATGATCCAGTACTTTTGAGGGATCCTTTTTCGAAAACCGGGTAGCATCCCATGTGGCACAATGGATGACCGTATCAATGTTTGAATTTTTTAGAATCTCATTCACCTGCACCGGGTCCAGCAGATCCATCTCATGATGAGTCGGTGCGATGATCTCATAATTCTCCGAAAGGTATTCCACCAGATTTCTTCCAATGAACCCGCTACCGCCGGTGACCAGAATTTTCATTTCTCCTCCGGCTGACTTTCCGTAGATATTCGCATATTTTCCTCCAGATCCTCAGGGGTCAGAAACGGCCAGAGATCCTCTAATGGCCTGGATTCAAAATTACCGTCAGACTTCTGCACCGACATTAACCGGGGAGCGGTCACATGGTTAAAAGGAGTGATAACGTCGCATACCACCGGACCCTTAAACTCCAATATTTCGTCGATGAGATGATCCAATTCTTCCCGGGTTTTGAGCTGGTAATGGCGGATCTGAAAACCATCTGCAACCTTGCAGATATCCGGCAGTGTCAACCCGGATTCCCGGTGACTCGCCACGAGACGACCCTCAAAATAAGTATTCTGGGTATTTCGAATGGACCCGTATCCGGCATTATTTAAAACAAAGAACTTGATGGGGAGGTCTAACCGGGCAATGGTTTCCAGTTCCTGTATGTTCATGATAAATCCGCCATCACCGTCGATGCAGATAGTGCGTCTTCCCCCGGAGGCAACACACCCCCCCAGACTGGCGGGGATACCAAACCCCATGGGACCCAACCCCTCGGTGTTGAATACCCGTTGCCCGGATTTTACCCTAAATGCCTGCATGGTCACCTCACTGCAGGCGCCGGAGCTGCCGGGAATGATCAGGTCTTCCTTCCCCAGATGGTCAGACAGGACATCAATCAAAGCGTAAGCATTGATGGGGCTGGATTCACGCCTGTATTCTGGTAATATCACTGGATATTTTGCCTGCCAATTTTTACACATACACAGCCACTGCCCCCATCGGCTCGGCAGGTTTAACAGGTCCTGCAAAGCCGGGTGGTGGATCAGGGAAGTTAAAAATTGACGGCAGTCAGCATGGACCGGCAGATCCACCCGGCGATCCATTTTAGTGATCTCATAAATATCAGTATCCACCATGCATAGTTTGGCATGGGGCGCAAAATTTTTATGACGGTATCCCGTTTGTCCGAAATCCAGACGCGCACCCAGATCGATGAGCAGGTCTGCATTTTGTTGTGTGAAATTGGCGCCGCGTTGTCCGATCGAACCGGGTCGTCCGCAATAGCACGAATCCTGTTCGTCCAGAAAATCGATTGCCTTCCAGGTGGTTAGTACGGGGATCTTCAACTGCCGGATGAGAGATCTGAATTCTTCGAGTCCCCCGGACAGACGAACGCCGTTCCCCGCAAGTATCACCGGACGCTTTGCCCGGTATAGCAAACCCGTCAATTGTTCAGCGGCTGTACCCACGTCATTCCCGGAATGTGTTGTCCGGTTCGGTTCAGGCTTGAACCGGCGTAACCTGTCAGGGTTAATCTCTTTCGCCTGGATATCGAGGGGGATATCGATCCACACGGGACCCGGCCGCCCGGATGTTGCCTCATGGACGGCTTTCTCCAGATGATAGGCGATGGCATCGGGGTCCGTGACTGTCACCGCATATTTGGTGATGGGCGATACCAGTCTCACGATGTCAATTTCCTGAAATCCCATTTGACGGACGCCGCGATCCCCCGCCATGTCTTCGGTTTTCACCTGTCCGGAAATCACCAGTACCGGGATGGAATCCAGCCATGAACCCGCTACGCCGGTAATGGTATTGGTACCCCCGGGACCGGTCGTCACAAGACAAACGCCCATCTTCCCAGTGTATTGGCTGTAGGCATCTGCGGCAATGGCACATGCCTGTTCATGGAGGTTGCATATATTTTCAATTTCGGGGTGACACCCGAATGAATCCGTCAGGTGCATACATCCTCCGCCGGGGAGGGTGAACACATGTTTTATTCCCAGGCTGGCAACGAACCCGGCAACGAAATCCGATAATTTAAGATTCTGATCAGAGCTCATTTTCCTGCACAATCTGCTGTAAAATGTCCCGTAATTGGAGATGACTGTTATTCCAGGGTTGCGATACCAGAAACGGCTTGATCCTGGGGGAGAGAACCGATGCAATGTGTGAAGGAGAATCATCGAGATAATATCCTTCAGGGTCGAAGTGATTGATCCACTCACCTTTGTTGGCAAAGTGATTATGGATACGATCCCCGGGGCGGGGGGAACTGATGTGGCTGATGGTATGGATCCATCTGCCGAAATAGGTGTACACCCAGGCAGATGCCGACGCCATGGCAGACAGGGGGCGTGCCGTCAGCAGGATGTGCATAAACCGGTTACCATAAGTCTCAAACCATTCCAAAAGATCAGAGGCGGGTTTGAGAGACCGGGCAAAATCACTTGTCCTGAAGGCGTCCATGGATATGCGATATTCATCATATGTGATACCGGCAGCCAATAAAGGCGGGTTATCGATAATGTTTTGGTACAGGATATGTTTGCCCGTTTCATGACCGTACCATACGGTCCAATACCGCAGGGTTTCAAATAGGACATCGTCGAAATCCCAGATAATGGTTTTAGTCATCAATCCAGTGGGTCAGATAGGTTTTACGATTTTTATTTTGACTGATGGTCGGGTCGGTATAGTAGGAATCATCCGATGTGTGGGTTGAAGAAATTTCCTCGACTACAGCGCCTCCCGTGCTGGAAAATTCATGCTTTTCCCCCGGATGGATCGTGACCACATCGCCTGTAAGGCAGACTTTCAATACGCCATTACTCTTGAATCGAATATCCCCGTGAAGGATCACAAAAGTCTCTTCTTTCAGGTTGTGATATTGCTCCGGATGTGTTTGCCCGGGCAGCATAATGACAAGTTTTTTACAGTATTCACGGTTTACAACGGTGATCATTGTACTCCCAAATTGATGGAATTGATCGATCCCGTAATGGTGCGATATTTCCAGGCTCGCCCGACCTGGAAAAACGATATTTCCCTCTTTCAGTATCTTTCGCACCTTCTTTACGATTGCATAGATTTTTTCACGGATTTCAACCGCATCCACCTGTTTATGAAGGACAGGCTCATTTGCCTCCAATTTTTTCTTCACCTTGAAAGAGGTGTACTTTGACATATCATTGGCGAGAAGCTGACCTGGTTGGTTGGGAAAAGCAAAAAACGTGTTATTCGTTGTGACTTGGGTACCCGGCTCCGCGGCTATTTTCATAAATACCCCCCGTTTAAACCGGCGTAGATCGGCTAACTCCTTCTCCGATGCATCCCTGCGACGGTTTTGGACACCGCACATTTCAAAGGCAGCCTGTGCCGATTCCAGCCATCTGCGGACCTGATCAGGCGTCGCAGAATAAGCGTTTTTCGGATATCGCTCTGTGTCTATCGCAATGTGTTTTTCAAAGATCATCGCCCCTTTTGCGATGGCAAGCTGGATCGATGAAGTGTTCTCAGGGCTTTCATGCGTGGAATACCCAATGGGGACATCCGGGTACCTCTGCCTGAAATAATCAATTTGGTTCATTTGAAGGTATCTGGCAGCAGTGGGATACTCACCGACGCAGTGCATCAGGGCAAATTGCTTTTGTCGATGGTGGAAAAAACTCACTACATTATCGATGGTTTCTGTGGATGCGCCGGCAGTAGAGGCGATCATCGGTTTATCCGTCAGTATGATCTTTTCCAGGAGGGGCCAGTCGTTAAAGGAACAACTGGCAATCTTGATCGCAGCAAAATCCAGTTCCATCACATGATCTACGGAAACTTCATCAAACGGCGTGCATATCGTCAAAAATCCGTAATTCTCAATATTCTCCTTTAGCTCCTTTACGTGTTCAAGCGGCAGCCTGGTATTCGTAAACCGTTCCACATACGGCACATCCATTCGGGTACGGTAATCCGGATGAATGAAATTATCAATATCACGAAATTGAAATTTAAAGGCGAATCGAAATGGGAATTCCCGGGCGACGGATGAAAATTCTTCGATCATCCGAAGGGCATGTACCCGATTACCCATATGATTATTTGCCATTTCCAAAATGAACAGCGGTGTGTCAAACAACATGGATATCACTCCCTGAGGCAGCGAACAGGATGCGTCTGCACAATATTTGATTCAAATGATTTGCATTTATGATGGTAAAATCCTCTTAGAAATTTACAATCCCGTAGGCGCAGGAGCGAATTCATTTTGAGCGTTGCACGACCCGGTAAAATAGAAAGGCGTCCCTTATCCGTAATATTTTAATATGTTTTCGAATCACTCATTTTATGGTAACGTCGTCTCATTTGTTTTTTGGGCGCCTCGCCAACGATCCAGCAGATCAGATTCCCGATAATCACCGATACCATTAATTTCTGAATACCATTCCCCCGCAGGTTTACAATCTGACAAAAAATTTACACTTCTGGTAATCATAAGATTTAATAACTTGGTTAGTTATAATTTTAATCAGATTTGGAGTTTTCTTTGAAAAAACAAACAATTTTTACAGCATTCCTTTTCAGCCAGATATTATGGGCTGTGACTGCGAAGCCTCAACCTATAACATTCAGTCAATCTGACGGCACTTCCTTCACCGCCTTCATCCGTGGAGATGAATGGCAGAACTGGCGCGAAACTCCGGACGGATATACCATCTCACAAAATGGTTCAGGTGACTGGGTTCTGGTGTCCGGTATCGAAAATAATCACTTCGTCCTGACGGACATCCTGGCACAGACTGGTCAATCACAGAGGAATCTGCCCTTTCCTCCCCATATCAAACCAGAGCGATTTATCCCCGGAGAACCGGGGAATGTTCATGTTCCCGATCTGACCCAGGTGAACCGGACAGACTTTAATTTGCCCCTCCTTTTAATTGAATATCCTGATCTGAACGCCAATTTTGACCCTCAAAATTTTGATTTATTGATGAACCAGATCGGATTTGTTTCTTCGCAGGGACCCACCGGCGGATTTCGGGATTATTATTTGGAGGTATCTTATGGTGAATTTGATCCTCATTCGATCGTGAGCGGGTGGTACATGGCTGATGAAGGATTCATGACATATGGGTACAATGCCCAAAACGGCTGGAATAATGTCAGAACGATGATCGCAAATGCCGTAGATGATGCCGAAGATCAGGGAATGGACTGGTCACAGTTTGACAATGACGGTGACGGATACGTGGATGCCTTAAATGTCGTTCATGCCGGTCCGGGCGCAGAAGAAGGAAATGGTAATTACATCTGGTCTCATAAATGGAATCTGGGAGGCAATGCCCGATTTTATGATGGTGTGTGGATCGATTCTTACACGATTAATCCTGAAATTCAGGGTACGGCCCAGAACATGGTTCACAGAGGCGTGATCTGCCATGAATTTGGTCATGCGTTGGGACTCCCTGACCTCTACGATACGGATTATACGTCTTCAGGTATTGGCAACTGGGGTCTCATGGCCGGCGGATCCTGGGGCGGAAACGGAAGTTCACCCTGGTATCCTTCTCATATGTGCGCCTGGTCAAAGATTCAATTGGGATGGATTATCCCGGTCGTTATCCTGGAACCTACCGTAACCATTGATATCATCAATGTGGAGTATAACCCTATTGCCTATCGAATGGATGGTGTAGGCGTCCAAAACGAATATTTTCTGTTTGAGAACCGGCAGAAAGTATTATCCGATCAGACATTGGTGAAATCCGGACTGCTCATCTGGCATATTGACGATTCAATGTCCGGCAACACTAATGACTGGCACTATCTGGTGGACCTTGAACAGGCTGACGGACATTATGACCTGAACAACGGGGTTGGCAGCGATATGGGCGATCCATATCCTGGGAATTCGGCGAACACAATTTTTGCCAATTATACCACGCCAAATTCACAATTTTATAATGGAGATCCTTCGAATGTCAGTGCGATCAATATTTCCGAAACGGATCAGGTGATCACCGCAACGTTCAGGAATTTGCCCACCCTGGTAGTGGACAATTATCAAATGAATGAAATCGATGGGGACGGCGACGGTTTTGCGAATCCCGGTGAATTTGGCGGTCTATCATTCACATTGTACAATCCATCGCCCGGCGAGGTCGCTAATTTAACCGGAGAATTCTCCTCAACCGACCCGTACCTGACCCTCGAAAATACCGCCATGGATTTTGACGATGTGGGTCCCTACCAGTACACGACCGGCTGGACTGAACTTGTAGTATCCATCGATGCCGATGCGCCCCTGGGCATTCATGCGGTTCAGGTGGAATTAATGGGCAGTTCAGGAAGTGATGTGTTTTCACAGTTGTTGATCATCGATTTCGATATCCAGATTAATCAAGCCGGTTTTCCCATCCTGCTGGACAATAAAGTGATCAGTTCACCCCTGGTTTTCGACATTGACGGTGACGGCAGCCAGGAAGTCATATTCGGTGATTACTCCGGTTTTCTGCATATAGTTCATGCAAACGGCTCCCCTGTCATGGGTGCATGGCCCTTTGATACCGGTGATCAAATATGGGGAGCTCCCGCAGCCGCAGATATTGACCAGGATGATGACATTGAAATCATCATCGCATCAAAAAGCAAGCATTTATTCATCCTGTCCCCCGATGGTGCAGTCGAAATGGATTATAACGCAAACCAGTTTCTTATCGGCACCCCATCCATCGGAAATGTGGATGACGATGCAGACCTCGAGATTATTTTTGCATCGATGTCTACCTCCGGGAACTTGTTCGTTATAAATCCGGATGGTTCGGATGTGGATGGATTTCCAGTTGCCATCCATGAGAAAGTATATGAATCGGTTGCGCTGGCAGATTTTAATAACAATGGAAAAGATGACATGGTTTTTGGTACGGACAGCAACCATCTCTGGCTGATCTACGATAACGGCGATATCGCCGATGGATTTCCATTCGCAACCAATGGGAAAATCCGGACATCCCCCGTCGTCTTCGACCTGGAATCAGACGGCTCACCCGAAATTCTGTTTGGCAGCGATGATCAGAACCTTTACCTGTTGAAAAGCGATGGGAGCCTCTTATTCAGCTATTTCGCAGGAGGTGGGATCCGCTCTTCCCCATCGGTTCTTCAGTCCGGGTCTGCCCTGATGATCTTCTTCGGTAGTGAAGACGGCAGGTTATACGCCATAGACGGGTTCGGTGACGATATTCCCGGGTGGCCGGTTACTCTGGATCAGCAGGTCAAAAGTAATTCGGTGTTTGCCGATCTGAACGATGATGGAAATACGGAAGTTATCACGATTGGAAAGACCGGACTATTATATGTTCATGAATTAGATGGATCTGACTATCCCGGATTTCCGATGCAGATCGGCGTTAATCTGGAATGTTCTCCCATCGTTGCCGATGTGGATTTGGATGGCGACTTTGAATTGATCACCGGAACCGACTCCGGGGTCTCCGCCATCGATATTAAATCTTCAGGGTCTCCCGACCAATGGACCATGTATCAGGGGAACCCCCGTCGTACCGGCTTTATCGGTATCCCCGGTATTCAAATTCTGTCCGGTGATATGAACTATGATGCGGTCATAGATATCCTTGATGTAGTGTATATGACTTCAGTGATCATGGGTGAACAGGACGCAGGCGCATACGAACTTCTCGTGGGTGATCTGAATAATGACAGCACTATCGATATTCTGGATGTGATCCAGCTCATTAATCTGATTATCGTATAGCCATTTTACGGGTGGCTCATAGAAGAATACCATCCGCATGGGTTTTACAGGTTGAAATTTCATCGTGTTGCCAGAAGATAGAACGGACTAAATTATCGCTGCTGCAACATCGTCGACTATGTAATGAAAACAACATATTTTATTGAAGGCATGCATTGCGCTGCCTGTGTTTCAAATGTAGAGAAAGCTCTAAAACGGATCAAAGGCGTTAAAAATGCCACGGTTAATCTCACTATGAAGAGCGCAACGATCGAAACGCCAGTTCCCGTACCCGTAAAATTGCTCCAAAAAAACCTTCGCAAAGCAGGATATGCCATCATTGAAAATTCCGGTGAGAATCTGACACAGCGACAATCCCGGGAGACTTCTGAGTGGAGAAAGCGGTTTTTAGCCATGGCAATTCTTGGGATTCCATTGTTGATCTATGCCATGTGGAACATGTTTTCCCAGCCCGGTCCTCCCCCAAAGCACTCCATCCTTATTCAGTTTTTCCTGACGACGCCTATCATTTTTATCGGCGCAGAATACTACCGGAATGGATTGAAATCCCTGTTTTACAAATCCCCCAATATGAACAGTCTCGTGGCATTGGGTACTGGTTCAGCATACTTTTATTCCATTTTATCATCCCTCAATCTCTGGTACAACCTGAATATTGCCGGATTTGAAAAATTGTACTTCGAAAGCGCAGGGGTGATCCTTTTATTCATCACCCTCGGGCGTTGGTTAGAAGCTAAAGCCAAAGGACGAACGACCGAGGTACTCACTGCCCTGTTGGACAGCGCTCCGAAAACAGGCTGGGTAAAACGCGGGGGTGAATGGATGGAAATATCGGTGGGTGACATTATTGAAGGGGATCAGATCCAAATCAAACCCGGCAGCCAGATCCCGGTGGATGGAACCGTCATTGACGGTAAATCATACGTAGACGAATCCTCAATCACCGGAGAATCAGCACCGGTGGAAAAGAAAAAAGGGGATCCGGTGACCGGCGCCACCATGAATACCTCCGGTAATTTTATCATGGTTGCGGAGAAAGTCGGCGACGAAACCCTGTATGCCCGTATCATTCAAATGGTGCAGGAGGCGCAGGGATCAAAGGCGCCGATCCAGACGCTGGCGGACAAAGTGGCATCGATCTTCGTGCCGGTTGTGCTGGCATTGGCGATCATCGGGGCTGCTTTCTGGCTCATCCGCGGGGAACCCATGGTATTTGCCATGAATATCTTCATTTCGGTGCTGATCATCGCATGCCCCTGTGCCCTGGGTCTGGCAACCCCAACGGCAATGGTTGTTGGTACGGGGATTGGTGCGGATCTGGGAATTCATTTTAAATCCGCTGAAGATCTGGAACGCATGAGTACGGTGAATACGATTATTTTTGACAAAACCGGAACCCTCACTACCGGACGGTCATCCGTGACCAATATCGAACACGCAGGGAATGTGGGCGAATTTCAGAAAGTATTGTTTTCCCTCGAAAGCCACTCGGAACATCATATTGCTTCCACAATTATTAGTTATCTTGAAGGGAGCGGTGTGTCGTTTTACCCCGTAGATTCTTTCAGCGCCATACTGGGACTGGGTATATCAGGTAAGATCAAAGGGAAACCGGCGCTTGCAGGATCACTGTCCTACCTGATCAGGGAAAATATTACCATCCCGGAGGAAGCCACCGAGTGTGACACAAAATTTAAAAATCAGGGAAAAACCGTTATCCACGCAGCCATAGACAATGCATGGCTGGGGCTGGTGGCTGTATCGGATGAGATACGCGGCGAGACGGAACAGGTTGTATTCGATCTGCAGAAACGCAGCATCGAAATCTGGATGATCACCGGCGATAATGAAAAAACAGCGCAAATTGTCGGTCAAACCATCGGTATTCATAATATCATGTCAGAGATCCTGCCAGAAGACAAATCAAAAAAAGTAAATGACCTGAAACTACAGGGGAAGATAGTTGCCATGGTGGGTGACGGCGTGAACGACGCTCCCGCATTAGCGACGGCTGACGTGGGGATATCGATCAGTAGCGGCACGGATGTGGCGATTGAAACCGCAGATATCGTTTTAATCCGCCCTGACCTCACGGGCGTCAATATTGCGCTGGCACTGAGCCGCGCCGTGGTAAAGAAAATCCGTCAAAATTTATTCTGGGCATTCTTTTATAATATCCTCGGAATTCCGATTGCCATGGGTGTCCTCTATCCCTTTACCGGTCATTTGATGAACCCTATGCTTGCTGGTGCTGCCATGGCATTTTCATCCGTAAGTGTGATTTCAAACACTCTGTTATTGAAGGAAAAACGGTTTTAAGTTTTTTTCGTTTATTCGAATCAATACGTCATTCTTCTTTTACCCCAGACGGGGGATATTTCATTGCCCTTCTGGTTCCATTTGAAATTTCAGGAATTGAAGACTGAATAATTAAAATCCGAACCCGGAACATCTTAATCATGATAAGGCACGGATACCATGGGAATCCGGCACAATTAAGTGCTGTATCAGTTGGATCACACCCATGGTTTGCCAAACTCCCTGTTTACCGTAATTTTCCGTTTATAAACCGAGGCTTTTTTCAATGAATACCATCATCAATATCCTATTACCGGCGATGGTGTTTTGTGCCATCCTCCCGTCACAAACGCCATTCGAAACCGATATCATTAATACGGAATCCGGTGATCTTGCCATCACCTTCATCGCACATGCGTCTCTGCGGCTTGAATACCAGGGACGGATCATTTACCTGGACCCCTGCAGTCATTTCGCAGATTATACCGGAATGCCCACGGCTGATTTCATCCTTATCACCCACTCCCATTTTGATCATCTGGACACCCTGGCGATCCGGGAGATATCGGATACGACCACCCGGATTATCGGCGCAAGACAGGTGGGTGATACCCTCCCGGCGATCACCGTTATGGCCAATGGCGATACGATGGATATGGATGGTATCCGGATTCAGGCAGTACCGGCATACAACCTGATCCACAAGCGGGATACCGGGCAGGTCTATCATCTCAAAGGGGATGGAAACGGATATGTGATCACGGTGTCCGATGTCCGGGTGTATGTGGCAGGCGATACAGAGAACATCCCGGAGATGAAAGAATTAGAAAAAATCGACATTGCTTTCCTGCCTATGAATCTCCCCTATACTATGACGTCTGTAATGGTCATGGATGCGGTGGGGATGTTCCATCCAAAAATTCTGTATCCTTATCACACTGGTGACACAGATATTCAAACCCTCATCGATTTGATGATGGATATCAGGGAATGTGAAGTGCGGGTGCGAAATCTGAAATAAACGAATTTTGCTGCCAAACCGGGCACTTTTCCTACAGAGCTGGAAAGATCAGCGCGATCTCCGCCAGACGAGAGGTGATTCCAACGTTTGGTGAAATCCCTTCATAGTATTTTGTCCGTGATTGAATACCAGATAACCGTATTTTCCATAATGAGGGAGTTTCCGTGCCACGGGGATGAGTTCACGAGGATCGGATGAGTAAATGATCAGCCCCGGCATCCCGTTTATCTGTTTGAACGCCCAGACGAGGCAATTGACGGAAGCATCCATTTCATAACCGTACACATCGAAGGTCCCGTTCAGTCTCATGGCATCCAGCGATTTGGAGTGCGTTCCCAGCCAGATGACGGTGACCAGTGAATCTACCGGCGGCTGAAGACGGATATCCGCCTCTGCATGATCGGTTAAATAACCATTAAATGACCGGGCGATGTCTTTCCATTCCGGGTTCATTTCCGGAACGATAAATACCAAATTTTCTTCAGAGAGGGTTTCACGGATCGTCGGATCCATCTCGCTCTCGTGCAATTGACGCATCACATGATATTCTTCATCTACCCGAACCTCGATAACCTCATCATGATCAGCGATGGGAATTATCGTTTTCTCCGATTGTATGGACAGAGTTGAAAGTGTAAAATTCCCCTGATCATCCAAAGTGCTGATTTCCACATTCATATCGCGAACGGCGCCGGACTGATTTAGAAACAACACATTCCCCTGTAATTCAAGGCTCAGTTTCGGAGCGCCTGTTTGGTGAATCCACTGAGATTTAAATTCGCTCAGGCTGATATTGCCTGTATTCTCAAATGCGGTGATAAAATCATCCCAGGTGGCTTTTTTAAACTGGAAATTCCCGATGACAGACTTGAGTGCGCCGATAAATGCATCACTCCCCAGTTGCTTTTCAATCATGTGGAAAATCATGGCGACCTTCCCATATCCGATGGCACGGGAGGCATCATCCCATCTGCTCACAAAATCATCAGGCGCAAAGTCGTTATTCGCATCCACATACACGGTAAAATCTTTCAGGATATCCTTCCGGTACTGACGCGCCGATGTTTCGCTGTTTTGGAGTTTATACAAATAATCCGCCTGATACATAGTGAGTCCCTCACACCAGTTTCCGCCTTCGCCCACGTACACCGAATTCCCCCACCAATTATGCAGGACTTCATGCCCCAGTGATGTAAACACGATAAAGGGCAACCGCACGACGGATCTTCCCAACACCGTGTAGGATGGCATCCCATATCCGGTGGGAAAGAAATTTTCCACCACCGCAAATTTGCTGAAGGGATAGGGTGACAACATTTCTGAATACATTTTCACGTACTCGATACTCATGTTCATATAATCGCCGGAGAGGGACGAATCCTCCTCAAAAAAGTACGTATAAAACTGTATCCCATCGACGGTTTTGGACGAAACGACCCATTGGGAGGCGGTCACATTAATCCCGTCCATGGGGTGTTCTGTGTGAAAGCTCACTTCGGTGTGACCATCCGTTCGTTTTGATTCCAATAGTGCGCCTTCACTGACCGCTTCCCAGACCAGGGGAAGTTTAATCACGGTATCAAACATGGATAATTCCTCGTCCCCACGCGGATAGAATCCGCCGGAAGAAGACAGAAATGCCCCCTCGTGATCAATGGTGGCGGCGATTTCCATGGCTATTTTTTCCCGGCTGAATTCCAGATCATCTGCAGGCTGAAACAGAATTCCCCGGTATGAGATGTCAATGACCTGGTCCGGTTTTTCGAAAAATTTACGGTGAATGCGGATGCGGTTCATGGGTAAAGCAGGAGAATCATTGGGAGGAAGAATTTCAAATTCGCGAGCCTTATCCCCAATTCGGATATCCAGTACATTCAAAGCCTGTGATAATTGGAATTCCCAATATTTATCTGTGGTCGTGATCTCCAATTTATCCCGGCCTGACAGTTGATGGGTGTCCGGAATCAGTTCTATCCAGAGGTAATGATGGTCAATCCGGGATTCCCCCATCAATAGCGTTGAACCTGTCATGATCATGATTCCCACAGCAAGGGGCAGTAAAAATGATGTATATGTTCGCATACTTCCTGATTATTTTTATGATTATTTTACAATAAGAGTGAGACCGGTATCGGATCCTGTCAGGTACTTCCCGGCAATTTTTTCAAGGTCGGAGGGGGTGACTCCTTCCAGATCATCATAGCGTCTCCCCGCACGGGAGTAATCCTGAAGAAAATACTCGTAATATCCCATGTAAAAAGCCTGCCCGATACGGGTAAGATTGCGGCGAAGATAAGCGCCCTTCCCGGCATTGATGGTTTTTAGGATTTCCTCTGCTGTCAGTCCGTCCAGTGCATTCGCATAAAAATAAGATTTCATTCCCTCAACGGCGGTTTCGATATTTTCAGTTCCGGTCCCGATATAGCCGGTGAGCCATCCGGTATCGCCTTCATTGCCCATGCTGATACCCAGGGAATATGCCAGTCCCCGGGTTTCCCGAAGATCGAATGCCATCCGGTCGGACAGAATACTCGAAACCAGGGATAGTTTGGAGATATCGTCTTTTGGGATGTCAAATTTGGTTCCGATCAGGATCTGCGCCTGTTCTTTCCCCATATCAATTATCTTTTCCGGAACTGGGATTTCCGTAGATACGGGATAGGTAAACTTTTCTGCAGGCATTCCCTGAGTCGTCCAGATGGAATTAAAGATGTCCTGGTAAAATTGATGTGACCGCCGGGAGGAAATCGTGATAATATAATTTTCAGGGGAAAAGTACCGTCCCCGAAGGTCTTCGAGGGTTTCGGTGTTCAGCCGGGCTAAGGATTCCACAGATCCGCTCACCCTCCCAACCGATGGATGATTTTCGCCCAAAAACAATTTATTGAACTCGGTTCTTGCGGTTTCCCTGGCAGTGCCCTTCTGCATCATCAGGCGGTTGTTTGCGTCTTCCAGCGCTAATGCCACCTTTTCATCGGTGATGGTTGTCGCCGTCATCATATGTGCCAACAATCTGATAGCATCCTCCGCATCCGTATCCAGGCACTCTAATCGGATGTATCCGTATTCCGGTGAATTATAATAATCGTCATAAGGGATAAATCCCATGTCTATAAATTTTGTGATTGCGCCCATGGCATTGAGATTTGTGGATAGTTCTTCTTTTGTGTAGGTATCCGTTCCGGAATCCAGCATTGCATGAAGCACTTCAGCGCCGCCGGACAGATCGGCTTCCAGATGGCTGCGATTTTTAACGAGAATATGTATCCCCATCATTTCGGACCCACCGCCGGATGAGGTGATCAGGATCGCGCCTGAGGGCAGAATGGATTTTTTAAAGGTGACCTCTCCACTGCTATTGTCGGAGGATTCGCTGATATCCGCAGGTTGTACAATATTGACTTTTATCAATGTCCAATGTAATCCAGTCGCAGCATTACTCATCATATCACCGGTCATTTGGGACAGAGTCCGGGATGCGAGAATGAGTCCCTGTCCTCCACTGGTAGCGAGTTCATATGCTTTCATCATACCATAATAATGGGGTTGATCCCGATAGGCGCTTTCTTCCACTCGTTTATTTTTCAACCAGGCATTCACCCGTTCACCCGCCATCTTTTCAGGTAATTCCGTGGAAAATGCAACAATGGCGCGGTTGATATCGGCGATCACACCGGAAATATCGGTTCCTGCGTCTGCCATGAAGTCCACATTAATAATCCCCTTAGACATTAAATCTGTGGATTCACTCACGGATAGCTGATACTTCGGCAGTTTTTCGGACAGGTCATCCTGCATCCACGCCGTGATCATTTGCTGTACCAGATCATTTATTGCGGATGTCGTGTTAAAATTCCTGGCAAATTCACTGCCGGATTCTGTTCTCACCGGATAATATCGAAGCTGCCCATAGATCTTTGACACGTCCATAACCGCCTGATCAACCCCATTTTCTCCGTGAAATATATGGCGGGAGCTCACCATATTCAGAACCGCGTCGCCATCGGAGTTTAATGAGCCGGCTACCTCATCACCGTACCAGGATTCCAGGCCTGTCTTCAGAGTGGAGGGATCAAAATTACCAATAACCGTCAGCACCATATTGTTTGGGACATAGTAATGATGATAAAATTCCAATATGTCTTCGCGGGACATGTGCTTGATAGTGCTGATGGTACCGATGACGGGGAGCCCTGTCCCGGAAGTCCCGTAATTCATGCGGTTGAAGACATCCTGAACACGGTTGGATTCACGATCCCGGTCTTTGCGGATCTCCTCAATGACAATCCCCCGTTCCTTTTCCAATTTATCCGCCGGCAGCAGGGAATGAAAGAGCATGTCCGACTGGATATCCATCCCTTCTGTCAGGTACTCTTTCGGCAACAGCAATATGAAATCGGTAAAATATTGCCGGGTGAAGGCGTTGCTGTAGGCGCCGTAAAAATCGGTTTCATCATACAGTTCGTCCTGGGTGCGGGACTCTGTGCCGTTAAAAAGCAGATGTTCCAGCATATGAGACATACCGCTGGTGGGATATTCTTCAACGGAGGAACCCACTTTTACCGTCATGTTCAGGCATACCATGGGGGAGGCGCTGTTATAGACGGTAAAGACCTCCAGACCGTTTTCCAGAAAATAATTCTGTACATTGTCAGGGGCAGGCGGGATCTGCAGCGCTTGAAACGGCGGCGTCTGCCTCGCCTCAGGGTGAGGCGTGCCCCCGGTGCCGGCGCAATTTATTGAAAGGATACCAATGATCAGAGAAATCACCGTTTTCAAATTATTATTCCTTCTCAGTTGAGGGAGTTCTATGACCCCATTTTGATTTCATTGACTGATGTTCGTTACTCATTGATCATCTCTGTTGTTGAGCCTAACGGTCAGATGACCATATGATTGACAGATATTGGCCGGGACTACAGTGTCAGGGAGAATGCCGACAATAATATCCCGGGGCAATGGACACCGCCCAATGCTCTGCCGTCATAAGTTCCCACCTCTGGATTCATGAGAACCTGCCCGGTGACCGCCTCCAGGTTGGCCCCAAAGAACCGGTACAGGCTGTCATCAAACCGCATATTTTCGATGGGAGCAACGATCTTCCCCCTTTCCACCCAGAAGCAGGCATACCGGGTCATCCCCGTGATCCGTCCACCGATTTGGTCACTCCAGTTCAGATAGTGAAGGTTGGATAAATATACGCCTGTATCCAGCGTTTTTAGCACATCTTCCTCATTCAGGTTTCCACCTGTCATGACGGGTGAACGGAGTCCTTCATTCCCCGAGGCGAAATTGGATTCTTTATTGTACTCCCGTGCGGATCGTGAACTGATGAGAGTATTCACCAGTCTCCCCCGGGAGATCAGGGGTAAATATTCCGGTGCGGTCTCGCCCATGCCGTTGAACCGGGGAACAATCCCCGTCCGGAAATCTTCCGCAATTGAAAAGTGTGGTGACAGGGTCAGGCTTTCGTTTCGCATTTTGCAGAGGGCGCTTTCACCCTGCTGAATCGCCGCTTCACTCACGCCCCCCCATGAGAACATGCCGAGGATATCTGCAACACCGGCGGAAGCGATAAACGTTCGGTATTCTCCGGGTTCAATTTTTTTCGGCGGCAGAGACATCAGGTCAAGCTTTTTAATGGAATCTGCGATGAACCCTTCGTAGTCAGCCTGGTTCCAGTGGGTACCGGCGAGGGTGCCTTTTACCATCTTCTCCGTCAGAGTGATAAGAGAATAATCCAGTGAGAAGGTATCGGTAGCAAACCAGTGCTTCTGACCTTCTGAGTTTGCATTCCCCCTGAAGATTCTGCCTGACGCCCATATGCCGGCCATATCCACACCAATAAAGGGAGATATGAGTTTTTCTACAGCTTCCGTGGAAGACAACAGATCACCGGAATGATCCGCCCGGCTGGAGCCTGTGTTTCCCGGCATGACAATATAGGGGTCTTCAGGCAACTGGATAATTTCGTCTCTCATTCGTTGTAATTCGGCGGTGGTATTGTCGATGTCGGTATCCGGCAGTCCGGTAAAGGTGATACCGCCGTTACACTTTCGGTTATTGAAGATCAGTTCAATCCCGAGTCCCGCATCATTTACAAATCCGGTCTGACGGACTCTTGCGCCATTAAACCGGATAAACTGACTGTCCTCGCCTCCGAATGACAATGTGAGTTTTTCCCCTTCTTTCAACAGACCAAATATATGTTCGCTCACTGTGTAAAATAAATTTTCCATTCTATCCTCTGATAAACTTTCTGATTGGATTACCGGATATGACGATCACGCACCGCCAAATACCTCAACATTTTCAAATAACGCCACCGGAGATGCATGTCCCACCCGGATTACCTGATTGGGTTCACCCTTTCCACAGTAGGGGGTTCCATAAACCTCAAACGTACTGGCATCGCCTACCATTTTCAGGCTGTTCCAGAAGGGGGTGGTGATGGCGCGATAATTCGGGTCTCTCACCGTCCGGGTCAGTTTACCGTTCTCGATCAATTTGCCGTATTCACACCCAAACTGGAATTTATTCCGGTAATCGTCGATAGACCAGGAACGATTTGATTCCATATACACACCCCGCTCAACGGATCCGATGATATCGTCAAAGGCGCTGGTTCCCGGTTCCAGGTTCAGGTTCGCCATGCGGTCAATGGGTGCCCGGTTCCATGAACTGGCGCGGAAGTTTGCCACCCCGGGGATTTTTGACCTCACCTGACTTTCCTTCCCACCCAATCCTCTCAGGAGAAGTCCATCCCTGATGATGAATTCCTTCTTTGCAGCCATTCCCCCATCGTCAAAAGCGTAGGAGGCGTGCTGATTCGGGATGGTGGGATTATAGGTGATATTCATGAAGTCGGAGCCATACTTCAGTCTCCCGAAATCTTGCAACCGGACAAAGCTCCATCCCGCATAATTCCGTTCGTCGCCGAGGATCCTGTCGATTTCCAGGGCATGTCCCACGCTCTCGTGGATTTGCAGCATCATCTGATCAGGCGCAAGAACCAGGGACATTTTTTCCGTGGGACATTCTTCCGCAGACAGTAATTCCACCGCCTGTTCGGCAATTTTACGAGCGCGGGTCATCACATAGGCTTCATCAAACATCTCCATTCCCATTTGATAACTGCGTGCCAGTAAGCCGTGATCCGTTCGTTTCTGGATGACGGGACCTTCCTGGGCAGTGGCGGTATAGTCTGAAGAGATGATAAGAAACTGCTGATCCACATCGCTGCCGTTGGTGCTGACGTACATAAAATGGGTTTCCACGATTCGGGCGAGGGCAGTCCGGCTGATCACTTTATCGGATACCTTTAAACGAGCGCATGCCTTCAACAGAAGATGATTTAAGTCGCCAGGGGAAATTGCATCGGTGTATTTTTCATAAGGGGATCGATACTCACCTTTCGCCATGGGACGAACCGCTTCTGTGAAGCGGTGTACTGCAAACCGGGATGCCAGTCTTGCCTGGTCAACCGCTTTCTCCGCCGCCCGTTGGATCACGGCAGGGTCGCCGGAATTTACACCGTAATACCCGAACTGACCATCCGCAAGCACTTCCACCATGATCCCGTGCGTCTCTTCCCGGTGATTCGCCTGAGGCTTGTCATCACGGATGATCCGGTAGGTGGTGCTTTCACGGACTTCACGCAGCCCGATCCACTCGGCATGAACGGAAATACCGTCTAATAATTTTTTTAAATCTGATGTATTCATTCGTCCCTCATGTCATCAATTAACAAAATATTTTGTGAAAACAGACGACGAATTTACTGTAGTCGGCTCTCTCCGACCATAGGAAAAGGATGCAGAGGCTTGTTCAGGCGCCCCGTCAACCAGAAGGGTACACATCCTGGACTTTTATAGCAGCAAGATCGCATTACGTGGGCAGTATCCGGAGAACAGAACCTAAATTCGCCCTTCCCCGGAGCAGTTGATGACCGGGGACGGATACAATTTAAATATACAGCCGATTACAGAAAACGGGATAAACGCTGAGAAGATGAGGCATTGAAATGGTAATTTTCCCCTGATGATATACCCTGAATTCACGTCACACACGCTACAAATAACGGTACCCCGGACCGGAAAAATTTTATTCCAGACTTTTGCACTTACGCTCTGTATTACCATTCTACGCGCTGAAATCCCCGATGGTTATTATGACGGTACAGAGGGCCTGGAAGGCGATGCACTCCGCATCGTTCTTCATTCAATTATAGATAACCATCAGGTTCAGAGCTACAGTTCATTGTTCGCCTCGTTCGAAACCACGGATATAAAACCGGATGGTACCGTCTGGGATATGTATTCTGATGTTCCCGGCGGAATCCCGCCTTATGTGTATCATTACGGGGGCGCAGACCAGTGCGGCAATTATAACAGTGAGGGTGACTGTTTCAATCGGGAACACTCCTGGCCCCAAAGTTGGTTCAACAGCGATTTGCCGATGAGAACCGACCTGTTTCATATTTACCCGACAGACGGATATGTAAACGGCCAGCGGGGAAATTATCCTTATGGCGAAGTGGGAACCGCCACATGGACTTCCCTAAACGGCAGCATGCGCGGGTTATCTTCTTTCTCCGGATATTCGGGTATCGTGTTTGAACCTGTCAATGAATATAAGGGCGATCTCGCACGGACCTACTTTTACATATGTACCCGGTATTATACCGAAGACGCAGGATGGCTCGCTAACGACATGGTGGACGGTGCCGATCTCCTGCCCTGGGCTGTGAATTTATTGACTTACTGGAGCGCCAATGATCCGGTGAGCCAGAAAGAACTGGACCGGAATGAAGCAATTTACCTGATCCAGCAAAACCGGAACCCCTTTATCGATCACCCTGAATGGGTGGAATGTATTTGGGGCGACGGGTGTGTAATGATGGGGGACATGAATCAGGACTCCGCCGTGGATGTCCTGGACGTCGTGATCATGGTGAATATTGTGTTATCGGGTAATCCCACAAATACACAGCTTTTGACTGGTGATCTGAATGCGGATACCACCATCGATGTCCTCGATGTTGTGATTCTTGTTGGAATGATTCTGGGGACACTTTGATCCCAGAGTTTCATTATTTTACAGGTGTGAATACATGCCAGTCCCTAACTTTGCACCAGAATCTTCTCTTACATTCAAATCGTTTTGTGTATAAGTATACCGTTCTAACCCATATGCATGGCAGGTAGATAATTTAATTGGTCCGGGAAATTTTTTGAAATATTCGACGAAAAGATCACTTTAATACGTAATCTATACCCCGGGGATATGGATTAAATCTTTGTATCATTCACGATGAATTTTAGGAGTTCATATGATTAAACATCTCATCCAATCCGTGGTTATTATCCTATCTGCAGCCATCCTCGTGAACTGCGGTGGAGATAAAACCAAGGCACAAGACACCGGCACGGAGACAAAAGCCCCCGCCGGGGATATGGCAGAAAATATCATAACACCGGAGGAAGGGGGGACCGGTTTCGGGGAGATCGCCAAATCCATGGGTTTTCAAACCTATCTACCCAGCGAAGACGATATGTACTTTTTCGGAGACCCCCGCGCGGTAAAAGGCGGTACCCTGACCAGCGTTACATCCCGGTTCCCCGCCACTCTGCGGACAACAGGTCAGAACTCAAATTACATAGAGAATTCGACGATTGAAGGGTTGTGTTACGAAGGTCTGATCACCACGCATCCGGTGACGCTGGAATTCATGCCTTCTCTGGCGACACACTGGAAAGTTTCTGACGACAAAATGCAATTCTGGTTCAGGATCAACCCCAAAGCCAGATTCTCTGACGGAACCGAAGTAACCTCTGCGGATGTCGTCGCAACCTGGGACCTGCATATGGATGAAACCATTTTGGAACCCTCAGATCAACTGGTGTACGGAAAATTCGAACGGCCGGTAGCCGAAAGCAAATACATCGTCAGTGTAAAGTGTAAACAACTCAGCTGGCGGAATTTATTATACTTCGGCGCCAGCATGACGATCCTGCCCGAACACATTCTCCGGGATCTCGATGGTACCGATTATCTCGAAGAATACCAGTATAAACTGATGCCCGGAACCGGTGTGTACACAATCAACGAACAGGATATCGTCAATCAGGAATCTTTTACACTCACTCGCCGTACCGATTACTGGGATGCGGATAATCCTGCAAATTTATACACCAACAACTTCGACAAACTGAAGTTTATCGTAGTGAAGGACAACCGGTCTCTTGAATTTGAAAAATTCAAAAAAGGCGAACAGGATTATTACACGGTTGCCGCCGCCAGGGAATGGATTGAAGAATGTGAAGTGGATTTATTAGGCGAAGGTGAAAAAAATTGGCCGTATCCCATCAAAAAAGGATGGGTTCAAAAGCAAAAGATATTCTCCGAGAAGCCTGCCGGTACTTCAGGGTACGCCTTCAACATGCGAACCTGGCCCTTCAATGATCGCCGGGTACGATATGCCTTCGCCTACCTCTATGACCGGGAAAAGATGAACCGCGAAATGTACTACAATGAATATTCCATGATGAATTCACTCTACACAGGGTCTGTTTATGAAAACCCGAACAATGAAAAAATCACCTATAATCCCGATAAAGCCGTAAAATTGTTAAATGAAGCCGGATATACCACCCGAAATAAGGAAGGGTGGCTGGTACATAAAGATACTGGACAAATCCTTCGCTTTGAGATTGGAATCCAATCCGGCTTATCGTATATGGTCACGCCGGTTCAACAGATGCTGAAAGATTACGGTATTGATATGCAGATCAAAATGGTGGACGGAAACACTGGTTGGAAGAACCTGATGGAAAGGAATTTTACAATATATATGCAAAACTGGGGTGGGTTGGTTTTCCCGAACCCTGAAACGTCATTGCATTCTTCTCTCTCAGATGAATCCTACAATAACAATATTTCCGGATTTAAAAATGCTCGTGTGGATGAACTTCTTGACGCATACGATGTCACATTTGATCAGGCTGAACGTATCGAGATCATCCGGGAGATTGACGGTATTTACTCGGATATTCATCCGGCAACCTGGGGAATTGCCCGCACTTATGAACGATTGATCTACTGGAATAAATTCGGATTCCCCGATTACATGGTTTCTCGCTACGGGGGTGACTACCGGTCAATTTTTACGTACTGGTGGGTTGATCCGGAGAAAGATGTTCGTTTGAAAGACGCAATGAAAAACGACAAAACCCTTCCCCAGGGTGACATTGAAGTGAGATTCTGGCCGGAGTATTTGGAATCCCATCAATAATTTTCACCCATACCCAAAATTTTCCACAAACAAACCCCGGTGACCTGCCGGGGTTTGTTGTATAAATCCGCCACCACCAGACCTTGCAGCGCCAATGATGGCAGAACAGCGGGTATCCGGATGTTTATCTGTATTTACATCTATGTAATTTATACCGAAATTTTACTCCCATCTCATATCTTCACATCGTTCATCTTTCCTTTCATGATTCACCGGGATTTGTTGTAAGTTCAGCCCGTCGAAATTTGATCATTTATCATCGTCAGTTCGACTGATTCCGCCAGAAATAATATCAGATATACGTATTCAGGAGAAGAAATTCCATGACAACATATTTCCTTCGCAGGATACTTTTAATGATTCCGACCTTCGTCGGTTCGACGCTGCTGGTGTTCATTATTCTTCAGTTGGCGCCGGGGGGACCTCTGGAGCAGGCCATCCAGCGGGTTCAGATGGGTGCGGCGGCGCAAGGGGAAGGCGGCGGCGGATCGGCGGGTATTGCCAGCGGAGGAGGCGCTGTTTTGCCCGAATCCGCACTGAATGAACTAAAACGGTATTACGGTTTCGACAAACCCGTCTGGGCAAGATATCTGATCTGGCTTGGACTGTACCCAAGGGAAGTCAGGTACCGCGAAATCAGCTTCAAACCGGATGTGTTTGAACTCGAAAAGCGAGTGGGCAAGCTGGACGGACAAGTCTGGAAAGTCAACATCCACCGGGGAGAAAATAATGAATTAACGGTATACGAAACCGATGGTTCTCTCAGCAACGTTTGGTACGCCCACATCGAAAAAACCGACGATTCAGAGGTATCCAAAGGAATAGTTTTTCAGCGTGAAGTCTCAGGCATCTTTACCGGTGATCTGGGGAATTCTTATACCTACCAGATGCCCGTGACCGAAGTCATGAAGCCGCGATTTAAAATTTCACTGTTTTTCGGATTAACGGGATTCCTCCTCACATATATCGTTTGTATCCCCCTGGGGATCAAAAAAGCGCTGGGGCACGGAAGTTCCTTCGATTTCGTATCCAGTGTGCTCATTTTTATCGCCTATTCCATTCCCGGATGGGTCATTGGCGGAGTGTTTCTCGTGTTGTTCGGTGGCGGTTCCTACTGGGATATTTTCCCCCTGGGCGGTTTCCACTCCCCCACCGAAGTCTGGGAAGAGCTTTCTTTATGGGGCAAAATTGTGGATCAGTTGCATCACGCAATCCTCCCCGTCTTTGCATGGTCTATCGGTAGTTTTGCCAACCTTACCGTACTGATGAAAAACGGACTCCTGGAAAACCTGTCACAGGATTATATCCGAACAGCGTTTGCCAAAGGGTTGTCTGAAAAACGGGTGGTCTGGCTACACGCCATCCGGAATTCTGTGATCCCCATCGCATCCGGTATCGGGTATCTCATCGGTATCGTCTTTGCCGGGTCCTACTTTATTGAGCGGGTGTTCAATATTGACGGTTTTGGGAAGATGGGGTATCAGGCATTGCTTGACCGGGACTATCCCATCGTTCTCGCATTTGTGGTCATTGGTGTGTTAATTCGGCTATTAGGAAATATATTATCGGATCTGGCACTGGCCTCAGTCGATCCAAGGATACGGTTCAAATGATTTTTAAGAAAAAAAATTCCCGCAACAACGATCAGATATCCTTATCCATTTACAAAAAAAGATGGCTGAAGTTTAAAACCATGAAACGAGGATATTATTCGTTTTTGATTCTCGTGGCCTTGTACATTATTTCTTTTTTTCTGCCACTGCTAATCAACAATCGTCCGGTCATTTTATCATATAACGGCGAGTGGTACTTCCCGGCGATTTCCGGTTACCACGCAGGCTATCAATTCGGGCAGGATGTTCCCGGAGAAGCTAACTACCGAAAATTATCTGAAGACTGGAAAAACAGCGGTTCGGACAACTGGCTCATCATGCCCATGTACCCCTTCAGTCCTTATGAAGATATTACCATTGAAGGGAACACTATGTTTGATGCGCCATCATCCCGTCATTTTCTCGGAACAGATGATACTGGAAGAGACGTATTTGCCCGTCTGTGTTACGCCTTCAACATTTCGATTTCTTTTGCGCTGCTTCTGGCAGTGGTCAATTTCTTTATCGGTATTTCCATTGGTGGGGCGATGGGCTACTTTGGTGGAAAATTCGATTTGTTTTTTCAACGGATCATTGAGATATGGTCCAGCCTGCCCATGCTGTTTGTGATCATGATCATCGCATCCATCGTCACCCCCTCATTTTTTATCCTGATATTTATATACACACTGGTGAACTGGATCGGGATCACCTATTATATGCGCGCCGAGTTCTATCGTGAAAAAGCCAAGGATTATGTTGCTGCGGCATTATCCATGGGACAAAGCAATATGAAGATCATCTTCAAGCACATCCTGCCAAACTCACTGGTACCGATTATTACTTTTTTCCCCTTTGCAGTGGTGGGATATATCGCCGCACTGGTAGGGTTGGATTATCTTGGTTTCGGGATGCCTCCGCCCACTCCAAGCTGGGGACAAATGCTGGGTGTGGGGCTTCAGAACATGTCCAAAACCTGGATGGTGTTCGCACCGGTGGGCGCTCAGTTTTTTACCCTGCTGATGGTTGTATTTATTGGCGAAGGCATCCGGGAAGCTTTTGATCCGAAAGTCTATTCGAGGTTACGCTAATGCCGGAAAAACTACTTGAAATAAAAGGGCTTCGCACCCGTTTTAAGGTGGGCGACGATTGGGCAGAAGCGGTCAATGGTGTTGACTTTGATATTTATGAAGGGGAGACTCTGGGAATTGTGGGAGAATCCGGGTCGGGAAAATCCGTTTCTGTGTTGTCCCTCATCCAACTGATCCCCAACCCGCCCGGTGAGGTCGTCGAGGGGGAAATCTACTTCAAAGGCGAAAAGATCTTCGACGGTGAAGATCTGGAGAAGGTGAAGACCGGTCCCAAATACCGGTTTTTAAATTCCATCAGTGAAAACATGAGAAAAGTCCTGGCGTCACTGTTCTTTATCAGTTGGTTTTTTCTGCATTCCTTTTTAGGGATTTCCGGGGTGATCAACTTTTTTATCTCATTGATCCTGGACGGGTTTCTCACGCAAACCCTGTTTTTTCATTCCCCGTTAAAAAAGGCGATGCAGAATTTTCATCAGAAAATGTATGCCCGGATGCGCGAACTCCGTGGTCGGGAAATCGCCATGATCTTTCAGGAACCCATGACGTCTTTGAATCCCGTGTTTACCGTAGGGATGCAAATCACAGAGGCAATCTATGCAAAATCTTTCGGTGAATATGTGAAGGACGGCATCATCCACCTGGCTCGAACCTTGAGGGATACACCGATGAATATTCGGATAAAGACATCTGTGGTGGTTGGAATCATTGTTATGGTGTTTACCCAGTTTGTCTCGGGTTGGTCATTTTCTCTCATATCCATGATCATCAGTTTTGTCTGCGGTGTGGCAGCCATTACAGTATTTGCCTATATCGTTCTGCTCATGGACAGACTGGTCTCTCCCGAATATCACCAGAGGTCGGATGATCTCGAAGCTCAAGCCGCCAAATTATTGGATATAGTGGGGATCCCCAGCCCAGAAAACCGGCTGCGGGACTACCCTCATCAGTTTTCCGGCGGGATGCGGCAGCGGGCAATGATCGCCATGGCACTGGCGAAAAATCCATCTCTTCTTATCGCCGATGAACCGACCACCGCACTTGATGTAACGATCCAGGCACAAATCCTTGATTTAATGATCGAACTGAAGCACAAACGCAAGGACGCCGCTGTGGTTGTGATCACCCACGATCTGGCGGTCGTGGCAGAAACCTGTGAACGGGTCATCGTCATGTATGGCGGTGTGATCCAGGAGATGGCAGACGCCAACGAACTTTTCTATCATCCGTTACATCCTTACACTCTGGGATTGCTGGAATCCATTCCCAGACCCGATCTGGGGAAAAAGAAAAAGCGCCTGGGAACGATCCGCGGGATGGTACCCAGTATTTTGGAAATGCCCGCCGGCTGCAAGTTCTGTACCCGGTGTGATTTTAAGATCGATATTTGTGATTCGGCAGAGCCGGCATTGAACGAAATCCGCAACAATCATTTTGTCCGGTGCCATGTAAAAATATCTGAAGCGGAGGCTGTATCATGAAGGATAACCGACTGGTTGATATCAAAGATCTGCGGGTACATTTTCCGGTATTCGGCGGCGTGCTCTCGAAAAAAGTGGCCGTTGTCAAAGCTGTGGACGGGATCAGTTTTTCCATTTATAAAAAACAGACGGTGGGGCTGGTGGGGGAATCCGGCTGTGGGAAAACCACCGTGGGCCGGGCGATGGTCAGTATTTTGAAGCATATATCCCCGGATGTTGAAGTCACCGGCAGTATCCATTATCAGTTTGGAAAAGATTCTGTGGATTTTGTGAAGCTGCATCCTAAAAATATGCGGAAATACCGGTCAAAAGTCCAGATGATCTTTCAGGATCCGTTTGCCTCCCTCAATCCCCGAATGACCGTTGCGCAGATCATCAGTGAGCCGTTGCAGATCCATACAAAAATGAGCAAGGCAGAGATGCAGGATCGTGTGGGCTGGCTGCTGGACAAAGTGGGGCTTCGGCCGGAACAGGCGCGGCGGTATCCTCATGAATTTTCGGGAGGGCAGCGGCAGCGTATTGGTATCGCCCGCGCCCTGGCAACCAATCCTGATCTTATCATCTGCGACGAACCCGTATCTGCACTGGATGTCTCCATACAGGCGCAGGTCATTAACCTCATGATGGACCTTCAGGATGAGTTTGACCTATCCTATCTGTTCATCGCACACGATCTGTCCGTAGTCGAACATATATCAGACCAAATTGTTGTAATGTATCTGGGAAACATGGTGGAATGGGGATCCTCTGACCAGATCTATCATTCGCCTAAACATCCCTACAGCCGCGCGCTGCTCTCAGCGGTACCGTTACCGGATCCCGCCAGAAAAGACAAAAAACGGATTGTTCTGCAGGGAGATATTCCCTCCCCCATGGCAAAACCCTCCGGATGTGCGTTCAGAAATCGATGTCCCATCGCAAAACCAACCTGCGCCGGGGATATCCCCGAATTGGTGGATACCGGTAATGGTCAGTTGGTCGCCTGCCCTTTTTGGACAGAAAAATTTTAGAATCATATAATCCCGAGCCCATTTTCGCACTCACCCCAGACAGTTAAAAAGGTATTTATACCTTATAGTCTTGTTACATGTTGTAATCGTATTAGTTTGATATTGAACTGCTTTTGCAGATCATGTAAATTCCATCCACCGAAAATAGAGGTTATCATGAAAAATAAACACCTGCAGATTTTAAGTATCATGCTGCTGACCCTTGGGTTATCAGTCAATATTTTACAGGCGTTCTCAACCGGTCCTCCCAACCAGCGAACCGGGGCTCCCGGAGAACTGACCTGCCAAAATGGTTGTCACTCCTCATTTGCCCTGAATTCCGGCATGGGCAGTGTAGCGATTGAAGATGCTCCCACTGAATACCTGCCCGGTGAGACTTATACTATCACCGTTCATGTGATGCATCCCAGCCAGCACCGGTGGGGATTTGAGCTATGCTCCCGAACGGGTAGTCTTGCACAAGGCGGCACGATCACCGTAACCGAGCCTACCCTCACCCAAACCAGCGCACAAAGTGGAATTACCTACTTAAAGCACCGGTCTGCCGGGACATTTAACGGTCAGACCTCCGGCGCAACGTGGCATTTCGACTGGACTGCACCTGCTGATGGAACGGGCGCCATCACCTTTTATACCGCTGGAAATGCCGCAAATGGAAATGGCAACAATACAGGCGATTATATTTATACAACCGCATTTACCGTGAATGAAGGGATAAACTGTATTGCCACCGGAGATGTCAATTTTGATACAAATGTAGATGTTCTGGATATCGTCGCTGTGGTGGGTGTCATTTTGGGAAATGCTGAATTCTCACCCGAACAAATGTGTGCCGCAGACCTGAACGGCGATTCGGGACTTGATGTCCTTGATGTTGTCGCCCTTGTGAGCCTCATCCTCGGATAAGTATTCAGATTGTCTTTCCTGCCGCCCATCGACGAAATCCATCCGCTGTTTGTGCATTTCCCCATTGCACTTTACACCACCGCATTTTTGTGGGATACCCTCGGATTTATACGAAAAGATAAGGCGCTGTCTTCCGCTGGATGGTGGAATATGATCCTGGCGCAAGTCTCTGCCGTTGCCACCGGTATCACCGGGTTTTTGGCAGATTCTCTGGTGGGACATATGGAAAAGCCATTTCCCATTTGGTCCACCCATGGCTCGGTGCAGATTTTCACCTTCCTGTGGATGATCGGAATATAATGCTGAATTCTCACCCGAACAAATGTGTGCCGCAGACCTGAACGGCGATTCGGGACTTGATGTCCTTGATGTTGTCGCCCTTGTGAGCCTCATCCTCGGATAAGTATTCAGATTGTCTTTCCTGCCGCCCATCGACGAAATCCATCCGCTGTTTGTGCATTTCCCCATTGCACTTTACACCACCGCATTTTTGTGGGATACCCTCGGATTTATACGAAAAGATAAGGCGCTGTCTTCCGCTGGATGGTGGAATATGATCCTGGCGCAAGTCTCTGCCGTTGCCACCGGTATCACCGGGTTTTTGGCAGATTCTCTGGTGGGACATATGGAAAAGCCATTTCCCATTTGGTCCACCCATGGCTCGGTGCAGATTTTCACCTTCCTGTGGATGATCGGAATATTTGGATATCGGTGGAAAAAATTGAGAAAATTTCCCGTTACAGGGTCAATTCCGTGGGGATATCTCCTGAGTTTTGGCATCGGAATACTGTTGTTGTTCTATGGTTCTCATTTGGGCGCTAAACTAGCGAATCGTATATGAAAATACCGCCGGGTCTGAAAACCCTGTTTTTTTTTCTGATACCCCCGATGATCTATCAATGCGGTGACACGGGTTCGCGGGTGATGTCCGGGGGAAATGATGATCCCCAGATCAGTTTTGCTACAGAGGTACAATCCATTTTCGATACGCACTGCTTTTTTTGTCATGGTCCGGATAATTTTAACGGTAACCTGCTTCTGGACTCGTATGATCACGTGATGGCAGGTACCAGTGACCATGGCCCGGTGGTCATACCGGGAAACAGCGCCGGTAGTCTGCTGGCAAAAAAGATCCAGGGGATTGCCCCCGTCGGAGAACCCCTCATGCCTTTTGGGGGTCCGGCTCTGCCGCCAGATGATATTCAAACTATCCTCCAATGGATTGATGAAGGCGCTCTGAACACCCCATGAAATTAAAAATTGCCGGTTTTGCCATGATTATTTTACATCTAGCGGGAGCGGTCCCACGGTTCGCGCTGGAAAACGGTGCATCCTGTAACCTCTGTCATGTGAATCCCACCGGCGGCGGCATGAGAAACGACTATGGAGCCACTCTCTATTCCCTCGATGATCTCCCCCGGATCACATCTACCAATTTGGGAAAGGGACACTGGGACGGTGTGATCAATGAACATTTAAAGATCGGCGGTGAGTTCAGGGTTCAGAGTCTGGTGCATGAAGATACAGAGGGAAAACTGACGGTGCCAATCTTCCCCATGCAGGCAGATCTGACGACCCTGGTGACGGCGTCTGAAAATGTATCGGTGTATGGAAATATTCGTCTTGCGGGCGGAATACTGAACGAATTTTGGGCGATGGCTTCCGGGCTGCCAAATGACACATGGGTCAGAATCGGGCGTATCCTGCCGGACTATGGCCTGAAGGTGGACGACCACACGGCATTCATTCGCGGAGGGAATATCCGCCAAACCCACGGACTTTCAAAAGAAGGGTTGTTTTTTACCCCCGCGGTACTCCCGGCGGGTATCGAAGCAGGAACCCGGCTGGGGAATGGCATCCGTCTGACCGGAAGTGTGACTAATGGATTTATCCTGGGGAGCGAACCGTCCTACGGATTTAATGAATCCATATCAGATAAAGCCGTTTCGGTAAAGATATCACTGGTAAAATCATTCCTCGAAGTGGTACATACCATGGGTTCACTCAGCGCCATCCGCGAGTCTGATGCGGCGTCTGCGGGTCTCTCCGGAGGAGTGTCCGTTGGGAAGCTCACCTGGCAATTTGAAATCGACAGAGCCTATGAATATCCCGACACATCTACGGCTCAAGCCCTGTATCAGGAGTTTACGTTTACCCCGGTACAAGGGATTTCTTTGACCGGAAGATATGAATTTTTTGACCCCGATCTGGATTATGCCAACGGATCGATCCTGCGCATTGTCGCGGGGGTAGAACTATTCCCCCAATACGGATTGCAAACGATCCTACAAATCCGGTTCACCCGGACAGAGAATATCCCTGTTGATCCGCCAAAACCTGAATTTTTATGCCAGCTTCATTACTGGTTTTAACCCGATTATTGATCATCCCTGAAAGGACATCATGAGAAGCCTTATAATTTTATTTATCGTTGTAATATTGACCACCGGCTGGATTTTTTCATCCATTACCGATAATGACAAACCCCAAAACCTGCAGGTTCTCAAATTCGAGACTATCCGGGATACCAAAGTTTTCATGAAAACCGTAGCAAAAGGACTTGGTGTTAAATGTATTTTTTGTCACAACCTGGACGATTTTTCGCTGGATACCGATCATAAAAAAATCGCCCGCAGGATGATGAACATGACTCAATCACTGAATGAAGAATTTTTTACCTGGAAAGACGCCCGACAGATCGAATGCTGGACCTGTCACCAGGGACAAAAGGAACCACCGGAAAAGAAATAACGGGTAAGCGATTAGCCCTGACTTCTCAGGCTTACTTCCCGCTCATCTCATTTAAGTCAATGCCTCGTCTGATCTGCAGGTTTCACGGAGGACCGGAAGACACGGATTTGTTCATATTGGGGGATCTTTTTTTTATGAATATCATGAAAAAACCAATGATTGATCCTTCGTTTCAGAAGCCATCTCTGACCGAAGGTCAGCACTCAGGCTAATCCCTTTTCACCAGTAGTATTCCCGACGCCATGATCGCGGTAATGATCAGCGATGTCGTAAACCCGATCATCCCGCAGGCAAACATCATCATCAGGTACCAAAGGATGGCGAATCCATTCTGCATGATCACAAATCCAAAATATGCGATAAGCGCGAAGATCATGATCCCGCCCAGTAAAAACCAGACGACATTCATCCATGTGTACGAGGCGGATCTATGATGGATCAACCCCCAAAAATACAGGGGCAGAATGAGAATCACCGAAAATGGATTTTTCAGAAAAATCGCCAGACCTCCCAAGCCGGTGACGAGAAAAGCCGTACCTGCTGCGTGTGCCGTTGATAAGCTGATCCTTTGCTTGCTGCACAGTCGATTTCCTGCCCGGTATAATAGCGCAATGGTCATTAGAAACAAAATTATCGCCACCCACCGGGGCGAATAAATCGCCGGATCTTTCGATGTGGCAGGGTAGAGATGATATTCATCCATGAGTCCGATCTTTACGAACAGTCCCAACTCCAGAATGCCGGCGATAATGGGTATCCACACCGCGAAAAATGAGTATCCGGCATTTTTCAAGAGACCCGATCGGGATACCGGTATTTGCCGGAATCGAATCCACGCCAATCCGAAAAACGGGAGGACCACCCCGAGCAATATCAGCCTTAACGGCCAACTCTCCAAAATTTCAGAATTCCCTGAGTTATAGATATATGGAAGTTCCCCTTTAGGTAACCGGTTGAGGCTCATAAGTCCGCGAATAGTGGCTTCTGCCACCCGGCCTGATTGTTCCAATGTATGGGCGGATTGATAGGTAACAGAATCCCGCACTGAATGGTAAGTGTCCCAAACCGCCTGCCCGTAGACTTTTGGCCAGGTGCCGGCAAAACCCACAGCCGGGATGCCTGTAGCCACCATCGGTCCCTGATCCATGAATGAGACGGGGACCGCCTGATCCAGGATCTGTTCGATCACTGGTTTTACTGCAGGTATCCACGTTACACCGCCTTGGCGGGATGATTCCTGTGCCACCTGTTGTAACCAGACCGGACCGTATCCCCGGAACTGCCCCACCGGCGACATACGGATGCCGTCGTAGAACTGTTTTCCCAGATTATCCAGGGATATTCCCGCAATGATATTTCGAAGGTTCGGGTGTCTCTCAACGAATCGTTTTGAGCCTAGCATACCGTATTCTTCACCGTCGGAGGAGACAAAGACCAACGTGTAATTTCGGTAGGACTCACGGCTGAATACTCGTGCCAACTGCAACATGATGGCTATCCCCGAACCGTCATTGTCCGCACCCTGTATCGTTGCAGGTGACTGATCATGATGGGCAATGATGACAATTTCTTTTTGGCTTTCTCCGGGAAGGGTACAGATGAGGTTTTCCAGAGATAGGGGTTTGCTGAAGTTTATGATCTTCCAAATGTCCGTCTCGCAAGACATTCCCATGGATGAAAATTCTGTAAACAGCCAGTCCACTGCCCGGCGGCTATTGATCATTCCGCTGTTACGATAGGGGAATCTTTCTACAAAATCGGCCTCTGTTCTGAGCGCCATATCGCCGGAAAACCGGATGGATTCCGGGGTAACGGTCACAGAAACGGGATCAATCTTCCGGCAGGAAAAAGAGATCGTGACAACTGCCATGACAGGTATTAAAAAATATGGAAAAACGGGCATCATCATTCGGGTATATTAAAGCCAAAAAGGGAGACTGAACCAGCCTCCCTTTTTGACCAATTGACAGGATAAGCAAACCGCTTATTTCATCATGAGCATCTTTCGGGTTTGAACCATTCCGTCTCCTTTCAGGCTGCAAATATACAACCCTGCAGAAACCGTATTCCCGGCGGTATCGGTTCCATTCCACATGAAACTGTGATACCCTGCGTTCATGGTCTGTCCGTTCACCAGTGTCTGCACCAGCCGGCCCGTAATATCGTAGACTTCCAGTTGAACCTGCATTTCAGCCGGTAGGGTGAAGTTGATCGTGGTTGTAGGATTGAAAGGATTCGGATAGTTCTGTCCCAGTGTGAAACTGGCGGGAACCGAGGCTTCATTCACAACCGTGATCGTACCGGTGGTGAGGGGAGTAATCCCGTATTGGTAAGCATCCAGATCTGCGGCGACTCTCATTTCAGTATTCTGCATCTGGTTCCATACCCGAAGTTCAATCCGGTCACCGGTTTCGAACCCGGGAAGATTGACATTAAATTGACTAACAGCGCCCCAGGCTGCAATCACAACCGGCAAATTCAGATCAACGATTCTGGCTGCGCCGACGACCTCGCCATGAGCATAGGCGGCAACTTCATCCCCGGCAGATACAACGCCCTCAAGACCCGTGAGAATAATCGCATAAGGATTACCCGTTTTCACCACGTCATAGTGTTGGGATACGCTCCCGGTTTTATAAGATTCTGATGCCGTTCCATCCATCAGGCGTGAAATTCCGGCAGACCACACCGGATAAACAAATTCAACGGCATCGGCGCCCTCGAGAAACACGGAGTATCCTTTATCCGGCGCAACCTCGCTTAAGGTAGCGATCCCCAGAGATGGTACATAGAATTCGCCAAGGTCATTCCCGATGATCAGAATATCGTCATCCGCACTGCCAAAGGCCATCGCTGAAGACATACTTTCAGCATACGGATATCCGGTCATATTTTTCATGAACGGATTCCATGTGTAAACTGTACCCGGATCTATCATCATCCCGGATATTGTCAGTGTTATCGGATTGGTCCCCTCAATGAAGACACTGTAACCTTCTGCGTTATCCAATACACCGATATTATCGATCCCGAAGGACGGAACAAAGAATTCACCGTTGTCATTGTTTGCGACCTGTATGCCGGTTTCGAATACCGTTCCGGCGGACATATCATCGTTTGCCACGTAGAATGAAACGAGATTGTTCATAAAGGGATTTAACGTGATATCCTGAGTGATACCTACCGGTATATACGGATACATAAACGCTGCACATTCTGTCATAGTGTAGTATGCGACCCCGCTCGGATCCGATACAATTGCAGACAAAAAGCAGAGTTCAGTTTCGGAGTCCACCGGTGCGTTTACATTCATGGTGACGGATACAATCGCCCCGGACCCCGCCGCAATGGTTGTCCCGGTAAAGGAAAATCCGAGCAGCCTGAATGAGCCGGCGAATTCACTGCCGCTTACCGTCCATCCTGCGGGAAGCCGATCGGTACCCACAGCAGAGGCAAACGTGTAGTTGTCCGGTATGTCCTGAATATCCATCTGGAATCCGGAGACAAGCCCTGTATTTGTGAGGTAAACATCAAACGTATTATCACCGGTTTGTTGAAGACTCATGACCGCATCCGGCAGACCCACGGCAATAGTACCCGTGTTCGATGTCCAATACATACTGTTCCCTACCGCATCAGAAAATACGGTCAAACCACTTATCAAAGAGATGGTGGTCGTTCCGTCCGGTGCATTGCCATTCACTTGATAATTGATGGTGAATAGTTCTCCGGTTCCTGCCTCAATCGGGGTCAGCGTAAAACTGAACCACAGTACGGTGAGTTCATTATTATTGTCGCTGAAGCTTAAAGTCGCCTGATCGGGGATACGGTCAGTTGGCACGATATCGATACCTGTCACGGATTCCGGAATATCGGCAAGATGGATTTCAAACCCATAAATCGGATCAGGGTTATCGGCTGACAAATGAATTTCAGCGATTCCCCCCTGATCTACAGGATCGGTAACACTGGAGAGCATGATATCAATTCCCTCAACCGTCAGAGTGACCGTACCACACCCGGATGATACGCCATATCCCAAACCGCCGGCATCGGATATCACCTCGTTTGCGGTACATAGGTCAACCTCAGTGGGCTGAGTGACGGCTTCCGATTGGAACGTCACGTCAAAGACGGGACCGCTCCCCGGTTGAACAAGCGTGTTTTGGAAGGAGAATCCCAGGATTCTGGCATTTCCATTGGGTAATTCTGAAAAACTGATCGCCCAGTCGCCGGGAACACGAGGTGTGCCCGTAACCCCTGTGATGGTCAGATATTCCGGTACATCCGTGAGGTCAACCTGAATTCCCCCAACGACATCATCATTCGTTATAGATAATTGAATCATGACGTCTTCGCCTCCCAGTACTGCCGCATCGGATACTGCAAATAATATCGTACCCATTGGCATCGCAGATGCCTCGTTTGAAAACTCGGATTCAACGCCGCCTTCCCAGACTGCAGACACCACATAGTAATACGTCGTACCGTTTGTAACATCCAAATCAGTATATTCGGTGGTGCCGGCATCAGTTGTTGCGATCATGCTGTACCCGCTCCCGGATGTGAGAGACCGGTAAACATTATAGTTTAACAATACCTGCCGGTTTACTCTGGGTGATCCGGGCGTGAATATTTTAATCTGCCAGGGATCGGTTTCAGCATAGCCGATCATTCGATCTCCGCCGCCGGCACAGTCTGTCGGACCGGTGGATGAGGTCACGATCGGGCTTTGGATGGCATCGGCTTCGACCATGAACATGTAGGTTTCATTGGGACCAAACCCATAGAAGGTTATCCCGCTGCTGAACCCCTGTCCGGTAAGATTGAAGTAGTTTTCATCCACAGCATTCACACCAAAGTACAGAGCGGTGAGGGTGCAGCCGGTATTCCAGGTAATTGAGAATGCATTGGAGGTCGCGCCATCCCCGTCGGTATAGCATCCGTAATCACTGACGGCAAATTCATCAAGAGAGGTGCAGTCACCGGTGTCACAATCGCCGTAATCCCAGAAATATGCTTCACACTGGAAGTCAAGACCATAGGTGCCGTCGTCGCAGTAACCGTCGCCCAGCCAGGTGTTTTCACCTTCCACGCATCCGTCATATCCACCGCCGGCGCAATCAGAGTTGTTGAAACAGGTACCTACGCAATCCACGTATTCTGCACTGCCATCGGGACAGGGCGGGAATCCGCCGGGTTCGACCCCTTGGGGTTCAACCCATGCCAGATCAACAAATGCGTCTCCGGCAGTCGCCGTCAGATCTGTGGGAGGAAATGGGATCAGTTCTTCGGGTGTCGCAGATGCTTCGTTTGAATAGGCGGATTCAGTGATGTCATCATAGACGGCGGTAACGACGTAAAAGTATGTCGTCCCATTCACCACATCGCTGTCATCATACATCTCTACCGTAGTTGACGCCAGGTAATCATAGGGAGCGCCGGAGGCCAGCGATCGATAAACATTATATCCCGTGAGTTCTTCCCTTGAGTTTGAATGATCAAATATTTTGAACCCGAACGGATCGGTTTCAGCAAAGCCGGCCACCCGGTCTCCGCCGCCGGCACAGTCTGTCGGACCGGTGGATGAGGTCACGATCGGGCTTTGGATGGCATCGGCTTCGACCATGAACATGTAGGTTTCATTGGGACCAAACCCATAGAAGGTTATCCCGCTGCTGAACCCCTGTCCGGTAAGATTGAAGTAGTTTTCATCCACAGCATTCACACCAAAGTACAGAGCGGTGAGGGTGCAGCCGGTATTCCAGGTAATTGAGAATGCATTGGAGGTCGCGCCATCCCCGTCGGTATAGCATCCGTAATCACTGACGGCAAATTCATCAAGAGAGGTGCAGTCACCGGTGTCACAATCGCCGTAATCCCAGAAATATGCTTCACACTGGAAGTCAAGACCATAGGTGCCGTCGTCGCAGTAACCGTCGCCCAGCCAGGTGTTTTCACCTTCCACGCATCCGTCATATCCACCGCCGGCGCAATCAGAGTTGTTGAAACAGGTACCTACGCAATCCACGTATTCTGCACTGCCATCGGGACAGGGCGGGAATCCGCCGGGACCCGTTTCCGGTGCGTTCCAGGCAAGGTGTACGATAGAATCGCCGCCCTCCGCCGTCAGATTTGTGGGAGGCAGCGGGATAAATCCAATGGGTGTCGCACATGCGGTATTAGAAGGTACAGATTCACCGGCGTCATATACGGCAGTGGCCACATAACAAAACACTGTATTATTTTCAAGACCATCATCGTGGTAATTTGTACCGCTGACTAAAACCGTATTTACCTGCATCCCATCCCTGTACACATTATATCCCAGCAAATTTCGCTGGCTGGTTTGATTATAATCAGGATAGGACGTGAACCCGATCTGGAATGGCATAGAGCCGTCATGAACAGAATTGACGGCGCCGGGATCAATTTGGGAATAGTTGGGGAGTTCATCAGAATAACCTAAAGAACTGACCGTACCGGAAACATTGACCAATGCGGAGAACATATAGTCGCCGCCATAGCCAAGAACATCACCGGATGCCCAACTCCCTGCGTTTAAAGTGACCATATTACCGGGGTAATTCACGCCTCCATCGATGCCAAATCCTTCAGCATCACCCGCTGTTTGCCAGTTTAGTGTATGTGAAGTGATCACGTAAAAGGTACCGGCAAGCCCGGTGAGGTCTGGATAAACGGTTGCCCATCCGGAGGTTGCAGTCGTTTCTTCATCGAAGAGTACAGCGCCGGGAATGCCACCGTTATCAGCCAAAATGATGATCCGGACGGGACCATGGGTAGAGTTCGGCCACGGCCAGTATGGGTCACCGGAAGATAATATTTTCACTGAAGCGGCGATCACATCGAAATTTGCGCCAACTTCGAATTTGGTACCATGAGCGTATCCGGTTTCAAAGGTCTCGTAAAAATAGAATGCATTGGCAAGCGGACCGGAATAATACATCATTTCCTGTTCGCCGCCCGGTGGAGGTTCAGACCATGACAGATCGACAAATTCGTCTCCGCCGACCGCTGTCAGGTTAGACGGCGGAATCAAATCTTCTGCCGGATTGGTAGTGGCACAGGCTTCATTGGAATGATCGGATTCATTTGTGCCATCTGTTGCAGTAACGGTGTAGCAATGGGTTTCGGAGAATCCAAGAC